>NZ_LMFK01000034.1:0-766396 GCF_001426785.1 Ensifer sp. Root142
GAGAGTTATCAACAGCCCGCTCCGCATCACCAGACCAGCAAAACCAAAACCAGAATCATTGGCCAATCGGTCAAAAAGCGTTGCCAAGAGCCAGGGAAACGCCGTCGCTCACGCTTACCTCTCCTTAGGAGCTTCGCAAAAAGGCCGCCCACCCGGCGGAAAACGCCCATCTTCACGGCAAACCGTGCTCATCGAGACTGCCGTCGTTTCACCGAAACGTGACGGTCGCCACCATCGGCGCGCATTGACGCCACAGGCGCTTGGCTTACCTTCGCGCCGAAACACGAATGCGGGGGAGTGCAGCATGATCGGATGGGTAAGACGATGGGCAGCGGCGGTCGTCGCCACACTTAGCCTTGCCTGCCCGGCGGCCGCTTTCGACATCGACAACTGGGCTTCGGTCGTTTCCGAGGCCAAGGGCGAGACGGTTTATTTCAACGCCTGGGGCGGTTCAGCCAATATCAATGCCTATATCGCCTGGGCGGGCGAACAGATGAAGGCGCGCTACGGCGTCAACGTCGTGCATGTAAAACTCGATGACACCGCCAAAGCGGTCGCAACCGTGCTTGCGGAGAAATCGGCGGGCAAGGATGCTGCCGGCACCGTCGATCTCATCTGGATCAATGGCGAGAACTTTGCCGCGATGAAGCGGCAGGGCCTGCTCTTCAGCCCCAGCTGGGCAACCCGGCTTCCGAACTGGGCCTATGTCGACCACGAGACGAAGCCGACAATCCTCACCGACTTCACCGTACCGACGGAAGGGCTCGAAAGCCCTTGGGGCGGCGCCAAACTGGTCTTTTTCTATGACAAGGCCCGCACGCCAACCGCGCAGCTGCCCACATCGGCAAAAGACCTGCTTGGCTGGGCAAAGGCCCATCCGGGACGCTTCTCCTATCCGCAGCCGCCGGATTTCGCCGGCTCCTCGTTCTTGAAGCAGGCGCTGATCGAGCTCATCGATAACAGGAGCAAGTTGCTGAAGCCCGTGGACGAGGCAACGTTTCAACAGGATGTGGCGCCGCTCTTTGCCTATCTCGACCAGCTGACGCCGTTGTTATGGCGCAAGGGAAAGGCCTATCCGCAGAACTACCCCGATATGAAGCAGAAGCTGGCCGACGGGGAACTCGACATCATCTTCGCCTTCAATCCCGCCGAAGCTTCGGCGGCTATCGCCAATGGCGAGCTGCCGGACACCGTCCGCTCCTTCGTCTTTTCCGGCGGAACGCTTGGCAACACCCATTTCGTTGCCATTCCCTATAACGCCAATGCTGGTGCGGGCGCGCTGCTGCTTGCGGATTTCCTGCTCTCTCCCGAGGCGCAGTTGCGCAAACAGGACGCCCAATACTGGGGTGACCCGACGGTGCTGGCGATGGTGAAACTACCGGATGCCGACCGTGCCGCCTTTGCAGCCCTCGATCTCGGGGTGGCGACATTGCCGCCCGATCAGCTCGGCCCGGCGCTTGCCGAACCGCATCCCGACTGGATGACGCGGATCGAAACCGAATGGATCCGCCGATATGGCGCCGCCAATTAACGGCGAGTGCCGGCGCCATCGACGGACATCCCTGTGAGGGACGCCCTGCAGCGGGGCATCGGCACAGGTGTGGCGGTCATGCTGTGCCTGCCGGTTTTGGCTGGTCTCGCCGGCACCCTGCTTCCGGCCTTCGGCTACCTGCCCGCACTCGGCGGTACGCAGCTCACGCTCGGGCATTTCGAGGCGCTGGTCGCCCAGCCGCATATCCTGCGCTCGGCTCTGATCAGTCTGGCGGCAGGGTTGATCAGCACGTTTGTCACCCTGATGGTGGTCTGCACCTTTGTCGCGGGTTTCGCCGGAACGCGACCCTTCGCCTTCATCCAGCATCTGCTTTCACCGCTGCTGGCCGTTCCGCACGCCGCATCGGCATTTGCGATCGCCTTCCTGATCGCGCCGTCCGGTTTTCTCATTCGGCTCGCCTCTCCCGAACTCACCGGCTTCGACCGACCGCCGGACTGGCTCGTGCCGAACGATCCGCTCGGGTTGTCGATGATATCCGGTCTTATTGCCAAGGAGATGCCCTTTCTGCTGCTGGTAATGCTGGCGGCACTGCCGCAGCTGCCCGTGGCGAATGCGCGACGTTTGATGTCAGCTCTCGGCTATGGCCGGGTATCGGGCTTTATCATCGCGCTCTGGCCGCTGCTTTATCGGCAGATCCGCCTGCCTGTCTTCGCGGTGCTGGTCTACTCGACCTCGGTGATCGACGTCGCGATGATCCTTGGGCCCCGATTGCCGCCGACATTGCCGGTACGTATCGCCCAATGGCTGGCCGACGACGACATCGGCGCCCGGTTCCTCGCTTCGGCCGGCGCCGTGCTGCAGCTAGCGCTCGGCCTGTTCGCGATCGTGGTCTGGATCGGCGTCGAACGGCTCGGTCGTCTTTGTCACCGGCGCCTGAGCGCTTCGGGAAAACGCCTGAGTGACGACCGACTTCTTCGCCGGACCGCAGCCGTGATCACGACCTTGTCCGCGGCGTTGATCTTTACCGGGCTCGGCCTGCTGGCGCTCTGGTCGATTGCAGGGCTGTGGCCATTCCCTGATAGTCTGCCGACAAGCCTCACCTTCAGAACATGGCAACGCGCCCTTGGAGGGTTCGCCGGACCTCTGGCCAACACTATCATCATCGCCCTGCTGTCATCGCTCCTCGCACTTGCGATCGCCATCGGCCTGCTATCGCGCAGTGCTCACGGCACCGCCGAGCGCTGGTTTCCCGTCTTCCTGCCATTGCTGGTCCCGGAGATCGCCTTCGTGTTTGGATTGCAGATCCTGGCAGCAATGGCGGGGTTTTCGCCGTCGATCGCCACCGTTGCCGCCGTGCATCTGGTCTTCGTTCTGCCCTATGTGCTTCTGTCACTAGCGCCGCCCTGGCGGGCGCTCGACCGGCGCTACGAACAGGTCGCATCGGGACTGGGTAAATCGCCACTCAAGATCCTCATGACCATTCGACTGCCCATGCTGCTTCGCGCCTGCCTGACGGCATTTGCCGTCGGCTTTGCGGTCTCCGTCAGCCTCTACCTGCCGACCGTGCTGATCGGCGCCGGACGGGTGACGACGATCACCACCGAGGCGGTGGCGCTTTCGTCGGGAGGAGATCGGCGCATCATCGGCGTTTATGCGCTGCTTCAGGCACTGTTGCCGTTTCTCGGTTTTCTCATTGCATCGCTCGTGCCGCAGTTGCTATTCCGCCACCGACGGGCAATGAGGATCTGAATGCGAACGCCAGGCAAGACGATGCCTCTGACTTTGTCCGATGTGACGATCCGGCTGGCCGACCGGCTGCTGCTTTCCGTTTCGGCGACGGTCATGCCCGGCGACGTCCTGACGATCATGGGTCCGTCGGGCTCCGGCAAGTCGACGCTGCTCGCCTATATCGGCGGATTTCTCGACCCTGCCTTTACCGCCAGCGGTGCAGTTCTGCTCGGGCAGGACGATCTGATCGCGCTGCGGCCGCAACAGCGCCACACCGGCATTCTCTTCCAGGATCCGCTGCTGTTCCCGCATCTTTCGGTCGGCGGCAACATCGTCTTTGCCATACCCGAGGCGTTCAAGGACCGAGACGTCAGGCGTCGGATGGCAGAAAACGCGCTCGATGAAGGCGGGCTTGGCGGGTTCTTCGACCGCGACCCGGAGACGCTTTCGGGCGGGCAGAAGGCGCGTGTCGCGCTCCAACGCGTGCTTCTCTCCGAGCCGCGCCTGCTGCTGCTCGACGAGCCTTTTTCCAAACTCGACATGGCCTTGCGCCAGCAAACGCGCGAGCTGGTCTTTGCCAAGGCGCGGTCCGCAGGCCTGCCGACAATCCTCGTGACCCATGACCGCGCGGACGCGGACGCCGCCGGCGGTGCGCTCATCCATATCGGAGCGGAGAGACAATCGTGACGCTTACCCTGCCCGCCTTGCCGGTTCGCGAGGTCCTGCCCGAGATCGCCGAAGCTCTCGACAAGGCCCGCTCCGTCGTGCTTTCGGCGCCACCCGGCGCCGGCAAGACGACGCTCGTGCCGCTGTTCCTGCTCGAGCAACCGTGGCTCGACGGCGGCAAGATCGTCCTGCTCGAACCCCGGCGGCTCGCCGCCCGGGCAGCGGCCGGGCGCATGGCGGAGCTACTCGGCGAGAAAGTGGGCGAAACCGTCGGCTATCGCATGCGACTCGACAACCGGATATCGGCCAAGACCCGGATCGAAGTAGTGACCGAAGGCGTTTTTGCCCGCATGATCCTCGACGATCCGGAGCTGGCGGGCGTCTCCGCGGTTCTCTTCGACGAATTTCACGAACGTTCACTCGATGCCGATTTCGGCCTGGCACTGGCGCTCGACGTCCAGTCTGCGCTGCGCGACGATCTCCGGATCATCGTCATGTCGGCAACACTCGACGTCGAGCGCGTTTCAAAACTGCTCGGTGACGCGACCGTCGTCGAAAGCCAGGGGCGTAGTTTCCCCATCGACATCCGCAACCAGGACCGCGGCGGCGAGAGCGTCGAGGACGCAGTCGTGCGCGCCATCGTCGAGGCGCATCGCAGCGAAGAAGGATCGATCCTCGCCTTTCTGCCGGGACAGGCCGAAATCACCCGGACGGCGGCACGGCTTGCCGACCGGTTTACAGCCGATACGACGGTCGTTCCGCTTTACGGAAACCTGACGCAGAAGGAGCAGGATGCGGCGATCCGGCCGGCGCCGAAAGGCACGCGCAAGATCGTTCTTGCCACCTCGATCGCCGAAACCTCGATCACCATCGACGGCGTGCGGATCGTCATCGACAGCGGCTTGCAGAGACTGCCGGTCTTCGAAGCGTCGACCGGCATCACCCGGCTTGAAACCGTGCGCGTCTCGCGTGCGTCGGCCGATCAGCGCGCCGGCCGAGCCGGGCGAACGGAGCCGGGCATTGCCATCCGCCTCTGGCATGCCGGCCAGACTGCAGCGCTTGCGGCCTTCACGCCGCCGCAGATCCTGGCCAGCGATCTTTCCGGACTGCTGCTCGACATGGCGCACTGGGGCGTCACCGATCCCGCAGCGCTTGCCTTCATCGACCCACCGCCGGAAACGACCCTGATGGAAGCGCGAAAGCTGCTGAGCGAGCTTGGCGCGCTCGATGGTTTCGGCGCGCTGACCCCAAGGGGACGCAAGATCCGTGATCTGGCCCTGCCGCCGCGCCTTGCGGCCATGGCGGTTTCGGCGGCCGAGGAGGGCCAGGGCGAGGCGGCCTGTCTGCTCGCGGTCATGCTGACGGAGCAAGGCCTTGGCGGCAACGCCATCGACCTGGAGGACCGACTGCGCCGCTTTCGCCAGGAGCGCGGCGAGCGCGCCGAAGCCTCGCGCAATCTTGCCCGCCGCATGGCGGCGGAACTCAAAGGGGCGCGAAAGTCGAGCGAACCGGTCCAGCCCGGCGCCTTGCTGATGCACGCCTTCCCGGACCGCATCGCGCTTCAGCGCGGTGGCCGTGGGCGGTTCGTGATGGCAAACGGCCGTGGGGCCGAGATCGCCGAGACCGAGCGCCTCGCTGCGGCAAACATGCTTGTGATCGCCGACCTCACGGGCCGCGCCGGCGGCCAGCGCGTGCTGGCGGCGGCCGAGCTTTCGCGCGCCGACGTCGACGCGCATATGCCCGAAGCGATCGTGCGGGAAGAGCAAAGCGTCTTCGACCGGGCGAGCCGCCAGGTGCGCGCGCGCCGCGTCACCCGGCTGGGTGCGATCATCTTCGAGGAGGCGCCGCTTCCAAGACCGACTGGCGAAAGCGCAGCACGCGCGCTTGCCGATGGCGTTCGCCAGCTTGGACTGGCGGTCCTGCCGTTTTCCAAGGAGGCGATGCAACTGCGCGATCGCATCGGTTTCCTGCATCGCTCGCTCGGCGAACCCTGGCCGGACGTTTCCGACGCAGCCCTGCTTGCGACGCTCGAGGACTGGTTCGTTCCGTTTCAACACGGCGTCACCGCTATCGCCGACATCAAGGCCGGCGCGCTTTCCGAAGGATTGCTGTCGCTGGTCCCGCACGACCGGCAGCGGGAGCTGGCAAAACTGGCACCGACGCATTTCGAGGCGCCGACGGGACAACGGCATCCGATCCACTATGACGGCGACGAACCGCTTCTCTCCATCCGGGTGCAGGAACTCTTCGGGCTCAAAAAACACCCTGCTATCGGCGATGGCCGGCTGCCGCTGCTGCTCGAACTGATTTCGCCCGGCCGGCAGCCGATCCAGACCACGCGTGACCTGCCGGGTTTCTGGGCCGGGTCGTGGCGGGATGTCCGGGCCGACATGCGCGGGCGTTATCCCAAGCACCCCTGGCCGGAGAACCCGGCGGAGGCCGCGCCGACGACACGGGCAAAACCGCGTGGTACATGAGGCAATACCCTTGACGGGGGCCATAGGAACAAGAGCAGGCATGACGGCAGTGGCACTGGAACACAATGATCCGACTTCGAACAGAAGCCTGCGCCTGCAGACGCTCATCCGCCTGCGCTGGCTTGCGGTCGGCGGCCAATCGATCGCCGTCATCATCACAACGCTGTGGCTGCAGTTTCCGCTGCCCTTGCTCTTGTGCCTGGTGCTGATTGCCACATTGGCGCTGGTCAACACCTACCTCACCCTGCGCTTCCCCCCGACGCACCGGTTGCGACCGCCGGCCGCGTTTGCCTTGCTCGGGCTCGATCTCGCGCAGCTGACCGGCCTGCTCTTCATCACCGGCGGGCTTGCCAATCCGTTTGCGCCGCTGCTTTGCGTTCCGGTCATCATTTCCTCGGCCTCGCAGCCGAAGCCGCACAGCATCGTTCTTGCCGGCCTTGCGGTCATCGGTGTGACCGTCCTTGCCTTTTCGCCGTTCCCGCTGCCCTGGTATCCCGGCACGCTTCTCTTGATGCCGCGGGTGCTGACGGCCGGCATCTGGTTCGCGATCGTGTCGATGACGGCCTTTGCCGCGTTCTATACCTACCGCGTCTCGCTCGAAGCGAGCGAACTGTCGGAGGCGTTGACGGCGACCGAGCTCGTGCTCCAGCGTGAAAAACACCTTTCGCAGCTCGACGGCCTGGCGGCGGCCGCTGCCCACGAGCTCGGCACGCCGCTTGCCACGATCAGTGTCGTTGCCAAGGAAATGGAGCGTGAGCTCGGTGACGACCCACGCTTCGGCGAGGACGTGCATCTGCTGCGCAGCCAGAGCGAGCGATGCCGCGACATTCTCAAGCGGCTGACGACGCTGTCCTCCGAAAGCGAAGAGCATATGCGGCTCTTGCCGCTATCCTCGCTGGTCGAGGAAGTGATGGCGCCGCACCGCGAGTTCGGCATTCACATCAATCTTGTCGAAAAGGGTGACAAGGCATCGGAGCCGGTCGGCAACCGCAATGCGGGCATTCTCTACGGGCTCGGCAATCTACTGGAAAATGCGGTCGACTATGCCAAGCAGGAGGTGACCGTGACGGTCGAGCACACCGCCGACCACGTCAAGGTGACGATTGCCGATGACGGCGATGGATTTGCCCCCGATATTCTGATGCGCATCGGCGAACCCTATGTCACGCGCAGGCAGAAGGATGACAGCGCCGGCGGCCTGGGGCTCGGCCTATTCATTGCCAAGACCCTGCTCGAGCGGTCCGGCGCGCGCCTACGCTTCGAGAACGGCGGCGCCGATCGCCCCGGCGCCAAGGTCAGCGTCGAATGGCCGCGTGCGCTGATGGACACGAAACTGGCGAAATGACGTTTGGCAGTTTATTGAACGGGATGACAGGAAACCTATAATCTCGGTGAAAACGTCCCGTTTTTCGCCCAAGGATTGCGAGAATGACCGAAAAATCGACAGCTTCGCCCAGCACGCACGCCCAGGACGCCGAACTGATCGGACCGGACAGAACGCTGCTGCTCGTCGACGATGACGCGCCGTTCCTTCGACGCCTCGCCCGCGCCATGGAAGCGCGCGGCTTTACCGTCGATATCGCCGAGTCCGTTGCCGAAGGCATCGCCAAGGCGAAGGGCAACCCGCCGAAATACGCCGTCATCGATCTGAGGCTCGGCGACGGCAGCGGCCTCGACGTAATCGAGGCGATCCGCAGCCGCCGTGACGACACCCGCATGATCATGCTTACCGGCTACGGCAATATTGCAACGGCCGTGAATGCGGTGAAGCTCGGCGCGGTCGACTACCTCGCCAAGCCTGCCGACGCCGACGACATCTTCGCAGCACTGGTGCAGCGCCAGGGCGAACGGGTCGAACCACCGGAAAACCCGATGTCGGCCGACCGGGTGCGGTGGGAGCATATCCAGCGCGTCTATGAGATGTGCGAGCGCAACGTGTCGGAGACGGCGCGTCGGCTCAACATGCATCGCCGAACGCTGCAGCGGATCCTGGCAAAACGCGCGCCGAAGTAGTCAACCCTCGGCTGACCCGTCGCGGGAGCCGGAAACGATATCGCGAATGGAGTTGCCGAGTTCGCCATTGCGCTCGGCAGCCCACTCCGCCAGCATCAGCCGTTGTGCGGCGGTGCGGGCAAAGAGCTGCAGCACGGACTTGCGGGTTGCCGGTGCAAGCCGGTGTTCCGGTGCCTCGCGAATGATGTGTCCGTCGTAGCCATCCGACAGCAGCAATCCACAATCATCCGGAAAGATATCGAGCGGGACGTCACCATGGGTGGCGAAGAACAGCCGGTCGCAGTGCTGCCGATAATCAGGCCATTTGCGATCGACGCGGAAATCCTCGATCGACGTCTTGATCTCGACGATCCAGATTTCGCCCTTCGCCGACAGCGAGATGAGATCGGCACGCCGGCCGCTGGCGAGCGTCAATTCCGGCAGCACCGCGTGGCGCAATTCCGTGAAAAGCCGCTGAACCCCGCGGCGCACCATGAGCGCGCGATTCGATTGTCGACCGTCCACGAGAGGGTTGTCGTCATGGATAGAGAGAATTGTCATTCGTCTAGACTCTCGTCTGCCACCGCTTTTGTTGCAAAAAAGCCAGCGTCACGGAATTTACACTTTCCCGCCGCCTTGTTGCCACGCAATCCCTTGCATAGCAGCAACTAATCGAAAATAACCGTTGTCACTGATGGTCGGGCCGACCCAGTTTTTCTTCGCTTCTTATTTTAAGAGACTCCTATGCGCTTCCGCAATGCCTTCCTCCTGTGCAGCCTGGCGGCGACACTCGCCGTAGCCGGCTGCTCGACAACTTCGACCAAGTCCGAGACGGCAAGCGGTGAGCCTGCTCCCGTTGCGGAACAGGTCGCTTCGAATCAGATCTTTTCGGGCAATTATGGCGCAGTTGAGGATCACGGTTACGCGCTCCCTGCAGTTCCGATCAACAAGGTCGATGGCCGCTTCCATCGCCAGATCGTCGATTATTCGACGAGCGAGCGTCCCGGCACCATCGTCGTCAACACCCCGAACCGGTTCCTCTACTACGTGCTGCCCGGCGGCAAGGCCGTTCGCTACGGAATCGGCGTCGGCAAGGCCGGCTTTGCATGGGAAGGCGAAGCCTATATCGCCTGGAAGCAGGAATGGCCGATGTGGCACCCGCCGAAGGAAATGGCGGAACGGAAGCCGGAAGTGGCCAAGTATGTCGAGGCAGGCATGGGCCCGGGCCTGAAGAACCCGCTCGGCGCTCGTGCACTCTATCTCTTCAACGACCAGGGCAAGGACACGCTGTTCCGCCTGCATGGCACGCCGGAATGGTCGTCGATCGGCACGGCCGCTTCGTCGGGCTGCATCCGTCTGATGAACCAGGACATCATCGATCTCTACTCCCGCGTTCGTCCGGGCAAGAACGCACGCGTGGTCGTTCAGCAGTAAAACGCGACCAGGATCATGCAATCAGAAAGCCGCCGGATTCCTCGGCGGCTTTTTTGTTGGCCGAACGTCCACGACGATATTTCCTCGACGTCGCTACGCAGAGTTGCCCCGCTTCCGGTGCTTCAAACCAGGGTGGCTGGCTTCCGGTTCCGTTGCGATTATTTGTTCAAAAAACGCGCAAGAAGGCCTGAAATTCAGCGCCTTATTAAGTAAGGATTATCTAATTAATTAAAAAGTGTGGCCGAGAGATACCTAACCAAGGGACCGCCATGCTGATCAAGACCAAGCTCCTGAGTGCGATTGCACTGTTGTCACTCATCGCGATCGGCATTGCCGTCTACAGCCAGCATGCGCTTGCCGAAAACAGCGCGACGATGGATGCGGTCTATGCCGACCGTATCGTTCCCTTGAAAAATCTGAAGGCAACATCGGACGCTTTTGCCGTCTCGATCGTCGATGCGGCGCACAAGGTGCGCAACGGAAACGAGACGATGGAGGCCGGTCTTGCCTCGGTCAACGACGCCCGGCAGGTGATAACCGCCAATTGGGACGCCTATGTCGCGACCTCTATGACACCGGAGGAGCAGAAGCTTGTCGAGAACGCCAAGCAGCAGATGGTGGTCGCGATGGACTCGATCGCAACGCTGACGAAAATCCTGTCTGAGCGTGATTCTGCGGCGCTCGACAGCTTCGTTCGCACCTCGCTTTACGAAACCATCGATCCCTTGACCGAGACCATCTCGGAAATTTCCGACCTTCAGGTGCACTTGTCGGACAAGGTCTTTCAGGAACAGCATCGCGAATTCGAAACGGTGCGAGCTGTCAGCATCGGCATCATCCTGCTCGTTCTCGCGCTGGCTGCTGGAACCTACCTGGTGGTTTCACGTGGCGTCATCGGTCCGCTCGCCAGGCAGATCGGGGCGATGCGCAAGCTGATCGACGGCCATCTCGAAGACGACGGATCGAATGTGACCGGCAAGGACGAAATCGCCGAGATGGCCCGCGCCATCCAGTCGTTCCGGGAAGCGGCCCGATCCAACCTTCGTCTGCAGGCCGAGGCCGAGGAAAGCCGCCGCAATGGCGAAGCGGAACGCACGCGGATGCAGGACGAGGCCGAAGAGGCCGCGCAGCAGAAATTGATCCAGGCGACGTCAGGCCTTGCGACCGGCTTGCAGCGGCTGGCCGACGGCGATCTCGCCGTGCGGCTGGAGGAACCCTTCTCCGCAGAGTTCGAGCAGTTGCGTCACGACCTCAACAAGGCCGCCGCGCAGCTCAACGATGCCATGCTCGCCGTCGCTGACAGCGCCGGCAATATCGGCATGGGCACCCGCGAAATCAGCCAGAGCGCCGACGACCTGTCGAAACGCACGGAGCAACAGGCGGCATCCCTGGAGGAAACGGCAGCGGCCCTCGACCAGATCACCGCCAATGTCAGCAATTCCTCGCGCCGGACGGAGGAAGCCCGCGACGTGGCAGGCGAAGCAAAGACCAGCGCGACGCAGTCGGCCGTCGTCGTGGCCAATGCCGTCGAGGCGATGCGGCGGATCGAAGAATCATCCAGTCAGATTTCCAGCATCATCGGTGTGATCGATGAGATCGCCTTTCAGACCAACCTTTTGGCGCTGAACGCCGGCGTCGAGGCAGCGCGGGCGGGCGACGCCGGCAAGGGATTTGCGGTCGTGGCGCAGGAAGTGCGCGAACTGGCGCAGCGTTCGGCAAAGGCAGCCAAGGAAATCAAGGAACTGATTCGCAGCTCCAGCTCCGAAGTCGAGAGCGGGGTGCGGCTGGTGCGCGACACCGGCGAGGCGCTCAAGACCATCGAGGCGCACGTCATCACCATCAACGAGCATATGGCTGCCATCGCCACCTCGGCCCGGGAACAGTCGGTAGGGCTGGCCGAGGTCAATACCGCCGTCAACCAGATGGATCAGGTGACGCAGCGCAACGCCGCCATGGTCGAGGAGGCGAATGCCGCGTCGGCGACGCTTGCCCAGGAAGGCACGAACCTTCGCGCCCTGATCGGAAGGTTCCAACTTTCCGGGGAAACCCGTGCCGCGGCCAAGCCAGAGGCGCGGCGGACGCCGCCCCGCGCCGTCACGCCCCAACAGCACGCGAACATCGGAAACCGACCGCCTGCGGTACGATCGGCTGGGTATGCGGTGCAGGGCAACGCGGCCTTGTCCACCGAAGGCTGGGCCGAGTTCTGATCTACAGCGTTTCCGCCCCAAACGGAGGCACGGAAACGCCCTATGTCTTTGGTTTTTCGCGTTTCCGGACGGAAAACCGCTTCGCAGTTTTCCTGGAAAGTCTCCGGCGTTGATGAAGCCCGGCGCCGCCTTGATCAGGCGGCCAGCCGGGCCTTCAACTCGCGGCGACGGCGATGCAGGACCGGTTCGGTATAACCGTTCGGCTGCTCGCGGCCCTTGAGCACCAGCTCGAGCGCTGCCTGGAAGGCAATCGAGCCGTCAAAATTGCCGGCCATCGCTGCATACTGTGCATCATCGGCGTTCTGGCCGTCGACGACGGCGGCCATGCGCTCCATCGTCTCGACCACCTGCGCCTCGGTGACGACGCCGTGATGCAACCAGTTCGCCATGTGCTGCGCCGAGATGCGCAGAGTGGCACGATCCTCCATCAGGCCGACATTGTTGATGTCGGGCACCTTGGAGCAACCGACGCCCTGATCGACCCAGCGCACGACGTAGCCGAGAATGCCCTGCGCGTTGTTATCGAGCTCGCGCTGGATTTCCTCTGGCGTCCAGTTCGGACGGGTCGCGACCGGAACCGACAGTATATCGCTGAGCTTGGCCCGTGCCCGGCTCTTCAAGCCGGCCTGAACGTCGGCGACATTGACCCGGTGATAATGCGTAGCGTGCAGGGTCGCAGCCGTCGGCGACGGCACCCAGGCGGTATTGGCACCCGCCTTCGGGTGGGCGACCTTCTGCTCCAGCATCGCCGCCATCAGGTCCGGCATGGCCCACATGCCCTTGCCGATCTGCGCATGGCCGGAAAGCCCGCATTCGAGACCGATGTCGACGTTCCAGTTTTCGTAAGCGCCGATCCAGGCGGCCTGTTTCATGTCGCCCTTGCGGATCATCGGACCGGCTTCCATCGAAGTGTGGATCTCGTCGCCGGTGCGATCGAGGAAACCGGTGTTGATGAAGACGACGCGTTCGCGCGCGGCGCGGATGCACTCCTTGAGATTGACCGTCGTGCGGCGCTCCTCGTCCATGATGCCCATCTTCATGGTGTTGGCGGGCATGCCGAGTGCCGCCTCGACGCGCGAGAAGATCTCGCAGGCGAAAGCGACTTCTTCCGGCCCATGCATCTTCGGCTTGACGACATAGATTGAGCCGTCGCGGGAGTTCATGCGGCGGCCGCCCTGGCCGATATCGTGCAGAGCGATCAGCGCGGTTGCCATCGCGTCCATGATGCCTTCCGGCACCTCGTTTCCGTCGCGATCAAGGATAGCCGGATTCGTCATCAGGTGACCGACGTTGCGCACCAGCATCAACGAGCGGCCTGGCAAGGTCAGCGTGCCCCCACTTGGCGCCGTGTAGACGCGATCGGCGTTGAGGCGGCGCATGAAGCTGCGGCCGCCCTTGGCGACTTCCTCCTCGAGATCGCCCTTCATCAGGCCGAGCCAGTTGCGGTATACGACGACCTTGTCTTCGGCATCGACCGCCGCAACCGAATCTTCGCAGTCCATGATGGTGGTGATCGCGGATTCGAGAATGACGTCGGAAATATGAGCCGGGTCATCCTTGCCGATCGGAGTCGTCGCATCGAGAACGACGACGGCATGCAGATTGTTGTGCCGGAGAACGATCTGCGACGGCGCTTCGTGCGAACCCGCAAAGCCGGCAAACTGCTCGGAGTTGCGAAGCGTCGTCTTCGCTCCGCCCGCAAGCGCAACCGAAAGGCTGCCGGAAGCAATCTTCAGCGACGCAACATCCGCCCAGCTGCCGCTTTCCAGCGGCGCGCTTGCATTGAGGAAGTCGCGCGCCCAGGCAATGACCTTGGTGCCGCGCTTGGGATTGTAGCCGCGTCCCTTTTCCGCACCGCCTTCGTCGGAAATGGCATCGGTGCCGTAGAGGGCGTCATAGAGCGAACCCCAGCGTGCGTTGGCGGCGTTGAGGGCATAGCGTGCATTCATGACGGGAACGACGAGCTGCGGACCGGCGATCGTAGCGATTTCAGGATCGACATTATCAGTCGAAACAGAAAACTCGGGGCCCTCAGGCAGGAGATAACCTATCTCCTTCAGAAAGCCCTGGTAGGCTTCGAGGTCGCTCGGCGCGCCATTTTCGCGATACCAGGCATCGATCCTGGCCTGCAGATCGTCGCGCTTGGCAAGCAAGGCGCGGTTCTTCGGCGCGAGGTTATGGACGATCTCCGACAGCGCGGAAAAAAACCGCTCGGCGTCGACGCCGGTGCCCGGCATCGCCTCGTCGACCAGAAAGCCATGCAGACCTGCATCGATCTTCAATCCGTATTTCTCAATGCGGTCCATCTTTTTACTCCTTGAAACAGGCCACTCGCGCGCGTGAAAGGCCGGCAGTTTCTCACCAATTCATTCCCTGTCAATTCAGCAAGGATGCGAAGAATTATTTCCAAAATCGAAAAGATCAGCCATGGGCAATGCGCGGCCTGCCGCTCGCCGACGCGATGAAACGTGCCTCGACCAGCTTGCGGCTTCCTTCGACCTCGGGAGCGTCGATTTCTTCTCGCAGCATCGAAGCCGGCTCGTCGGCACCGTTGGTGCGTGCCGCCTCAAGCGCCATCGTCTCGGCGCGACGGCGGGCCGCTGAAAAGGCCTGGTCCTGATCGAGAAAACGCTCGCTCACCCCTGCTCCGTTGACGATGAAAATGCCCTCTTCCGGCGTGGTGACGAACACGGTGACGGTTGCCCGCACCTGGCCGACAACCGCACCGACGGCATTTGCGACATCGGCCTCATCAGGGATGGATGGCTCGGTGCCAAGCATGTCGGCAATGGCGGGATAATAGACCGGGGCCGAAGCCCCCAAACCGACGAGCGGGCGATCGAGACCGATCGAAAACCGCACGATACCAGGCGCGCGGGTCAGAGCACGATCGACTGCCTGCGAGACCGCCGGGTCGATGGCCCCTGCCCCGTCTTCGCCGAGACAGGCCTGCAGGATGACTTCGCACGATTGGCGCGTGACGCGATCGACGATCATCTCGGCCATCGCCTCGGCAGATGCAGCAATCGGCTGGCCGGAGCCGTCGCGGATGCGCGCTGCCAGTTCGATGCCGAGACGGGCAGCCTCGACGCTCCATTGCGACTGCCTGCCGAGCACATGCATTGCATCGGAGGGCGTCAGGCCGCAGATATGCACCAGGCCGCGTGCCACCAGCCGGTCCAGCGTTGCCCGCTGCGGCGTCGAGGTCAGCAGGTTTTCAAGCGAGATCGGCACTGTGCCGATGCGCTCGTAGAGCGCCTGCTCCTGTGGCTGCAGACCGCTCGCCAGATGGTCGGGTAGACCGGTGCGAACAGCCAGGCGGCCGTTGTTGCGGCCGGCATGTTGCGCCCGCAGTTGTTTTTCCAAAACGGACAGCACCGCATCGCCATGCAGCGCCGCCGCGAGGCTGAGCGGCATCAACCGCCTCGGCCCAAGGTCGATCTTCGCCTTCAGCCCACGATCATTGATGCGGACCTCCGAATCGCCGCCAAGGCCATAGGTGCGCATCGCCACCGCCTCGACCATGGTGCGGAAACCGCCGACCACCGCACCTTCGCCATCGAGCCGCGGACGACCGCGGTCAAGTACCGCGACATCCGTCGTCGTGCCGCCGATATCCGAGACCACGGCATTGTCGAGGCCGGTCAGGTGCCGCGCACCGACAAGGCTGGCGGCAGGGCCGGAAAGGATCGTCTCGATCGGCCGAAGTCTTGCCTCCTCGGCCGAGATCAAGGCGCCATCGCCGCGCACAACCATCATGGGCACATCGATGCCGCGGGACTTCAAAAAGCCCTCGCACGAGCCGATCAGGCGATCGATCATCGAGACGAGCCGGGCGTTCAGCAGTGTCGTCAGCGCCCGGCGCGGGCCGCCGAGCTTGGACGAAAGCTCATGGCTGCAGGTAACCGGCAGATGCGAGACTTCGCGGATGCGGTCGCGCACCCGCTTCTCGTGATCCGGATTGCGGACGGCAAAATAGCCGGCGATCGCAAAGGAGGAAACCTGATTGGCCAAGGTCGGCAGGGCCTCATCGAGCGCGGTCATGTCGAGCGGCGTCTCGCCGCCGTGAACGTTGTGACCGCCCGGCAGGAAGATCACCGGATCGGAGCCGAGCGCATCCTGCAGCCCGTCACGCTTGAGATCGTCTGGCCCGAAGCCGATCATCACCAGGCCGGCACGGCCGCCCTGGCCCTCGACGAGCGCGTTGGTCGCAAGCGTGGTCGACAGGGATACGAGGCCGATGGCGGAAGCCGGGACGCCGGCCTTCTCCAAGACGGATTCCACCGCGCCGGAAATCCCGACGGCCAGATCGTGGCGGGTCGTCAGCGCCTTTGCCTTGGCGACGACACCCGCCGTTTCGCTGAAGAGAACGGCGTCGGTGTAGGTTCCGCCGGTATCGATGCCGAGAAGAAAATGGGACGTCAATTCAAGCCAGTCCAGTGTTTCGGCCCGGGGTAGCGCCGGGTTCAATGGGGATCGATCCGGTGATATGACATATTGGAAGAGAAGGCCATCGTGTCGCGGACATTCGCAGTCAGCAGAGCGACACGATACGAACGGGGGTGCGGCATGACGTTTTCCAGAGCTTCGGCAGTCGCCGGCATTCTTGCGGCAGGTCTGCTCTTCGCCCAGCCGGGCGGCGCGCAGGACGCCGTGGAGGAGGAATACAAGCCGCAACTGCCCGACGTCTCGATCTACAAGGCGATGCTCGACGCCAACAAGCAGACCGGGTGGATCCAGTTTCGCAACTACGACGACCGGCAGCTGATCTATTTTACCGCGCTGCAGACGATGCATTGCCGGCTATCGGAAATCCGCTACTCGATCAACTCGGACGCTCTCGACAAGCGCTTCCCCTTGGCAAAATGCAATCCGCAGATCCCCTTCAACCTGCCCGCCGACGAAACGGCCGAGTATGTCTACATCTCGCTGCCCGCAAACGAGGCCAAGACATTGACGATCCAGGCGGTGTGGGACGACGGTGCCGGCAGCGAGATCGTCGTCTACAAGCCCTGCGACAATGTCGGGGATGCGACCTGCGCCGCGATCAAGACCATCAAGAAGCCATCGAAGCTGTTGCCGCAGCCGATGCCGGCGGATTCGCCGGTGCGTGGCGTGCAATCGGCTATTCCCGGCAAGACCTTCAGCGAGCCGAAACCCGCATCGGCAAGCCGCCCCGCGGTTGAGTAGTCAGCCTCTGCACCGGCCAGGGCCGGGTCTCGTCGGTGACGTCGAAACGGAACCGATGCATCAGGACGGCAAGCGCAATGACCGCCTCCTGCAGCGCGAAGGTCGCGCCGATGCAGATGCGCGGTCCGGCGCCGAAAGGCAGATACTGAAAACGATGCAGCTTCTCGCGGTTTTCCGGCAGGAAACGCTCGGGCATGAAGGCGCGCGGCCGGTCCCAGTAGAGCACGTGACGGTGCAACGTCCACGGCATCACCAGAACCGCGATGCCCTTGGGTATCCTGACGCGCTCGCCGGACGGTGACGTCCATTCGTCCTCCTCGATGGCGGCGCGATTGATCGACGGCGCCGGCGGGTAGAGACGCATCGCCTCCTCGAAGGCCGCCAGCACATGCGGCATCAGGTTCAGCCATTCGACCGGTTCGGCACCGCTCTTGAGCACGGTGTCGATCTCCGCCTCCATCGTCTCGCGGAAAGCCGGCGTGTTGGCGACGCAATAGAGCGTCCAGGCCAACGCCCGGGCAGTGGTCTCATGCCCGGCGCCGATGAAGGTGAGGATATTGTCCTCGATCTCTTGCGTCGAAAGGCCGTTTGCGCCCTCCGTCTGCAGCAGCAATGTGAGGAAATCGTTGGGCGTGCCTGCTGGGTCCGTCGCCATGCGCTGGCGCCTCATCGCCATCGTTTCCGAGACGATCGACCGGAACCGGTTCATGACCTTCTTGCCGCCGATGCGGGTCAATCGCGGCAGCCATTCCGGCGCCAGCAGGATATCCATCGGATCGACGCGCCCCATGCGGTGCAGAAGCTCTTCTACACTCTGGACGAAGCCCTCCCTTTCGACGGCGACCTCACCGGAAAACAGCGTTTCCGCCAGGATATCGAAGGTCAGTTCGGTCATGTCGCTGGCGACATTGGTGGTGAACGGCTTCACCTTCGCGTGCGCGTAGCGTTCGACGAACTCTTCCGACCGGCGCAGCATCTGCCCGGCGAATCCCTTGGCGTGGCGCGGGGTAAAAACCGGCGCAATGGCCTTGCGCGACCGTTTCCAGATCTCGCCTTCGGCCGTCAGAAGACCGTCACGCAGGATCGGGCGGAGGATCAGCCGCCGAACCTTCGACATCTCATAGTTGCTGACGTTTTCGACGAGGATATAGCGGATGAGGCCGGGATCGTTGACGATCAGGGTGCGCTGCGTGATGAACTTGGTCTCGATCCACGGCAGCGTGTAGGACGGCTCGCCCCAGAGTTCGAGCGGATTGCGCAGAACAGTCTTGATGATCTTCAGGTAGGACGGCACGCCGACCCGAGGAATGGGAGCCGGTGGTTCGAAGGGCTCCGGACGCATGTCCATGGTGATAGGCCTTTCTCGATTGCGCCAGGATTTCAGGTTTTTACGGCGCAATCAAGGAAAGTGCTTCACATGAATCACAACAGGCCTTCGAGCTCCACGAGCTTGTCGTTCACCAGCCAGCCGTAATAGTTTTCTTCGGGCCACTGGGTCTCGCCGCCCTGGTTCCTGGCGGCAAGGGCTGCTGCGCGTTGGTCCGGATTGCCGACATTGTAAAGCGTGGCGGTGACGCCGGGATTGCCTGAAATATCGACGCCGGCGATCGACTTGTAGACGTCGATCGAGTGGCGGATCGAGGCGGCCATATAGGCGAGCGAGACATCAGGATCCATGATCGCCTCGTAGACCCCGGCGGCGTTGTTCTCGTCGAGCCGTTCGTAGCCCGACGTCTTCGAGACGATATCGGTCAGCATCAGGGCGGTCAGCGGATTGATCTGCCCGAGGCCAAAGGTCTGGCCGGCAAAGAACGGCTGGAAGAAAACGGCGCTGAAACGGTTGTTCGGGAAGGACTTGCCGCCGACGGACTTGCCGCGGAATTCGCTGTCCCAGACCCGCTCGCGGCAGCTCCACAGCGAATAGGAGCTCTTCTTTCCGGTGCAGTCGGCAAATTGCGGGCGGGCGACGAACTCAGCCACCGTCTCGCCGTCATAGCCGAACTGGAAGCTGTTGCCGGCATAGGCTGCAGCCTTGACGTAGTAGGACTGCAGCCGATCGTAGGCATCGACATTGTAGGTATGTTCGCCGACGATGGCGCCGATCATGTGGATCGGTGCGATGCCATAGGCGCGCGACGTCGACTTGATCTTGCTGATCAGCTGCCGGTCATTGGCGAGCAGATCCCGCACCTTCTCGAATTTGGCATCGAAGGACGTGCGGCCGGCCTTGGTGCGGCGAACGGATGCGCCCGGGATGCCGGGTTGTTCGACGTTCCGGTTGCCCGGCGGAACAACATTGGCCGCCATCGTCTGGCCTGCGGTCAGGCAAAACGTGGCAATAGCGAGCATGCAGGCGGTAAAACGCACGATCTCTTCTTCCTATGAACGGTGGAGACGCCCTATCCGGCGGTGCGGCTCCTACGACAGGATCGTGTCGGAAAGATGCCTCCGGCCACGATCGATTGCGGTTTCCGTGTTAGAAAAAATGAAGGCGCCTGTCGAGAGACAGGCGCCTTGCATCTTCACGGTTGCCTGACGGCAAAGGATTGCCGCCACCTCCGCGTTACAGGATGCAACGCGTGCGTCACAGGATGTAACGCGACAGGTCGGTGTTGGCGGCGAGATCGCCGACGTGCTTGCGCACATATTCGGCATCGATCGTGATAGCCTGGCCAGCGCTATCCGGCGCATTGAACGAGATTTCATCCAGCACGCGCTCCATCACCGTCTGCAGCCGGCGGGCGCCGATGTTCTCGACGCTCGAGTTGAGCTGGACTGCCACGTCGGCAAGCGCATCGATGGCATCGTCGGTGAAGTCGAGTTTCACTTCTTCCGTCTCAAGCAGAGCCTTGTACTGACGGATGAGGCTCGCCTCGGTCTCCGTCAGGATGCGGCGGAAGTCTTCCTTGGTCAGGGCACGCAGCTCGACGCGGATCGGCAGGCGGCCCTGCAGTTCGGGCAGAAGATCGGAAGGCTTCGACACATGGAAGGCGCCCGAGGCGATGAAGAGAATGTGATCGGTCTTTACCGGTCCATACTTGGTCGCAACCGTCGTGCCTTCCACCAGCGGCAGCAGATCGCGCTGAACGCCTTCGCGCGATACGCCGGCACCCATGCCGCCTTCACGCGATGCGATCTTGTCGATCTCGTCGAGGAAGACGATGCCGTCGTCCTCGACCGCCCTCATCGCCTCGCGCTGGATCTGCTCGTTGTCGAGCAGCTTGTCGGACTCGTCGTTGACGAGCACCTCATAGGAAGCCTTGACCGTCGTCTTGACCTTCTTGGTGCGTGCGCCCATCGCCTTGCCGAACATTTCCGACAGGTTGAGTACACCGATATTGGCGCCCGGCATGCCCGGAATTTCGAAGCCGCCCGGCGCGCCGGTCTCGGCGATATCGACCTCGATCTCCTTGTCGTCCAGTTCGTTGGCGCGCAGCTTCTTGCGGAAGGAATCGCGCGTTGCCGGCGAGGCCGTGGCGCCGACCAGCGCGTCAAGCACCCGCTCCTCGGCATTCTGGTGCGCCCTTGCCTTGACCTCCGCCCGGCGCTTTTCGCGCACGAGACCGATGCCGACCTCGACGAGGTCGCGGATGATCTGTTCGACATCGCGGCCGACATAGCCGACTTCGGTGAACTTGGTCGCCTCGACCTTGACGAAGGGTGCACCGGCAAGCTTTGCCAGACGGCGGGAGATTTCCGTCTTGCCGACACCGGTCGGCCCGATCATCAGAATATTCTTCGGCATGACCTCGTCACGCAACTCGTCGCCGAGCTGCTGGCGCCGCCAGCGGTTGCGCAGCGCAATCGCCACCGCGCGCTTGGCGTCGTTCTGGCCGATGATGAACCGGTCGAGTTCCGACACGATTTCCCTAGGTGAAAAAGTACTCATGTATTCCTCTCAAACTCGGTCCGCGTCAGCTCCATCAGGAGTGTGCGGCCGGACGCATCTATCCATTCGCCAAAGGGCACGAAGCCAGCTTTCGCATAGGCCCTCACGGCCCTTCTGTTGCCCGCATCGGGGTCGATCACGATCCGTGGTGCGCCGGCGGCAAAAAGCGTCTGCGCAAAGGCCCTCAAGGCCAGCGACGCCACGCCTTTTCCGGTCATCTCCGGCGGGCCGATGAAGATATCGACGCCGGGGACATCGCCGGGCAGATCCTTCGCCCACGGCTCTTCGTCATATTCGGACGGTGTCCAGGACTGGATGTAGCCGGCGGGCTCGCCGGCTACATGGAAGATGAAGCCATCCACTTCGCCCGTGGCGCAGCCGTCGCGGATCAACACGACTTCCTTGTCCGGATCACCCCACCATTGCCGCACATGCGGCTCGCTCAACCAGGCATGCAGCATCGGCAGGTGGTCATCGGCCACCCGTTCGAAGCTGACATGAACCTGGTCAGTTGCCATCCAGCGTCTCCACCACGATATTGTGGTTGGTATAGACGCAGATGTCGCCTGCGATCTCGAGCGCCCGGCGGGCGATTTCTTCGGCCGACTTGTCGCTGTCCATCAGGGCGCGGGCCGCGGCAAAGGCATAGTTGCCGCCCGAGCCGATGGCGATCGTTCCATGTTCCGGCTCCAGCACGTCGCCATTGCCGGTAATCGCCAGCGTGATCGACTTGTCGGCGACCAGCATCATCGCTTCGAGATTGCGCAAATACTTGTTGGTGCGCCAATCCTTGGCGAGTTCCACTGCCGCGCGCATCAACTGGTCGGGATATTGCTCCAGCTTGGCTTCGAGCCGCTCCAGAAGCGTGAAGGCATCGGCCGTCGCCCCGGCAAAGCCGGCGATAACGTCGCCCTTGGCGAGACGCCGTACCTTGCGGGCATTGCTCTTCATCACCGTCTGGCCAAGGCTGACCTGGCCGTCGCCGGCCATCACCACCTTGCCGTCCTTGCGCACCGTGATGATGGTGGTCGCATGCATCGTTCCGTAGGGATTGTGTTCACTCATTGAAGATACCTGTCGGCCCCAGAACCAGGGGCGTTGGGGGCTCGAACGAGCCTGGTTGCTTGGAGCCTATGTAAGTGCGCCTTACGCGATTGCAAATCCCGGTGAGCCACGCAGTTGACCGTAAATCGGGCGCCTGCCCGAATCGTTCGAATCTCAGCCGCGGTTCTGGATATTTTCCGCCTCCCCTGATAAGGAGCGGCTCCAGCGCATACAGGAGAGCCTGATGGCAGAAGCCACATCCAGCCGCACCGGCCAAGTTTCGCGAAAGACGAATGAAACGGCCGTGTCCGTATCCGTCAATATCGATGGAACCGGAACGTCGAAGATTGCGACCGGAGTCGGCTTCTTCGACCACATGCTGGACCAGCTTTCCCGACATTCGCTGATCGACATGGACATCAAGACCGATGGCGACCTCCATGTCGACGATCACCACACTGTCGAAGACACTGGCATTGCCATCGGCCAGGCCATTGCCAAGGCGCTTGGCGACCGGCGCGGCATTACCCGCTACGCCTCGCTCGACCTTGCCATGGACGAGACGATGACGCGCGCGGCGGTGGATGTGTCCGGCCGGCCGTTCCTTGTCTGGAACGTCGCCTTTACCTCACCGAAGATCGGCACGTTCGACACCGAACTGGTGCGCGAATTCTTCCAGGCGCTCGCCCAGAATGCCGGGATCACGCTGCATATCCAAAATATCTACGGCGCCAACAACCATCATATCGCCGAGACCTGCTTCAAGTCCGTCGCCCGCGTGCTTCGCACGGCAACCGAAATCGACCCGCGCCAGGCCGGACGCGTTCCCTCGACCAAGGGTACGCTTGCCTGAGCGGTCATTATCTGGCTGATGACCATGGCCTCTTACATGATCCTGACCCCGCCGGGCGCCCGCGCCGACGATGACCGAGCGCGTTTCGTCGCCGACGGCTTCTCGTGGGGCGCCTTTCTGTTTCCGGCGCTCTGGCTTTTCGCCAAGCGCATGTGGCTCTTCGGAATCGCAGTTGCTGTTCTGCAGATTTTGTTAATCTCTCTGTCGGTGATCGGTGGCGGCCTCCTGGCAGCGCTGCTGTTGCATCTGGCGCTCGGCCTCATGGTCTCGCTGGAAGGCCCTGTTTTCATCGCCCGCCGCCTGATCGCCCGCAACTGGACGGTGCGCTCGATCGTGCCGGCGCGCGATCTTGAGACCGCCGAGGAAATCTACTTCGCAAACGTGGCCCCGGCCGACCGAAAGGCAGCGGAGCGGCCATCTGTCGACTGGCCGAGACAGGCGCCGGCAAACACCGGCCCGGGTCTTGGGCTTTTTGAATCCTACGGAGAACGCTGATGCGCGTCGCCATTATCGACTATGGATCGGGCAATCTGCGCTCGGCAACGAAGGCTTTCGAACGGGCAGCGCGGGAAGCCGGCATCGACGCAGAGATCGACCTGACGGACAGGCCCGAGCGGGTGGCGACCGCCGACCGCATCGTCCTGCCGGGCGTGGGCGCCTATGCCGATTGCCGTCGCGGCCTTACGGCCGTCGACGGCATGGAGCAGGCACTGACCGAGGTCGTCGAAGAGGCCGGTCGCCCGTTTCTCGGCATCTGCGTCGGCATGCAGCTGATGTCGTCGCGCGGCCTGGAAAAGACCACGACCCACGGCTTCGGCTGGATCCCCGGCGACGTCGTAGAAATGAGGCCGGCGGATCCGTCGCTGAAAATCCCACAGATCGGCTGGAACACGCTGCGGCTTGCCCGCACGCACCCGCTGTTTGACGGCATCCGCACCGGCGACGACGGCCTGCACGCCTATTTCGTGCACTCCTACCATCTGGCCGCGGAAAATGCCGGCGATGTTGTGGCCGAGGCGGATTACGGCGGCGCCGTCACCGCCTTCGTCGCCAATGGCAACAAGGCCGGCTCGCAGTTCCATCCGGAAAAGAGCCAGGAGCTTGGCCTTGCCCTCATCTCGAATTTCCTGCGTTGGAAGCCCTGAAGGCTCCGGCGACCTCTGATCGGATAGATACATGATCCTTTTTCCCGCTATCGACCTGAAAGACGGGCAATGCGTGCGCCTGAAGCTCGGCGACATGGAGCAGGCAACGGTCTACAACCCGGATCCGGGCGCCCAGGCGCGCGCCTTCGAGGAGCAGGGTTTCGAGTGGTTGCATGTGGTCGACCTCAACGGTGCCTTTGCCGGCGAGACCGTTAATGGTGCTGCCGTCGACGCGATCCTCAAGTCGACCAAGAACCCGGTCCAACTCGGCGGCGGCATCCGTACGCTTGACCATATCGACAACTGGCTGTCGCGCGGGCTTGCCCGCGTCATCCTCGGCACCGTCGCGGTGCGCGACCCGGCACTGGTGATCGAAGCCTGCCGAAAATTCCCGGGCAAGGTCGCCGTCGGCATCGACGCTAAGGGCGGCAAGGTTGCGGTCGAGGGCTGGGCCGAGGCGTCGGAACTCGGCGTCATCGAGCTTGCGAAGAAATTCGAGGGTGCCGGCGTATCGGCGATCATCTACACCGACATCGATCGCGACGGCATTCTCACGGGCATCAACTGGCCTTCGACGCTGGAGCTTGCCGATGCGGTTTCGATCCCGGTGATCGCTTCGGGCGGTCTCGCTTCGATGGATGATATCCGGCGAATGATCGCCCCGGATGCGGCAAAACTTGAAGGCGCGATCTCCGGCCGTGCGCTCTATGATGGCCGCATCGACCCGCAGGAAGCCCTGGCGCTGATCCGCGCCACGAGAAAGGCATGAGCCGATGACCCTCAAAGCCCGCGTTATCCCCTGCCTCGACGTCAAGGACGGTCGGGTCGTCAAAGGGGTCAACTTCGTCGACCTGATCGATGCCGGCGACCCGGTGGAGGCAGCCCGCGCCTATGATGCGGCCGGAGCGGACGAGCTCTGCTTCCTCGACATCACCGCCTCGTCGGACAACCGCGAAACCATCTTCGATGTGGTGGCGCGCACGGCCGAGCAGTGTTTCATGCCACTGACCGTCGGCGGTGGCGTGCGTCAGGTGGCCGATATCCGCAAGCTGCTTTTGGCAGGCGCCGACAAGGTGTCGATCAACACGGCGGCGGTGAAGAACCCGGAGTTCGTCGCCGAAGCCGCCGACAAGTTCGGCAACCAGTGCATCGTCGTTGCGATCGACGCCAAGAAAGTCTCGAAGGACGGCGAAGAGAACCGGTGGGAAATCTTCACCCATGGCGGCCGCCAGACGACGGGCATCGATGCGGTGGACTTTGCCCGGCGCGTCGTCGATCTCGGTGCCGGCGAAATCCTTTTGACCTCGATGGATCGTGACGGAACGAAGAGCGGCTACGATATCGCGCTCACCCGGGCGGTTGCCGATGCGGTGCGTGCGCCGGTCATTGCGTCCGGAGGCGTCGGCACGCTCGACCATATGGTTGCCGGCATCCGCGACGGCCATGCGACGGCGGTTCTGGCCGCTTCGATCTTCCACTTCGGCACCTATAGCATTGGCGAAACCAAGCGCTATATGGCCGAACATGGCATCGCCATGCGTCTCGATTGAGTTTCAGGGTTTCGTTCATGAGTGATTTCTCCCTTTCCGACCTCGAGACCATCGTCGCCGCGCGCGCCAAAGCGTCACCGGACGAATCCTGGACGGCGAAACTGGTCGCAAGCGGCCAGCAGAAAGCGGCCAAGAAGCTGGGCGAGGAAGCGGTCGAAACCGTGATCGCAGCGATCCGCAACGACCGCCAGAATCTCGTCGATGAGAGCGCCGATCTGCTCTATCATCTCATGGTCGTATTGAAAATTGCAGACATTCCGTTGCAGGATGTGCTCGACGAACTTGCACGGCGGACAAGCCAATCCGGTCTGCAGGAAAAGGCTAATCGGCAGGATCCATGACCCTAGCTGCGCAAGACATCGAAACGGTCGATCTCCCGGACAATCTCCAGAACCGGGACTATTCGCCCTATCATCTGTTTTCTGCCGAAGAGTGGTCCCGCTTTCGCGCGGACACGCCCCTGACGT
This sequence comes from Ensifer sp. Root142, assembly GCF_001426785.1. NCBI lineage: Bacteria > Pseudomonadati > Pseudomonadota > Alphaproteobacteria > Hyphomicrobiales > Rhizobiaceae > Ensifer > Ensifer sp. Root142. Next base: position 26,135 of record NZ_LMFK01000034.1, read on the forward strand.
TGACGGCAGACGAAGTGCAGCGTCTGCGCTCGCTGAACGACCCGGTGGACCTCGGCGAGGTCAGGCAGATTTACCTGTCGCTGTCGCGGCTTCTGTCCGCGCATGTGGAATCGTCCCAGCTTTTGTTCGAGCAGCGCAAGCGCTTCCTCAGCATGTCCGGCGAGACGAAGACGCCCTTCGTCATCGGCATTGCCGGATCGGTCGCCGTCGGCAAGTCGACGGCCGCACGTATCCTTGCCCAGCTCCTGTCGCGCTGGCCGTCGAGCCCGAAGGTCGATCTGGTGACGACGGACGGCTTCCTCTATCCGAACGCCGTCCTGCAGCGCGAAAACATGATGGATCGCAAGGGCTTCCCGGAAAGCTACGACCTCGGCGCGCTGCTGCGGTTCCTCTCGGCGATCAAGGCCGGCCAGCCCAATGTCAAGGCACCGAGCTATTCGCACATGACCTATGACGTGCTGCCGGACCAGTACACGGTCATCGACCGGCCCGACATTCTGATCTTCGAAGGCATCAACGTCCTGCAATCGCGCAACCTGCCCGCCGACGGCAAGATCGTGCCGATGGTCTCGGACTTCTTCGACTTCTCGATCTACATCGACGCCGAGGAGAGCCTGATCCACAGCTGGTATGTCAGCCGCTTCATGCGCCTCAGGGAAACGGCCTTCAAGAATCCGGAATCCTACTTCCACCGCTATGCGACCATCAGCGAGGATGCGGCGCGCGCGATCGCCGAAGGACTTTGGCACAACATCAACCTGAAGAACCTGCACCAGAACATTCTGCCGACGCGGCCGCGCGCCGACCTCATCCTGCAGAAAGGCCCCAACCACCTCACCGAGAAGGTGGCGCTGCGCAAGCTTTGAGCGTGCAACATGCGTGCGACCCGAGAATACGCAGCGATGGCTTCGCGGAAAATGTGGGTGTGACGCGAAGGCTGCCGCTCTATTTTGACGCGACATGCCTTAGGAGTTCACCCGGCGCAGCGTCAGATTGAGTCGGCCACCGTTCTTGAGCAGCGTCGATGTGTTCGGATAGATCCGGTCGACGCCGTGGAAGGCCAGACGCCCCTCGCCGCCGAGCACGACGATATCGCCGCTTTCGAGCCTGAAGGATATGGTCTGGCTGCCGCGCTCTCTGCCGCCGACCCGAAACAGGCAGCTATCGCCAAGGGAAATCGAGACGACTGATGTTTCCAGATCGCGCTCGTCCCTGTCTTGGTGCAGACCCATGCGGGCCTCGTCGGAATAGAAATTCACCAGGCATGCTTCCGGCCGTTTGTCGCTGGCCGAAACCGCATTCCAGATTTCAAGGAGAACATCCGGCATCGGCGGCCACGGCCTGCCCGTCCCCGGATGCTGCGGCTGATAACGGTAGCCCTTCTCGCGGTCGGTCACCCAGCCGAGCGGGCCGCAATTGGTCATGCGCACCGACATCGGCTTACCGGTCTTCGGCATCGCCGGCACGAACAGCGGCGCTTCGTGCACCACGCCCCTGATCGCTTCAACGATCTGCTCCTGACGGGCCCGGTCGAGAAAGCCAGGGATGTGTTTTATTCCTTTCGGGAGAACCTGCATGAGGTTGCCCTCACTCCTCAAGCCCGAGCAGTTTTGCCGGGACGCCGTAGCGCTCAGACCAGCCGGCATAGGCGACATCCGTCGGACCAACGACGTGATCCACCAGATTCCATCGACCGCCCTGGAAGCTGACGAGCGCGAACACCGTCAAGCCATCCATCATGTCGGCCTCGTCGCGAAACCCGGTCTGCGCGAGATCGATGCTGCCGCCGCCCGGACGTTGCGGCTCGACCTGGACGAAGGCCCAGTTCGGCGCCGCTCGCATCGTCGTGACGACGAATTCAACCGAACCGCGCATCTCCGCCTCGACGGCAGGCCGCAAGGCATCAAGGATCGCTGCACGCTCCGAACTACCCTTAGCCGGCTCACGCAGCGATTGCGCGGTGCCGGCGGAGGCAAGTCCAAGACTTGCGACCACCAGGACGACGCTCGAAAATGCACGCATCGACAAGGCTGTCACGCGGCATCCAGATCCGGAATGCGCAGCACCTGACCGGGGTAAATTTTGTCGGGATGGGTCAGCATCGGTTTGTTTGCCTCGAAGATGACCGTGTGCTTGGCGCCCTTGCCCTTGCCGTACTGCGCCTCGGCGATCTTCCAGAGGTTGTCGCCCTTCTTGACGGTATAGAAGACGGGGGCCTTGGCGGGCGCGGGCGCTGCACCGGCATCCGCCACCTTCAGCTCAGACGCTTCGACCGAAGACACGCCGAGCGTGTTGCCGACGGCGACGACCGCCTTCTCGAACGCCGTCTGATCCTTGACGACACCCTTCAGCACCACCTTGTCGTTGACGACTTCGACCTGGACGTCCTTGGTGCCGAGATCGTGCGAAGCGAGTTCCTTCTGGACGCTGTCGGCATCAGGCGCATCGTCGTCACCGCCAATGCCCAACTTCTTGCCGGCGTTCTTGATAAAACTGAAAAGGCCCATGGATTTCTCCTTCTGCAAAAGTTCCTGCGCGATAAGAGAGGGCGCTTGGCGACAAAAGACAAGGGACAGCCGAAAAGAATCCGCAACCGCAAGTCACTCGCCAGTCGGGCGGCCGCGCAACTTCTTGGTCTCGCCGCGACCGGTTTTTTCCTTCAGTCGGCGCTCGATCGAGCCGCGTGTCGGCTTGGTCTTCCTGCGCGGTGGCGGCGGCGGCTCCGCGGCCTTCAGGATCATCTCCTTCAGCCGTTCACGGGCATCCTCGCGGTTGCGCTCCTGGCTGCGAAAGCGACTGGCCTCGATCATCAACACGCCGTCTTTCGAGGCGCGGCGACCGGCGAGCTTCAGGGTGTTGGCCTTGATGCGATCGGTGAGCGCGGGCGAGGCCTGGACATTGAAGAACAACTGAACGGCCGTCGACACCTTGTTGACGTTCTGTCCACCCGGCCCGCCAGCCAGCACGAATTGCTCGCTGAGTTCCCACCCGGCGATAACGATCTGTTCGTTGATGTATAAAGGGTCGCTGGCCATGATCGCTCCTGGCGCTTTCTACTGCATAATTCCTAAAACCGGAATCGATTTACGGAGAAAATTATGCAGCAGATCTCGAGCCTTACAGCGTCCTTTGCGCGTCACATTTGACGCGTGCGCTGCAGCGCACAGAGCGAACCGCTTGAAAACAAGCAACCACAAAAAGTGAAACCCGGCCATTGAGGCCGGGTTTCACGTGAATCATAGCCAGCAATGCTTATTCGGCGGCAATCTTCGTGCCGGGAGCTGCATCGCGGACGCTGCCATCGACATGGTCTTCGAACTTGGCGAAGTTGGCGACGAACATATCGACGAGGCGACGGGCCTGAGCGTCATAGGCGTTACCATCAGCCCAGGTCGAGCGCGGATCAAGAATGCCGTCGTCGACGCCCGGTACCGAAACCGGCACGGCGAAGCCGAAGTTCGCGTCAGTGCGCAGTTCGCTAGCGTTCAGCGAACCGTCGAGGGCTGCCGCGAGCAGGGCGCGGGTCACCTTGATCGGCATGCGGCTGCCGGCGCCATAGGCACCGCCGGTCCAGCCGGTGTTGACCAGCCAGCAGGTGACGCCGTTGTTGGCGATCAGATCCTTCAGCAGGTTGCCGTATTCCGACGGGTGACGCGGCATGAACGGCGCGCCGAAGCAGGTCGAGAACGTTGCTTCCGGCTCGGTGACGCCCTTCTCGGTGCCGGCGACCTTGGCGGTGTAGCCAGACAGGAAGTGATACATCGCCTGTTCCGGCGTCAGCTTGGCGATCGGCGGCATCACGCCGAAGGCATCGGCGGTCAGCATGATGATCGTGCGCGGCTGCGGCGCGGTACCGGTTTCGCTGGCATTCGGGATGAAATCGAGCGGATAGGCGCAGCGGGTGTTTTCGGTCAGCGAACCGTCGTCGAAATCGGGAACCCGGCGTTCGTCGAGAACGACGTTCTCCATGACGGTGCCGAAGCGGCGGGTCGTCGCGAAGATTTCCGGCTCGGCCGCTTCGGAGAGACGGATGGCCTTGGCATAGCAACCGCCTTCGAAATTGAAGACGCCCTGCTCTCCCCAGCCATGCTCATCGTCACCGATCAGCGTGCGGGTCGGATCGGCCGAAAGCGTGGTCTTGCCGGTGCCCGACAGGCCGAAGAAGATGGCGGTATCGCCTTCAGGGCCGACATTGGCCGAGCAGTGCATCGGCATGACGCCCTTCTTCGGCAGCAGGTAGTTCAGAACGGTAAATACCGACTTCTTCATCTCGCCGGCATAGGACGTACCGCCGATGAGAATGAGACCGTTGGTCAGATCGCAGGCAATGACCGTTTCCGTGCGGCAGCCGTGCCGCTCGGGATCAGCCTTGAAGCTCGGCAGGTCGATGATCGTCAGCTTCGGCAGGAAGGAAGCCAGCGCACCACGCTCCGGACGGATCAGCAGGTTGCGAATGAACAGCGAATGCCAGGCAAATTCCGTGACGACGCGGGTCGGCAGGGCATTGTCCTTGTCGGCGCCGCCAACGAGATCCTGGACATAGAGCGACATGCCCTTGGCATGATCAAGCATATCCTGGCGCAGCACGGCGAAATGCTCCGGCGACAGCGGCTTGTTGTTGTCCCACCAGATCTGATCGTCGGTGGACGCATCACGAACGACGAACTTGTCCTTCGGGGAGCGGCCGGTGTGCTGACCGGTGCGCGCAACGATCGCGCCGTGCGCCGTCAGCTGAGCCTCGCCGCGGCGAATGGCTTCTTCATAAAGCTCTGGGGCTTCGAGGTTGTAGCGGACCACATCGAGATCCGTAAAGCCGAGTTTTTCCAAGCCGTTCGCTGCATTGCGAGTGCCGAGTTGCTCCATGGTCAAGCTTCCTTCGTGTTTGGCCATTGGCGTTAAATCTGGCCGGAACATACTTGCATGCTCTCTCAAAAACAAGGCGACGTCAAAAAAAGAATAATGATTTCAGTATATTAATCGATTTAAAGAAAATTATCGTTTTTTTAATCGGTTGAATCCGAGTTCCCTGCGCCATATCTGCCTCTGGGCGACGGAGTGTACGCTTGAGCGCATTTTGGGCTTCGCCACAATTTGTTCCACCTTTATACTCAAGTAACGCACCCGTGACTCGCGGTTGCCGCAGATTCGGAGACGAAACCGGCGATCGGCCTCAAATGACGGAGTTGAACACGATGCAGACCATCGCGCTTGTCGATGATGACCGGAATATCCTGACGTCCGTATCCATCGCGCTTGAAGCTGAAGGCTACAAGGTCGAGACCTATACCGACGGCGCCTCGGCGCTCGAAGGCCTATTGGCCCGACCGCCGCAGCTTGCGATCTTCGACATCAAGATGCCGCGCATGGACGGCATGGAGCTGTTGCGGCGCCTGCGTCAGAAGTCGGATTTGCCGGTGATCTTCCTGACCTCCAAGGACGAGGAAATCGACGAGCTCTTCGGCCTGAAGATGGGTGCGGACGATTTCATCACCAAGCCGTTCTCCCAGCGCCTGCTGGTCGAGCGCGTCAAGGCGATCCTGCGCCGGGCGGCCAACCGCGAAGCGGCTGCAGCCGGCGGCACCGCCGGAACACCCAAGACTTCCGACACGCCCTCGCGCTCGCTCGAGCGTGGGCAGCTGGCCATGGACCAGGAGCGCCACACCTGCACCTGGAAGAACGAGCCGGTCACGCTTACGGTGACCGAGTTTCTCATTCTTCACTCCCTCGCCCAGCGCCCGGGCGTGGTGAAGAGCCGCGACGCGCTGATGGACGCCGCCTATGACGAGCAGGTCTATGTCGACGACCGCACCATCGACAGCCACATCAAACGGCTGCGCAAGAAGTTCAAGATGGTCGACAATGACTTCGACATGATCGAGACGCTTTACGGCGTCGGCTACCGCTTCCGCGAGATGGCCTGAAGCGACGCGGGGTCTCAGCACTTGCCATCGCGTCGTTTGTGGAGCATTCAGAACCGACGCGATGGCGGCAGGCTTTGACCCGCCTCTTGGCTTGGCCGGTGGCATCGGATCCACGAGACCGAAGACCAGAAAGAACATCCGCGGATCTGCGAAACCCGACATCCGGGTGACGCCTGGTCGCAATCAGAAGATACGGCGGGGATACTCCCGCTGCGGGAGCGGAAAGACTTGGTGGAAGTCTTGCAAGGCGATGTCGATGAACTTGACGGACGGACATCGGCGAAAGGCCGGCGCTGGGCCTATTCGTTCACGCTGATTCGCCGCCTGTTCGGCAACGCCGTCTTTTCGAGCCTGACGCGACGGATCGTCTTCTTCAATCTCGTTGCGCTCGTGGTTCTGGTCGGCGGGATCATGTATCTCAACCAGTTTCGCGAAGGGCTGATCGACGCCCGCGTCGAAAGCCTGCTGACCCAGGGCGAAATCATCGCCGGCGCCATTTCGGCTTCCGCCTCCGTCGACACCAATTCGATCACCATCGATCCTGAAAAACTGCTGGAGCTGCAGGCCGGCCAGAGCATCACGCCGCTGCCGAGCGACGAAGACCTCGATTTCCCCATCATCCAGGAACGGGTGGCTCCGGTGCTCAGGCGGCTGATCTCGCCGACCCGCACCCGCGCGCGCCTGTTCGACGCCGATGCGGATCTGCTGCTCGATTCGCGCCACCTTTATAGCGGCGGCCAGGTGCTGCGCTTCGACCTGCCGCCCGTCGATCCCGAAGCCACCGGTATCGAGGAAAAGTTCGGAAGCTGGATCAACCGCCTGCTGCAGTCGGGCGACCTGCCGCTCTACAAGGAGCCGCCGGGCGGCAACGGATCGATCTATCCGGAAGTGATGAACGCGCTGACCGGCGTGCGTGGTGCGGTGCGCCGCGTGACCGAAAAGGGCGAGCTCATCGTCTCGGTCGCCGTGCCAGTGCAGCGGTCCCGCGCCGTTCTCGGCGTGCTGCTCTTGTCCACCCAGGCCGGCGATATCGACAAGATCGTGCATGCCGAACGCCTCGCCATCATCCGCGTGTTCGGGGTAGCCGCCCTCGTCAACGTCATTCTGTCGCTGCTCTTGTCGTCGACGATCGCCAATCCGTTGCGGCGCCTTTCGGCCGCCGCCATCCGGGTGCGTCGCGGCGGTGCCAAGGAGCGCGAGGAAATTCCTGATTTCTCGTCGCGCCAGGACGAGATCGGCAATCTCTCCGTCGCGTTGCGCGAGATGACGACCGCACTCTACGACAGAATCGCGGCGATCGAGAATTTCGCCGCCGACGTCAGCCATGAGTTGAAGAATCCGCTGACGTCGCTGCGCAGCGCAGTCGAAACGCTTCCGCTCGCCCGCACCGACGAATCGAAGAAGCGGCTGATGGACGTCATCCAGCATGACGTTCGTCGCCTCGACCGCCTGATCAGCGATATCTCCGACGCCTCGCGTCTTGACGCCGAGCTTGCGCGTAGCGACGCCAAGGTGATCGACCTCGAAAAACTGCTGGGCGACCTCGTCGATATCTCGCGCCAGATCCGCAGCAAGAAGAAGCCGGTGCTGCTCGATTTCGTCATCGACCGCAAGGACAGCCCCAAGGCGCGCTTCGCCATCAACGGCTACGAACTGCGCATCGGCCAGATCATCACCAATCTGATCGAAAACGCCCGCTCCTTCGTACCCGAACAGGGCGGCCGCATCGTCGTGCGCCTGACGCGCTCCCGGTCGCGCTGCCTCGTCTATATCGAGGACAATGGTCCCGGCATCCAGGCAGAAGACATCGACCGGATCTTCGAACGCTTCTATACCGACAGGCCGGAAGGCGAAGACTTCGGCCAGAACTCCGGTCTTGGCCTGTCCATCTCCCGGCAGATTGCCGAAGCGCACGGCGGCACGCTGAAGGCCGAGAACATCATGGGTCCGGATCGGCGGATCGTCGGCGCCCGCTTCGTGCTTTCCCTGCCCGCCGAGCCGCACGCGTGACGCCGCGGCACAACATTCACGGCACGGCAATGGTTCTCGGCACGACCGGCTTTCTGGTAACCGGACCTTCCGGCATCGGCAAATCGCGGCTGGCGCTCGCCTGTATTTCGGCGGCACAGCAGATGGGACACTTTGCGGCACTGGTCGCCGACGATCGTGTCGACCTGTCAATGGAGCAGGGCCGAATAATCGCCCGTTGCCCCGCGTCGATCGAAGGCCTGATAGAGATCCGCGGCGCCGGCATTGCCAGGCTCGAGACGGTGCATGCAGCGGTAATGGATTGGGCAATCCTGCCCGTCAACGCGCCATTCGATCCGCGCATGCCGCCGGAAAACGAGGAACTTCCCCTACCCGGCGGTGGCAGCCTGCCAATTGTTCGCGTCCCCATTGAAAACGGCGTACACGTGCTTGCTGTTCTGCGTGTGCTGCTACCCGAAAAATTAGGATTTTAGCTATAGTTGCAGGCAACTGGGCTGGTTTTTCGGCATTTTTGGCTTGCACTTCGCCTTTTCCTTGCCAAGATGGCCGCCCCAACAGGTGGACGAAATTGCTGCATTGCGATATCTGACCATCAGTGAATTGCGCGTGCAGTCGGAGAAAAGATACCCATGATCGGACTTGTGCTTGTCACCCATGGCAAGCTGGCTGAGGAATTCCGGCACGCGCTCGAGCATGTTGTCGGTCCGCAAAAAGCTATCGAGACCGTTTGCATCGGCCCCGAGGACGACATGGATCAGCGTCGGCAGGATATCCTCGACGCCGTGACCAATGTCGACGAGGGCCACGGTGTCATCATTCTCACCGATATGTTCGGCGGCACGCCTTCCAATCTTGCCATCTCGGTCATGCGCAGCGGCACGGTCGAAGTCATCGCCGGCGTCAACCTGCCGATGCTGATCAAGCTGGCCGGCGTGCGTGGCGAAAGCGACATGGACAAGGCCCTGCTGGAGGCTTCCGAGGCGGGACGCAAATACATCAACGTCGCCAGCCGCGTCCTGAGTGGAAAATGATGGACCATCGCACCGACATGTTGCTGACGCGCGAGCTCCTCATCGTCAACAAACGCGGCCTCCACGCCCGCGCTTCGGCGAAGTTCGTACAAACGGTCGAGGCCTACGATGCCGAAATCACGGTGTCGAAGGACGGCAGCACCGTCGGGGGCACCTCGATCATGGGCCTGATGATGCTGGCCGCCAGCACCGGCTCAAGCGTTTGCGTCACCGCCAGCGGTGCGCAGGCCGAAGAAGCGCTGAATGCGCTCGACGCGCTTGTGCGCGACAAGTTCGGCGAAGAAATGTGACCGACAATATAAAGATATAAAGACTTCTTTATATCGAGGTTGCCCTGCCCCAGGATTCCTGATAGATCGATCGCACTCTCACCGCGATGACATGCGCGGGAGGCATAGTCGTGCCGCCGGATGGCCAGAGGGCCAGAGCGGCTTGAAGAGATCAGCCTGGAGAATTTCATGACCACCACTCAGGATTACATCGTCGCCGACATCGGTCTTGCCGATTTCGGACGCAAGGAAATCACGATCGCCGAAACCGAGATGCCGGGCCTGATCGCCTGCCGCGAAGAGTTCGGCGCCTCCAAGCCGCTGAAGGGCGCGCGGATCACCGGTTCGCTGCACATGACCATCCAGACGGCCGTGCTGATCGAGACGCTCGCGGCTCTCGGCGCTGACATCCGTTGGGCCTCGTGCAACATCTTCTCGACCCAGGACCACGCAGCCGCAGCAATTGCTGCCAGCGGCATCCCGGTCTTCGCCGTCAAGGGCGAAACGCTTGAAGAATACTGGACCTACACCGACAAGATCTTCCAGTGGACCGACGGCGGCGTCTCCAACATGATCCTGGACGACGGTGGCGACGCGACCATGTACATCCTGCTCGGCGCCCGCGCCGAAGCCGGCGAGGACGTTCTCTCCAACCCGGGTTCGGAAGAAGAAGAGATCCTGTTCGCGCAGATCAAGAAGCGCCTCCAGGCTTCGCCGGGCTGGTTCACCAAGCAGCGTGACGCCATCAAGGGCGTGACCGAGGAAACGACGACAGGCGTCAACCGTCTGTACCAGCTCCAGGCCAAGGGCCTGCTGCCCTTCCCGGCAATCAACGTCAACGATTCCGTCACCAAGTCGAAGTTCGACAACAAGTACGGCTGCAAGGAATCGCTGGTTGACGGCATCCGCCGCGGCACCGACGTGATGATGGCCGGCAAGGTTGCCGTTGTCTGCGGCTACGGCGACGTCGGCAAGGGCTCGGCTGCTTCGCTCAGCGGCGCTGGCGCCCGCGTAAAGGTCACGGAAGTCGACCCGATCTGCGCCCTGCAGGCAGCCATGGACGGTTTCGAAGTCGTCCAGCTCGAAGATGTTGTTTCGTCTGCCGACATCTTCATCACCACGACCGGCAACAAGGACGTCATCCGCATGGACCACATGCGCGAGATGAAGGACATGGCGATCGTCGGCAACATCGGCCACTTCGACAACGAAATTCAGGTCTCCGCGCTGCGTAACCTGAAGTGGACGAACATCAAGCCGCAGGTCGACATGATCGAGTTCCCGAAGGGCAACCGCATGATCCTTCTGTCGGAAGGTCGCCTGCTCAACCTCGGCAACGCCACCGGTCACCCGTCCTTCGTGATGTCCGCTTCGTTCTCCAACCAGGTGCTGGCTCAGATCGAGCTTTTCACCAAGGGTGAGAACTACAAGAACGAAGTCTACGTTCTGCCGAAGGCGCTCGACGAGAAGGTTGCCCGCCTGCACCTGAACAAGCTGGGCGCGAAGCTCTCCGAGCTGTCGCGCGAACAGGCCGACTATATCGGCGTCGGCCAGCAGGGTCCGTTCAAGCCGGAACACTACCGGTACTAATCGTTACCCGGGCAATCCACAACATGTTGTGGCCGCGTTCTTGACAAGAGAGCGCGGCCTCTTTTTTGGGCAGCTCCCTTCCCGGCGATTCGTCAACGAAGTATGCTCTAACCCATTGATTCGTGATGCCGGTGCGGACCTTCGGGCATTGCGAGTGGGATGTCTTGTCGGCAAGCGGCAAACAGACGGAGACAGACCGGGGATGCAATCAGAACTGACGCGAACCCTTCAACCGGGTATCGCCGGAACTGCGCATGGCACTACAGGGCCGGCAGCACCCTTCGGGCAGACGGGGACGGCAGCGCCATGACAACAGCACAACAAACCTCATCGGGCGGTCGCCGCAAAGGTCCGGTATATCTCCGCCGCCTGATGGCTTGCACGGCGCTTTTCGCTGCGACCGATGCGGTCGCCCAGGTCTCGGCGCAGAAGGCGAATATCTTCGGTTCGTCGGAGGTCATCACCTTCTCCGTCCTCATCGGCGTCATTTCCGCGGCGATGATCTCGGCAATCTGGCTGATCCGCCAGCGCGGCAATATCGAGGCTGAAAACCGCGAGCTGCGATCCGACCTTTCGGACGCCAATCAGCGCCTCTCGCGCTTCCAGGCGCTCATTGCCGACAAGAACCGCCGCATCGTCATCTGGGATGGGCTTGCCGAGCGGGCCGAGTTGCTCGGCCAGTTGCCGGCAGAAACCGGCGCGCCTGCAGACGATCGCGAGTTCCTGGCCTTTGGGCGCTGGATTAAGGCGAATTCCGCCAGCGAGCTCGAAAAGGCGATCGACGCCTTGCGCACGCAGGCACGCAGCTTCGATCTGGTGCTCGAAACGACGCGCAACGAAGTCCTGGAGGCACAAGGCCGCGTTTCCGGCGGACGCGCTTTTGTGCGCTTCATCGCGCTTAACAACATGCGGGCTGAACTGGCTGAACTGAAGCTCGAACGCGATCGCCTCAACAACTCGCTGACGTCCTTCCGCACCCTGCTCGACGCGATCGACCTGCCGGTCTGGCAGCGCGGCACCGATGGAGCGCTGAGCTGGGTCAACGAGGCCTATGCCGACGCCGTGGAAGCCCCCAACGTCGCTGCAGCCATCGCCGAGGGCCGTGAACTGCTGGCGACCGTGGCACGCGAAAAAATACGCGCCGTCTCGACCTTCGACACGCCATTCCGAGACAAGCTGTCGACCGTGGTCAAGGGCAACCGCACATTCTTCGACGTCGTCGACGCACGCAGCCCGGCCGGAACGACCGGCATTGCCATCGACGTCTCCGGCGTCGAGGCTGTGCGGGAAGAACTCAATCGCACGCTCAAGAGCCACGCGGAAACGCTTGACCATCTCGCAACGCCGGTCGCAATCTTCGACGGCAATCAGCGCCTGCAATTCTACAACCAGGCCTTCCAGCGCCTCTGGAACCTGGACATGGGCTTCCTCGAGCGCAAGCCGGACAATGGCGAAGTGCTCGACCGTCTGCGCTCGGGCGGACAGCTGCCCGAACAGCTCAACTGGAAACAGTGGAAGGCGAACGCGCTCTCCGTCTACCAGGCGCTCGATACGCAATCCGACCTCTGGCACCTGCCGAACGGCCAGACGCTACGGGTATTCGCAACGGCACGGCCGCAAGGCGGCGTCACGTGGGTATTCGAGAACCTAACCGAGAAGGTCGATCTGGAAACCCGCTACAACACGCTGGTCCAGGTCCAGGGCGAAACGATCGACCATCTGGCCGAAGGCGTTGCGGTGTTCGGTCCCGATGGCCGCATCCGGCTTTCCAACCCGGCCTTTCGCGCGACCTGGGGCATCAACGAGACCGAGGCGAAGCCAGGCACGCATATCCGCGCGATCGAGCAGGCCTGCCTCATGTCCTACGACCAGCCGGACGGCTGGAAGCGGTTCTCCCATATCATCACCAGTTTCGACGACGAACGGCCCTCGAGTCGAGGCATTCTTGAACTTCGAACCGGGCTGATCCTCGACTACGCCGTCATTCCGCTGCCAAACGCCCAGACGATGCTGACCTTCGTCAACATCACCGACAGCGTGCGGGTCGAACGGGCACTGACCGAGAAGAACGATGCGCTGCGCAAGGCGGATGCGCTGAAGAACGACTTCGTTCATCACGTGTCCTACGAGCTGCGCTCGCCGCTTACCAACATCATCGGTTTTGCCGATTTGCTGAAGACGCCTGCCTTTGGTGACCTCAACGATCGGCAGGCGGAATATGTCGATCACATCGCCACGTCCTCGTCGCTGCTTTTGACCATCGTCAACGACATTCTCGATCTTGCGACCGTCGACGCCGGCATCGTCGAGCTCGACATGTCGGAAATCAATCTTACCGACTTCCTCGACGACATCGCCCATCAGATGGCTGACCGACTGGTCGAGGGCGGCGTCACACTGCGCGTTGCGGCACCCGACAACCTCGGACGCATGGTCGCCGACCAGCAGCGGCTGAAGCAGATTTTCGTCAAGCTGCTCACCAACGCCGCCAACTTTGCTCCTGACGGTAGTGTCATCGAGCTTTCGTGCCGGCGCGACGGTGGAGACTTCGTCTTTTCCGTTTCGGACAGCGGACCGGGCATTCCCCAGGACGTGCTCGATACGGTGTTCAACCGCTTCGAAAGCCACGGTCAGCGCGGCGGCGCCGGCCTTGGCCTGTCGATCGTCGAGAGCTTCGTCAGCCTTCACCACGGCACCGTGTCGATCCGCAGCCGTGAGGGCGAAGGCACCGAGGTCAGCTGCCGTATCCCTTCGGCAGAGGTCCCGAAGATCGTCGCGGCGGAATAATGAAGCCGATCGAACGCTTCCTGAAGGACGAGGCAGCCACGATCCAGCTTGGCGAAGACCTGGCTCTGGCGCTGAAAGTCGGCGACTGCCTGGCTCTCTCGGGTGATCTTGGGGCCGGAAAGTCGACCTTGGCACGCGCCTTCCTGCGCGCCGTCGCCGATGACGACGGGCTGGAAGTCCCGAGCCCGACATTTACGCTGGTGCAGAGCTACGACCTGCGCATTCCCGTGGCGCATTTCGATCTCTATCGGCTGGCAGATGCCAGCGAACTCGATGAGCTGGGCTTCGACGAGGCGCTGTCTCTGGGCGTCTGCCTGGTCGAATGGCCGGAGAGGGCCGACGGGGCGTTGCCTTCCGACAGGATCGTGCTGCAGATCACCCATGAGGCGGCCGGACGAACCGCCAGCATCGCCGGCCCCGAAGATGCCCTGCAGCGCATTACCCGCTCGCTGGCGATCCGCGATTTCCTCGCAGGTAACGGATTTGCGGACGCGCGCCGACGTCACCTGAGCGGCGATGCCTCGGTGCGAGCATACGAACGGGTCGACGGCCGAGACGGCCTTCCGAGCCGGATCCTGATGGATGCCGCGCGGCATAAGCCCGGTCCGATCCTCCAGGATGGCAGGTACTACCAGCAACTCGCGCATATCGCCGAAGATGTGATCCCCTTCGTCGCCATCGACGAGCTCCTCAGAGAACGGGGCTTTGCAGCACCTGTGATCTACGCACGCGATCTCGACCAGGGAATTCTGCTGATCGAGGACCTCGGCTCCGAAGGAGTACTCGACGAGGCCGGGAAGCCGATCGAGGCACGCTACGTCGAAAGCGCGCGCTTGCTCGCCCGACTTCACGCCACCCCGGCAAGGCGTGACATCGCGCTCTCCGGCGGCGTAGAGCACCATATCCCTGATTTCGACCGGAGGGCGATGAAGATAGAGACCCGGCTGCTCACCGACTGGTACCTGCCGTGGAAACGCGGCGAGCCGGCGACGGAACAGGAAAAGCAGGAATACGCGGCGATCTGGGACGACCTCATCGACCTCATCGCGACGTCGGAGAAGAACCTGCTCCTGCGCGACTTTCACTCGCCGAACATCATCTGGCGTCCCGAGCACGAGGGTCTCCAGCGTGTCGGCCTGATCGACTTCCAGGATGCGATGATTGGCCCGACGGCCTATGACGTGGCGTCACTGGTGCAGGACGCTCGGGTGACGATCGAACCGGCACTGGCAAGCCGCATGATGGATGCCTATCTCGGCGACCGCCGCGCTGCCGGTTCGTTCGACGAGGCCCTGTTCCTTCGCGACTGGCATCTGATGTCGGCGCAGCGCAACTGCAAGCTCGTCGGCATCTGGGTGCGGCTGATGCAGCGCGACGGCAAACCCGGCTATATGAAGCATATGCCGCGCACTTTCGCCTATCTCGAAGTCGCTCTCATGCACGAAGCGCTGAAACCCTTGCGCGACTGGTGTATGAAGACGGGAATCATCGTGCCAGAATCAGCGAACTGACAGAGAAGCAATGTCGATCAGCAATGCGATGGTGCTCGCGGCGGGCCTCGGTACCCGTCTACGCCCGATCACCAACTCCATCCCGAAGCCACTGGTGAAGATCGCCGGCAAGCCGATGATCGACTATGTTCTGGATCTGCTGGTGAACGCCGGCGTCACCAGGGCAGCCGTCAACGTCCACCACTTCGCCGACCAGATGGAAGCACATCTGGCGCAGCGCCCGGCGCCCGAAATCGTGATTTCCGACGAACGCGATGCGCTGATGAATTCGGGCGGTGGCCTGGTCAAGGGGCTGAAGCTGCTTGCCGATGGCCCCGTTCTGGTGATGAACGCCGATCTCTTCTGGGTTGGCGAGGAAGCGGGCAAGCCCAGCAATCTCGAGCGGCTCGCCGGCTTCTTCGATCCGCAGCGCATGGACATGGCACTGCTTTGCGTGCGCGACGAGGATACGACCGGGCACAACGGCAAGAGGGACTTTTCGCTCGGCACCGACGGCCGTCTGGTCCGCTATGCCGAGGGCATGGACAATCCCGTGGTCTATGCCGGCGCGATCGCGCTCGACAAGAAACTGTTTGCCGACGCGCCGGATGATGCGTTCAACCTGAACATCTATTTCGATCGGGCGATCGCCGAAGGCCGATTGTTCGGCATCGTGCTCGACGGCCACTGGATGACTGTGGGCACGCCAGAGGCGATCGAAGACGCTGAAGCCGCGATCCGCCGCTACCAGCCGGAAGGATGAGCATGTCCTATCGCGGAACCAACGTCTTTACGATTCCGCCGGGCCTGCCCTTCCTGAAGACACTTGCGCGCAAACTCTGCGACGGGACGCTGACGCCGGATTTTCGCTACGATCCCGCGGATCCGCTGCCGCTTGCCGGCGTGACGATTTTCGTCCCGACGCGTCGGTCCGCCCGCGTGCTGCGCTCCGAATTCGTCGATCTGCTCGGCGGCCGTTCGGCAATCCTGCCGACGATCCGGGCACTCGGCGAAACCGATGACGACAGCGGCTTCTTCGATGCGGAAGTGCCGGCGATCTTGGACCTGGCGCCGCCCCTTCCCGGCACCGCCCGCCTGATCGAACTTGGCCGGCTTATCCTTGCCTGGCGAAACCGCCTGCCGAAGGTGGTGCTCGACATTCACGCGGAAAGCCCACTGATCGCCCCCGCAAGCCCGGCGGACGCCATCTGGCTGGCGCGCAATCTGGCCGAACTCATCGATGCGATGGAGACGGAAGAACTCGACTGGGAGCAGCTCGACAGTCTCGATGCCGGCGAACATGCGCTGTGGTGGCAGCTGACGCTCGAGTTCCTGAAAATCGCCCGCACCTATTGGCCGGAGCGGCTGGAAGAACTCAAACAATCCTCGCCGGCACGACATCGCAACGCCATCCTGCAGGCCGAGACCCAGCGCATTGCCGCGGGCGCGCTTCAAGGGCCGATCGTCATTGCCGGTTCGACCGGCTCCATCCCGGCGACGGCCGCCCTGATTGCCGCGGTTCAGAAGCTGTCCAACGGCACGATCGTGCTGCCGGGGCTCGACCAGACGATGACCGACGCCGAATGGGGCATGATCGTCGGCGAGACCGTCACCGGCGGCAGATCCGATCCGGCCAGCCGCAGCCACCCGCAATACGGCTTTCACCGCCTGCTGCAACGCATGCAGGTGGAACGCCGCGATATCCCGACCCTCGACCAGGCCGATGCAGGGCTCATCGATCGCAGCGAAATCCTGTCGCATGCGCTTTTGCCCGCCAAGGCGACGAATGGCTGGACTGAAACCCGCAACGAACTTAAGCCCGAAACATTGCAACGGGCCTTTGGCGACGTCGCCCTGATCGAAACCGCCAATGAGCGCGAGGAGGCGACGGCGATCGCGATCGCACTGCGGCTGGCGCTTGAGGGAAGCGACGACAGCCAGGCGGCCCTGATCACCCCCGACCGCAATCTTGCGCGCCGTGTCGGCGCGGAGCTGGCACGTTTCGATATCGAGGCCGACGATTCCGCCGGCACGCCGCTCGCCTCTACGCCTGCCGGCACGCTGATGCGGCTTCTGCTGGAGGCAAGTCTCAGGCCCGGCGATCCGGTACCGTTGGTCGCTTTGTTCAAGCATCCCCTAGCCCGCTTCGGCCTGCCGCAGGCGGAGATGCGCCGCAGCGCCGATGTGCTGGAGCGCTTGGCGCTGCGCAGCGGCACCGATATCGCCGACATTTCGCTTCTGGTGCCGCTGCTCGAACAGGCAGCCGGCCATCACAGGACGGACCGCCATCCCCCGGAATGGCGGATCGGCATTACCGAGGACGACATTCTCGCCGCGAGGGGCCTCGCAGCGCGGGTAAAGGTGGCAACGGACCCACTCGCCGGCGCGCTGGTGCGGCGCAGCCATGGCCGCCGCCCCTTCTCCGAGATATTTACCTTTGCCGAATGGGCGACACGAACCGGCCAGGCGCTGGAGGCCGTCTGCGGCGACGAGCGCGCCGACCTCAGCGGTCTATGGTCCGGCGAGGCAGGCGAAGCCTTGGCGACGCTGCTGCGCGGCATCATCGAGACCGAAGGCCAGATGGATGCCGACGGACCGCAATGGTGCGACATCATGGAGGCGCTTGCCGCCAGTGAGGCGGTCAAGCCGCGCTCGATGCGCCACCCCCGCGTCTTCATCTTCGGCGCGCTGGAATCGCGCCTGCAGAGCATGGATCTCGTGGTGCTTGGCGGCATGAACGAAGGCAACTGGCCGGGGCAAACCGCCAATGATCCCTTCCTTTCCCGAACGATGAAAACCGGGATCGGCCTCGAGCCGCCCGAACGCCGCATCGGCCAGCTCGCCCACGACTTCCAGATGGCGTGCGGCACCCGCAAGCTGATCTTCACCCGCTCGATGCGCCAGGGATCGGCGCCGACCGTCGCATCGCGATGGCTGCAGCGGCTGCTGGCGCTGGGCGGCAAGCGGCTGGCAGAGAACCTGCGATCGAACGGCAGCGACTATCTCCTGTGGGCGCGGATGCTCGACAAGGGTGGGTGTCAGGCCTTGGCCGAGCGCCCGGCACCCAAGCCGCCGGTCGACCTGCAGCCACGCAAATATTCGTTCAGCGAAGTCTCGCGGCTTCGCCGCGATCCCTATTCGATCTACGCGCGCCGGATCCTGCGTCTGCATCCGCTCGACCCGTTCAATCGCGATCCGGGCGCGTCAGAACGCGGCACGCTCTATCACCGCATCGTCGATCGTTTCGTGCGCGGCGGCTTCGACATCCTGTCCGCGGCTGCAGAAGAGGCGATGGGCCGCCTGCTCAATGAAGCCTTCGACGAAGAACGGCTGCCCGCCCATATCGACACCATATGGCGGCCACGCTTTGCAGCGGTCGGCAAGGCGTTCGTCGCCTGGGAACGGGAGCGTGCGCGGTTTATCCGCAAGCCGTTGACCGAAGTTGCGGCATCGATGGAGATCGGGGTGGTGGATATTCGCCTGACGGGGATCGCCGACCGGCTCGACACGATGACCGACGGGACGGTGGAAATCATCGATTACAAGACCGGCTCCAGCCCGTCGATCAAGGAAGCCCGCGTGCTGCTCGATCCGCAGCTGGCGCTGGAAGCGGCAGCGCTGAAAGCCGGTGCGTTCAAGGGCATGGGTCCCGGCCACCCGCAATCGCTGCTCTATGTCCGGTTGAAGCCCGGCTCCCGCTTCAAGGTCGAGACCGTCAACAACGAAAACAGCCGCGCCAAGGAAACGAAATCGGCCGATCAGCTGGCGGACGACGCCCTGACTGAGCTTAGAAAGCTGCTGACCGCCCTGATGTCGGGCAGACATGGCTTTGCCTCACGACTGATCGTGCAGAAGGAACGCGACTACGGCGGTGAATACGACCATCTGGCCCGGGTTGCGGAATGGTCGACAGCCGACAGCGAGGATGACAGCGATGAGGGATGAAAGCGCCGGCCCCGACGAAAGGACGCCCGAAGCCTGGCTCGACTGGACGTCGCGCCGGCAGTCGCTCGCCTCCGATCCCGCTCGCTCCGCCTGGGTTTCAGCCAATGCCGGGTCGGGCAAGACCCACGTTCTGACGCAGCGCGTCATCCGGCTGCTGCTTGCGGGCTGCAGGCCTTCGGCCATTCTGTGCCTGACCTATACCAAGGCGGCGGCTTCGGAAATGTCGAACCGCGTGTTCGAACGCCTTGCCGAATGGGTGACGCTCGACGACGAGGCGCTGGAAAAGCGGATCGAAACCATCGAGGGCGAGTTGCCCTCGCGGCTGAAGCTCCAGGAGGCGCGGCGGCTGTTTGCGCGCGCGCTCGAAACGCCGGGTGGCCTGAAGATCCAGACCATCCACGCCTTCTGCGAGGCGCTGTTGCACCAGTTTCCGCTCGAGGCAAACGTTGCCGGGCATTTCTCGGTTCTCGACGACCGGGCGGCGGCCGTGCTGCTGGCAGACGCGCGCCGTGCCCTCTTGACCGCGACAACGGCTGACGGCGATGCACCGCTTGCCGATGCCTTTGCCACCGTGCTCGAGCTTGCCGACGACACCGGGCTTGAAAAACTGCTGGGTGCGATCGTCTCCAACCGCACGGCGATACAGGCATTTCTCGACCATGCTGACCTCCATGGCGGCGTCGCCGTGCAACTGCACGCGGCACTCAGGCTTGAACCTGAAGACAGCGTCGAGCGCATCCTCGAAAGCGTCTGGCCGCTTCCCGGCCTTAACGGCCCGGCCCTCGAACGCTACCTTGGATTGGCTGCCAGCGCCGGCGGCGCCAAGGTGCTCGATTTCGCCGAGGGGCTTCGCGCAACGGCGAAGCTTGTCGATCCGATGGCCCGATACGAGGGGCTGCAGGAGCTGTTCTTTACCGGCACCGGCAAGCCGCGCGCCGAATCGGCCTTCGTAAACAAGGCCATGCTCCAGGCCGCGCCGGATCTGATTGAGCTGGTCGAAGCCGCCCGCGATCATGTCGTCGCCTGCGCCGACCGGCTGAGCATCATCCAGATGTACGAGGCGACACTCTCGGCGCTGACGCTCGCCGATCGGCTCAACAACGACTATGAAGCGCTGAAGCGCACCCGCAGCCAGCTCGACTTCGAGGACCTGATCAATCGCACCGCAAGCCTGTTTGCGCGCGGCGACGTCAGCGCCTGGGTTCACTACAAGCTGGACCAGGGCATCGACCATATCCTTGTCGACGAAGCCCAGGATACGAGCCCGACGCAATGGACGATCATCCAGGCGCTGGCGGCGGAATTCTTCTCGGGCGACAGTGCGCGCGGCAACGAGCGCACCATGTTTGCCGTCGGTGACGAGAAGCAATCGATCTACTCGTTCCAGGGCGCACGCCCCGAGCGTTTCTCGCGCGAAAGCATCGAGACCGAGCGGCGCGTGCGAGACGGCGGCAAGGCGTTCAGTCCGATCCGCCTGCAGCTCTCCTTCCGCTCCACCGTCGACGTGCTCTCCGCCGTCGATACCGTCTTTGCCAACCCGGCGCATGCGCGTGGGCTGAGCGCCCGGAACGAAGCGGTCGTGCACGCCTCGAACCGCATCGGCCATCCCGGCGCCGTCGACATCTGGGATGTGATCGCGGCCGAGCCGACGGCGACCGACGACGAATGGACGGCCCCCTTCGATGCCACGCCGGAAACGGCACCGGTCAACATTTTGGCACGGCGCATTGCCGCCGTACTCGATAGCTGGATCGGGCGCGAGACCATCATCGAAAAGGGCGTGCGCCGCGCCATGCGCCCGGGCGATGTCATCGTGCTCGTCCGGAAGCGCGACGCCTTTGTCAATGCGCTGACCCGCGCCCTGAAGCGGCGCAGCGACATCCCCGTCGCCGGTGCCGACCGGCTGGTTCTGACGAGCCATATCGCCATCCAGGACCTGCTGGCGCTCGGGCGCTTCATGCTGCTGCCGGAGGACGACCTGTCGCTCGCGGCGCTGTTAAAGAGCCCGCTGTTTAACCTCGACGAAGACATGCTTTTCGAACTCGCTGCCCGACGGGACGAAGGCGCTAGCCTCTGGCAGAGGCTGCAGGAATCCGGCGCCATCGAAGGCTCCCCACATGAGGGAACCGTCAAGGCGCTTCTTCGTTATGCCGCCCTTTCTCAACAATTGGCCCCGCATGATTTCTATGCCCGCGTGCTTGGCGTTCATGGTGGGCGCGCGGCGTTTCTCGCCCGGCTCGGCAGCGAAGTGAGCGACATTCTCGACGAGTTCCTGACCTTTGCGCTCGAACACGAAAGAAGCGGCCTGCCCGGCCTGCAGGCTTTCGTCTCGACGCTCGAAATCGAGGCGCCGACCGTCAAGCGCGAGCAGGACAAGGAGCGCGACGAAGTCCGGATCATGACGGTGCATGCGGCCAAGGGGCTGGAGGCGCCGGTGGTGTTTCTGGTCGACGGCGGCGGCAAGCCTTTCAACTCCCAGCACGTGCCCGATCTTCGCTTCCTCGAGATGCCACTCGCCGATGGCTCGAGCTACCCGCTGCCCGTCTGGCGGGCGCCCGGTTCGGCTTCGAATTCACTCATCGCCGCCGACAGCGACCGGCTGAAGACGCTGGCCGAGGAAGAATACCGCCGGCTGCTTTATGTGGGCATGACCCGGGCTGCCGACCGGCTGGTCGTCTGCGGGTATCGCGGGCAGCGGCCAAGTGCGGACACTTGGCACGCCATCGTGCAGGCGAGCCTTTCGCAGGACGAGAATGGTCGCTGCACCCCTGTCACCTTCAAGGCGGGTGACGAAGAATGGCCAGGGCACTCCTGGCGGGAAACGCATGTGCCGCGCGAAGTGCCGTCAGGTGACGAGCTATCGGACCTCATGGCCCCCGCGAAGACCGGCCTGCCGATTGCTCTTTCGACGCCGCTGCCGCCGCCACGGCGGTTGCCGCGGCCGCTGAGCCCATCGGGCGTCGGCATTGCGGTCGATGAGGACGACGGCGACATGATCGTCAGCTCGGCGCTGTTTTCCGTGAAAACGCCAGCAAATTTCTCGATGCTGCGCGGCGCCATCCTGCACCGGCTGCTGCAGGTGCTGCCGTCGATCGCCCCGTCCGAGCGCCTGGCGGCGGCCGACCGATATCTCGCCCGCTCGGTGCCGCGTTGGCCCGAAACGCAACGCAAGCGCCTGCGTGATGCCGTCCTGCAGGTCCTCGATCGTGGTGACCTGCGCGCGCTCTTTTCCGGCGCCAGCCGCGCAGAAGTCTCGGTCATGGGCACATTGAAGCTCGCAAACCGCGAATTTGCCGTTTCCGGCCGGATCGACCGGCTGTCGGTGGCGGATGGCGTCGTCACCATTGCCGACTTCAAGACCAATCGCAGCGTGCCCGCGTCAGCCGACAACGTCCCCGCCGCCTATAAAACCCAGCTTGCGATCTATCGCGAGCTGCTGCGGCCACTTTATCCCGCGCACCGCTTCCAGTGTGCGTTGATCTTCACCGAAGGCCCCGTCATCCACGTGCTCGAGGATGCGGCACTGGACAGGAGCCTTGAAGACCTCGCGACAAAGTGAGATACCCGATATTGAAAATCCAGTGGGACAGCCTCACATGAGACACAACATCTGGACACCGACATTTCGAACGCAAGGAGCAGCCGATGGCTACTGTAAAAGTCGATACATCCAATTTTCAGCAGGAAGTGCTGAACGCCGCCGAGCCGGTGGTTGTCGATTTCTGGGCTGAATGGTGCGGCCCGTGCAAGATGATCGCGCCGAGCCTTGAGGAAATCTCCAACGAGCTCGCCGGCAAGGTCAAGGTCGTGAAGCTGAACATCGACGAGAACCCGGAGCTGGCCGCGCAATACGGCGTGCGCTCGATCCCGACGCTTGCGATGTTCAAGGCCGGTGAAGTTGCCGACATCAAGGTTGGCGCTGCTCCGAAGACGGCCCTGACGTCCTGGATTTCGACTGCGGCCGCTTAAGGCCACCACATCGAAGTGACTTCAAAGCCCGGCTTGCCGGGCTTTTTTCTTGTCAAGAGCGTTTCCGATTTATGCGGAACCGCACAAACGCTCTATCTCTTTGTTTTTACGCATTTCCTGACGGAAAACCGCTTCGCACTTTTCCTGGAAATGCTCTAGAGGAAATTGCCCGGCTGCCAATTTTCGGGCGCCAGCGCAAATGGCGGCCTGTTGCGATCCTTGTCGCAGGCAACCGATCACTTCGGTGGCGTACCGTTATCGGCAAGCACGTCGCCGACGAGATAGAGCGAACCGCCGATCAGGATGCGTGGCGGCATCGGGTCTTCGTCGACGAGATTGGCGATGACGGTCAACGCTTCGGCCACCGATGACACGGCGGACGCCTCGAAGCCGACCGAGGCCGCGTCCTGCGCCAGGGCCACCGGATCCAGACCGGCATCGGAGCCACGAATCGGCACCGTGAAGACCTGTTCGGCCAGATCAAGGAAGGCGCGGAAGTAACCGAGCTGATCCTTGGTGCTGATCATGCCGATGATCAGGAACAGCGGGCGGGACTCCCGCTCCTCGAAATTCGCCATGGCTTCGGCGATCACCTGGCCGGCACCGGGATTGTGCCCGCCATCGACCCAGATTTCCGCATCCTGCGGGCCGTAGTGACCAAGCTTGCCACCGGCAAGACGCTGCAAGCGTCCGGGCCACTCGACGCCGGCGACACCGCGCTCGATGGCCGCATCCGGCACGTCGAAACCGGCGGCGCGGACGGCGCGGATGGCCGCGGCTGCATTGGCATACTGGTGACGGCCGGGCAGCTTCGGCAGGGGAAGGTCAGACAGACCCCGCTCGTCCTGATAGACAAGGCGGCCGAATTCCTCATGCGCCATGAAGTCCTGCCCGTAGACGGACATCGGGCAGCCGAGACGCTCGGCGGTCGAGGTCAGGACGTCGCGGACGCCTTCTTCTTCCTGCTGGCCGATGACGACGGAGCAGCCACGCTTCATGATGCCGGCTTTTTCCGCTGCGATCAGTTCGACCCGGTCGCCGAGATAGGCCTGGTGATCGAGCGAGATCGGCATGATCACGGAGACCGCAGGGCGGGTTATGACATTGGTCGCGTCGAAGCGGCCACCGAGACCGACCTCGATGATCGCGACATCTGCCGGGTGTTCGGCGAAAAGAACGAAGGTAACGGCGGTCAGGATTTCGAAGACGGTGATCTTCTCGCCGCCATTGGCTTCCGCGACGCGCCGAACCGCATCGGCAAGCACGGGATCGCTGACGAGCCTGCCCTTGCCACCCTTGACGCCAAGCCGATAGCGCTCGTGCCAGTTGACCAGATGCGGCGAGGTGTGGACGTGAACGCTCAAGCCCGCGGCTTCAAGCACCGCCCGCGAGAATGCGGTGACGGAGCCCTTGCCGTTAGTGCCGGCCACGTGAATGATCGGCGGCAGCCGATCCTGCGGATTGCCGAGCGCGGCCAGAAGCCGGGTTATCCTGTCCAACGACAGGTCGAAGCCTTTCGGATGCAAGGCAAGGAGTTTTTCGATCTCATAGCCTGCTTCGCTGGCTTCCACCGCTGTCATCTCGCCCTGCCCCGATAGGATCGTATGCTATGCGCTTGCCGCAACCGGCAAAGCCGCTGGTTCTGCACCGCCGCCGTTGAGTTTTACCGCATCGGCCGGCTTCTTCATCAGGATCTTCAGCACACGGGCCAGCGTCGAGGGAATGTCATGACGCTTGACCACCATGTCGACCATGCCGTGCTCCAGCAGGTATTCCGCGGTCTGGAAGCCTTCCGGCAGCTTTTCGCGCAGGGTCTGCTCGATCACGCGCTTGCCGGCAAAGCCGATTTCGGCGCCGGGTTCGGCCAGATGGACATCGCCAAGCATGGCGTAGGAGGCGGTTACACCACCGGTGGTCGGGTTCGTCAAAACGACGATATAGGGAAGGCCCGCTTCCTTGAGCATGTTGACCGCAACGGTCGTGCGCGGCAGCTGCATCAGCGACAGGATGCCTTCCTGCATGCGGGCGCCACCGGAGGCCGGGAAGATGACCAGCGGGCACTTCTCCGCAATCGCCTTCTCGAAGGCCTTCACGATCGCTTCGCCTGCGGCCATGCCGAGCGAACCGCCGATGAAGTTGAACTCATGCACGACGCCGACGAGCTTGACGCCCTGGACGCGGCCGACACCGGCCACGATCGTATCTTCCAGCTCGGTCTTGGCGCGACTGTCACGAAGGCGATCGGAGTATTTCTTGGAGTCGCGGAACTTCAACGGATCCTGCGCCACCTTGGGCTGCGGCAGGGCTTCATAGATGCCACCGTCGAACAGATCCTTCAGTCGCGCCTTGGCCGGCATCTTCATATGGAAGCCGGATTGCGGGATGACCCATTTGTTTTCCTCGAGATCGCGGTGATACACCATCTCGCCGGTTTCCGGGCACTTGATCCAGAGATTTTCCGGAACTTCCCTGCGGCCCAGCATCGAATTGATCTTCGGCCGAACGTAGTTTGTGATCCAGTTCACTTATAGACTCCTGAAGATTTTCTTCGGGTTGTGCGCGCTAATATAGGCAATTATTCGGCTGCTGCGAGCCGTGCGGACCGCACGCCAGCCGAAAGGCCCCTTACCAACGCTTCGACACCCGGTACCGTCGCGTCCGTTGCCCTGCCCTCTTCGGTCAGGCTCGACGCGATCTGATTGACGATCGCCGTACCGACGACGACGCCATCGGCGGAAGCACCAATGGCTCTTGCATGTTCCGCCGTCTTGACGCCGAAACCGACGCAAACGGGCAGTTTCGTATGGGCCTTGATGCGCTGAACGGCACCGGCAATCAACGACGGATCCGGCAGTGCCGAGCCGGTGATGCCGTTCATCGAGACGTAGTACACGAAGCCCGAGGTATTTTCGAGAACCTTCGGCAGACGACGGTCATCCGTCGTCGGCGTCGCCAGGCGAATGAAACTGATGCCCTTCTGCAAGGCGGGGATGCAGAGTTCATCGTCCATCTCCGGTGGCAGATCGACAACGATCAGGCCATCGATGCCTGCGTCCAAAGCATCCGTCAGGAAGCGATCGACGCCGTAGATGTAGATCGGATTGTAGTAGCCCATCAGCACGATCGGCGTGCGCTGGTCTTCCTCGCGGAAACGGCGAGCGATCTCCAGCGTCTTTGCCAGCGTCTGGCCGCCCTTCAGCGCGCGCTGGCCGGCAAGCTGGATCGCCGGTCCGTCGGCCATCGGGTCCGAAAACGGCATGCCGAGTTCAATGACGTCGGCACCGGCCTTCGGCAGCGCCTTCATGATGGAAAGGGACGTTTCGAAATCGGGGTCGCCACCCATGAAATAGGTGACAAGGACCGGACGTCCTTCCGACGCCACATCGGCGAACTTTCTGTCCATGCGTGCGGTCATGATCGTTATAGCCCCATACCCAGAATCTTGCCGACGGTGAAGATGTCCTTGTCGCCGCGACCGGAGAGATTCATCAGGATGATCTCGTCCTTGCCCATCTTCGGCGCACGCTTGATGACCTCGGCCAAGGCGTGCGAGGGCTCCAGCGCCGGGATGATGCCTTCAAGGCGGGTCAGCATCTGGAATGCCTCCAGCGCCTCGTGGTCCATGATCGGCACATATTCGACGCGGCCGACATCGTTGAGCCAGGAGTGTTCCGGGCCGATGCCGGGGTAGTCGAGGCCGGCCGAAATCGAGTGGCCTTCCTTGATCTGTCCGTCGCCGTCCTGCAGCAGATAGGTGCGGTTGCCGTGGAGCACGCCCGGCGAACCGGCCGTGATCGACGCGCAATGCTCGTCGCCGTCGAGCCCCTTGCCGCCAGCCTCGACGCCGACGATCTTCACGCCTTCGTCGTCAAGGAACGAGTGGAAGATGCCGATCGCATTGGAACCGCCGCCGACGGCAGCAATGACGAGATCGGGCAGCCGGCCTTCGGCCGCAAGCATCTGTTCCTTCGCCTCCTGGCCGATGACGGCCTGAAAGTCGCGGACCATTTCCGGATAGGGATGCGGACCGGCAGCCGTGCCGATCAGGTAATAGGTGTTGTCGACATTGGTAACCCAATCGCGCAGCGCCTCGTTCATCGCATCCTTGAGCGTGCCGTTGCCGGCGGTCACCGGCTTCACCTCGGCACCCAAAAGCTTCATGCGGAAGACGTTCGGCGCCTGACGCTCGACGTCGGTCGCGCCCATGTAGACGACGCAAGGCAGGCCGAAGCGGGCGGCGACGGTGGCCGAGGCCACGCCGTGCTGACCGGCGCCGGTTTCGGCGATGATGCGCGTCTTGCCCATGCGCTTGGCAAGCAGGATCTGGCCAATGCAATTGTTGATCTTGTGCGAACCGGTGTGGTTCAACTCTTCGCGCTTGAAGTAGATCTTGGCGCCGCCGAGTTCTGCGGTCAGCCGTTCGGCGAAATAGAGCGGGCTCGGGCGACCGATATAATGCGCGCCGAGATTGTCGAGTTCGGCCTTGAAGGCCGGATCGTTCTTTGCCTTGTCCCACTCGGCCTGCAGATCGAGGATCAACGGCATCAGGGTTTCAGCAACGAAGCGGCCACCGAAAATGCCGAAACGGCCGTCTTCGTCAGGGCCCGCCCGGAAGGAATTCAGTTTTGGCGCCTCGTTCACGTCTTGCTCCCTGACCGTGCCGTAACCGCCTCCGCCTGGCGAACGGCATCGAAAAACGATTCCATGAGCTTCAGATCCTTGACGCCCGGCGCGCTCTCGACGCCGGAGGAGGTATCGATGGCGCGGGCGCGCGTCTGCGCCAGGGCCTCACCGATGTTGTTCACGTTCAAACCACCGGAAAGCATGTAATCGACGCTGCCGTCAAGCGCATCGAGCAGCTTCCAGTCGAAGGAAACACCGTTGCCGCCGGGCAATTCCGATCCTGCTGGGGGCTTTGCATCGAAGAGAAAGCGGTCGGCGATCCCGATATAGGGCTCGACCTTTTTCAGATCGTCGGCGTCGCGGATCGACAGGGCCTTCATCACCGGAAGGCCGTAGACCGCCTTGACGGTGAGCACCCTGTCGGGCGTCTCGCTGCCATGCAGCTGCAGAATGTCCGGATTAAGCGCGGCGACGATTTCATCGAGATCGTCATTGTCGGCATTGACGGTCACGGCGACGATTTTCGCCTTGCCTCGGATTCTGTCCGCCAGGCGGCCAGCGTCATCGGGTTCCAGGTTGCGCGGGCTCTTGGCGAAAAAGATGAACCCCGTGTGCGTTGCGCCGAGCGCAACTGCGCGATCCACCGCTTCCGCGGTCTTCAGCCCGCATATCTTCACTTCGGTTTTCATGAGAAGCGACCTTGCATGAAATGTCGCTGGAGTCGAGCCAAAAACCACCCTGCACACCGTCGTCCAGAGGGTGCGGCATTGCGGTGTCGGCGTGCGCTCACCATATGCATTCTATCACAACGGAGAGACGAATGCGTCTGCTGCTTGCCCTCATTCTTCCCTGGCTTCAGTTCTTCACCATCGGCCGTCCCTTTGCAGGCATCATCTGCCTCATTCTGCAGATTACCCTGATCGGCTGGGTACCGGCAGCGATCTGGTCGGTCTATGCGCTTAGCCAGTACAAGACAGACGAGAAAATTCAGGCGGCACTCGCCGGCCCCAGCCGCGGCTAATTCCAAAGCAAATCAGTCGAAGTCGATGGCGTGCAGCATCGTGCCGTTGCGCCTTAGCCAGCGCTTGGCATCGTTGGTGTCGGGGCAAAGCTTTTCGCACAGCGCCCAGAATTGAGGGCCGTGGTTCATCTCCTGGAGATGCGCGACTTCGTGTGCTGCGAGATAGGCGATGACCTTCGGCGGCGCCATGACGATGCGCCATGAGAAGCTCAGGGCGCCATCGGCCGAACAGGAGCCCCAGCGGCTGCGCGTGTCCTTCAGGCTCAGCGATTTGGGCCGCCGGCCGATCCGGCCGGCATAGACCGCGACCAGGCGATCGAGATCGTGCCGCGCTTCCTTCTTGAGAAAGTCGACGATGCGGCGGCGCAGATGTTCCTCGCCGCCGCTGACACGCAATATCGCGTCTTCGCCGACGATGATTGCCTCGGTCAAACCTCTGATTTTTCCTGACCTTTCGATCCGATGCGCGATACCGCGGATCAGGATCGAGCCGCCCTCTTCCAGTTGGCTTTCGCCGGAAAACCGCGCCAGCTTTGTCATCAACCAGCCCTGATGGCGGTTGAGGAAGGCGTTTACCTCCCGATCGGCCAGCCCTTGCGGAACCGTCAGCTTCAGCGCCCGACCGCCGGGCTCGATGCGCAGCGTCATTCGTGTGGCGCGCGAATTCTGGCGGATGGTTAGCGGAAGCATCTTGCCCGCGACTTCGATTTCTCGGGTCGTGTCGACTGGAGCCGGGGGAATGCGCCGCCGCGTGAAAGAAGGGAACATGACGGCTTTCTATCCGATTCGCGGTCTTTTCGGCTAATGCATAATTCCCTAAGGCATCAACGATCCAGGGAATTGCCAGTGCCTGATGATCGAAGCGCCTGATGATCGATAAGGATCGGCCCGTTTTCTCATCGAGAGAGACACGTGGCCCGCATGGCTGATCGCGACATCCGGCGTTTCATGTGAAACACCGGATGTCTTTTTCGTCACTCAGTTTGCCTCGAACGGGGCTACCGGTCCGGAACCGCCGTTGCGGCGTTCGCGCATGAAGCGGTCGAACTCTTCCTGGTCCTTGGCGCGGCGAAGCTCGCGCACGTAGGAATCGAATTCCTCGCGCATTTCATCGAGCTTGCGACGCTCTTCATCGAGGCGGGTAAGCTCGGCTTGGCGCCAGTCATCGAAGGCGACGTTGCCGGTGCGATGATGCTGCGTCCAGTTGGCGCGATTGCCGCGCTTGAAGGCGGAGCACATGCCATCGACCGTGCTGTTGGCGTCCTTCTTGAACGTTTTCAGTTTCTCGCCGAAGAGGATGTAGGCGAGCATGGCCAGGCCGAGAGGCCAGAAGACCACGAAACCGAGCACCATCAATGCAATGGTCGCGGGCGTCCAATCCGGACGGATCAATGCAGATTGGTTCATCTTCAGGATTCCTCGCAATCACCCGGGCCACCCATTGCGGCCCGGTGAAAACGATGTGGGAAGGCGGGCTTTCGACTACAAGACGCCCTTCCCCGGAATCGGACAAACCCTTGACTCTAAGCGGGCAAAAGCCCGCATTTTACGGGGATCAGGCGGTTTTGCCGCCCTTGATCAGCTGCTTTACCGGCTTTGCGTGGCGTGCGTGCTCGCGCTGGAAGGCGACGATGCGCGGCGCGATCTCGCGACGGAAACGCGAACCGTTGAAGACGCCGTAGTGGCCGACGTCCGGCTGCATGTAGTGCATCCGCATGTGCTCGGGGATGTTGGTGCAGATCGTCTGCGCCGCCTTCGTCTGGCCGAGACCGGAAATGTCGTCATTCTCGCCTTCGACCGTCAGCAGGGCCACCTTCTTGATCGCCGTGGTATCAACCCGGCGACCGCGATGCATCATCTCGCCCTTGGGCAAGGCATGCTGCATGAAGACGACCTGAACGGTCTGCAGGTAAAACTCTGCCGTCAGATCCATCACCGCAAGATATTCATCGTAGAAATCCCGGTGCTTCTCGGCCGCATCGCCGTCGTTCTTCACCAGGTGGGCGAAGAATTCCTTATGGGCGATCAGATGCCGGTCGAGGTTCATCGACATGAAGCCGGAGAGTTGCAGGAAGCCGGGATAGACCATGCGCATGAAGCCCGGCTGCGGCCACGGCACCGGCATGATCACGTTGTCGCGGAACCACTCGATCGGCCGTTCCTTGGCCAGCAGATTGACGGCTGTCGGGTTGATGCGCGTATCGATCGGCCCACCCATCAGCGTCATCGACGCCGGCGACAGCGGATCATCAGCCGCTTCCATCAGGGCGACGGCGGCAAGCACCGGAACGGCGGGCTGACAGACGCCGATGACATGGGTGTCGGGTCCGAGGAAGTGCAGCATCTGGATGACGTAGTCGATGTAGTCGTCGAGATCGAAGGTGCCCTCGCTCAAGGGAACCATGCGCGCGTCTATCCAGTCGGTGATGTAGATGTCGGAATGGGGAAGCAGGGCCTCAACGGTTCCACGCAAGAGCGTGGCATAATGGCCCGACATCGGCGCGACGATCAGCACCTTCGGATCGGCAGCCCGCCCCTTGGGAAGCGCGCGCTCGAAATGGATCAGATTGCAGAACGGCTCGCGCCAGACGATGCGCTCGTGAACGCCAACGGGCTCGCCGTCGATCAGCGTTTCGGGAAGGCCGAATTCCGGCTTGCCGTAGCGGCGCGTCGACCGCTCGAAGACCTCGAGGCCAGCCGCCGTCGCGCGGCCGAAATAGGTGTGCGAGATCGGGTTCATCGGATTGCTGAAAGCAAGCCGCATGGCATCCGCCGCCGTTCGCCACGGCGCCATCATGGCATGATTCAATTCATAGAGCTGGTAGAACATAGGAAGCGTACCCCTTGGTTCAATCAACGACAACGCCGCTCCCAGTCGGACGCAAGCTTGCGATTGTTTGTCTTGGTGTCCGCAATCCCTGCCAGACTACCATGTTTCTTGTGCACTGCAACAAGTATACCCGTTTCGGTTCTAGACAAGCGACTTCTGCGAGAATGCGCCCGGATTACTGACAATTAACAAACGGACTTGCTCGGAGCTGGCCGAAAAGTCGCGTTTTCGTCAAAAATCGCGGATTTCGGCGAAGGCGTCTTACTTTCTCCGGCCGGCTTTCGATATCTGGCCGCCGATCCGCTTTCTCGCATCGCAGCAGAACGGGTCGTCACGCCGCCGCTATCCGGACGATCGCCTTGACCAGGCCCGACTTCTCATGCGCCCAGCGCGGCAGATCGTGGACCACCGCGTCCATCGTCGTTCGGTGGGTGATCAACCGCTCCACCGGCACCAGCCCCTCGCGTATCGAATTTACGACATGGTCGAAATCCTTGCGCGTGGCGTTACGGCTGCCGATCAACGTCATTTCCCGCTTGTGAAATTCCGGATCGGAGAAACGGATGCTGTCCTTGACGACGCTGACGAACACCAGTGTTCCCCCATGAGCCACATGGCCGAAGGAAGCCTCCATCGAACCGCCATGGCCGGTGGCATCGAAGACGACATCGAAACCATCGCCCCCGGTCGCCTCGGCGACGCGCCGAACGCACGCTTCGTCGGCAACGATGCCGGAACCGAAACCGAGCCGGTCGGTCGCAAACGCCAGCCGTTCGATGCTGGTATCCATCAGCGTCACCGCATGGCCGGCGATGCGCGAGAAGATGGCGGTTCCAAGCCCGATCGGCCCGGCGCCAATCACCAGAGCACGAACGCCGGCAGGGGCCGCAGCCCGGCGCACGGCATGGGCGCCGATAGCGAGGAATTCCACCGTCGCTGCCGCCTCTGGCGACAGATCGATCGCCGGATAAAGATTGCCCTCGGGAACGAGGATTTCCTCGCAGAAGGCTCCGTCGGTATGGACGCCGAGCACCTTGATCGCCGTGCAGCAGTTCGGCTTCCCCCGGCGGCAGGCGACACAGTCGCCGCAGGAAAGGTAGGGGTTGACCACCACAGGCGTTCCCGGCGCGATCGTCGTCGCCGGTCCGTTGGCAATTACCGTCGCGGAGATCTCATGCCCCATCACTCGCGGATATTCCAGGAACGGGTGCTTGCCGGCGAAGATGTGGTAGTCGGTGCCGCAGATGCCGACATGGCTGACGGCAACCCGCACCCACCCGGCCGATGGGGCGGGCGCGGGCGCGCGTTCAACAATCTCCAGGCGGCCGGGTTCCGGGCAGAGGACGGCTTTCATGTCATTTTCCGCATGTTGTCAGGGCCGGCGCCTAGCGCGCGCCGCGCCGCCTGAGCTGATCAAAATAGACGATCACGATGATGAGCACGCCGGTGATAATGCGCTGCCAGAACGAATTGACGTTGAGCAGGTTGGCGCCATTGTTGATCGTGGCGAGAATGAAGGCGCCAAGCAGCGGGCCGTGCACGGAGCCGACCGCGCCGAAGAGGCTGGTGCCGCCGATGACCGACGAGGCGATCGCCTGCAGCTCCCAGCCTTCGGCTTGCGTGGCGTTGCCGATGCCGATGCGGGAGGCGAGCAGCAGGCCGACAAAGGCCGCGCAGGTCGAGGACAGGATATAGGCAAGATAGATTGTGCGATGCACGTTGACGCCGGAAAGGCGGGCCGCCTCACTGTTGGAGCCGACGGCGAAGAGATAGCGGCCAAAGCGGCTCAAGTGCAGGAAGACATAGGCCGGGATCGCCACCACGATCACCATCCAGAACAGGCTGGGTACCCCGAGGAAGTTGGCGCGGGAGAAATTGGTGAAGGCCTCGTTGGTGATCGAGATCGTCGAGCCATTGGTGATCAACAGTCCGATGCCGCGCAGCGAGGTCAGGGTTGCAAGCGTGATGATGAACGGCGGCAGACCCATGCGGACAATACCGAAGGCGTGGAAGGCGCCGATCAGCACGCCGAAGGCGAGCGTCAGGATGATCGCAATCCAGAGCGGCACGCCGGCGGCAAGCAGCCAGGCGACGATCACGCTGGTGAAGCCGACAACGGCACCCACGGAAAGATCGATGCCCGCAGTGATGATGACGAAGGTCTGGCCGACCGCAAGGATCGCCGTCATGGCGCCCTGGCGCAACAGGTTGCTGATGTTGTTCGGCGTCCAGAAACTGTTGGTGGCAAGCCCCAAGAGCAGCCAGAGGAAAAGCAGGAGCCCGAGAAGCGTGAGCCCGAACAGGATGCTCACGCCTTTCCGCGGCGCGGGGCCGGCTCCGCTGTCGACCGTATCAGCACTCATCGTCGTCCTCCTGCTTCTTCTTGATTGTCATTGTCGCGATCAGACACCGATCGCCTGTGTCAGCACTTCCTCGTGGCTTGCCGCGTGATAGTCGTGGCTGGCGACCAGCCGTCCCCGGCGAAACACGTGCAGGCGATCGGACAGTTCGTAGACTTCAGGCAGGTAGGAGGAGATCAGGATGATCCCCGCTCCGTTTTCCAGAAGCCGGGCGAACAACCGGTAGATTTCCGCCTTGGTGCCGACGTCGACGCCGACCGTCGGCTCATCGAAGATGAAAAGCTTGGCGCCGTGGCTCAGCCACTTGCCGATGACGATCTTCTGCTGGTTGCCGCCGGACATCGCCGAGACAAGCACGCGGCGCGATGGCGTCTTGATCTTCAAATCCCTGATCTGCCGATCCGCATTCTCGATTTCCTTCTGACGGTTGATCGTCAGCCCGCGCGTCAGCCGACTGAAGATCGGCAGGTTGATGTTGAGGCCGATCGGCAGATTGAGGCAGAGGCCCTGATCGCGCCGGCTTTCCGGTGCCAACGCAATGCCGAGGTCTATCGCGATCCGCTCGTTGGCGATATTGACCTTGCGCCCCTGCCAGTAGACCTCGCCCGCAGTCGATGCATGGCGACCATAGAGGCCGAGCGCAAACTCGCTGCGTCCGGCACCGATCAGACCGTAGAGGCCGACGATCTCGCCGGCGCGAACGGTCAGCGACACATCCGCGAAACCGGGGCCGCTCAAGCCCCGGGTCTCGACGATCACTTCGCCGGCCGGAAAGTGTTCCTTGTGGTAGATCTGCTCGATGGTGCGATTGATCATCAGGGTGATCAGTTCGGCGTCGTTGGTCTCGCCGATCTTTCGCGTGCCGACGTGGGTGCCGTCGCGCAGCACCGACACACGATCGGCCAGCTCGAAGACTTCCTCCATGCGGTGGCTGATATAGACGATCGTCACACCTTCGCCCTGTAGCCGGCGAATGAGTCGGAACAGTTGCGCGGATTCCTGACGGGTCAGATAGGCGGTCGGCTCGTCGAAGATCAGAAACTGGGTGCCGCGCATGGCGGCGCGAGCGGTCGCGACCAACTGCTGCTGGCCGATCGTCAGGCTGCCGAGCGGCGCCGCGGCCGGCAGGTTGAAACCGAGATCGTCAAGGACGCTCTGGGCCGCCTCGGTCATGGCGCGCTTGCGCATCAGGCCGGCGCTGTTGATCTCGTCGCCGAGGAACATGTTGGCGGCGACGCTCAAGTGCGGGCATAGCACCACCTCCTGATGCACGGCGTTGATTCCGCGCGCAATCGCTTCTTGAGGATTGTCGAGCTGGACCGGCTTGCCGCACCAATAGACTTCGCCAGACGTGCGCCGGATGACGCCGGTCAAAAGCTTGATCAGTGTCGATTTTCCGGCACCGTTTTCACCAACGATGGCGTGAACTTCTCCTGATAGAAAGGTGATGGAGGCGGGCTTCAACGCTTCGACGGCGCCATATTTCTTCTGAAGCGCGCGCATTTCCAGGATCGGTTCGCCCCTCGGCACTGGGTGGCGGGCAGCCGTCCTCAAACCGTCGCTCTTGTTATCGCTGACCTCATCGAGACCTGGCATCTGCGCACTCCTCCCAATCGCACAGACTGCCAGCGGCCGGTCCTCGTATCCGGCCGCTGGCAACCGTATTCTCGGCGGCAGGCAATGCTCGCGCCTGCCGCCGATTGCCGTCAATTGACCTTCGGGTTCAGCAGTGCGTCGATCTTCGGTTCAGCCATGTTGGCCTTGGTCACCAGATTGGCGCCGGTATCGACATTGGCTTCGACCTTCTCCTTCTTCGAGACCGCAAGCGCCGTCTTCACGCCATCATAACCCATGCGGTAGGGATCCTGAACGACCAGGCCGGCCAGCACGCCTTCCTTGAGGAAGCCGACAGTCTTCTCGTCGCTATCGAAGCCGATCACCTTGATCTTGTCGCCGAGCTTGTTTTCGGCAATCGCCTGGCCGACACCCTGTGCCATGATCAGGTTGGAGGCAAAGACGCCGACGAGATTCGGGTTGGCGGTGATCAGGTCGGTCATCATGTTGAGACCGGTGGTTGCCTGGCCATCGGCATATTTGTCGGCCACGACCTTGAAGCCCGGATATTTCGTCTTGATCTGGTCGAGGAAGCCTTCGCGGCGCTGATCGAGCGAACCGACGCCGGGCAGGCTGGTGATGATGGCGATATCGCCTTCTTCCTTGCCCGACATTTCCTTGATCGCTGCAGCCAGACCATCGGCCGCGATCCTGCCACCCTGAACGTTGTCGGTCGTCAGGAACGAGGAGAACGCCTTGGAATCGGCGCCGGAGTCGATGCCGATGATCGGAACCGCCTTGGCAGCTTCGTCGATCGGCTTGCCCAGCGCCTTGAACTCGGTTGGTGAGATCACCACGGCAGCCGGAGAACCGGCAACGGCGTTTTCGAGGATGCTGATCTGACCGTTGATATCGGATTCGGACTGGGCGCCGAGCTCGGGAACGTTGACGCCGAGATCCTTGCCGGCCGCGCGCGCACCGGCCAGCACGATCTGCCAGTAGAAGGACGTGGTATCCTTGACGATGATCGGGATCGTGACATCCTGCGCGAAGGACGCGACGGGTGCCATCGCGGCGATCATCGTCGCGCCGGCCAGGGCAGTGAAGGCACGGCGGGAAAGAATGTGCTTGGCTATGCTCATTGGGGTTCTCCTCTCAGTGCACCTCGTTCCACCTTATGGAGATCGATTCGCCAGGTGCTTGCATATCGATCTTTTATCGATAAAAAACATATTGAAACGCTAATACAACGCTGTCCGCTTTGCAAGCAGTCGTTGCTGCGATTTACGTGACTGCACTGTCTCCTCCCAGATTACGTTTCGTTATGTGAAATTCGGGTTGTGCCTGCAAGGACCCGCGGGCTCGGCACCCTCAAGCATCAGGCCCGGACTGCCTCCAATCCAAGCTCCGGCGCCACAAGCGTGTAGGGCTCGAAAGCCGAGAAATCGTCCTTTGACATACGATGCCGCAGCGCATCGATGTTGCGCCTCAAGCTTTCCGGTTTCGCTGTCCCAAGCAGGACCGAGGCAACCACCGGATTGTCGAGCGGGAACTGCATGGCGGCAGCGGCCAACGGCACACCACGCTCCCGGGCAATGCGTTCCATCGCGCCGACCTTTTCGCGCACCTCGGCATTTGCTCGCATATAGTCGAAATGCGCGCCATCGACCGGGCCAGTCGCCAGGATGCCCGAGTTGAACACACCGCCGACGATCAGCGACGTCTTCTTTGTCTCGCAGAGCGGCAGGAGTTCGGCGACTGCGGAACGATCAAGCAGCGTATAGCGCCCCGCAAGCAGGATGCAGTCGATGTCGGCACGGCGCATCACCTCCAGGCAAACCGGAACCTCGTTGACGCCAAGCCCATAGGCCGCGATCACGCCACCAGCCTTTAGTTCCTCCAGCGCCTTAAGGCCGGAATCCAGCAATTGCCTGAGATAGACGGCGTTGCGGGCGACACCGTGCGTGTAGACGCCGATATCATGGACATAGAGGATATCGATGCGATTGAGGCCGAGGCGCGCATAGCTGAATTCCACCGAACGCATGATGGCATCGTAGCTGTAGTCGTAACGCACGTCGAAGTTCAGCGCCTTGACGTAGGAATAGTCCGGCACGGCGCCTTCAGGCACGGGATGCAGCAGCCGTCCGACCTTGGTGGACAGCACATAGTCACCGCGCGGCTTGTCGCGCAGGAAATCGCCGACCCGCCGCTCTGCAAGACCGAGCCCGTAATAGGGTGCGACGTCGAAATAGCGCAAACCAGAGCCCCAAGCGGCGTCCAGCGTTTCGATCGCCGCTTCGCGCGTGCATTCGCGGTAGAGCCCCCCAAGTCCGGCGGCGCCGAAGCTGTATTCGGTCACCGGCAGGTCGGTTCGACCGATCTTTCTCGTCTGCATTCCCTGTCTCCTCCCTCCTAGGATGCGCAAGCTCACATCATCAGAGTGTTGCCCCGAGATGCCAGGGCACGAATTCGTTGTCGCCGTAGCCGAAGAGTTCGCTCTTGGTCTTCTTTCCCGAAGCGGTATCGATGATGAGATCGAAGATCTCGCGACCGAGGTCGGCGATCGTCGCCTCGCCGGATGCGATCACGCCGCAATCGATGTCCATGTCTTCTTCCATCGCGCGGAACAGCGCGGTGTTGCTGGTCAGCTTGATCGACGGTGCCGGCCGACAGCCGAAACAACTGCCGCGGCCGGTGGTAAAGGCGATGACATTGGCTCCGCCGGCCACCTGGCCGGTCGCCGACACCGGATCGTAGCCGGGCGTATCCATGAAGACGAGCCCGTGTTCAGTGACGCGTTCGGCATAGCCGTAAACCGCATTGAGCGGTGAGCGCCCGCCCTTGGCGACCGCACCCAGCGACTTCTCCAGAATGGTTGTGAGGCCACCGCGTTTGTTGCCCGGCGAAGGATTGTTGTCGAGCGATGCACCATGCAGCGCGACGTAGTTTTCCCACCAGACAATCAGCCCGTCGAGCTTTGCGGCGACCGCCGCGCTGGCGGCACGGCTGCGCAACAGATGTTCGGCGCCGTAGATTTCTGACGTTTCGGAAAGGATGGCGGTACCACCGGCAGCCGCCAGGATATCCACCGCCGCTCCCAGCGCCGGGTTAGCGGTGATGCCAGACAGCCCGTCCGAGCCGCCGCATTGCAGACCGACGATGATTTCGCTGACCGGAATGGCGACGCGACGTTGCCTGCCGACTTCCTCGGCAATTTCATCGAGGATGCCGAGTGCACGCTCGACCGAGCGTCGGGATCCGCCGGCCTCCTGGATGTTGAAGTGGCGCTTTTCCTGCCCGGCTCCGCTCTGCCCGTAAAGCGTCAACTGGTTGACCTCGCAGCCGAGCCCGACCATCAGCACCCCGCCGAAATTGGCGTGGCGCGCGTAGCCCGCCAAGGTCCTGTGCAGGTTCATCATGCCGTCGCCGGTCGAAGACATGCCGCAACCCTGGTCATGCACGATCGGCACGAATCCGTCGATGCCATCATATTTCGGCAAGATGCGTCTGTTGGCCTCCTCGGCGATTGCCCGGCAGACGGTGGTGGAACAGTTCACGCTGGCAATGATGCCGATATAGTTGCGCGTCGCCGCCCGTCCGTCTTTGCGCCGATAGCCCATGAAGGTGCGCGCCCTGTCGGCGGCGCTCGCCTCTTCCGGCGCGCCTTGTGGACTGATGGCCAAGCGATCCTGATCGAAGGAGAGGTTGTGGGAATGGACATGCTCGCCGGCTTCTATATCGCTGGTCGCGCGTCCGATCGCCTGGGCATATTTGACCACGGGGTCGCCCGCACGAATCCGCCGTATGGCGACCTTGTGCCCCAGATCGATCTTCGTGGCGGTGCGAACTCCGCCCGGCAGGGCCTCGCCGGCAGCGATTGCCAACGTCGCCACGGCCACATTGTCCTCAGGAGCCAGAAGGATTGAAGACGGCACAGACACTCTGAATTTCTCCGTGAAAACTGCTGCGATTTTGAGAAGGGTCTATTTGTCTTTTATCCACAATAGACAGATCGCCGTCAATGGGTATTATGAAACGAGACAGCGCCGCCCGCCCGCAGGCACAGCAGCAACAGGGGAGAAACGTCATGATTTTGGTGCGAGAGCCAAAGACAAGCGCGCGCCGGCAGGTTAGATCGGCGGCCGACGAAAGCTGATCTTCCGATCAGCGGCTCATCGCTCGCGCAACCCCAACCGTCCGGATCCTGGCAATGGCAAAACAGAACACCGTCTTCAAGGATGCCTATAACCGCTGCCTGAAAGTGCTGGCGGAGACATCTTCCCTGCCCTCCGAGCCGGAACTCGGTCAGGTGCTCGGCGTGAGCCGGACGACGGTGCGTGCCATTCTCCGCCGCTTCGAAGAGGCGAAGCTGATCACCTGGGACAAGCGCAAGAAGATCGTGCTGCGCCAGCCGCAACCGGACGACTATTTCCCGACGGAGGAAACGGATTCGCTGGCCGAGATCATCGAGCGCAGCTTCATGCGCCGGATTCTGGCCGGCGGCGCCGAGCCTGGCATGCAGATCAACGAACTGGAGCTGGCACGCGAGATCGGCGCCGGTACCACGAGCGTGCGGGAGTTCCTGATCCGCTTCAGCCGGTTCGGGCTGATCGAGAAGCGACCGAACAGCCACTGGATCCTCAAAGGTTTCACCCGCGAGTTTGCGCTGGAACTGACCGAGGTCCGCGAGATGTTCGAGCTTCGCTCGGCTGCAAGTTTCGTTGCGCTGCCGGACAGCCATCCGGCCTGGCAGGAGCTGAACAGGATCGAGGCGCTGCACCACGAAATCCTGGCCGACATCGACAACCGCTACAAGGAATTCTCCGAACTCGACGAGCGCTTCCACCTCCTGGTGCACAAGTCGTCGAGCAATCGTTTCATCGTCGATTTCTACGACATCATCTCGATCGTGTTCCACTATCACTACCAATGGAACAAGACCAACGCGCGGCAGCGAAATGCGCGCGCGCTTGAAGAGCACCTTGCTTACATCGAAGCGCTCAGGTCTCACGATCCAAAACGTGCCGAGGAAGCCTGCCGGCGACACCTGCGCTCGGCACGCGAGACCCTGCTGCAATCCATTCCATAGCCAGCTACCGGAGCACCGGCATGAAGACCCCATTTGTGCAGTTTGGAACGAGCCGCTTTCTTCAGGCGCATGCCGATCTCTTCATCAGCGAGGCGCTGGAAAGGCAGGAAGCACCGGGGCGGATCACGGTGGTACAGACGACCGGCTCAGCGGAACGGTCGGGACGCCTGGTGGCACTGACGCAACCCGATGGTTATCCCGTGATGATCCGTGGCCTTGCCGACGGCAAGCCGGTGGACAAGATCGAGCGGGTCAAGAGCGTCGTCCGGGCCGTGTCAACAAACGACAACTGGGATGCTGTTTGCCATATCGTGGCGGACGAGGCCGAATTCCTGATCTCGAACACCGGTGATACCGGCTACGACGTTTCCGGCGACGACCTGTCGACATACGTGCCGCTGTCTTTTCCCGGCAAACTTCTCCTGCTTTTGAAAGCCCGCTTCGATGCCGGCGGCAAACCGCTGACCATCCTTCCGTGCGAACTGGTGTCGCGCAATGGCGACGTGCTGAAAGCCATCGTGCTGGAGCTCGCGCGCGAGCGCCTCGGCGACCCGCAATTCGTGTTCTGGCTGGCGAACGCGATAATCTGGGCCAACACGCTGGTGGACCGGATCGTCTCGGAACCGATCGAGCCCGCCGGCGCCGTGGCCGAACCCTACGCTTTATGGGCGATCGAGAAACAGCGGGGGTTGAGAGCGCCTTGCGCGCACGAATGCGTGATACTGGTCGACGACCTGACGCACTACGAAAAATTGAAGCTTCATATCCTCAACCTCGGCCACACGGTGCTCGCGGATATCTGGCTGAGGCAGGGCCGCGATCCCGACGAAACAGTCCGGCAGATCCTTGCCGATGCGGACGTCGCCAGGCGGCTCGAGGATATCTACGCACAAGAAGTCGTTCCTGCCTTTGCCGCCAAGGGCCTCGGGCGACAGGCGAGTGCCTATGTCGCAACGACGCTCGACCGCTTCCGAAATCCGTTCCTTGACCATCGCATGGGCGATATCGCCAACCATCACACTGAAAAGATCGTGCGACGGATTGCCGAGCTCCGGCGCTGGAGCCCTGAAGTTGCCATGCCGATGCTCAGCGCGATCTGCGATCAGTAGCCGGCTTCCAGCTTGTCGGGTTTATGCCCCTGCTCGTCGGTAAATTCCTGGCGCAGCGCCTGTGTCGCCCGAACCAGGGATGTGACATCGGTGCCGATCGCCATGAAATCGGCCCCGAGATCGCGATACTCGCGTGCCTGCGCGAGATCGAGCGTCATGATTCCGCGCGCTTTTCCGGCCTTGTCGATGCGCGCGAAGGCATCGACAATCGCCGCCCGTACATCCGGGTGTCCTGGGCTGCCGAGATAGCCCATATCCGCGGCGAGATCCGACGGTCCGATGAACAGGCCGTCGACGCCTTCAAGAGCGGCAATCTCATCGATCGCCGCCAGGCCGGCGCGGCTCTCGATCTGCAAGAGAAGGCAGATCTGGTCATTTGCGGTGTGGAGATAGTCGGCTATCCGGCCGAATTGCGATGCACGCGCCAGTGCCGCGCCGACACCGCGAATGCCATGCGGCGGATAGCGGGTTGCTCGAACAAGTTCCCTGGCCTGCTCGGCGCTTTCGACCATCGGGATCAGCAGCGTCTGGACGCCGACATCGAGGATCTGCTTGATCAGCGCGGTATCGCCGACAGGAAGGCGAACGATCGGGTGGCTGGCGGATGCCGTCACTGCCCGGAACTGCGCCGACAACAGCGGCAG
Source organism: Ensifer sp. Root142 (assembly GCF_001426785.1). Taxonomy (NCBI): domain Bacteria; kingdom Pseudomonadati; phylum Pseudomonadota; class Alphaproteobacteria; order Hyphomicrobiales; family Rhizobiaceae; genus Ensifer; species Ensifer sp. Root142. Next base: position 68,359 of record NZ_LMFK01000034.1, read on the forward strand.
GTCGTTGGGCGCATGCTCGCCGTCGATCAACAGCCAGTCATAACCGCTGTTGGAGACGACTTCGGCCGCATAGGGGCTCGCCAGCGCGACCCAAAGCCCGAGTTGAAAGCGCTGCTCGCGAAGGGCGGCCTTGAAGGGGTTGGTTGGTGCCGGCATCGCGTCATCTCCTCTTTTCACGACGTCAACTTCTGTACCGGCAAACGAAAAAACCGGCCAGAGCTTTCCGGCCGGTTTCGCGATCAGATTGTATCGGACTGCAAATGCGTCAGGCGATGCCGCCGAGGCAGACATATTTGATCTCGGTAAACTCCTCGATCCCGTACTTCGAACCTTCGCGGCCGAGGCCCGAGAGCTTGACGCCGCCGAACGGTGCTTCCGCCGTGGAGATCAGCCCGGTGTTGACGCCGACCATGCCGTATTCCAGCGCCTCGGCCACGCGGAACACCCGCGCCAGATCCTTGGCATAGAAATAGGAGGCCAGCCCGAACTCGGTGTCATTGGCCTGTTCGACGACATCGGCCTCATCCTTGAAGCGGAACAGCGGCGCGACCGGGCCGAAGGTTTCCTCGCGGGCGACTGCCATCGCCTGGGTGACATCGGCCAGAACCGTTGCTTCGAAGAAGGTGCCGCCGAGCGCATGGCGCTTGCCGCCCTGGATGACGCGCGCGCCCTTGGCGGTGGCATCGGCGATATGCTCTTCCACCTTCTCCAGTGCCGCCTTGTCGATCAGCGGGCCGAGGATGACGCCCTGGTCGAGACCATTGCCGATCTTGAGCTTGGCAACGGCCGCCGCCAGCTTGTCGGAGAAGGCATCATAGACCTTGTCCTGCACGTAGATACGGTTAGCGCAGACGCAGGTCTGGCCGTTGTTGCGGAACTTGGCGATCAATGCGCCTTCCACGGCCGCATCGAGATCGGCGTCGTCGAAGACGATGAACGGCGCATTGCCGCCGAGTTCCAGCCCGAGCTTCTTGATCGTGCCGGCGCTCTGGCGATAGAGCTCGGCGCCGACCTCGGTCGAGCCGGTAAAGGTCAGCTTGCGCACCACCGGATTGGCGGTCATTTCGGCACCGATTTCGCGGGCCGAGCCGGTCACGACGCTGAAGAGCCCCTTGGGCAGGCCGGCGCGCTCGGCAAGAACGGCGATGGCAAGGGCCGAGAACGGCGTCTGCGACGCCGGCTTCAACACCATGGCGCAACCGGCGGCAAAGGCCGGGCCGGCCTTGCGGGTGATCATCGCGTTGGGGAAGTTCCAGGGCGTGATCGCAGCGACGACGCCGATCGGCTGCTTCATCACCATGATGCGCTTGTCCGGCTGATGGCCTGGGATCAGGTCGCCGTAGATGCGACGGCCCTCTTCGGCAAACCATTCGACGAAGCTGGCGCCATAGACGATTTCGCCGGTCGCCTCTGCCAGCGGCTTGCCCTGTTCGAGCGTGAGGATGCGGCCGAGATCGTCCTTGTTCTCGATCATCAGCTCAAACCAGCGGCGAAGCACACCGGCGCGATCCTTGGCGGTGCGGGCAGCCCAACCCTTCTGCGCCAGACGCGCCGCTTCGATTGCCGCCTTGGTTTCCTTGCCTCCAAGCTTCGGTACGCGGCCGACGAGTTCGCCCGTTGCCGGGTTCACCACATCGATCGCATTGGCGGCATCCGCTTCGATCCATTCGCCGCCAATCAAGGCAGCCTGGCGAAACAGTGACGGGTCCTTAAAAGTCATCGCGCGTCCTCTCTCAGAAAAATCTACAGAACTTATACAACTTTTTTATCGATCTCGACAATCACCCGAAACGCCGTTTCTGCATATTCCGTTTTAGCACCGGATCGGGCCGACAAAAGGACCGACGATCCGCGCGCAAAGCCGGTTTCATCGCTCCTCGATCCCATGTAGCGTCCGCAGCGAATCTCGCCCTACGTCTCGCTAACGACGGCAATCGTCATCGACGGCGGCGCGCTCCTCCCACGGGATTCCCGATACGATAAAAGAGGTATGTTCATGACGGAAAGCAATCACAGAACCGCCGACCACCCGATCGACACCATGTTCCTGAAACGCTGGTCGCCACGTGCGTTCACCCAGGAGGAGATCAGCGAAGAAGAACTGCTCTCACTGCTCGAAGCCGCCCGCTGGGCACCCTCGGCGAGCAACAGCCAACCCTGGCGGTTCGTCTATGCCCGCCGCGGCACCGAGCATTTCGCGCGCCTGCTGGATATTCTCAACGAGAGCAATCAGCGCTGGGCGAAGCATGCCGCAGCCCTGGTGATCGTTATCTCCAAGACGCACACGCAGGCAGCCACCGGCGAGATGCGGGCCGCCTACACCCATGCCTTCGACACCGGCGCCGCCTGGTTCAGCCTTGCGCTCCAGACAACCGCTGCCGGCTGGCACGCGCATGCAATGGCGGGCATTGATCGCGACAAGGCGATGACGAGCCTTGGCGTGCCCGCGCACTACCGGGTCGAGGCGGCGGTAGCAATCGGCCGGCTTGCCGACCCCTCGACGCTTCCGGACGATCTGCGTGAGCGGGAAAAGCCGAGCCAACGCAAGCCGCTTGCCGAACTGGCCTTCGAAGGCCGGTTCAAGGGGGAATAGAGCCTTTCCAAGAAAGGTGCGGAACGGTCTTCCGCCAGGAAGTGCGCAAAAACAAAGAGATAGAGCGTTTCTGCGTCTCAGTTTAAGCCGGAGACACTCCAGACAAAAAAGATCCCGGTGCCTTGCGGCACCGGGATCATTAGAAGTGCGGCTGATCGTATTGCGATCAGATATCGAGGTTGGCGACGCTCAGCGCGTTTTCCTGGATGAAGTCGCGGCGCGGCTCGACCTCGTCGCCCATCAGGCGCGAGAACAGGCCATCCGCGTCCGTCGCGTCGTTCACCCGAACCTGCAGCAGCGAACGCACGTTCGGATCGAGCGTCGTCTCCCAGAGCTGCTCGGCATTCATCTCGCCAAGACCCTTGTAACGCTGCATCGACAGACCCTTGCGGCCTGCTGCGAAGATTGCATCCAGAAGCGCGCGCGGGCCGCTGATATCTTGCCCACCATCGCGGCGGCGAAGCACCGGAGGCGCGGAATAGATCTCCTTGAGCTTCGATGTCAGCTGGTCGATGTGGCGGGCGTCGGACGAGCCGATCAGCGCCATATCGAGGATGGCGACTTCCTTGACGCCACGAACCATGCGTTCAAGCTTGAGACCGCCTTCGGCGGTGACCGCTCCGGTCCAGCCGCGTTCAGTCTCTTCGGCGATCACATCAAGCCTGCGCGCCACTTCGATCGCGACCTGCTCGTATTGTTCGCGCTGGCCGTTGAGTTCGACATTCAAGGCGCCGGCAATGGCTGCCTGTTCGACAATCGAACGATTGTAGCGCGAGTGAAGACCATCCATCAGGTTACGCACGCGCAACGCATCGTTGATGACTTCGCGCAGGTCCTGACCGGCGCGAACCTCACCGGAAGCAAGCTCCAGCGTAGCTTCCTCGAGGCCCATCGAGATCAGGTAATCTTCCAGCGCCTGCTCGTTTTTCAGGTACTGGGCGGACTTGCCGCGCGTCACCTTATAAAGCGGTGGCTGGGCAATATAGAGGTGGCCGCGCTCGATCAGCTCCGGCATCTGCCGGAAGAAGAAGGTGAGCAGCAGGGTGCGGATGTGGGCGCCGTCGACGTCGGCGTCCGTCATGATGATGATCTTGTGGTAGCGCAGCTTGTCGGCGTTGAACTCGTCTTTACCGATCGATGTGCCGAGCGCGGTGATCAGCGTGCCGATTTCCTGGCTCGAAAGCATCTTGTCGAAACGCGCGCGTTCGACGTTCAGGATCTTGCCACGCAGCGGCAGGATCGCCTGGTTTTCGCGCGAGCGTCCCTGCTTGGCCGAACCGCCTGCCGAATCACCCTCCACCAGGAAGACTTCGGATTTTGCCGGATCGCGTTCGGAGCAGTCCGCCAACTTGCCCGGCAGCGAGGAGATGTCGAGCGCGCCCTTGCGGCGCGTCAGTTCGCGTGCCTTGCGCGCCGCCTCGCGTGCGGCGGCCGCTTCGACGACCTTGCCGACAAGGATCTTGGCGTCGGAGGGATGCTCCTCCAGCCAGGTGCTCAAGGCTTCGTTGACGAGGCTTTCGACCACCGGACGAACTTCCGAGGAAACCAGCTTGTCCTTGGTCTGCGATGAGAACTTCGGATCCGGCACCTTGACCGAGAGAACGGCGGTCAGGCCTTCGCGGCAGTCGTCGCCGGTCAGCGTGACCTTTTCCTTCTTGGTGATACCAGAGCTTTCGCCATAGGAGGTGATCTGCCGGGTCAGCGCACCGCGGAAACCGGCCATGTGCGTGCCGCCGTCGCGTTGCGGAATGTTGTTGGTGAAGCAGAGCACGTTCTCGTGGTAGCTGTCGTTCCACCACATCGCGACTTCGACGGTGATACCGTCCTTTTCGCCGCGGATCGAAACCGGCTTCTGCACGAGCGGCTTCTTGGCCCGGTCGAGATAGGCAACGAAGGCTTCAAGGCCGCCGTCATACATCATCTCGTCCTGGCGCACGTCCGAATGGCGCTTGTCGGTCAGGACGATGCGCACGCCGGAATTCAGGAAGGCGAGTTCGCGCAGGCGATGCTCGAGCGTGCCGTAGTCGAAGTCCGTCTTGGTAAAGGTGTCTGTGCTCGGCAGGAACGTCACTTCGGTGCCGGTATCGGTGCCGGCGTCGCCGATCACCTTCAGCGGGCTGTCAGCCACGCCGTGGGTGAAGCTCATCTCATGGATCTTGCCCGCACGGCGGATCTTCAACCGCAGCATGACGGACAGCGCGTTGACCACCGAAACGCCAACGCCGTGCAGACCGCCGGAAACCTTGTAGGAATTCTGGTCGAACTTACCGCCGGCGTGGAGTTGCGTCATGATGACCTCGGCCGCCGAGACGCCCTCTTCCTTGTGGATGTCGGTCGGGATGCCGCGGCCGTTGTCGGTTACCGTCACCGAGCCGTCGGCATTGAGCGTCACCGTGACGATATCGGCGTGGCCTGCGAGAGCCTCGTCGATGGCGTTGTCGACCACCTCGTACACCATGTGATGCAGACCGGAGCCGTCGTCGGTGTCGCCGATATACATGCCCGGCCGCTTGCGTACGGCATCCAGGCCCTTCAACACCTTGATGGAGTCGGCACCATATTCGGCGGCGGCGCCGGTATCGGTTTCAGGAATATCGGTCATTCGGCTTCGGGTCTTTCCAGGTTCTTCGGACGGGGTGATTCGTTGCGAATCACGTCTCGGACGCCTCGCGGACTATAGAAAATTTGTCCACGGTTCCAAATCCCGGACCGCGCGCAGCGGCCGGAAAACAGCTGTTCATCCCCTGTCATTAGCAGGAAATGTGGCTTTTTCCAAAACATCTTCCAGGGCGCGGATCGTGTCGATGGACAAATAGCGGATTTGCCCTCTCAAGCGGTTGGCGAAGGCCGTGTATTCCGGCGCCAGCCCGGACGTATCCAGCACCACTTTCGGCGCGGAGACCTGGGCGATCTGGAACAATTCCTCGGCATCGTCCCAGATGACATTGAAATAGCCGGCGACCCTTTGCAGAAAATCGAAGCTCGGCGCGCCGCGCTTTCCATGTTCGAGCGCTGAGAGATAGGCGGCAGAGACGCCGATCGCCGCGGCCATCTGCTTCTGCGACACCCCCTTCTTGCGCCGCAACGCGCGCACCGCCACGCCAAAGGGGGTCACGTCGTGCTTCCCTTGCTGCGCGCCAGGCGGACATACAGCGCACCATCGCCGCCATGATTGCGGGCCGCGGGCTCGTAGCTCGAGATCAATGGCCGGAACTCCGGCAGCGAGAACCAGAGCGGCACGGCACGCTTCAAGGCGCCGTCGCTGCCGATCGACGTTCCCTTGCCGGTGATGACAAGAACGTGGCGCAGCCCGCGCTCATGCGCTCTCAAAAGAAAATGCAGGAGGAAGCCATGGGCCTCGCTCTGGATCATGCCGTGGAGATCGATCCGCGCTTCAAGCGCGAGGTGCCCCTTCGACAGCTTGCGCTTGACCGGCTTTTCAAGCGGATAGTGGTGTCTGCCGTTCGCGGTCTTGCTGAGGGCAATTCCCTGCTGGTCGTCGGCACCACTCGGCGAGGCCGTGGCCTGCGTCTTCTGCGGCTCGTCCTTGGGCTCGGCCGGAACATCCTCGCCGAGGAATTCCCGGAGATCGTCGAGACGGCCAGGCATGGGCCTGGTCGTGCGTGCCACCTTTCCCCAGAGGATCCGCTCTTCGGCCGAAAGCTTCTTGCCCCTAGCCATTGCCGTATCTTGCCGCGGCCGCACGAGGGATGAAGATGTAGAAATCGGCTTCGTTGCGAACCGCACCCGCAAGCTCGCCCGCCCTGTCACCGGATCCGGTGAAGATGTCGCCGCGGGCCGGGCCGACGATCGCCGATCCGGTGTCAAGCGCCAGCATCAGCCGCCGAAACGGCCGCCCGGCATCGAGACGCGTCAGGCTGTCGCTTGAGATGAAAAACGGCACGCCGAAGGTATGGATCAGCCGATCGACGGCAAGCGATCGTCCCGGCTCCAGCGAAACCTTGGCGGCAGCGACCGGCCCCAGCCGCTCGTCTTCGACGTCCGCCTCGCGGAAAAAGATGAAGGAACGATTGTGCCAAAGTACCTCGTCGATCTTATCCGGATTGGCGGCGAGCCAACCCCGGATGCTCATCATCGACACGGTGGCGGCATCGATCTCGCCGCGATCGATCAGCAGCTTTCCGATCGGGGAAAAATAATGACCGGTCTTGGCGGCATAGGTGATGCGCCGGCGCGAACCGTCGGGATAGACGAGCCGGGCAGCACCCTGGACGTGGACGAAGAACACATCGACCTTGGATCTGGCATAGGCAATCTCCAGACCGCGCCCCGCCAGAAAGCCCTCATCGATCGCGCGACGGTCGGGATATTCGCCAACCACGCCGTCATGCAGCCGGCCGAAGGCGAAATAGGGATCCATATCGGCCGGCCGGTTGGTGTCGTCGACGTCGACGAGATCGATTGGGCGCCGATAGATCGGATAGCGGAAGACTTCGTCGGGTGTCGCTCGCACGTCGATCTCGGGCTCGTAGAACGCCGTCACGAAACCGGTCTTGGCGTTTTCCGGCCTGATCCTGAAGGCGACGAACTGTTGCTCGAAGAATGCGCGGGCTGCAGCCGCGTCGGCAACATCTGCGCTTGCAGCCGAAAACGCGGGCACCAAATCATCGACAGAAATGCCCAGCGAACCGGTGCGGTAAGGCTTTGCCGTCGAGACATGGTGGTGACAGCGGCGCAGCGCGTCGATCACCGCCGTTGGATCGTCGTCCTGCCACCCCGGTAGATCGGAGAAGGTGACAGGCTCAAGTCGAAGCGTCATGGTCGCCCCTTCCGATCAGTTTTCGGATTCGGTAGCGATCAGCTTCCAATTCGGATCACGTGAACGAATGTCGCGCGAGAAAGTCCAGAGATCGTTGACTTCGGCCACCGACTCCGCGTCTCCATCGATGATGGCGCCCTGCTTGTCGTAGGTCGCCGAGATCAACTGGCTGACGATCCGGACCGTGATGTTTTCTTCGCTGTCCTTGACCTCGGCGTGGATGATGTCGGCCTTCTCGATGCCGACGAAGGTAGATTTCACCACCTCGCCCTTGCGCTCGCGCTCGGCAATCGCGGCGTCGAAGCCTTCATAGACCTCGCGCGACAACAGGTTCTTCAGCGTCTTTCGGTCGCCGTCGGCAAAAGCCATAACGATCATCTCGTAGGCCATCTTCGCCCCGTTGACGAACTCCTTCGGGTCGAAGCCGGTGTCGGCGTCGGTCAACGAACGGAGCTGATCGTTGAGCGGCGTCCCCGCCTTGGCAAAGGCGTCAATCGCGGCATAGCGGGCCGAATCGTCCTCGACATTGTCGCGGCGCGGCAGCTGGACGACCTTGCCATTGTCGGCCTTTTCAGGCCCCTGACTCATGTCTCTCGGAGAATAGGGATCAAACGGTGGCCGCTCGCTGCCGGTCCGGCGACCGAGAACGCTGCGCAACTGCAGGAAAATGACCACTGCGGCGATCAAGAAAAAAAACGTGATGAAGTCGAAAGAGCCCATTTCCACCTGAAACCGCTGTTAGAATTTCTCGTAGCTATTCCATATAGTCCGCAAGGATAGATCATTCAAACAGCGTTGTCGCACCCTTAGATCGGAGGTGACGATGCGAAGACCCTTTCAGGCACCGCTAATGCGCTCAATGTTAATTCCCCTGGTCGTTCTTGGACTGCCCCTTGCCGAGATTGCCGGCTTCGTCATCGTCGGCCGCGAAATCGGCCTGGCGATGACGCTGCTGCTCGTTCTGTCGAGCGCAATCGCCGGGGTCGTCCTCCTTCGCTTCCAGGGTTTCGCCATGATCAGGCGCATGCAGGAAGCAACGCGCACTGGCAGCGATCCCGGCCGCGAGGTCCTCGGCGGTGCCTTGATGTTCGTCGCAGCCCTGTTGTTGATCGTGCCCGGCTTCATCAGCGACATCTTCGGTCTGTTTTTATTTGTGCCGCCTGTCCGGCAGGCCGTGGCCGGCTATCTGAGGTCAAAAATGACGATTGTAACCGCTGCCTCGAGCCAGTCCTGGCGCGGACCGAGCCATTCACCGGAAGAGCGCGCCCAACCGCGCGTCATCGACCTTGGCGAAGGCGAGTTCTCAAGGACCGATGATGACGAACCAAACCCGTCCGAAGAGCGCCGGCGGCAATAGCAAAGGCCTGTGGCGCAGGGTTGTAAGCCCTATGACGAAATGCTAGATGGCCTCACCGAATTGAAGTCGAGGAAACCCTTATGACGACTGATACCGCATCCAACGGCAACGGCAGCGCGCAGCAGAGCCCGTCGCTCAACATCCTCGCCCAGTATGTCAAGGATCTCTCGTTCGAGAACCCGGGCGCACCGCGTTCGCTGCAGGCCCGTGACAATGCGCCGTCGATCAACATCAACGTCAACGTCAACGCCAATCCGCTTGCCGAGAACGATTTCGATGTCGTTCTCTCGCTGAACGCGGAAGCCAAGGACGGTGAGCGCGTTCTGTTCAACGTCGAACTTTCCTACGGCGGCGTTTTCCGTGTTGCCGGCTTCCCGCAGGAACACATGCTGCCGCTGCTGTTCATCGAATGCCCGCGCCTGCTGTTCCCGTTCGCGCGCCAGATCGTTGCCGACGCGACCCGCAACGGCGGCTTCCCGCCGCTGATGATCGACCCGATCGATTTCGCTCAGATGTTCGCCCAGCGCATGGCCGAAGAAAAGGTCCGTTCTCAGGTGTCGAACACCAACGAGACCGCCAACTGATCTTGTTCGGTCTGGATCGCAATTATTAGTAAAAAGCCCGGTCGAGCCGGGCTTTTTTCATTCCTGCAGATCGTATTTGGCCCAGATTGCCTTGGGCCCCAGCTTCGCAACCAGCGCGGCATGAGCCTCCTCATCCGCTTCGGACAATCGGTTCGGCAAAGGCCTTGGGCGCTGCGCAATGACGATCGGCGCATCGTCGTGTGCGACGGTTTGTCCCGCGACCTTGTTGCTCGACACCAGACCCAAGGCGGCCTGACGACCGCCGAGCATCTCGATATAGACTTCTGCAAGAAGCTCGGAGTCGAGAAGCGCGCCGTGCTTGGCGCGATGAGAATTGTCGATGCCGTAACGACGGCAAAGCGCATCGAGCGAGTTCGGGCCCATCGGGTGCTTCCGGCGAGCAAGCGCTAGCGTATCCGTCACCCGTTCGCCGGCAATGACCGGCAACCCGATGCGACCGAATTCGGCATTAATGAAGCCCATGTCGAAGGTGGCATTGTGCGCCACCCAGCGGGCATCGCCGAAGAAGTCGAGGATCTGCTGGGCAACATCGGCAAAAGGCGGCTTGTCCTTCAGGAAATCATCGGTGATGCCGTGAATGGCAAGCGCATCCGGATGAACCTTGCGATTGCCGGGATTGACGAAGATATGCAGCGTACGGCCGGTCGGAAACTGGTTTTCCAGCTCGACGCCACCGATTTCGATCACCCTGTCCTCGCGATTGTCGAGGCCGGTCGTTTCCGTATCGAAAATGATCTCACGCATCGGGCGCTCCATTCGTGGTGAGGTCATCGACGATCGCCCTCACCTGTTGGCGTGTGTTGTCGAAGCTGTCGCTGGTATCGATGATATAGTCGGCGCGTTCACGCTTCTGACTGTCCGGCACCTGACGCGCCAGGATCATAGCAAATTTCTCTTCAGTCATGCCGGGGCGTTTCATCGCTCGCTCTCTTTGAATCTCGGGCGCGCAGCTAACCACGACCACTTTATCGACCCGCGCCTCGGCGCCCGTCTCGAACAACAACGGAATATCGAGCACGACGAAGGGCACCTCAGCCGCAGCATTCCTGTCGAGGAACTCGCGTTCTTTCTGGCGAACGAGCGGATGCACGATGTTTTCGAGTTCGCGTAGCCTTTCCGGTGTTGCCAACAACTGGCGGGACAGTTCGGCGCGATCGATCGCCCCGTCCCTGACTGTTCCCGGAAAGGCGGCTTCGACCAGTGCGACGGCTTCGCCGCGATAAAGCGCGTGCACCACTTCATCGGCGTCGTTGACCGGCACCCCGAACTCGCGGAACATCTGCGCCGTTGTCGACTTGCCCATTGCCATCGATCCGGTCAATCCGACAATCATCATGCGTGCGTCCCCATATCATCGATGACGAGTTGCCGGAGGTTAGCGTCGACCACGGGCCGGCGGCCGAACCAGAGCTCGAAACCAGGCGCAGCCTGGTGCAGCAGCATGCCAAGTCCATCGACGATGGCGTAGCCCTGCTCCTCCGCCTGGCGAAGCAAAGGCGTCTTCAACGGGACATAGACGATATCGGTGACCACCGCACCCCTGGCCATGACGGTGAAATCGATCTGCGGTGCATCCTGTCCATCCATGCCGAGAGACGTGGTGTTGATGAAGAGGCCAGCGCCGGTCATCACCTCGTTCAATGCCTCCATCGGATGCGCATGCACGGCCGACCCGAAACGGTCGGACAACTCCTGAGCCCTCGCCACCGTGCGATTGACGACATGGATGGTGCTAATGCCCCGGTCGCGCACGGCCTGGATGACGGCGCGGCTGGCGCCACCGGCACCGAGCACAACCGCGGTCGAACATTGGTCCCAGCCGGCCGCCCGTTCGTCAAGATTGGCAACGAACCCTTGGCCATCGGTGTTGGTGGCATGGACTTCGCCGGCCTCGAGCCAAAGCGTATTGGCGGCGCCGAGTTCCAGACAGAGATCGTCAGGGCGATCTGCCAACCGATGGGCGACTTCCTTGTGCGGGATGGTGACGTTGCCGCCGCAAAAACCTGATGTGCCTTGCTTCAGCTCTGCGATGAAGGCCGAGAAATCGGCTGGCTTCACCTCGTGCGCGCGGTAGCTGCCGTCTATCCCGAGCTGTTTCAGCCAATAGCCGTGGATCAATGGCGACCTGGAATGCTTGATCGGATAACCGGTGACGAAGGCGTGGTTAACAAATGTTTCACGTGAATCACGCATCGATCGTTCCCAATTCCCGAAGTTTTGCGAGCAGCGGCAGCATCGGAAGACCGAGGATGGTGAAATAGTCACCATCGATCTTGTCGAACAGCTGGATGCCCTCACCCTCCAGCTGGTAGGCGCCGACACTGGACAGGGCCTTGCTGCCGACACGCTGCAGATGGCGATCGACGAATTCCGGCGTCAGTGTGCGCACTGACATATTTGCGGACGAGACATGGCGCCAAAGGATCTCATCGCCGCGCAAGAGGACAATCGCGCTGTTCAGGCGATGGGTCTTGCCGGAGAGCGACAACAGATGCTGTCCGGCTTCGACCATGTCCTTCGGTTTGTGATAGACACGCTGGCCGAGCGACATGGTCTGGTCGGAACCGATCACCAATGCCTCGGGAAAATGCCGGGCGACATCCCTCGCCTTGGCTTCGGCCAGCCTCATCGCGACATCTTCAGGAACTGCACCTTCTTCCTCAAGTGGTTTTTCAAGCGCCCGCTCGTCGATCTCGGCGGCGCGTGCGGTAAACACCAAGCCGGCATTTTCCAGAAGCGCGCGACGGAACGGGCTTGCTGAAGCCAGAACGAGTGAAGGTGTCATCATCGAAGTTCCCGAATTGTTCGGATTCGCTCTATCGCAGCCGCGGACGCAGGGCAACAATTGCGGCGGCGGTTTCCTCGATCGAGCGGCGGGTGACGTCGATGAGCGGCCAGTTGTTGCGCGCGCAAAGCGCGCGGGCATATTTCAGCTCCTCGGCGATCGCTGCCCTATCGGTATATTGATCGCCGTGAAAGCCTTGCGTGGTGCCAAGCACCCGATGCTGACGAACTTGGGAAATGCGGTCGGCGGTCGCAATCAGGCCGACGACCAGTGGCTTGGTTGCCGCCATCAGCCGATCGGGAAGCGGCACGCCCGGGACGATCGGAATATTGGCCGTCTTTATGCCGCGGTTGGCGAGGTAGATGGATGTCGGCGTCTTCGATGTTCGGCTGATGCCGATTAACACCACATCGGCATCATCGAAATCGGCCGGCAGCTGACCATCATCATGGTCCATGGTGAAATTCAACGCATCGATCCGCGCGAAGTAATCGGCATCCATCACGTGCTGCGCGCCGGAACGGCGTCGCGACGGCGAGCCGAGATAGGACTGAAACAGTTCGATGATCGGATCGAGCACGGAGACGCACGGCACGCCCATCTCGCGACAGCGCTGATCAATGATATCAGCCAGCTCGCGATCGACGATCGTATAAAGCACGATGCCGGGGGCGCCATCGATCGCATCGAGAACCTGCAGCAACTGCCGGCGATTCCTGATCAGCGGATAGACATGCTCGAGCGCATGCGACGCCTGGAATTGCGCCGCTGCCGCCCGCCCCGCAGCGATCAAGGTCTCCCCCGTCGAATCGGAGATCAGATGCAGGTGGAAGTAGTTTTTCTTGTTCTCCACGCAATTCTCCGGGTGCTGTTGATAAACCGGGATAAAAGAGGCTACCGGCGCCGCGACGGCCGAGGCAAGGGGAAAACTGCCGACTTATTCACAATTGGTGCGACGCCGAAGAAAGCTTCGCGGGGGATGTGGACAAGACTCACAGCAATGACAAAGTGTCACGCGTTTCGACTCATTGTCCACAGCAAATCGCTTTCTCTCAAAGACGGCAATCCTCTGATTCAAATCGGATTTTTGCACTTATCCACGAAATGCATTCATGACCGCTGCTCTGCTTCCCACTCGGATTAATCCGATCGGGTGGCCGTGGATGAACTGTGGCCATCTTTTAATCCTTGATACCCACCGACTCTAAGAAATAGAAAGAGTCTAAATATCTTTGTTTATATATTAGGAGAGACCATCCGTGGCCGAGACACGAAGGAAAGTTCTGGAGGTTTTGGAGGGGAAGACGGTCAGTCCTCCTCCCGTCTGGCTCATGCGCCAGGCCGGCCGGTACCTTCCCGAATATCGAGCAACGCGTGCCGTCGCCGGAAGTTTCCTCGATCTCTGTTACACGCCTGATCTCGCTGTCGAAGTGACGCTTCAACCGATCCGTCGTTATGCTTTTGACGCAGCCATTCTTTTTTCCGACATCCTCGTCATCCCGGACGCGCTGAAGCGCAACGTTCGCTTTGAGGAAGGCCATGGTCCGAGAATGGATCCGATCGACGTTGATGGCATCGATGCTCTGAAGGCTGACGGTATCTCCAATCACCTGAAACCGGTCTTCGAAACGGTATCGCGTTTGCGTGGGGAACTTCCGGCGGAGACGACGCTGCTCGGATTTTGCGGTGCGCCCTGGACCGTTGCGACCTACATGATCGCTGGTCAGGGAACACCGGATCAGGCCCCTGCCCGGCTGTTCGCTTACCAGAACCCGGAAGCCTTCGAACGGCTTTTGACGTTCCTGGCCGATGTGTCGGCGGACTATCTGGTCGAGCAGATCGATGCCGGCGCCGATGCGGTACAGATTTTCGACTCCTGGGCTGGCGTTCTGGGCGAAGAGGAATTCGAACGATTTGCCGTCAAGCCGGTCGCGCGAATCATCGCTTCGGTGCGGACGCGACGTCCGCAGGCCAAGATCATTGCCTTTGCCAAGGGCGCAGGGCTTCTCCTGAAGCATTATCGCCAGAAGACGGGTGCCGATGCCATCGGGCTCGATTGGACCGTCCCACTGTCCTTTGCTGTCGATTTGCAGAAGGACGGACCGGTGCAGGGTAACCTTGATCCGATGCGGGTCGTTTCCGGCGGTGCCGCCCTCGAGCAGGGCATAGATCGTATTCTCGATGCGCTCGGCAACGGACCGCTCATTTTCAACCTCGGTCACGGGATTACGCCGCAGGCCGATCCGGAGAACGTCTCGGCGCTGGTGTCGCGCGTTCGCGGAGCACGCTGATGGATGAACGCCAGAGGGATCGCGGTCCAGGCAACAGGGCGCGGGTCAGAGCAATGATTGCGCTTGGCGGTTTTGCCGCGTCGCTCATCGGGCTTTTCGTCTGGCAGCCCGACAGCCTCTATCTCTGGATCAAGGCGCTACACGTGATTGCGGTGATGTCGTGGATGGCAGCGCTGCTCTACATGCCGCGCCTGTTCATCTACCACACCGACGCAGCACCCGGTTCCGAACAGTCCGAAACCTTCAAAATGATGGAACAGCGGTTGCTGACGGTCATCATGAACCCGGCGATGATGATCTCCTGGGTGCTCGGGCTTTACCTCGCCTGGAGCGTCTACGACTTCCAGGGCGGCTGGCTTCACGCCAAGCTGCTATTCGTGGTGATGCTGACCGTCGTGCACATGCGCTTCAGCCGGGCGGTTCGGGCGTTCCAGCGGGACGAAAATCGCCGCACGGCACGCTACTGGCGGTTGATGAACGAAGCCCCGACGCTGCTGATGATCCTGATCGTCATCATGGTCGTGGTGAAGCCGTTTTGAATTTTAACGATTGCTAATTGTAATAGTTCTCGCTAATTTTCGTCAGCCCCTTGCGGCGTTTCACGTGAATCGCTATTTTCTCCCATCTCCTCTTCATGGCTTGTGACAAAGACCAGAGCCTGCCCCTCCTGCCGCAGCTCCCTTCAGAAAACACGCCGTCTTTCCATTCCCAGACGAAACATGGATCCTTCATGGCTGAAATGAAGCTACAAGAACTTAAGAACAAGACGCCGACCGATCTTCTGGCCTTTGCCGAAGAGCTCGAGGTGGAAAATGCGAGCACCATGCGCAAGCAGGAGCTGATGTTCGCAATCCTCAAGATGCTCGCCTCCCAGGATATCGAAATCATCGGTGAAGGCGTCGTCGAGGTTCTGCAGGACGGATTCGGCTTTCTGCGCTCTGCCAATGCCAACTACCTTCCCGGCCCGGACGATATCTACATCTCCCCCTCCCAGATCCGCCGCTTCTCGCTGAAGACCGGCGACACGGTCGAGGGACCGATCCGCGGACCGAAGGAAGGCGAACGCTACTTCGCGCTGCTGAAAGTCAACACCATCAATTTCGACGATCCCGAAAAGATCCGTCACAAGGTTCACTTCGACAACCTGACGCCGCTCTATCCAAACGAGCGCTTCAAGATGGAACTCGATATCCCGACGTCGAAGGACCTTTCTGCTCGGGTGATCGACCTGGTCGCGCCGCTCGGCAAGGGCCAGCGCGGTCTGATCGTCGCTCCGCCGCGCACCGGTAAGACCGTTCTCCTGCAGAACATCGCCCACTCGATCACCGCAAACCATCCGGAATGTTACCTGATCGTTCTGTTGATCGACGAACGGCCGGAAGAAGTCACCGACATGCAGCGCTCCGTGAAGGGCGAAGTGGTTTCCTCTACCTTTGACGAGCCGGCGACGCGCCACGTGCAAGTCGCCGAAATGGTGATCGAAAAGGCAAAGCGCCTGGTCGAGCACGGCCGCGACGTCGTGATCCTGCTCGATTCCATCACCCGCCTCGGTCGCGCCTATAACACCGTTGTTCCTTCATCCGGCAAGGTTCTGACCGGTGGTGTCGACGCCAACGCCCTGCAGCGCCCGAAGCGCTTCTTTGGTGCCGCCCGCAACATCGAAGAAGGTGGTTCGCTGACCATCATCGCCACGGCGCTGATCGATACCGGCAGCCGCATGGACGAAGTCATCTTCGAAGAGTTCAAGGGTACCGGCAACTCGGAAATCGTGCTCGACCGCAAGGTCGCCGACAAGCGCATCTTCCCGGCGATGGACATTCTCAAGTCCGGCACGCGTAAGGAAGACCTGCTGGTTCCACGCCAGGATCTGCAGAAGATCTTCGTTCTTCGCCGGATTCTGGCCCCGATGGGTACCACCGACGCGATCGAGTTCCTCATCGACAAGCTGAAGCAGACAAAGAACAACGGCGACTTCTTCGACTCGATGAACACCTGATACGGCCGAACGCCGATATCGTGATTGAGACCGGGCAGGTGATCTTGCCCGGTCTCTTTATTTCCAGCGATCACGTTGATTAGCCGGATTCAACGATGGACCGGCTTCCTCGGCGAGCCTTTCGATTCGCTATCGCAATGATCTTGGATCCCCTCATCCGGTGTCGCCTTCTGTCAGTTCAGTGATTCACGTGAAACACATTCGGGCGATCCCGCGGCTAAGGCTTGATCTTCTCCCGACTATTCGGCATAAGCTCGCAACCGCTCGACACCTCTGTGAACGCCGGGAACGCCGACTAACGCGTTTCATTCAGCTATCAATATGAGGCCGCCTCACCCGCCGGAACTTGTTTCCGGCGCAGGCGTGCGTAGAGCAGGAACTCTCTTTGGATCTCAGGTGACACGATGCCATCGGTGGATACGATATACGCGCTTTCCAGCGGGGCGTTGCCAGCCGGCGTAGCGGTGATCAGGATAAGCGGACCAGAAACAAACGCTGTCCTGAAGTCATTGTGTGGTGCCGTCCCTGAGCCGCGTTTGGCGTCACTGAAATCGATTCGCTCTCGCAACGGTTTCATGATCGATAGCGGCCTGATCATCTACTTCCGCGGCCCGGCCTCGTTTACAGGGGAAGACTGTGCCGAGTTGCACGTGCATGGCAGCCGTGCCGTTGTTCAAATGCTGCTGCATGAGTTGTCTGGCTTTGCGGGGCTGCGCCACGCTGAGGCCGGCGAGTTTTCACGGCGAGCCTTCCATAACGGCAAGATGGATCTTGTCGAGATTGAGGGCTTGTCGGATCTGATCGCTGCGGAGACCGAGATGCAGCGTCGTCTGGCGCTGGAGCATTCCGCCGGCGGCCAGTCTAAGGTCTATGACGATTGGGCCAAGCGTCTGACCCATGCGCGCGCGATGATCGAGGCGGAGCTCGATTTCGCCGATGAGGAGGACGTGCCGGGCTCGGTCAGTGACCGGATCTGGAAAGATATGGAATTGCTGCGTCGCGAGATCGACGCGCACATTGCCCAGGCGCCGATTGGCGAAATCATCCGGGATGGCCTGAAGATCGTCATTGCCGGCGAACCCAACGCCGGCAAGTCCAGCCTGCTCAATGCCTTGGCAAAACGTGATATCGCGATCGTGACAGAGATAGCCGGAACGACGCGCGATGTGCTTTCCGTCGACCTTTCATTAGCCGGATTCTCCGTCAAGTTGTTCGATACTGCCGGGCTGCGCGAGACCGACGAGACGGTGGAGCGTGAAGGTATTCGCCGCGCTCGCGATGTAATTGCAAACGCCGACCTTGTGCTGCTTCTTTCCGAAAACACAGAAGGTTTTAACACCCTTGACGACCTCGCTCTTACGGCTGTGCCGGTCTTGCGGGTCGCAACCAAGATCGACCGAGCCGGCAGCGATACCATTCCGGGCGCCGAGGTTTCGATTTCGACCACAACGGGTGCGGGGATGGACCAGCTCTTGAACGTCATATCGGGCTATCTACCTGATTTGTCTGGGGTTACCGCCCTCTCTATCCCCTCCAGACGCAGGCATGTTGACGCCTTGCGCCAAGCCAGCATTGCGCTTGCGGAAAGTTTGCGCCTGAACCAAGACGGCCTGGATATACGCGCTGAGCTGCTTCGTGTCGCAGGGGATGCAATCGGACGCATCACCGGGCGTGTGGATGTTGAAAACCTGTTGGATGTGATATTTTCCGAATTCTGTATCGGTAAATGATGTTCGACTAAAACAATACAACGCTAGCGAGTCATGCGAAGTGTTTCACGTGAAACGATTCGAATCCGGAACGCGTTTGATCGGAGATGATAAAAATGGTCCATTTTGACGTTATCGTCATTGGTGGAGGTCATGCCGGCTGCGAGGCTGCGGCGGCGGCCGCGCGCCTCGGTGCACGCACCGCTCTGATTACCCATAAGGCGTCGACCATTGGCGTGATGTCGTGCAACCCGGCGATTGGGGGTCTAGGCAAAGGCCACCTCGTGCGTGAGATCGATGCGCTTGATGGCTTGATGGGTCGCATCGCCGATGCGGCTGGAATTCAGTTTCGCCTGCTCAATCGGCGCAAGGGGCCGGCTGTTCGTGGCCCACGTACCCAAGCCGACCGGCGACTCTATCGCGAAGCCATGCAGCGAGAGATTGACGCCATTGAAAACCTGACCGTGATCGAAGGTGATGCTTTCGACCTTCTTGAACAGGACAGCAAGATTGCCGGCGTGGTGATGAAGGATGGCAGATCCTTTGCTGCGGCGGCGGTGGTGCTGACGACCGGGACCTTTCTAAAGGGACTGATCCATATCGGCGACCAGAAGATACCGGCGGGTCGTATTGGCGAAGAGCCGTCGCTTGGCCTCTCCGCCACCTTGGCGCGCTACGGCCTTCGTTTGGGACGGTTGAAGACGGGGACGCCAGCACGCCTGGACGGCAAGACTATTGATTGGGATCGCGTCGGACGCCAGGGGCCTGACGAAGATCCGGTGCCCTTCTCCTTCATGACCGATCGGATCGTCAACCGACAGATCGACTGCGGTGTGACCCGAACCACCGAAGCCACGCATAAGATCATTGCCGACAATATCGGCAAGTCGGCGATGTATTCCGGTCAGATCGAAGGTGTCGGTCCGCGCTACTGCCCCTCGATCGAGGATAAGATCGTTCGCTTTGGCGAACGGGACGGTCACCAGATCTTCCTTGAACCGGAAGGCCTGGACGATGATACCGTCTATCCCAACGGCATTTCGACATCCTTGCCGGCAGACGTTCAAGACGCGTTTATTCGCACAATCCCCGGCCTTGAGAGTGTCGTGATCCTCCAGCCGGGTTACGCGATCGAATACGATCACGTCGATCCGCGTGAGCTTGATGCGACGCTGGCGGTGCGCAAGATGCCGGGCTTGTTCCTCGCCGGCCAGATCAATGGCACCACGGGCTATGAAGAGGCCGGGGCACAAGGCCTGGTCGCCGGCTTGAATGCTGCCAAGGCAGCGACGGGGCGCGAAGCCGTCATCTTCAGCCGCACCGATTCCTATATCGGCGTGATGGTCGACGACCTGACCTCTCGGGGTATTACCGAACCCTATCGCATGTTCACGTCACGCGCCGAATACCGATTGTCCCTGCGTGCCGACAATGCAGACGTGCGCCTGACACCGAAGGCAATCGAAATCGGTTGCGTGTCTGAAGCGCGGCAGGCGCGCTTTGTCGAATGGAAGGCGCAGTTTGACAGCGGTCGGGCATTGCTCAAGCAATTGTCGGTGACGCCGGCAGAAGGCAACCGTCATGGACTCAAACTGAACCAGGATGGCCAGCGGCGAACGGCGTTCGAAATCCTATCCTATCCTGACCAGAGTGTTGGTGCCTTGCTGATCCTGTGGCCCGAGTTGAAAGACATTCCGTCCGCGGTGGTGGAGGCACTCGAAATCGATGCTGCCTATGCCGTCTATATGGACCGCCAGGCATCGGACATTGCTGGCATCCGCCGCGAAGAGGATTTAGCGATTCCAAGCGATTTTGACTTTTCGGCATTAGCTGGTCTATCGAATGAGCTGAAGCAGAAGTTGACGCTGCAGGCGCCGCGGAATCTGGCCCAGGCGCTGAAGGTCGATGGGATGACCCCGGCCGCCGCCTCGTTGATCTTGGCTTGGTTGAAACGAATGAGTCGTTCCGCGGAACGGGAAGAAAAGGTAAGTGCGCAATGAAAACGAGTCCCTTCGCTGGCTTGAACGGACTGCGTGTTTCACGTGAAACGAAGGAACGACTAGAGCACTTCGCAGCGCTGTTTCAGAAATGGGCGAAGTTCATCAATCTGATTGCTCCGTCGACGCTCGACGACCTGTGGCGGCGGCATATCGTCGATAGTCTACAATTGGCGCAACTTGCGCCGGGTCCGAAGACCTGGGTCGATCTCGGTAGCGGTGGTGGATTTCCCGGAGTGATTACCGCCATCTACCTCCAGGAATTTTCCGACGGCTGGGTACATTTGATCGAGAGCAACAACAAGAAAGCCGCTTTCCTGCGCGTGGCGTTGACGGAGACCGGTGCGCGCGGATCCGTTCATCCGATTCGAATCGAAGATGCCAGCTCTGTCGCACCAAAATGCGATGCGATTTCCGCCCGTGCGCTGGCGGATCTGAGCCTACTGCTCGATTATTCATCGCCTTGGCTGACGGCCGAAGGTGGCAAAACGGTCGCCTACTTCCACAAAGGGCGGGATTACCAGCGTGAGATCGACAAAGCCGTTGGCCGCTATGCGTTTGATCTGGTAAAACACCCAAGCATCGTTGAGCCAGATTCTGTTGTGCTCGAGATCGCAAATCTTTCGCGAAGAACTCAGTGATTGGCGAGCAGAAACATGTTTGGCGCAAAAAATCGGATCATCACGATAGCGAACCAGAAGGGGGGCGTCGGCAAAACGACGACGGCGATCAATCTGGCAACGGCATTGGCCGCCATCGGCGAAAAGGTTCTGATCGTTGATCTGGACCCGCAGGGCAATGCCAGCACCGGCCTCGGCATTCAGCGCCGCGATCGCCATCTCTCCTCCTATGAATTGATGGTTGGATCGCACTCGATTGGTGAGATCGTCCAGCAGACAGTTGTGCCGAATCTGGCTATCGTGCCCTCGACGATGGATCTGCTCGGCGTCGAAATGGAAATCTCCAGGGAGGTCGATCGCGCCTTTCGTCTTCGCAAGGCCTTGGAGAGCCCCGAGGCATTGGAGTATTCATACGTTCTCGTCGACTGCCCGCCATCGTTCAATCTGCTGACGATGAACGCTATGGCTGCCGCACATTCGGTACTGGTGCCGCTTCAGTGCGAATTCTTCGCGCTGGAGGGTTTGAGCCAGTTGCTGGAGACGGTTGACCAAGTGCGCCAAACGGTCAACCCGAACCTGGACATCCAGGGTATCGTGTTGACGATGTTCGATTCTCGCAACAATCTGGCACAGCAGGTGGTGAGCGATGTCCGCACCCATCTTGGGGATAAGGTCTACCACACGCTCATTCCGCGGAATGTGCGTGTATCGGAAGCACCGTCCTATGGTAAGCCGGCCATCCTTTACGATCTGAAATGCGCAGGCAGCCAAGCCTACCTTCAACTCGCATCGGAAGTAATCCAGCGCGAGCGGCAGCGCAAAGCCGCATAATTGTTTCGGTACCGGAATTTAAATCGGGTGACACTATGAACGACGACAGCTCGAAGAGAAGGCTTGGCCGGGGACTGGCTGCATTGATCGGCGAGATGGATCAGCCGATACAGGCCGGCGCCTCCCCTGCTCCGGTTAACCCCGATCGGAAAGTGCCGATCGAGTTCGTATCGCGCAACCCGCGAAACCCGCGTCGACAGTTCGACGAAGGTGAACTGCAGGACCTCGCCAGTTCCATTCGGCAGCACGGCATCGTCCAGCCGGTCGTCGCTCGCACGATCGGCACTGACCGTTACGAGATCATCGCCGGGGAACGCCGCTGGCGTGCAGCGCAGCTCGCCGGCTTTACCGAAATTCCGGTTATCATCCGCGACGTTGACGATCGCACGGCGCTCGAAATCGCGATCGTCGAGAACGTGCAGCGGTCCGACCTTAACCCGCTCGACGAAGCGCTTGGCTACGAGCAGCTGATTGCCGAACACGGCTACACCCAGAACGATCTCGGCGAGATCATCGGCAAGAGCCGCAGCCATGTCGCCAACAGCCTGCGGCTTTTGAAGCTGCCCGAGCCGGTGCGGGACATGTTGTCAGAAGGAAGCCTGTCGGCAGGCCATGCGCGCGCGCTGATCCCGACGTCGGATCCGGCAACGCTCGCCCGCAACATCGTCGCAAAGGGTCTCTCCGTTCGCGACGCTGAGCGGCTGGCGCAGAACGATATTCGCGCCCAGAACGATCCCCACTACGCCAAGGCCGCACGTCGTGACGAGAAGGACGCCGATACGTTGGCGCTGGAGCGGACACTGTCCGACAGTCTCGGGCTTGAAGTCACCGTCAGTCACAAGGCTTCAGGCGGGCACCTCAGGATTTCCTACAAGACGCTTGATCAGCTTGAAGAGATCTGCCGCCTGCTCGAGCGCCGCTAGAGTGTTTTCGATTTAAACCGAACTACAGAAACGCTCTATCTCTTTGTTTTTACGCATTTCCTGACGGAAAACCGCTTCGCACCTTTCCTGGAAAGGCTTTAAGCGCGCTTCCAATTGCCCGATAGGCTGATTTGAGCCTGCTTTTGCGGGCTCTCAGCGTCTGGCTGACTGCACGGCAATCGCCAACAGGTTCTGCAGCACCATGCTCTCCTCGAGGCTCTGGCGCGTGCGGCTCTGATAGATCGTATTTTGAAGCCGTGTCAGTTCGCGGCGGATCGCCGGCGAAGACCAATGTCTGAGGGCTGCTTCGATGATGGGCTTGCGACGAAAATGCAGGTGCCGGCCCATGGTGGCGATAACCTGGCCGGCCTGCTGGCGGCTGGCATCCATTTCGGCGCGCATCAGATCGAGCTGCTGAAACTGCCTGAGGCACCCCTGCAAAACGAGGAAGGCGGGCGTTTTTGACGTGGTTATCTTCTGCATCGCATGCAATAGACCGTCAAGGTCACCCTTCAGGACCGCATCGACAGCATCATCAACGGAAATGGCGCTGGCATCGCCGACAATGTCGGTCACATCCGATTCGTCGACGGTGCTCTTGCCACGGCAATAGAGTGCAAGCTTGCGTACTTCGTTGCGCGATGCCAGGCGGTCGCCGCCAAGCGCTTCTATCAGCCGTTCACGTGCCGCCGGAGTAATGCCGAGTTTTTCTTCGCCCAATTCCTTGTCGATCAACGCCTGCAGGCTGCGGGCGTCGTCGCTGTAGCAGGCGATAGTCGCGATCGAACGTGCCGTCTCGGCCACCTTGCGCAGCGCCGATCCCTTCTTGAGATCACCCGCTTCGACGACAACATAGCTACCGGTCGGCGGTTCGCCGGCCAAAATCTGCAGACCATCGACCAACGCCTTCTCGTTGGCGGCTCCGCGGACCCAGATGAGCCTTTCGCCACCGAAGAGGCCGATCGAATTGACCTCGTCGAGCAACCGGCCGGGGCTCTGTTGCAGATCCCCGGCATCGAGCTTGGTGATGGAAAATGGGTCGTCGAGCGCAACGCCGCTGCGCGACGCGATCGCCTCTGCCCGCTCCGAAACCAGCCCGCGGTCTGGTCCGTAGAGGACAAAGAGGCGATAAAGTGCCGCTGACTTCTGTAGGAAAGAGTCGAATTCGTGCGACTTGACTTCGCTCATTCCGTCACCGCCTAGAGCGTTTCCAGTTTAGACTGACTCCCAGAAACGCTCTATCCCTTTGTTTCAACGCAATTCCTGCCGGAAAACCGCTTCGCACTTTTCCTGGAAATGCTCTATCGGCTGAGGGCCGCGGCGATATCGGCCCGGATCAGCTCTGCCAGTTCCCTTGCAGCGCGGTTCTCGCCATCGCGGACGGCGCGGACCTTGGCAAACTCCTGGACGGGAAAGTCGACAAGCGCGACGGCCGTGCGGTTGCCTGACTTGATGGTTTCGCCCGTGCCGGCCCTGGACAGGTTATAGTCCGCTTTCACGACGATACGCCCTGCGGCTGCCCGGTCCCGTGCCTGATCAAAGAGCGTGCCCATGACGCGGGTCGTGACGTTCAGCGCCAGATGATATTGCGGGTTCGCCGGTTCTCCCTGGCCGCCGGCGGCCAGGAAGATCAATGCGTTGCGCACCTCCTGCTCAACACGGTCATCCGCATCGGAGATTTCGATCGACGCAAGCGCTGCCGATGTGCCGACCGCATCGGAATAAAGTGGCCTGACCTGGCAGCCGGCGAGCGCGGTCAACATAAGAACACCAGCCAGCATCGGGAGCGACCGGATGCTGGAGCCAGCTCTATCAGACAACGACATTGACGATCCTCTGAGGCACGACGATGATTTTCTTGGGGCTGCTGCCGTTGAGAACGGACTTGACGGCATCGAGAGCGAGAACGGCATTCTCGATCGCAGTCTGATCTGCATCGCGCGCGATTGTCAAATCCGCGCGCTTCTTGCCGTTGATCTGGACCGGCAGCGTGACTTCATTCTCAACGACGAGCGCCGCATCAAACTTCGGCCAGCCGCTTTCGGCGATCAGGCCCTTGCCGCCGATCGCCTGCCAGCATTCCTCGGCCAGGTGCGGCATCATTGGGGCGATCAGGTTGACCAGGATCGATGTTGCATCCTTTGCAGCCGCTGCCAGCGCCGCATCGGCCTTGCCGGCAGCAACCTGGGTCAAGGGGGCCGCAATCACGTTCACGAGCTCATAGATACGTGCCACGGCCTTGTTGAAGGCCAGCTTGTCGTAATCGGCTTCAACCGCGCGCAGCGTCCTGTGGGCCGCCTGTGAGAGAACGAGTCCGCTGCCTTCATGGGCTGGCGCCGCCTCGACTGTGCGAAGTGTTTCCGCCGCCTCGCCGATCAGGCGCCAGACGCGCTGAACGAAGCGATGGGCGCCTTCGACGCCAGACTCTGACCAGATGACGTCACGGTCGGGCGGCGAGTCGGACAGAACGAAGAAGCGTGCGGTATCGGCGCCGTAGGAGGCGATGATATCGTCAGGATCAACGACGTTCTTCTTCGACTTCGACATCTTCTCGATCGAGCCGATGGTGATGTCTTCGCCGGTCTCGAGCAGAACGGCGCGGCGCTGTCCGTCGACCTCGTCGATGCGGATTTCCGCCGGCGTGATCCATTCGCGCTGGGCGCCTTCGCCGCGGCTGTAGGTCTCGTGCACCACCATGCCCTGGGTGAACAGGCCCTTGAACGGTTCGTCCAGGGCAACATGGCCGGTCGCCTTCATCGCGCGTGTGAAGAAGCGCGAATAGAGCAGATGTAGGATCGCGTGTTCGATACCGCCGATATACTGGTCGACGGGCAGCCAGTGGTTGGCCGTCTTCGGATCGGTCGGGTCGTCCTCCCAAGGAGCCGTGAAGCGCGTGAAGTACCAGGACGAATCGACGAAGGTGTCCATCGTGTCGGTCTCGCGACGGGCGTCCTTGCCGCAATGCGGGCAGGCCACGTGCCGCCAGGTCGGATGGCGGTCGAGCGGGTTGCCCGGCTTGTCGAAGGTGACGTCCGGCGGCAGGATGACGGGCAGGTCGGCCTTGGGAACGGGAATGACGCCGCAGTCATCGCAATGGATGACCGGGATCGGGCAGCCCCAATAGCGCTGGCGGGAAATACCCCAGTCGCGCAGGCGGAAATTGACCTTGCGTTCGGCGCGCGGCGCGCCGGCCAACACGCACTTTTCCAGCTTCGATGCCACGGTTTCGAACGCGTCTTCCGTCGACAGGCCGTCGAGAAAACGCGAATTGATCATCACGCCGTCGCCGATATAGGCCTCGTCACCGATCGCGAAGCTTTCGGCATCGGCATCCCTCGGCATGACGACCGGAACGACTGGAAGCCCATACTTGCGGGCGAAGTCGAGGTCGCGCTGGTCGCCGGACGGGCAGCCGAAGATCGCGCCCGTGCCGTAGTCCATGAGGACGAAGTTGGCGACGTAGACCGGCAGCTCCCAGCTTTCGTCGAGTGGATGCCTGGCGCGGATGCCGGTGTCCATGCCCTTCTTTTCAGCGGTCTCGAGCGCTGCAAGTGAGGTCCCGGCGCGCCGGCACTCCTCGCAGAAGGCCTCGATTGCCGGATCCTTTGCCGCTGCCTGCCTGGCAAGCGGGTGATCGGCGGAAATCGCCAGGAAGGAGGCGCCGAACAGCGTGTCCGGACGGGTAGTGTAAACGGTCAGTTCCGTGGTGTCGGCGGCGGCGGTGCCTTCGACGATCTGCCAGCGAATGGACAGGCCCTCGGAGCGGCCGATCCAGTTCTTCTGCATCAGGCGTACTTTTTCCGGCCACTGGTCCAGCGTGTCCAGAGCGTCCAGCAGTTCCTGGCTGAAGTCGGTGATGCGGAAGAACCACTGCGTCAGCTCGCGCTGCTCGACGAGCGCGCCGGAACGCCAACCGCGGCCGTCAATGACCTGCTCGTTGGCGAGAACGGTATTGTCGACCGGGTCCCAGTTGACCTTGGACTGCTTGCGGTAAACCAGGCCCTTCTCGAGAAAATCGATAAACAGGTGCTGTTGGCGCTGGTAGTATTCAGGGTCGCAGGTCGCGAATTCGCGGTTCCAGTCAAGCGACAGTCCCATGACCTTCAGCTGCGCCTTCATCGAGGCGATGTTCTGATAGGTCCAGCTGGCCGGATGCACGCCGCGCTCCATGGCGGCGTTTTCCGCCGGCATGCCGAAGGCATCCCAACCCATGGGGTGAAGCACGTTGAAGCCCCGGGCGCGCTTGTAGCGGGCGACGACGTCGCCCATCGTGTAGTTGCGCACGTGGCCCATGTGGATGCGCCCGGACGGATAGGGGAACATCTCGAGCACGTAATATTTTTCGCGCGGATCATCGTTCTCGGTCTTGAAGACCTCGCCGTTTTCCCATTCCTGCTGCCAACGCGGCTCGGCATCACGCGGATTATATCGTTCGGTAGACATGTCTTTTAGGTGTTCCGGAAGTTCTGCGGGGCAAGGGAGCGCCCTCATGATAGTTGGGGTGACCTTCATCATGAAACCGCTTGGTGGTCAAGTTTTCGAAGGGTTTGGCGCGACACTTTGGCGGATTTGGGCCGGCTCGAGCGGCGATGGCCTTGGCAAGGCGCGCAAGTTTGCCTAATCCGCTAGTTATCGCCCGGAAGGTCGTTATGTCGGAGAATATATCCATGGAAGTTCAAGAGCGGTTACAGGATGTCGTGAGCCGGATTCACACGGCGGAAAGGGCGGCAAAGCGCCCAAAGAATGCCGTCAGCCTCGTTGCCGTTTCCAAGACATTCGACGCTGACGCGATCCGTCCGGTGATCGAGGCCGGCCAACGCGTGTTCGGCGAAAACCGCGTGCAGGAAGCACAGGGCAAATGGCCGCTGCTGAAGGGCGAAAGCCCCGATCTGGCGCTGCATCTGATCGGGCCGCTGCAGTCCAACAAGGCGGCAGAAGCCGTTGCCCTGTTTGATGTCATCGAGACCGTCGATCGCGAGAAAATTGCCCGGGCGATCTCGGCGGAAATGAAGCGCCAGGACAGGACGCTTCGTCTCTATGTCCAGGTCAACACCGGTCTGGAACCGCAGAAGGCCGGAATTGCGCCTGCAGAAACCATCGCGTTCGTGACCTTCTGCCGCGAGGAACTGGATATGGTTATCGAGGGTCTGATGTGCATTCCGCCTGTCGACGAGAACCCCGGTCCGCATTTTGCGCTGTTGGCGAAACTAGCCGGCGCGTGCATGCTCGACAGGCTGTCGATGGGCATGTCCGGAGATTTCGAAACGGCGGTCCAGTTCGGCGCGACCAGCGTGCGCGTCGGTTCGGCAATTTTCGGATCACGCTGACGGCCAAAACGTCGCATTACGCTTTCGTCGGGGTTCACCTTCGTTCTCATTAGCCTATCCTTGTGCACGAGGAGGCCGGGCATCGCCCGGCATGCATTGGGAGGAGAACGGATATGGCGAGCCGCTATTCCGAAGTGTACGGCGCGTGGAAGACGGATCCGGAGGGGTTCTGGTCTGAGGCGGCAGAGGCGATCGACTGGTTCGAGAGGCCGGAGCGCGCCTTCGAGGCTGAAGGGGGCATTTATGGCCACTGGTTTCCCGGCGGGCTGACCAACAGCTGCTACAATTGCCTGGACCGGCATGTCGAAGCCGGTCGTGGCGAGCAGATCGCCTTCATCTACGACAGCCCGGTCACGTCTAGCATCGAGCGCATCTCCTATGGAGCGTTGCTCGACGACGTCAAGGCGCTGGCCGCCGTCTACCGCAAGCTCGGCGTCGACAAAGGCGATCGCATCATCATCTATATGCCGATGATCCCGCAGGCGGCGGTGGCGATGCTTGCCGCCGCGCGCATCGGCGCGGTGCATTCGGTGGTGTTTGGCGGCTTCGCCGCCAACGAACTCGCCGTTCGCATCGACGATTGCCGGGCCAAGCTCATCGTGTCGGCCAGCTGCGGCATCGAGCCCGGTCGCACGGTCGCCTACAAGCCGCTGCTCGATGCGGCGCTGACGATCGCCGAACACAAACCGGCGCATTGCCTTGTCTATCAGCGCGAGATGCTGCAGGCGGATATGACGCCGGTGCGCGATATCGACTATGCCACAGCGCTTGCGGCGGCAAAGGATGCGGGCGACGAGGCCGGTTGCACGCCGGTGGCGTCCACCGATCCGCTTTACGTGCTCTATACCTCCGGCACCACAGGCCAGCCGAAGGGCGTGGTGCGCGACAATGGCGGCCACATGGTTGCGCTCAAATGGTCGATGCAGAATTTCTTCGGCGTTCAGCCCGGTGAGGTCTTCTGGGCGGCGTCCGACATCGGCTGGGTCGTCGGGCATTCGTTCATCGTCTATGGGCCGCTTCTCAACGGCAACACCTCGATCCTGTTCGAAGGCAAGCCCGTCGGCACGCCGGATCCCGGAACCTACTGGCGGATTATCGCGGAACACGGCGTGGCCGTCATGTTCACCGCTCCGACGGCGCTGCGCGCCATTCGCAAGGAGGATCCGGATGCGTCGCTGGTGACGAACCATGATCTTTCTCGGTTTCGTGCGTTGTTTCTGGCCGGTGAACGGGCCGACCCCGACACGATCTGCTGGGCGGAAAGGGCGCTCGGTGTGCCGATCATCGACCATTGGTGGCAGACGGAAACGGGCTGGCCTGTTGCCGGCAATCCGCTCGGACTCGGACTCCTGCCTGTCAAATACGGATCACCGGCTGTTCCGTTACCCGGCTACGATGTCCAGATCCTCGACGACGCCGGTCATCCGGTCGAAGCGGGCACGCTGGGCAACGTCGTGGTCAAACTGCCTTTGCCTCCAGGGTGTCTGCCGACACTCTGGAATGCCGACCATCGGTTTCGCGCGGCCTATCTCGAGGAGTTTCCCGGCTACTACAAGACGGCCGATGCCGGCTACCTCGACGATGACGGCTATGTCTTCATCATGGCGCGCACCGACGACATCATCAATGTCGCCGGTCACCGGTTGTCGACGGGCGCCATGGAGGAAGTGTGCGCCAGCCATCCGGATGTGGCGGAATGTGCCGTCATCGGCATCGCCGACGCGCTGAAGGGTCAGATCCCCGCCGGCTTTCTGGTCATCAACTCGAATGTTTCCCGTGAAACATCCGAGATCGAACGGGAGGTCATCAGCCTCGTGCGTGATCGCATCGGGCCGGTGGCCGCCTTCCGCGTGGCGATGTGCGTCAAGCGGCTGCCGAAAACCCGATCCGGCAAGATCCTGCGCGCGACGATCCAGAAGATCGCCGATCGCCAACCGTGGAAAATGCCGGCGACAATCGACGACCCAGCGATCCTCGATGAGATTGCCGCGGTGCTTCATTCCAAGGGTATCGGCATCTGATCGTGCATTCTACAGCGCCGCGCGTCTTATTAGACGCGCAAAGGTCGCTGTAGCACTTTGAATGGCTGCATGTTTTTATCCTTAAATCGAATAGGATTTAAGGAAACATGCAGGAGCATGCCTCAGATTCGAACGACGGAACTGAACCACGTGCTGAAGGCCGCCACCGGTTTGCTGCGCAGGTTCTTGGTGATGAGGTAGTAACTCTCGTCTTCAAGTGTGGCGATCGGCGAGAGGACGATGAGATCGCCGTGCTCGATCTCGCGGCGAAAGACTTCGACCGGGCAGAGCGCCACGCCATGGCCGGCGATCACGGCCGTCGCCAGCAGGTTGAAATCCTGGAAAACCGGACCGCGGCGCGGCGGTCGAGCCATGGGCAGGCCGGCTGTCGCAAACCATTCTTGCCACCGCGCGATCGTCTCGTCGTGAAGCAGGTCGGCGGTGGTGATTGCCTCTGGTGTGTAGAGCGCGCCTTTGCGCTCGATGTAACGAGGGCTGGCGACCGGGCGGTTCGCACGCGAAAACAGCCGGTCGCATTGCGTCCCGACGGATAGGTCCGCACCGAGCGTGATGAGCACGTCGCAACCCGTCTCCCGCAGCCTCTGCTCGGCCATCGCGTAGATTACCTTTACATCGACGTCCGGGTGCCGTTCGAGGAAATCGCTGAGCGCCGGTATCAGCCAGCGCGTGGCGATCGATGGGATGCAAGCGACGGTGATCGATGATTTGGCGTTGGCGCGCAGCATTTCTGTTTCGATCGCGATGCGCGCAAAACACGATGTCAAGGCGTCGGCCAACCGCTCGGCGTCAGGAAGGAGACCGACGCCGCGCTTTTCCCGCCGGAACAACGGCCGGCCGAACCATTCCTCGAGCAGCCTTATCTGATGGCTAACTGCAGCGTGTGTGACATGCAGCTCGTCCGCGGCACGTGAAAAGCTGGCGAGCCGGGCGGCGGCCTCGAATGCGCGAAGCATGCCGAGTGGCGGAAGCATCTGCAAATTCTCCTCAACCACCTCTTGAGAAATCGTTGTTTTTCTATCGAAAAGTCCCGTGGGATAAGGATTTTAACATCACGAGAACGCATTCCGGTCTTCGTCATGTAAGAATTTCTCATAGGAGGATATAGCACATGTTCGTGCGCAGCCTGCAGGATATCGAGGCCACCGATCATTTCGTCGAATGGGGGAGCGGCACCAGCCACCGACTGCTGACGGAAAAAGATGGCATGGGTTTTACCGTTTGCCACACCGTCGTTCGCGCCAATACGGTCTCATTGCTGGAGTACCGCAACCATCTTGAGGCTTGCTACTGCATCGCCGGCCAGGGCGAGGTGGAGGATATGCAGGGCAATGTCTTTCCGATTCGTCAGGGCGACATCTACGTGCTCGATCAGCACGACAAACATTTCCTGCGGGGAGGAAAAAATGAGGATCTCATCCTCGTCAGTGTCTTCAATCCACCGCTCAAGGGGACCGAGCGCCACAATCTGAAGGACCAGTCCGGTTCGGCCTACTGAATCTGGCAAACAAAAAAGCCCGGATCGAGCGATCCGGGCTTTCGTCAGGTCATGACAAGTCGATCAATATTGATCGTCTTCGTCCTCGTCCTTGCGATCCGACTTCAGCGACTTGAGCTTGGCGAAGACGGCATCCGCATCGATTTCCTTCTCTTCTTCGCGCTCGTAGCTGAAGTTGAGCTTTTCTGTTTCCTGGGCTGCTTCGAGCGTCGCGCCGAGCTCGGCGGCTGTCGGCAGCGGACGGCCCTTGGCGGCGCGTTCGACTTCAAGGTCGAGATCGATCTGCGAGCACAGGCCAAGCGTTACCGGATCCATCGGCGTCAGGTTCGTCGAGTTCCAGTGGGTGCGCTCGCGAATCTGCTCGATCGTCGACTTCGTGGTGCCGACGAGGCGGGAAATCTGCGCGTCCTTCAGCTCGGGATGGTTGCGAACCAGCCAGAGAATGGCATTCGGGCGATCCTGGCGCTTGGAGACCGGCGTGTAGCGCGGGCCCTTGCGCTTGGAGTCGGGAACACGGACTTTCGGCTCCGAAAGCTTGAGCTTGTGGTTCGGATTTGCCTCGGCGCGGGCGATCTCGTCGCGCGACAGCTGTCCGGTTGCGATTGGATCTAGACCCTTGATGCCCTGTGCCGATTCACCGTCTGCGATCGCCTTCACTTCGAGCGGATGCAGCTTGCAAAACGTTGCAATCTGTTCGAACGACAATGCCGTATTGTCGACGAGCCAGACGGCTGTTGCCTTGGGCATAAGCAGTTGCTGAGCCATGGATATAGTCCTTTTGTCCGCCGCGCCGGTGTCGCGGGCCGTGGAGTCTACCACTGATTTCCGGGAATTGAGCGCCTCTATAGCGTCGTTGTCTCAAAATTGCAATTCTCCAGTTCCAAATGTCCTTTTGTCTAATTGCGGCGCGGCTTTGACCTGCTATGACTCGTCGCCGAGGCGGGGTCCCCGGGAGGGACCTCAGACAGGAATGCGCAGGGAGGAACGAATGTCCGCCAAGATCTATCCGGTGTTGAAGTCTGCCAAGAGCCGGACGCTGCTCGATAACGCGACCTATCTGAAGTGGTATGAGGAAAGTGTCGAGGACCCGGCCAAGTTCTGGGGCAAACACGGCAAACGGATCGACTGGTTCAAGCCCTATACCAAGGTCAAGAACACCTCTTTCAAGGGCAAGGTCTCGATCAAGTGGTACGAGGACGGCCTCACCAACGTCTCCTACAATTGCATCGACCGCCACCTGAAGACGCACGGCGAAAAGACGGCGATCATCTGGGAAGGCGACAACCCCTATATCGACAAGAAGATCACCTACAACCAGCTCTACGAGCAGGTTTGTCGGCTTGCCAACGTCCTGAAGAAGCATGGCGTCAAGAAGGGCGACCGCGTCACCATCTACATGCCGATGATCCCGGAAGCATCCTACGCGATGCTTGCCTGCGCGCGCATCGGCGCCATTCATTCGGTCGTGTTCGGCGGCTTCTCGCCGGACGCGCTCGCCGGCCGCATCGTCGACTGCGAATCCACCTTCGTCATCACCTGTGACGAGGGCGTGCGCGGTGGCAAGCCGGTGCCGCTGAAGGAAAATACCGACACCGCGATCGACATCGCCGCCAAGCAGCACGTGATCGTCAACAAGGTGCTGGTCGTGCGCCGCACCGGCGGCAAGATCGGCTGGGCGCCGGGCCGCGACCTCTGGTACCACCAGGAAACTGCGACCGTGAAGCCGCATTGCGAGCCGGCGAAGATGAAGGCGGAAGACCCGTTGTTCATCCTCTACACCTCGGGCTCGACCGGCAAGCCGAAGGGCGTGCTGCACACCACCGGCGGCTACCTCGTCTATGCCTCGATGACCCATGAATACGTGTTCGACTATCGCGACGGCGATATCTATTGGTGCACGGCGGATGTCGGCTGGGTGACCGGCCATTCCTACATCGTCTACGGACCGCTCGCCAACGCGGCGACCACCGTGATGTTCGAGGGCGTTCCGAACTTCCCCGACGCAGGCCGCTTCTGGGAAGTCATCGACAAGCACAAGGTCAACGTCTTCTACACCGCGCCGACGGCAATCCGCTCGCTGATGGGCGCCGGCGACGATTTCGTCAAGCGCGCCTCGCGCTCGTCGCTGCGCCTGCTCGGTTCGGTCGGCGAACCGATCAACCCGGAAGCCTGGGAATGGTACTACAACGTCGTTGGCGATCAGAAATCGCCGATCGTCGACACCTGGTGGCAGACGGAAACCGGCGGCATCCTGATCACGCCGCTGCCGGGCGCGACCGATCTCAAGCCCGGATCGGCGACGCGGCCCTTCTTCGGCGTCCAGCCGCAGCTGGTCGACAACGAAGGCAACGTGCTCGAAGGACCTGCCGACGGCAACCTCTGCATCACCGACAGCTGGCCCGGCCAGATGCGCACGATCTATGGCGATCATGCACGCTTCGGCCAGACCTACTTCGCCACCTACAAGGGCAAGTATTTTACGGGTGACGGCTGCCGTCGCGACGAGGATGGCTACTATTGGATCACCGGCCGCGTCGACGACGTGCTCAACGTCTCCGGACACCGGCTGGGCACGGCCGAAGTCGAATCGGCGCTTGTCTCGCACCATCTGGTGTCCGAGGCAGCCGTCGTCGGCTATCCGCACCCGATCAAGGGACAGGGCATCTACTGCTACGTCTCGCTGATGGCGGGTGAGGTCGGCAATGACGATCTGCGTCAGGCGCTGGTAAAGCACGTCCGCTCGGAAATCGGCCCGATCGCGACGCCAGACAAGATCCAGTTTGCCCCCGGCCTGCCGAAGACCCGCTCGGGCAAGATCATGCGCCGCATCCTGCGCAAGATCGCGGAAGACGATTTCGGTGCGCTTGGTGACACCTCAACGCTTGCCGATCCGGCTGTTGTGGAAGACCTGATCGCCAACCGGCAGAACAAGGCTTAACAGCAACGCACGGTAAAAAGGGCGGCTTCGAGCCGCCCTTTTTTGTATGATGTTTCGTACCGAGGCGGTGGACTGAATAGACGACTGGGTCATCGACGGGCGTTTGTGAGCCGGATTCCGATTGACGGTAAGCGGAGTTCCCGGGCGGCAGCAGGAGATCGATATGACCCACGGTTGTTTTCGGACGATCCCAAAGAAGGAAATGTTCCTTCGCTTCAAACCCGTCTGAGAGCATTCTCAGAAATCGATCGCCCTACCCTTGATTTCCCAGTCGCCGAAGCGTGCCGGGTCGGCGCCGCCGCGGCCGCCGATTTCTGTCGGCATAACCTTCTCCGCTTCAGCCTGCCGACGCTCCTCCGCTTCCTTCAGCGCGCGCATGGCCGCGGCAGGCAGCGGCTTTTTCGGGCGGTCGGGGGCATTGTCGTTGTCGTTCTGCATCTCGCCAGTATCCGGATTCGTGCATCTGTATTGAAGAACGGGGCATTTGCACCCATCATATAAGGCGCCGTTGTCCGAACGGAAACCCTGATTCACGTGAAACGTCGACGACCCGGAGCCTCTTCATGAACCTCGTTCGCACCGCCATGCTGCTTGCAGTGATGACCGCCCTGTTCATGGCGGTTGGCTTCGCCATTGGTGGACGTGGCGGCATGATGATTGCGTTCGTCATCGCCGCCGGTATGAATTTCTTCTCGTACTGGTATTCCGACCGCATGGTGCTGCGCATGTACCGTGCGCAGGAGGTCGATGAACGCAGCGCCCCGGAATATTACGGCATCGTGCGCGATCTCGCTGAGAATGCCGGCCTGCCGATGCCGCGGGTCTATGTCATCGACAACCCGCAGCCGAACGCCTTTGCAACCGGACGCAACCCGCAGAACGCCGCCGTTGCCGCCTCGACCGGACTGCTCAACGCGCTCTCCTACGACGAGGTCGCCGGCGTCATGGCGCATGAACTGGCGCACGTCCAGAACCGCGATACCCTGACAATGACGCTGACAGCCACGCTTGCCGGCGCCATTTCGATGCTGGGCAACTTCGCCTTCCTGTTTGGCGGCAATCGCGAAAACAACAACAACAACAACCCGCTCGGTTTTGTCGGGGTGCTGATTGCAATGATCGTCGCGCCGATGGCGGCCATGCTGGTGCAGATGGCGATCAGCCGTACCCGGGAATATTCCGCCGATCGCCGTGGCGCCGAAATCTGTGGCAAGCCCCTGGCTCTCGCCTCGGCGCTGCAGAAGATCGCTGGTGCTGCCCATCGGATTCACAATGACGATGCCGAGCGCAACCCGGCAACCGCGCATATGTTCATCATCAATCCGCTCTCAGGCGAGCGCATGGACAACCTGTATTCGACCCATCCGAACACTGAAAACCGGATTGCGGCCCTGCAACAGATGGCGCAGGAGATGTCCATGGGGTCGACGCCGCCGGTTCGGGCTGATAATCCGGTGCGCAAATCGCGCTCTGTTCCCTCTACCGGTTGGGGTCGCGGTGGTTCCGAACCGCCGAAAGGTCCCTGGTCCTGATGTCTGCCGAAAACAACAACGATTCACGTCCGAAACAAA
Organism: Ensifer sp. Root142; assembly: GCF_001426785.1. Lineage (NCBI taxonomy): Bacteria > Pseudomonadati > Pseudomonadota > Alphaproteobacteria > Hyphomicrobiales > Rhizobiaceae > Ensifer > Ensifer sp. Root142. The sequence goes on from NZ_LMFK01000034.1 coordinate 104,219, forward strand.
ACCGCTCGCGCAAGGAGCCGGCAAAGTCGAAGAGGCCTGCGCAAGAGCAGCGCGGTCCGGAGAAGCCCGGACTGCGCACGCGACAGGCAGCGGCCAAGATTCTCGGGGCGGTCGTCGATCGCAAGACCTCGCTCGATGGCATGCTCGATCATGAGCACGGAAATCCGGCCTACCGCGAACTGAGCGAGGCCGACCGGGCGCTGGTGCGCGCCATTCTCAATTCGGCATTGCGTCATCTGCCGCGCATCCAGGCGGCAATCGGCTCGATGCTGCAGACGCCGCTTCCGGAAGGCGCGCGCGCTCTCGACCATGTGCTCGCAGTGGCTGCCGCGCAGATCCTCTATCTCGACGTTCCTGATCATTCCGCCGTCGATCTTGCCGTCGAGCAGGCGCAGGCCGATCCGCGAAACCGCCGGTTTGCCAATCTGGTCAATGCCATCCTTCGCCGCCTGTCGCGCGAGAAGGACACGATCCTGGAAAATCTGCGAACCGTTCCTGCGATGCCGGACTGGTTCTTCGACAGGCTGGTCGAGCGTTATGGACGCGAACAGGCCGATCTCATCGCCGAAGCGCAACTGACCCCAGCGGCGATCGATCTGACTGTCAAGTCGGATCCGGATGCCTGGGCCGAGCGGCTCGGCGGTACGGTGCTGCCGACAGGCTCAGTCCGCCTTGCAGAATTCTCGGGCTCTATCCCCTCCTTAGCCGGATTCTCCGATGGCGAGTGGTGGGTTCAGGATGCGGCCGCATCCATCCCTGCCCGTCTTTTCGGGTCGATTGCCGGGAAGACCGTCGTCGATCTCTGCGCGGCACCCGGTGGTAAGACGGCGCAGCTTATCCTCGCCGGTGCCGAGGTGACGGCGCTTGATCAGTCGTCGAGCCGGCTGAGGCGTCTGAAGGGCAATCTCGAGCGATTGGGCCTGGAAGCGCAGATGAAAGAGACCAACATGGCCGACTTTCGGCCGGACGAACTTTTCGATGCCGCCTTGCTCGATGCCCCCTGTTCGTCGACCGGAACGACCCGCCGTCACCCGGATGTGCTTTGGACCAAGGGTCCGGAGGACATCGAGAAGCTTGCGCTGCTTCAGGAGCGCCTGCTGCGCCACGCGCTGACGGTGGTCAAGCCGGGCGGCATCGTCGTGTTCTCCAATTGCTCGCTTGACCCACGCGAAGGCGAGGAAGTGGTCGACCGGGTGGTCGCAGCCGGCGATGATTATGAGCGGGTGCCGGTTCTGGCTGAGAATTGGCAGGGCCTTGAAGATGCGATCACCCCGCTCGGCGAAGTGCGCACCACGCCATCGATGTTCCCGCTCGATCCACCCTTTGCCGGTGGACTCGACGGATTCTACGCCGCCGTGATTCGCCGCAAATAAGTCTGGAAAAGTCGATTCGTTCTTCGGAAAGGCTCGGCCACGGGCTGTTTTGGCGCGTCATTTGACGCTTTAAGGCCATGAGCCTATCAAAGACGATAAAATTGATAAAAGTTTAATGATCTTTCCGGCACCATCCAGAGTTCACGCGGAGCGCCGCGCGTCCTTTCGGACAGAGAAGAACGCTCTGACATTTTGAAACGGCGCATCGTGCGTACCGGAGATCGAATAGGGATTTTCGGGCAACCCTGCGCGAGTGATACTGGCGCGAAGCCGATGCAGCCGTTCGTTCGTCTCGAACGGCTTGCTTCAGGATTAAGGAAATCGACGGGCGTTGATGGTGTTTTCCGGCAGGCGAAGGCTTTCTTATCTGTATGCGCGCGAAGGTTGGCGCCGCGTGTCGCGGCGACTTTCGGTCGGCCGCGTCTCGTCGCTGCGCTTTACCGGATCGACGCCCGGCCGCCTGATCGTTGCGCCGACGGACCTCAGAGCCGTCGATCCCTTCGTTGCCGAGGAGATCCTCGAGGGTCGCTTTCCGCTGGCTGGGCGGGTGCTCGACACCGAGGGCGAATCGCCCTTCGAGATCGACCTGCCGTCGCTGGAATTTGCCACCCGCCTGCATTCGTTCGGCTGGCTCAGGCATCTGCGGGCGATCCGCGAGGATGCCGGCTTCGTGCGCCTGCGGCAGATCGTTGACGACTGGATTGCCACCCACGGCCGCAATTTCGGAGGCATTGCCTGGGATGCCGACGTCATCGCCCAGCGCATCATCGCATGGCTCTCGCATTCGCCGGTGGTCCTGCGCAATGCCGAGCACGGCTTTTATCGCCGCTTCCTGAAAAGCCTGGCCTTCCAGGTTCGTTATCTCCGTCACATTGCCGAAACGGTCAGGGATGGCGAGGCTCGCCTGCGTGTGCGGATGGCGCTTGCCATGGCATCGGTTTCGATGCCGTCGACGCCGTCGGCGATCCGCAAGGCGTCGCGCCATCTCGATTTCGAGCTTGATCGGCAGATTCTCGCCGACGGCAGCCACTTTTCGCGCAGCCCGCGGGCCGGGCTTGAGTTGCTGCTCGACCTGCTGCCGCTGCGCCAGACCTATGTCAATCTGGGGCATGACGTGCCGTCGCGCCTGATCCCTTGCATCGATCGTATGTATCCGGCACTGCGCTTCTTCCGCCACCAGGGCGGCGAACTGGCGCTTTTCAACGGCGCGACCTCGGTGCTGGCGCATGAGCTTGCCTCGGTGCTGCGCTATGATGAAACCGCCGGCGAGCCATTCCGCTCGCTGCCTCTCGCGCATTACGAGCGCCTGTCGATCGAAAACACCGTGGTCATCGTCGATACCGGCCGGCCGCTTTCAGTCGACCTGTCGCGTAGCGCCCATGCCGGCTGCCTCTCGTTCGAAATGTCCTCGGGCAAGACGCGTTTCGTGATCAATTCGGGCGCGCCGAAATTTGCCGGCGAACGATTCCGCCAGATGGCACGGATGACCGCCGCCCACTCCACCGTGACCGTCAACGACACGTCCTCCTCACGCTTCTCGCAGTCACGGTTTCTGGGCCCGATCATCACCAGCGGCGTCTCGCGCGTCGTCGTCGAGCGCAAGGACGAACCGGGCCGCCAGGAATCCGTCATGGCAAACCATGACGGTTATCTCTCGTCCTTTGGGCTCCTGCACGAGCGCGACATCGGCGTGCTGAACGGCGGCCGGATGATCCGTGGGCGTGACCGGCTTTCGCGCGCCGACGGCAGCGATCCTGATGAAACGAACCTGGCCGTGGCAGTCGCCCGCTTCCATATCCACCCGGCCGTCACTATTCGCCAGAACAACGGCCGCGAGATCTATCTGACCGCGCCCGATGGTGAAATCTGGCTGTTTGCCTGCCAGGACGGCGAGCTGGCGGTCGAGGAAGACATCTTCTTTGCCGATCCCTCGGGCATTCGCGCCTCGTCGCAGCTGACGGTGACCTTCGCCGTTGCCAGGCAGCCGGAGATCCAATGGACCTTCTCGCGCACGAACTGAGGCCAACTGCGCCCCTTATTTTAGGATGTTGGCCTGCCGAGGTTTCTTCGGCCGGCAAGCTATGCTAACGGGCAGCCATCCCAATCGCCGGAGCATCCTCCCGGGCGTCCGGCGCCGCCAAAGGAGCATGGTTGATGGCTGTCGCCTCCAAGAAAATTCCCGCCCCGAACGAGGTTCCAGTCCGGACCGCTCTTCTTTCCGTGTCCGACAAGACCGGTGTCGTCGAGCTTGCCCGTGCGCTGCATGAAAAAGGCGTACGTCTGGTTTCGACCGGCGGCACCCACAAGGCACTGTCGCAGGCGGGGTTGCCAGTCAGCGACGTCGCCGAACTCACCGGCTTTCCCGAGGTTATGGATGGCCGGGTCAAAACCCTTCACCCGGGCGTGCATGGCGGCCTGCTGGCAATCCGCGACGATGCCGAGCATCAGGCGGCGATGTCGGCACATGGCATCACCGCGATCGATCTGGCGGTGATCAATCTCTATCCCTTCGAGGAGGTTCGCGCGCAGGGCGGCGATTATCCGACGACGGTCGAGAACATCGATATCGGCGGCCCGGCGATGATCCGCGCATCCGCCAAGAACCACGCCTATGTCACAATTGTCACCGATCCGGCCGACTATCCGGTCCTGCTCGAAGAACTTGCAGCAGGCGCGACGACCTATGCCTTCCGCCAGAAGATGGCGGCCAAGGCCTATGCCCGCACGGCCGCCTATGACGCAGCCATTTCCAACTGGTTTGCCGAGGCGCTCGACACGCCGATGCCGCGCCACCGCGTTCTCGGCGGCGTCTTGAAGGAGGAGATGCGCTACGGTGAGAATCCGCACCAGAAGGCGGGCTTCTACGTCACCGGCGAGAACCGTCCGGGCGTTGCCACAGCTAAGCTGCTGCAGGGCAAGCAGCTTTCCTACAACAACATCAACGACACCGATGCCGCCTTCGAACTCGTCGCCGAGTTCCTGCCGGAAAAAGCCCCGGCCGTGGCGATCATCAAGCATGCCAATCCTTGCGGCGTGGCCACGGCCCCGACGCTGGTCGAAGCTTATCGACGCGCGCTTGCCTGCGATTCCACCTCAGCTTTTGGCGGCATCATCGCGCTCAACCAGATGCTCGATGCGGAAACGGCCGAAGCGATCGTCAAGCTCTTTACCGAAGTGATCATCGCGCCTGAGGTCAGCGATGAGGCCAAGGCCGTCATCGCCCGCAAGCCGAACCTGCGGCTCTTGACCACGGGCGCCCTGCCGGATCCGCGCATCCCCGGCCTTTCCGCCAAGACCGTATCCGGCGGCCTTCTCGTCCAGACCCGCGACAACGGCATGGTCGAAGACCTGGAGCTGAAGGTGGTGACCAAGCGTGCACCGACGGCGCAGGAACTGGAAGACATGAAGTTTGCCTTCAAGGTGGCAAAACACGTCAAGTCGAACGCCGTCGTCTATGCCAAGGATGGCCAGACCGCAGGCATCGGCGCCGGGCAGATGAGCCGGGTCGATTCGGCCCGCATCGCCGCGATCAAGGCCGAAGAAGCCGCCAAGGCGCTCGGCCTCGCAACGCCGTTGACGCGCGGCTCGGCCGTCGCCTCCGAGGCTTTCCTGCCGTTTGCCGATGGCTTGCTGTCGGCGATCGCTGCCGGTGCCACGGCGGTGATCCAGCCCGGTGGTTCGATGCGCGACGAGGAAGTGATTGCCGCGGCCGACGAGCATGGCGTTGCGATGGTCTTCACCGGTATGCGCCACTTCCGCCACTAAACCGGATCGGTTGCATTTTCAGTTGCTACTGCATGTTTCCATAAATCCTATTCGATTTAAGGATAAAAACATGCAGCAATTCAAAGTGCTACAGCGACCTTTGCGCGTTAATAAGACGCACGGCGCTGTAGTAAAGTCCGAGTTTTATTCCTCAGAGCCGTCGCGTCCCCAGGACGCGGCGGCTTTCGTATGTCCGGCATTCGCCGGATAAGGCGTGCGCAGCAGGATCAGAAAACCGAGGACGAGGAAGACGACGAGCGCCATCATGCCGATGCGGGCGGAGCCGGTCATGAGCGTGATCGTGGCGACCGACGCGGGCGCAAGAAACGACGTCGCACGGCCGGAAAGTGCATAGAGACCAAAGTAGCGCCCTGCTTCGTCCAGGCTGACGCTGCGCGCCAGATAGGAGCGCGACGACGCCTGAACCGGCCCGAAGGCGATACCGACGAGCAGGCCGTAGACGATATAGGCCTTCTCGGCTGCAGTGCCGAAGATGCCGCCCGAATCGTCCGTCGGCAGGGGAAGCAGACCGAAGAAGGTGAAGCCCGGTCCTGTCGAGACGATGCCAAGCGTGGCAATGATCAGGCAGACCAGGCTGGCGATCACGATGGTCTTTGAACCGAGCCGGGCATCGAGCTTGCTTGCATAGAGGCAGCCACCGATGGCAACGACGTTGAGGATGATGCCATAGATGCCGAGTTCCATGGTTTGCCAGGCGAACATGGCGGCGGCGAAGGTGCCGCCCAGTGCCAGCAGGCCATTGACCCCATCCTGAAAGATCATGCGGGCGATGAGGAAGCGCAGGATGCCGCGCCTTTGCCTGAGTTCGCCGAGTGTGCCTTTCAGTTCGCGCAGTCCCGTTCGGGTCGCCCCTGCAAGCGACATGGTCGCCTTGGTCGCATCCGGCGTGAACAGGAACATCGGAATGATGAACACGAGGTACCAGAGCGCCGATATCGGCCCGGTGATGCGCGCGTCCTCGCCCTTTGCCGGATCGAGCCCAAACAGCGGATCGATGCCGAGAGCGGTCTTGCCGGTTTCCGGATTTCCGGCAAGAAGCGCCACGACAGCGATGAGCACGATCATCCCGCCGAGATAGCCGAGGCCCCAGGCGATGTTGGAAATGCGGCCGATGTCCTTCTCGTCCACAAGTCGCGTCATCATCGAATCATTGAACACGATCGAGAATTCGGCAGCGACGGTGGCCAGCACCATGAAGATGACGGCGTAGATGATCGGTGAGCCGGGGGCGGCAAACCAGAGCATCGCCAGCGATACGATCTTGATGATGGCGAAAAAGCCGATCCACGGCTTGCGCGGTCCGGTGGCGTCGGCGATCGAGCCGAGAACCGGGGAGAGAATGGCGATGATGATGCCGGAAATGGTGAGCGTATAGCCCCACATCGCCTGGCCGATAGCATGATCCTCAGTCAGCCGGGAAACGAAGTAGGGGCCGAAGATGAAGGTGGTGATCACCGTGAAGAACGGTTGGGCCGCCCAGTCGAACAGCATCCATCCGGCAATGCCGAGACGGGTCGTTCCCGGCTTGTCTGCAGCCCTGTCCGCCGAAATCGCCAATTACCCCTCCCGGAAATGACTGCGCCGTGCGTTCTAATGAACGCGCGGCGCAGAAAGATCGTCATATCTCGCTCATCGAGACCGGGTTGACGGAGCATCCCCGGCCCGATCTTGCGCTACTGCATGTTTCCTTAAATCCTATTCGATTTAAGGATTAAACCATGCAGCAATTCAAACTGCTACAGCGACCTTTGCGCGTCTAATAAGACGCCCGGCGCTGTAGTCCGGGGCGGACTGTGTCATTTCACCCTGCCGCGTGCAAGGTCGTTGAGCAGACCCGCGGCAACCGTGATCTTGGCAAGCGTGGTCTCGCCCTTCTCAGTCAGGAGCGTCAGCTGGCCGCCCGCGCGTGAAACGCGTTCGCGGTCGTTTTCCTGCCAGGCCTGGACGGGATTGCGCTCGCTCTTCTGCTCGCGCAGCGCCGCTGCGGTGATGTCGCGTCTGGCGCCGGCAATGTCCGAGATCGCGCGCGACAGCGCCATTGCCTCGAACTGCTCGGTTGCCGGTACGCGGTCGGCTGCCGCCAGCAGGCGGTTGATCCGCAGCGTTTCGGTGACGGCAAAATAACCCTGTGCCGTGCGGCTCAGCGTCTCGCCGGTTTCAGCTGATATCTGCATGATTTCGGGCACGAGGGTCATCAGCGCCAGTTCCAGGATCTCATCCGCCAGTTTCTCCGGCACGCCGCCCTCGACGAAGGCTGCGGTCTTTACCCGAGCTTCGTCGGCGGTTTCGCCTGAAATCGCGGTGCGCATGGTGCTGCGCAGCTTCTGCAGCCCGTCGCGCAGGCGCGTCACGGCTTCCGAAACCGAACCCGTTGCCGCATGGGTGCGCAGGGCCCGCTCCGTCACGAGCGTGAAGATGCGCCCGACTTCCTGGTAGAGCGCATTCTGGAGGGCGCCGCTGATGCGATTGTCCAGGGCATCGATCTCGTCATAGATCCGCGGCAGGTCGAAGCCATCGAGTGCCAAAACAGCCGCCTTGACGACGTCTGCCGAGAGGAAGCCGGTGGCATCCGTCAAGGTCGAGACGAAAGCGGGGCCGCCGCGATTGATGGTTTCGTTGGCCAGCACCGTCGCGATGATCTCGCGGCGCAGCCGGTGGCCGTGGATGTCGCCGGCATAAGTCTTGCGCATCTTGCCGGGGAAGTAGCGTTCCAGGGTCGCCGTGAAATACGGGTCGTCGGGAAGCTCGCTGGCGATCAGCTCGTCGAACAGCACCAGCTTCGAGTAGGACAGGAGGACGCCGATCTCCGCGCGTGTCAGCGGCTTGCCGGCCTGATAGCGCTCGGTCATGACCTGGTCGGTCGGCAGCGTCTCAACCTTGCGGTTGAGGTGGCCGTCGGCTTCGAGTCGCGTCATCAGGCGGCCGAGCGTCGTGCGGTTTCCGGTACCCTGCAGTTCGGTGAGCGAGATTGCCAGCGACTGCTCGTAGTTGTTGCGCAGTACGAGATGGCCGACTTCCTCGGTCATCGACGCCAGCAGCGTGTTGCGCTTCGGCCGGGTCAGGCGACCGTCGCGCATCGCCGAGGCCAGCGCGATCTTGATGTTGACCTCGACGTCGGACGAGTTGACGCCCGCCGAGTTGTCGATGGCGTCGGAGTTGCAGCGACCGCCATTGAGGCCGAAGCCGATACGGCCCTTCTGGGTCACGCCGAGGTTTGCGCCCTCGCCGATGACACGGGCGCGGACCTCTTCGGCGACCACACGGATCGCGTCGTTGGCGCGGTCGCCAACCTCGGCATCCGTCTCGTTGCTGCCGCGCACATAGGTGCCGATGCCGCCGAACCAGAGAAGATCGACCTGGCTCTTCAGGATCGCGTTCATGATCTCGAACGGCGTGGCCTTCTGCTTGTCGATGCAGATCGCCGCCATGGCTTCCGGTGTCAGCGTCACCGACTTTTCGGCGCGGGAAATGATCATCCCGCCTTCGGAGAGCGTCTTGCGATCATAGTCCTGCCAGCTCGAACGTGGCAGGGCGAACATGCGCTTGCGTTCGGCGAAGGAAACATCCGTATCCGGATTCGGATCGATGAAGATGTCGCGATGGTCGAAGGCCGCGAGCAGACGGATCTTTTCCGAAAGCAGCATGCCGTTGCCGAAGACGTCGCCCGACATGTCGCCGACGCCGGCGACGGTGAAGGGAGTGGTCTGGATGTCGATGTCCATCTCGCGGAAGTGCCGCTTGGCGGTCTCCCAGGCGCCACGGGCGGTGATGCCCATCTTCTTGTGGTCGTAGCCGGCCGATCCGCCTGAGGCGAACGCGTCATCGAGCCAGAAGCCTGCTTCCTGGGCCAGGCCGTTGGCCGTGTCCGAGAAGGTCGCCGTGCCCTTGTCGGCGGCAACGACGAAGTAGGGATCGTCACCGTCGCGGCGCAGCGTGTCGGCCGGCGGCACGACATCCTGGCCGACAATGTTGTCGGTGACCGACAGCATCGTGCGGATGAAGGTCTTGTAGGCTTCGGTTCCGGCCTTGAACACCTCGTCGCGGTTGCCGCCAACCGGCAGCTGCTTCGGGTAGAAGCCACCCTTGGCGCCAACGGGCACGATGACGGCGTTCTTGACCTGCTGTGCCTTCACCAGGCCCAGTACTTCGGTGCGGTAGTCCTGTGCGCGGTCGGACCAGCGAAGACCGCCACGGGCGACCTTGCCGAAACGCAGATGCACGCCTTCGACTTCGGTGCCGTAGACGAAGATTTCGCGGAACGGACGCGGCTCGGGCAAGCCTTCGAGCTGCTTGGGATCGAGCTTGACGGCAAGGACCGCACGCGGCTTTCCGTCGGCATCCTTCTGGAAGTAATTGGTGCGGAGCGTCGCCTCGATGGCGTTGACGTAGCGGCGCAGGATCCGGTCCTCGTCGAGGCTCGGTACCGCCGACAGTGCGGTCTCGATCGATGCGATCAGGGCGTTGCACTTCTTGGCACGCGGCTTCTCCTCGATCGCCGGGTCCATGCGGGTGACGAACAGCTTGAAGATATCGGCGGCAATCGCCGGATATTTGTTCAGCGTGTCGGCGATATAGCCCTGCGAATAGGTGATGCCGGCCTGGCGGAGGTAGCGGGCATAGGCACGCAGCACCGTCACTTCGCGGGCGTTCAAGCCGGCGAGCAGGATCAGCCTGTTGAAGTTATCATCCTCGATCGTGCCGTTCCAGGCGGCGAGGAAGGCTTCCTCGAGCGCCGCACCCGACTTGTCGAGATTGAGCGCATGGCCGTCGCGATGGATCAACTCCATGTCGTGCAGCACGACGCGATGCTGGTCCTCGCCATGCTTGCCGACGTTGAGGTCGTAGGTCTGCTCGCTGATGACCCGGAAGCCGAGATTTTCGAGCAGCGGCACGCGGCGCGAAAGCGATACGGGTTCGCCGGCGTGGAAGATCTTCAGCTCGGCCGTATCAGGACGATTGACCGGGCGGTTGTAGTGGTAGAACGAGATCCGGATCGGATCTTCCGCCTTGCAGGCGGCGATATCGGCGAGATCGGCATAGGCTTCGGCCGGTGCAAAGGCCGCCTGGTAGGCTTCGCCAACGCTGAGCTCGATGCCATCCTTGCGGGCAAGCAGGTCGAAGCGATCGATCCAGCGCGTGACGATGCCTCGCACGGCCTCCTCGAGCTTGGCCTGGGGGATGCGCGGCGTCTTGCCGCTGGTCCGGCCGATGATGAAGTGCACGCGCGCCAGACCGCCCTCGGGGAAGGCCGGGTAGTAGGCCGAAACACGACCGTCATAAGCCGTCTTCAGATAGTCCCCGATCTTCTCGCGAACGTCGGAATCATATTGCTCGCGCGGTACGAAGACGATGACCGAAACGAAGCGGTCGAAATGGTCGATGCGTGGCAGAACGCGGATGCGCGGACGGTCGCCGAGCTCGTTGATCTGTTCGCAGAAGGCGGCGAGCAGGCCGACGTCGATCTGGAAGAGATCGTCGCGCGGGTAGGATTCGAGCGTGTTGTCCAGCATCTTGCCGGAATGGCTCTGCGGATCGTAGCCGAAATGATCGACGATCTTCTCGATCTTGTGGCGCAGCAGCGGGATTTCCGCGGCCTGACGGGTATAGGCCGAGGAGGTGAACAGGCCGACGATGCGCAGCTCGCCGGCGACATTGCCGTCGGCATCGAAACGCTTGACGCCGATGTAGTCCATATAGGCGCGGCGGTGCACGACCGACTTCACATTGGCCTTGGTGACGATCAGGAAATCCGGGCTTTCGAGGAAGGCCAGAATCTCCGGCGTGGTCAGAACTGCGTCCTTGCCCTGGCGCAGCACGCGCACATCGGGATTGGAAAGGATGCCGAGGCCCCTGCCCTTGCCGCGCTCGACCGTCGCCTTCCCGCCCTTGCCCGAATAGGTGTATTCGCGCATGCCGAGGAAGGTGAAGTTGTTGTCCCTGAGCCAGCGAAGGAAGGCCAGCGCTTCGTCGCGGTCGCTCTTCTTGCGCGAGGCGTTGTAGTCCTCGAGTTCCTTCATCGCGTGATCGAGCAGCGTCGTCATCGCCGGCCAGTCGTGCACGGCCTGATGAACCTGTTCGAGCACATCGCGGATACGGTTGCTGAGCGATTGCGCCTCGACCGGCGTCAACTTGCTCAGGTGGATCTGGATGTGGCTGATCCGGTGTGCCGGATCGCTCGGCTCGTCCGGATCGAACGGCTTGGCGGGCTTGCCCGGTTCCTGGACCAGAATGGGATGGATCGCGAGATGGATATCGCGGTGCGTGGTCGTCACCTCGCCCATGACCGAATCAAAGAGGAACGGCATGTTGTGTTCGGTGACGGCAATGATCGAAACCTCGGTGCCGCCAGGCGCAACGCCGGCCACGGTTTCAACCGACACTTGAGGTTTGCCGCCGTCCCAGCGTGCGAGTTCGCTTCTCGCATGGGCCGCCGTCAGTGCCAGCATGTCCGCCGAATAAAGATCGAGGTCGTCGTTGCTGGCCCCGCCGAAGAGGATCTCGGGCGCCAGCGCGTCGGTGCCCAGTTTGATGGCGGCCGCCTTCGCTGCGTCGATGTGTCTGTCCCGCTTCGGATTGTATTTCACGCCCATGAAGTTTCTCCCATTCATGATAGGCTAGACCCTATCAGAACCTTGGCTAATGGCGACCGCTTTTTATGACGATTTCGGCAAAAACGAGCCGAGAATCGGAGAATCTCACGTGAAAACAGCTTAAATCCATTTAAATCGAAGGCAGATTGGCGAAAATTGCTCGAATTTCGATGAAAAAGCACGAAAACGCCAGCGGCTCGTGCGGAACCTGTCTGCCATAGCCTGTTGACATGGCGGTGACAGTCGGTGATCAGAGTTCAAATCGAAGGATTGGACTGGCCGATGCCCGAAATGCCCTCCTTGCCTGGTGCCGTCATCGTCATTTCTAGTCACGTGGTTCGCGGCACCGTCGGCAATCGGGCGGTTGTCTTTGCCTTGGAGACGCTTGGCCATCCCGTCTGGGCTCTGCCGACCGTCATTCTGCCCTGGCATCCCGGCCATGGCCATTCGACGCGCATCACGATACCGGACGCGGAATTCCAGTCGGTGATCGACGATCTGGCTCAGGCGCCCTGGGCCGGCGAGGTCCGGGCAGTCCTGTCAGGCTATCTCGACTCGGCGAGCCAGGCAGAGGGCGTTGCCCGGCTGGTGACCGCCTTGCGCGCCCGCAATCCTGATCTCGTCTATGCCTGCGACCCGGTGATCGGTGATGCCGAAGGGCTCTACGTGCCCGAAGCGACGGCGATTACCATCCGCGACCGGCTGTTGCCGCTTGCAAGTCTCGCCACGCCCAACCGGTTCGAACTGGCCTGGCTTGCCGGCGCGACGCTCGAGACCAATGCGGCAATCCTTGACGCGGCGCTGGGGCTTGGTCCCTCGCGCATGCTGGTCACGTCGGCGATTCCGATGATGAAGGGCGGGACGGGAAATCTCTATCTCTCCGGCAACCATGCGCTGCTCGCCGAACACCGGCTGATCGAGAACCCGCCGAACGGCACGGGCGATCTGCTGGCGGCGGTGTTCCTGGCGCGGCTGCTGGAAGGCCTCTCCGAGGAGCGCGCGCTTCAGATGGCGACAGCCAGCGTGTTCGAAATTATCGCGCGCACGGTCAAGCGCGGCGCCGATGAACTGACGCTCGAACAGGATGCGTCCAGTCTCTCGACGCCGATGGCGATGGTGCAGATGCGGCGCTTGCTGCATCCGAGCCAGATGCGGCGGAAATAGAAGAAGCTGTTCACGGCACGCCGTCGGATGGCTTGGTGGATTGAACTCTCGACAGCAGCGGGGTAACCGATGGATATGCAGCGTTTTCCAGACCACCTTCTGAACGGCTATCATAACTTCATGAGTGGTCGCTTCAGCGAACAGCAGCAGCGTTACAAGACATTGGCGGATAGCGGGCAGAAGCCCAAGACCATGGTCATTGCCTGTTGTGACTCCCGGGCAGCGCCCGAGACGATCTTCGACAGCGGCCCGGGCGAGCTCTTCGTCGTGCGCAACGTCGCCAATCTCATGCCGCCCTACGAGCCGGACGGACACTACCACTCGACGTCGGCAGCTCTGGAATTTGCCGTCCAGTCTCTGCGTGTCAGCGACATCGTCGTCATGGGCCACGGACGCTGCGGCGGCATCAAGGCGGCGCTTGACCTGGACGCCGAGCCCCTGTCGCCGGGTGACTTCATCGGTCGCTGGATGCACCTCTTGAAACCGTCCGCCGAACAGATCCAGAGCAATGACGTGATGACCCAGGCCGAGCGGCAGCGCGCTCTGGAGCGGGTTTCCATCCGCAACTCGATCGCCAATCTTCGCACCTTCCCCTGCGTCCAGATTCTCGAATCGAAGGGCAAGCTCCAGCTTCACGGCGCCTGGTTCGACATTTCGACCGGCGAGCTCTGGGTGATGGATCCGAAGAGCGGCGACTTTGCCCGTCCAGGTATGTGATAGAAGCCAGAGAAAAAGCCCGGTCCTTTCGAACCGGGCTTCTTTTATTTCATAAGCTTTGATCTTTTGTTTTTGCGCTGTCGTTATCGCAAAACCGCTGCGCACCTTTGCGCAACATGCGTTAGAGCGTCTGCGGTTTAAGCGGAGTCGCAGAAACGCTCTATCTCCTTGTTTCTACGCATTTCCTGACGGAAAACCGCTTCGCACTTTTCCTGGAAATGCTCTAGTCGCCGTCAATTTCCGCGCCGATGATGGCGATCGCCTGCTGATAGACGCTGGCGGCGTTCCAGCCCTGGATCGCGCCGAAATTGGCCTGTCCCGGCTGATATCCGGCGCCCGGCTGCCAGCCGTGTCCACGCAGGAAGTTCGCGGTCGAAGCAAGCGCGTCAGCCTTCGAGCGGACCATGTCGATATGGCCGTTGCCGTCACCGTCGACGCCGTATTTCAGAACGTTTGCCGGAAGGAACTGGGTCTGTCCGATTTCGCCATGGGCAGCGCCGCGTGCAGCCGGGCTGAGATCGCCGCGCTGGACGAGCTGGAGCGCCGCATAGAGCTGGTTGGTGAAGTAGTCGGACCGGCGGCAGTCATAGGCGAGCGTCGAAACGGCTGAGAGCGTATGCTCCTTGCCCATGAAGCCGCCAAAGCCGGTTTCCATGCCCCAGATGGCGATCAGCGGGCCGGCCGGTACGCCGTAGCGCCGTTCGATGCTGTTGAAGAGCGCCGCATTCTGGGCCTTCATCTTCTTGCCGCGCGAGATGATCGTCTGACCGCCACGCTTCTGCATGAACTGGCTGAGCGAGAGCTTGAAGCTTTTCTGGCCGCGGTCGGCGCGGATCGTCGCCTTGTTGTAGGAAACGCCGGAGAGCGCCTTGTCGAGCGCCGCAGGGCTGATGCCGTTGCCGGAGGCTTCCTGCTTGAACTGCGTCATCCAGGCCGCGAAACCGCTGCCGTCGTTGCCGCACTGTGCCGCCGACGCGGTCGCCGGAAGGATCGCCGTTGAAATCAGGGCCGCAAGCCCAATCGCTACGCACTTTGCCGTGTGCATGAAATACCCCGTCATTGCCCAAATCTGGTTGCCGTTAGGAAGATGCCAGCCTTTGCCGGCTCTGTCACCCGCCCCTCATTGGCGGAAATTTCCTAACGGTTTCACGTGAATCCGATCAATTTTGCGCACGGATCCGTGAAACAGGAAACCCCGCAGGCCGATAACGGGCCAGGCGGGGTTCTTATTCGTGCTTTACCGTCTGTTTGTTCAGGCGGCCTGCTTCTTGGCGCGGATCAGACCGCGGTTGATGAGCAGCTCGGCGATCTGGATCGCGTTGAGTGCCGCACCCTTGCGCAGGTTATCGGAAACGACCCAGATGTTGAGGCCGTTTTCGACGGTTGCGTCTTCGCGGATGCGCGAGATGTAGGTCGCGTCTTCGCCGGCGCACTCGTAAGGCGTTACGTAGCCGCCGTTCTCGTGCTTGTCGACAACAAGGCAACCCGGTGCTTCGCGCAGGATATCGCGCGCCTCGTCAGCGGTGATCTCGTTTTCGAACTCGATGTTGACCGATTCCGAATGGCCGATGAAGACCGGGACGCGCACGGCCGTGCAGGTCACCTTGATCTTCGGGTCGAGCATCTTCTTGGTCTCGGCCAGAACCTTCCACTCTTCCTTGGTGTAGCCGTCTTCCATGAAGACGTCGATGTGCGGAATGACGTTGAAGGCGATGCGCTTGGTGAACTTCTTCGATTCGATCGGGTCGGCAACGAAGACCGCACGGGTCTGGTTGAAGAGTTCGTCCATGCCGTCCTTGCCGGCGCCGGAAACCGACTGGTAGGTCGAGACGACGACGCGCTTGATCTTGGCGTGGTCGTGCAGCGGCTTCAGCGCGACGACGAGCTGGGCGGTCGAGCAATTCGGATTGGCGATGATGTTCTTCTTGGTGAAGAGCGTGATCGCGTCCGGGTTCACTTCCGGCACGATCAGCGGCACTTCGGAGTCGTAACGCCAGGCCGAGGAATTGTCGATGACGACGCAACCCTGCTGGCCGATCTTCGGCGAATACTTCAGCGAAACCGCGCCGCCGGCCGACATCAGGCAGATATCGGTATCGGAGAAATCGTAGTTTTCGAGGTTCTTGACCTTGAGCGTCTTGTCGCCGAAGGAAACTTCCGTGCCCTGGGAACGGGCGGAAGCAAGGGCGACCACTTCATCGGCGGGAAAGCCGCGTTCCGAAAGGATGTTCAGCATCTCCCGGCCGACATTGCCGGTGGCGCCTGCGACTGCAATCTTGAAACCCATGATCTAAGCTCTCTTTTTTGTCTCTCCTCGTCGGGTGGAGGGGGAAACCGCGCGATCCGCCGCGAGGGTTCCTGTCCCCGGCCAAACCGGGGAGAGAGCGGAGGGCCAGAGACGTCAGACGGTTTTCGTCGTCGTTTTGGCCGTTGTTTTGAAGGAAGCTGGAAAACGCATATCCTGCCCGGCGATTTCTGCCAGGACGCTGCTGTCAGCGAAGTTGTGTTCGCGGCGAAGCATGGAATGCCTTCCTTTCCGAGGCTCGTAATAATTGTTTCTATCGGCGAGTCAAGCGTGCGATGCTTGGCGCCTGCAAACGTGATCGCAATGTCATGTCGCTGTCATCGCCGGGCGTTACGACCGCGCAATCCGACACCTCAAAGGGACGATTGCCATGCGTATGCTTCTTGCCACCCTCTTTGCCACGACGGTTCTGGCCCACGCCGCTCAGGCCGCAGACGTCTATCCCATTGATCGCGCGACAATTCTTGCCGGTTCCCCGTTCGATTTCAAGGTCGAGCTCAAGAGCGCCGTCAAGGCGGAAGACATCAAGGTGACCGTCAACGGCCAGGACTACAAGGCAGCGCTCGGTGCCGAAGCCGCCTATGTCGCGATGGAAAAGGGCAAGGAAGACAAGGAGCTCGGTTCGGCCCTGCTCCTGCGCAACGCTATAATTGGCGCACCGGGCAGCTACAAGGTCGAAGTGACGGCTGGCGGAGAGACGAAGACCGTGACCTGGCACGTCTATGCCACGGCGGAGCAGCCGAAGGTCAAGAACGTCATCTTCCTGCTTGGCGATGGCCTTTCGGTTGCGCACCGCACCGCCGCCCGCATCATGTCGAAGGGCATGACCGAGGGTAAGGCTAATGGCCGCCTCAACATGGACGACCTCGAGCGCATGGCCTTCATCGGCACGTCGGCGACCAATTCGATCGACACCGACAGCGCCAACACCATGTCGGCCTACATGACCGGCCACAAGACCGTGATCAACGCCGTGGGCGTCTATGGCGACCGCACGCCCGACAGCCTCGACGATCCACGGGTCGAGACCATTGCCGAAGCGCTGCGCCGCCAGACGCAGAAGTCGATCGGTCTCGTCACGACCTCGGAAATCGAGGACGCCACGCCGGCCGCCGTCGTCGCCCACACCCGCAACCGCAGCGACAAGGCCGAGATCGTCGGCATGATCTACGACGTCAAGCCGGAGGTCATCCTTGGCGGAGGCTCGGCCTATTTCCTCGGCAAGGAGACGCCCGGCTCCAAGCGCAAGGACAACCAGGACTACATCAAGCTTTTCCAGGAAGCCGGTTATGCGCTTGCGACCGACAAGAGCGAACTTGCCAATGCGCCCGCCGACGGCAAGCTTCTCGGTCTGTTCCACACCGGCAACATGGACGTGACGCTTGATCGCGAGTTCCTGAAGAAGGGCACGGTCGAAAAGTTCCCCGGCCAGCCAGGCCTTGTCGACATGATCAAGACCGCGCTCGACAGGCTGTCGAAGAACGAAAACGGCTTCTTCCTGATGGTCGAGGGCGCCTCGATCGACAAGATGAGCCATCCGCTCGACATGGAGCGCGCCGTCGTCGAGACCATCGAGTTCGACCAGGCGGTCGGCGTTGCCCGCGCGTTCGCGAAGAACAACCCGGATACGCTGGTTGTCGTGACCGGCGACCATACCCATGGCGTCTCACTGCTCGGCATCATCGACGACACCGTCGAGGGCAAGGAAGGCCGCGACAAGGTCAAAACAGGCGCTTCGGCGGGCTTCCCGAACTATACCGACGAGAACAAGGACGGCTTCCCCGACAAGATCGACGCGAGCCGTCGTCTGGCGATGTTCGTCTCAAACTTCCCCGACTACTACGAAACCTTCAGCCCCAAGCTGGACGGGCCGTTCGAGCCGGCGGTGAAGAACGAGAAGGACGAGTATGTCGCCAACGAAGCTTACAAGGACATGCCCGGCGCCGTGCTGCGCGTCGGCATCCTGCCGAAGGACGAAAGCACCGGCCAGCACACGGTCGACGACGTCGTGCTGCAGTCGGAAGGTCCGGGCAGCGAGGGCTTCAGAGGCTACATGGAGCAGAGCGACGTCTACCGCGTTCTCGTCGATGCGCTTGCCCTCGGCGTGAAGCAGACCAACTGATTGTTTGAAACCCGCCTCCTCCCTGAAACGGGGAGGAGGCTTCACGCTGACGTTCATTCCCGGCCACATCACGCCCATGCGCTGCCGGGGTACTCTTGGCGATAAGACGATGACCCTACCGACACCCATATCCTTGAGCCGTCGAGCTGTGCTCGGCCTGATTGCCGGCGCGGTTGTCGCGTTCGACGGGCATGCGGCCCTGGCCGACGCCAGTCTCACTTTCGATGAGCTCTACGGCAAGGTCAGTGTACTCGGCCTCGAATTCTCGACAAAGGTGAAGAGCCTTGCCGGTCAGGAAGTCCGCATGCGCGGCTTCATGGCGCCGCCGCTCAAGGCAGAGGCAGCGTTCTTCGTGCTGACGGAAGTTCCGATGGCGCTTTGCCCGTTTTGTTCGTCGGATTCCGATTGGCCGGACAATATCGTCGTCGTCTATCTCGGGGAGAAGCAGACCTTCGTGCCGCCCGGCCAGACGATCGAGGTTCGCGGGACACTGGAGGTCGGCTCCTGGACCGATCCGGAGACCGGATTCGTCAGCCTGCTGCGTCTGCGCTCGTCTCAATTTTACGCGGTCTAGGGCATGCTTGGTCTTCAACTCGCAGGCGTCGATGTCAGCTTTCCCGGACTTGCCGCACCCGCTCTTGCGATCGACAGCCTTGACGTCGCCGCCGGCAGCCGTGTGGCGCTCACAGGTGCGTCAGGATCCGGCAAAAGCACGCTGATCAGCATCCTGACCGGGCTCGAGCGGGTCGGACAGGGCCGCATCCTCTGGGGCGATGTCGATATCTGCGCGCTCTCCGAGGGCCGTCGTGACCGTTGGTGCGGCGCCAATATCGGTCTGGTCCTGCAGGACTTTCATCTTTTCCCCGGCCTCAGTGCTCTGGACAACGTTCTGCTGCCGACAAGGCTCTCCGGCGCGATGAGCCGTGATGTCGGCGCCCGTGCTGAACATCTGCTTCTGCGTGTCGGCCTCACCCGGCCGACCCAGATGATCGAAACCATGTCGCGCGGTGAAATGCAGCGGGTGGCGATCGCCCGCGCGCTTTTGCGCAAGCCGGGTGTGGTCATTGCCGACGAGCCGACCGCCAGCCTCGACAGCGACGCCGGCGAGACCGTCGGCGACCTGCTGCTCGAGCTTTCACGCGAAAGCGGCTGCACGCTGATCGTTGCGACGCACGATCTGGCGCTGACGCGGCGTATGGACCGTCGCATCCGGCTTGCCGCCGGGCGCATCGTCGAAGATGGCCTCATCGAGGAGCGCGCGGCATGATCGGTTTCATCCTTGCGGATCTGCGCCGCCTCTGGGCCGGTTCGCTCGTCGTCGTCCTCCTGGTTGCGTTGGCGACGGCGCTCGGCGTCGCCGTCACCTTGCAGGAACGGGCGCTTCGGCTCGGCAGTGCGCGTGCTGCCGACAAGTTCGACCTCGTGATCGGCGCCCCCGGCAGCGAGACCCAGCTCGTGCTTTCATCGATCTTCCTGCAACCCTCGCCGCTGCCGCTGATGGAAGGCACGGTTCTGCCGCGCCTTCTTGCCGATCCGCGCGTCGCCTCCGCAGCACCGGTCGGCTTCGGTGACAGCTTTGGCGGCTATGCCGTTGTCGGCACCTCCACCGGGTTGCTTGCGGAACTCGAACAGCTTGCCGAAGGCCGCGCCTTTGCCGCCCTTGGTGAAGCGGTTGCCGGCGCCGCCGTCGATTTGCCACTCGGTTATACGGTCAAGCCGACCCATGGACTTGCCGAACTCGGCGGCCACGCCCACACGGAACTCGCCTATCGCATTGTCGGGCGCCTCAAGCCCACGGGCACCGCCTGGGACCGTGCCATTTTGGTTCCGATGCAGGCGGTCTGGGCGCTGCATGGAATGGAAGCGGCGGAACACGATGATGCCGACGATCACGCGCATGACGAGGCCGCGTCCGGTGTCGAGGCGGATCACCCTCATATCGATGCGGACGCGGCGCTCGACGAGAATTGGAGCAAGGCCACGCCCGGCCTGCCCGCGATCCTCGTCAAACCGAAATCGATCGCCGACGCCTACAAGCTCCGGCAGGACTATCGCAGCAACTCGACACTGGCGGTTTTTCCCGGCGAGGTGCTGACGAACCTCTATGCGACACTTGGCGACGCCAAGCGGGTGCTCGTGGGAGTGACGACGGGCGCTCAGGTTCTGGTCGCAGCCGCGATCCTGCTCGTCACGATCCTGCATGTCGGCCAGCGCCGACGGCAGATCGGGGCGCTTCGTGCCTTCGGCGCGCCGCGCACGGCGGTGTTTGTCATCGTCTGGAGCGAACTGTTTGCGCTGATTGCCGCCGGTGTGCTTTCCGGTTTCGCGCTTGGCTTCGGTGCCGCAAAGTTCATAGCCGGATATCTTTCCGGTGAGAGCGGCGTTGCCATGCCTGTCATGTTCGCTGCCGGCGACGGATTTCTTGTCTCTGCCATTCTCGTCTTCGCCGCCATCCTCGCCGTCCTGCCGGCCATGATCGCCTACCGGCAATCGCCGGCGGCAGCCCTTCGCGCCTGAGGTCTCTGGCTTCTTAGACGAAAGTCATAAGCCGAAAGCATCCCTGCCTGCGGCCCTCCTTTTCTGACATCCTGTGATCAGGCGCACCACGTTCGGACGTTCAAGGGAGGAATTGTCCGAGCCAGCCAATGGGCGCTCCAATGGGCTGTTTTGGAGTGGAGGATAAACAAAATGGCAAATGTCGCGACAGCGGACGACACAAAAGCACGTCCGATGACCGGCGAGGAGAAGAAGGTCATCTTCGCCTCGTCGCTTGGTACCGTATTCGAATGGTACGATTTCTATCTCTACGGTTCGCTCGCCGTTTACATCGGCGCGACCTTCTTCAGCTCCTACCCGGAAACGACGCGAAACATCTTCGCGCTTCTGGCGTTTGCCGCGGGCTTCTTGGTTCGCCCGTTCGGCGCTCTGGTCTTCGGTCGCCTCGGCGACCTCGTCGGCCGCAAATACACCTTCCTCGTGACGATCCTGATCATGGGTCTGTCGACCTTCCTGGTCGGCATCCTGCCTGGCGCTGCCTCGATCGGCATCGCTGCGCCGATCCTGCTCATCGCTCTGCGCATGCTTCAGGGCCTGGCGCTCGGCGGTGAATATGGCGGCGCTGCAACCTACGTGGCCGAACACGCGCCGCACGGGCGTCGCGGTTACTTCACCTCGTGGATCCAGACCACGGCAACGCTCGGTCTGTTCTTGTCGCTGGTGGTGATCCTGCTCGTCCAGTACCTGGTGGGCAAAGAAGCGTTTGCAGCCTGGGGCTGGCGCGTTCCGTTCCTGGTCTCGGTCGTGCTTCTCGGCGTTTCCGTCTGGATCCGCCTGAAGATGAACGAGTCGCCGGCCTTCAAGAAGATGAAGGAAGAGGGCAAGGGTTCCAAGGCACCGTTGTCGGAAGCCTTCGGCCAGTGGAAGAACGCCAAGATCGCGCTTCTGGCACTGTTCGGCGCCGTCGTCGGCCAGGCCGTCGTCTGGTACTCCGGTCAGTTCTACGCGCTGTTCTTCCTGACGGGCGTGCTCAAGGTGGACGGCCAATCGGCCAATATCATGGTCGCCGCCTCACTGCTGATCGGTACGGGCTTCTTCGTGCTCTTCGGCTGGCTCTCCGACAAGATCGGCCGCAAGCCGATCATCATGGCCGGCCTGCTGCTTGCCATGCTCACCTACTTCCCGCTGTTCAAGGCGCTGACCTGGGCCGGTAACCCGGCGCTCGCTCAGGCCCAGGCAACGGTACGGGCGACCGTGACCGCGGCACCGGGCGACTGCAAGTTCCAGTTCAACCCGACCGGTACCGCGAAGTTCACGACCTCGTGCGACATCGCAACCGCGTTCCTGACCAAGAACTCGGTTCCCTATGACGTGGTAACGACCGCTGCGGCGGGGACTGCCGCGACTGTGGAGGTCGGCGAAACGACGATCAACAGCTATGACGCGATCGCTGCAGGCGATGGTGCCAAGGCTGCCAACGCCGGCTTCGAAAAGCAGACCAACATGGCTCTCCATGATGCCGGCTACCCGCTGGTTCGTGGTGCGGCAAAGGTTCCGGAATCCAAGCTTGACGGCTTCGTCGCCGCCAATCCGGAACTGGCGCTTGATGCCGCTGCCGTTCGCGGCGGCGAAAAGACCATGGTTCCTGCCGACAAGCTCATTGCCGACAAGCTCCTGACCAAGGACGAAGTCGGCGCCGCCACCGAAATGGCTGTCTACACGATCGCCAAGGGCGGCAGCTACGCAATGGTGGCGGATCCTGCCAACGTCAACTGGACGATGATCATCGCCGTTCTGACCGTTCTCGTCATCTACGTGACGATGGTCTACGGCCCGATTGCCGCCCTGCTGGTCGAACTGTTCCCGACCCGCATCCGCTACACCGGCATGTCCCTGCCCTACCATATCGGCAACGGTTGGTTCGGTGGCTTGCTGCCGGCCACGGCCTTCGCGATGAGCGCGGCTCAGGGCGATATCTACTACGGTCTCTGGTACCCGATCGTCTTTGCGGGCATCACCCTGGTCATCGGCATGTTGTTCCTGCCGGAAACCAAGGATCGCGACATCCACGCGATGGACTAAAGACTTCCCCGAGAGGCATCACGGCTCTCCCGACTCCGGCGCGGCTTTCCGCGCCGGCTTTTTTATGGGCGGGAGCCTGTTCGCTTTGGGATAGGCCAACCGCCCTCGTCGGCGCGGAAAAGCCAGCCGCGTTTGGCGAAGAGAAACGCCACCATCATAGATGTCCATAGGCCAAGCAGCAGCCCGGCAGCAACGTCGCTCGGATAGTGGGCGCCGACGATGACGCGCGAGACCCCGATGACCAATGCCATCACGAAAAACAACGGCCGCAGCTTCGGCAGAAGCATGGCAAAGGCGCCGAAAAAAGC
This sequence comes from Ensifer sp. Root142, assembly GCF_001426785.1. Classification (NCBI taxonomy): domain Bacteria; kingdom Pseudomonadati; phylum Pseudomonadota; class Alphaproteobacteria; order Hyphomicrobiales; family Rhizobiaceae; genus Ensifer; species Ensifer sp. Root142. The sequence goes on from NZ_LMFK01000034.1 coordinate 127,162, forward strand.
ACCCGCCGCCGTCGAATGACCGGATGGAAAGCTTTCGAACAGGGTGTCGCCGGTAAACGGCGTCAGGCTGTAGGCACCGAGATCCACCAGAAGCTCGGGCCTTGCCCGCCCGATCAGGAACTTCAGCACATGCACGAGCACACTGGCAGTGCCGATCGTCAGCAAGAAATAGGCAGCAAGGTTGCGGACAGTTCGGGCTTTGCGCTGAAACGGCGCCTGGCCAACGGCACGCTGCAGGATGAAGGCGACGGCAAGCACCAGACCCGAGACATAAATCATCCAGCCGAAGGTGCCGAAGTCGGTAATCAGGCGATTGAAGGCGACGATGCCCTCGGGCAGTTCCTGCGCCCGCGTCGACAGAAACGGATCGAGCGGAATGAAGGCGAGTACGAGGATCAGTGTCGTCACCAGGATCCATCCGGTTGATGCGAGCGGTCGGTTCATGTCGGCCTTTCCAAACGGTCTGCATGCGAGAATGCGGTCCCTCGCCGCCCCTCATTGCTCGCAGCATCTGCCTGCATGTGTCGGTTCGGCCGTCGAATTCAAGACTGTCGAATGCAAAACACCTCCGGATCGCTCCGGAGGTGTTCTGACAACTTGCGGGGCGCTGCCCGATCGGGCGCGCCTCTTGCTTGAACGTTTCCGCTTCAGACGATGCCGCGGAAACGTTCAAGCTTTTTGTTTTACGCATTTCCTGGCGGAAAACCGCTTCGCACTTTTCCTGGAAATGCTCGTATCAGGCAGACAGCGCCTTGAACTCGGAGAGGATGGCTTCGCCCATTTCGACGGTTCCGACCTGGCGTGCGCCTTCGGCCATGATGTCGCCGGTGCGGATGCCCTTGTCGAGCACGGTGGCGATCGCCTTTTCCAGGTTGTCGGCTTCCGTCACCAGGTTGAAGGAGTAGCGCAGGCACATGGCAAACGAGGCGATCATGGCGATCGGGTTGGCGATGCCCTTGCCGGCNTCCAGGTTGTCGGCTTCCGTCACCAGGTTGAAGGAGTAGCGCAGGCACATGGCAAACGAGGCGATCATGGCGATCGGGTTGGCGATGCCCTTGCCGGCAATGTCAGGGGCCGAACCGTGCACCGGCTCGTAGAGCGCCTTGCGCTTGCCGGTGACACCATCCGGTGCACCGAGCGAGGCCGAAGGCAGCATGCCGAGCGAGCCGGTCAGCATCGCCGCCACATCCGACAGCATGTCGCCGAACAGGTTGTCGGTGACGATGACGTCGAACTGCTTGGGCTGGCGCACCAGTTGCATGCCGCCGGCGTCAGCCAGCATATGCTCGAGCTGGACATCGGAATATTTCGCCTTGTGGGTTTCGGTCACCACCTGGTTCCACAACACGCCCGACTTCATGACGTTGCGCTTTTCCATCGAGCAGACACGGTTCTGACGGGTGCGGGCCAGTTCGAAAGCAACGCCGGCGATGCGCTCGATCTCGTAGGTGTCGTAGACCTGGGTGTCGATGCCGCGCTTCTGGCCRTTGCCGAGATCGATGATTTCCTTCGGCTCGCCGAAATAGACACCGCCGGTCAACTCGCGCACGATCAGGATGTCGAGGCCTTCGACCAGTTCCGGCTTCAGCGACGATGCGGCGGAAAGCGCCGGCTCGCCGAAATAGACACCGCCGGTCAACTCGCGCACGATCAGGATGTCGAGGCCTTCGACCAGTTCCGGCTTCAGCGACGATGCGGCGGAAAGCGCSGGATAGCAGATGGCCGGGCGCAGGTTGGCAAACAGCTGCAGGTCCTTGCGCAGGCGTAAGAGACCGGCTTCGGGACGGACCTCGTAAGGCACSGCATCCCACTTCGGACCGCCGACGGCACCAAACAGCACGGCGTCGGCTGCAAGCGCCTTTACCATGTCCCCTTCCGAAATCGCCTGGCCGTGGGCGTCATAGGCAGAACCGCCGACAAGGCCTTCGTCCGTCACGAAGCCGGCACCAAGCTCGGCATTCATGTAGGCGATGATTTTGCGGACTTCCGCCATGGCTTCCGGGCCGATGCCGTCGCCGGGAAGGATGAAAAGCTTACGATCGGCCATTTCGGCACTCCTGTCGTTTCAGTGTTTGTGTTGGTGCAGGGCGGCTCATGCGGTGACCTTCGGCCATGGCCGCTGTTGCGGACGCAGGGTCTCGAATGCTCGTGCAAGGCGCAAGACCCCGATATCGTCAAACTGCTGGCCGATGATCTGAAGCCCGATCGGCAAACCGCTGGCAGTATAGCCGCAATTGACCGAAATCGCGGGCTGTCCACCCATGTTCACCGCGACCGTAAAGGCGATGTGCTCGAACGGCTTCTGTGGGTCATTGATCGGCGAGGCCCATTCGGCGGGATAGGACGCGGTCGGTGCCGTTGGCGAGAGGATGAAATCAAAACCGGTCAACGCCGCATGGATGGCGTTGCGCATGGCGTCGATCTGGGCGAAGCCGGTATAGACGTCGCGGCCGGAAAAATCCTTGGCCGTCTCGATCCAGTTGAAGATGTAGGGCAGTATCTGCGCCTGCTGTTCCGGCGAAAGACGCGAGACGTCTTCCCAACCGCGCGCACGCCAGAAGCGATCGAGGCCATCGATCATCTCGCGGGTGAGGAAGGGCTCGACAGGCTCAATGATGACACCGGCGTCCGCGAAGAGTTTTGCCGCTTGGCTGACCGCCTGCTCGGTTTCCGCGCTAACCGCCTGGCCAAAGCCGGCATCGAGCCAGAGGCCGATCTTCAATCCCCTGACATCGCGTTTGAGGTCGAGCCAGGGGATATCGGCATAGGGCAACGACATGGTGTCGCGTGCATCCGGCTTCGACAATACGGACATGTAAAGCGCCGTATCGGCGACAGTGCGGGTCATCGGCCCGGCGACGCGGCCGATGAACGGCGGATTGATCGGGATCCGGCCCGCCGAAGGCTTCAGACCAACGACGCCGCACCAGCCGGCCGGCAGGCGGACGGAACCGCCGATATCGGTGCCGATATGGAGCGGACCGTAGCCGGCGGCTGCGGCCGCACCTGCTCCGGCGCTCGAACCGCCGGGATTGGTCGACAGGTCCCAGGGATTGCGCGCCAGCTTGTGAAAACTGGAAAGGCCGGAAGACAGCATGCCGTAATCAGGCATGGTGGTCTTGGCCAGAATGACGCCACCCGCCTCGCGGGTGCGCGCCGCCGGCGGCGCATCGGTCAGGGCCGGCACCAGCGGCACGGCCGCGCAGCCAAGCGGCACAGCCGTTCCCTTTGTCGCAATGTTCTCCTTGATCGTCACCGGCACGCCATCGATCGCGCCCAGAGGCTCACCCTTGCCCCAACGTGCCTCGGACGCCTTCGCCGCCTTGCGCGCCTCGTCCGGATCGTAGGCCCAAAGCGCATTGAGTTTCGGCTCGGATGCATCGATGCGCGCGATGACAGCATCGACGACTTCGACGGGAGAGAGCTTTCGCAGGCGGTAAGCCTCGACAAGATCGACGGCGGTGAAATCGGCAAGATCGGACATGGGCAATAATTCCTGCAACAAGAGCAACTCCGGAGAATTGCAGAATTTCAAAGAGTTCTAGGCAAAGTGACAGCGGGCGGACCAGGCCGGCGTCACCGGCTTGGCCATGGGCGTTTGGGCGAGACAGATATCCTGCCTGCGCGGACAGACGGCGGCATAGGCGCAGCCCTCTGAGGTCGTGGCGGTATGGACAGGCGTTTGCGGCGGGGCGTTCGACCGGACCCGCTTGCGGCGTCCGGCAAAGGGTTTCGGCACGGCGGCGACAAGCGCCTGCGTGTAGGGGTGACGCGGGTTGTCGAACACCTCGTTGGTCGGTCCCTCCTCGACGATCCGCCCGAGATGCATGACGGCGACCCGGTCGGTGATGGCGCGAACCACGCCCAGATCGTGGCTGATGAACAGATAGGAGAGCCCGAGCCTCTCCTGCAGATCCATCATCAGGTTCAGCACCTGCGCCTGGATCGAGACGTCGAGCGCCGAAACCGGTTCGTCGGCAACAATCAGCGCCGGTCGGGTGATGAGTGCGCGCGCAATGGCAATACGCTGGCGCTGGCCACCGGAAAACTCGTGCGGATACTTGTCGACTGACGCCAAGGGCAAGCCGACCGCCTCCAGCACCTCCTCAACGCGCCGGTTGCGCTCAAGCGCGCTGGTTCCGCGTTCCAGTGAGACGATGGGTTCGCAGATGATGGTCCGCACCGTGTGGCGCGGATCGAGTGACCCGTAGGGATCCTGGAAGATCGCCTGAAATCCCTTGCGCGCCTCCCGCAACTCTGATCGGTCCAGCGAATAGATATCCTTGCCGGCAATGGTAACCTGCCCCGATTGCGGGCGTTCAAGCCCCATGACGGCGCGCGCAAGGGTCGATTTTCCCGAGCCGCTTTCGCCAACGATGCCGAGGCTCTTGCCGGCGCCAAGCTCGACGCTGACACCGTGCAGCACGCGCAAGCTGGTCTGCTTGGAAAAGATCGATGGGCGCGGCAACTGGTACTCGCGCACCAGATCGATGGTCCTCAGAATGACATTGCTCATGGTGCCACCATCCTTTCGCGTGGATGAAAGCAGGCGGCGCGATGCTCCACATTCCTGTCGGTATCGATCAGATCCAATGGCGGTATCGCCCGCCGACAGTCGGGCTGAACGAAGGCGCAACGCTCAGCAAAGGAGCAATGGTCCGGCCGCGCAAAGGGATCGGGAACGATGCCCGGGATTGCGTTCAGCCTTGGCCTTCCCCCGATCTGGCGCGGAGCAAGGGCAGCTCCATGAGGAGACGCAGCGAAGAGGCCCCTCGCATAGGGATGCGCCATGCGCGCGAACACGTCGTCGGTGCGCCCCGTCTCGATGACACGCCCAGCATACATGACCGCGATACGGTCGGTCATTTCGGAAACCACGCCGAGATCGTGGGTGATCAGCATCAGGGCCGTACCAGTATCTTCGATCAGGTCATCGAGCAGATCAAGAATCTGTGCCTGCACCGTCACATCGAGCGCGGTCGTCGGTTCGTCGGCGATCAACAGGTCCGGTTCGCAGGCGATCGCCATGGCGATCATCACGCGCTGCCGCTGGCCGCCGGAGAGTTGATGCGGGTAGAGGTCCAGATTGAAGCGCGGCGCCGGCAGACCAACCCTGTCCAGCAAGGATCGCGCCTTCTTTTCCGCATCGGCTCTGGTTTCGCCAAAATGAAGGCGTCGCCCTTCGGCGATCTGGGCGCCGATCGACTTGACCGGGTTGAGGGCGGTCATCGGCTCCTGAAAGATCATCGCAATGCGCCGGCCGCGATATCTGCAGAATTCGGCTTCGGGCAGATCTGCGAGGTTGCGGCCATCGAACATCAACTCGCCGCGCACCCGCATGCGCTGCGGCAGCAGTCCCATCACGGCGAGCGCCGTCATGGATTTGCCGCTGCCGGATTCTCCGACGATACCGAGGCGTTCGCCGCGATTGAGCTCAAGATCGACGTCGCAGACGATATCGACCTGGGTCATGCCCGCTGACAGCTCGACCGACATTCCGACCATTCGTAGCAAGGGTGCCGTCATCTTTGTCGCCTCACGCGCGGATCGAGAATGTCGCGCAGGCCATCACCGAGGAGGTTGAGGCCGAGCACGGCGAACGTGATCGCAAGTCCCGGGAAGATGGCGAGCCATGGGGCCTGATAGATGAAGGTCTGGGCATCGTTCAGCATCTTGCCCCAGCTTGGCATCGGTGGCTGGGTGCCAAGACCGACATAGGAAAGCCCAGCTTCTGCAACGATTGCTAAGGCGAACTGGATCGTCACCTGGACCAGGAGCACGTGGTTGATGTTGGGCAGGATGTGCAGAAAGGTGATCGCCACGTCGCCGCGACCGGCGCAGCGGGCCGCCTGCACATATTCGCGCTTCCAAAGCCCCATCGAAGCGCCACGGGTCACGCGGGCAAAGACCGGAATGTTGAAGATGCCGATGGCGATCATGGCATTGGTCGCGCCGGGGCCGAAGATGGCCGTGATGATGACCGCCGTCAGCAGTGCAGGAAAGGCAAAGGCAAGATCGCTCATGCGCATGACCAGGCCATCGACCCAGCCGCCGCGGGCCGCAGCCCATGCACCGAGCGGCACGCCGATGCCGGCGCCGACGAGCACCGCGACGATCGAGACCGCGATCGAGTTGCGCGCCCCGGCCATGATCATCGACAGGATATCGCGGCCGAAATTGTCGGTGCCGAACCAATGGGCGAGGCTTGGTCCCTGAAGCTTGTCGCGGAAATTCATCGCCGTCGGCGAGAAGGGTGTCCAGACGGTGGAAACCACGGCCATCGCAATGAGGATGGCGGTGACCGTCAGGCCGAACATCAGGCTTCGGCTACCAAAAAGCTTGGCCAACAGGCCTGGTTCCGAAGTGATTGCCGAGGTGCTCATCAGTGGCCTCCCCTCGACAGGCGCGGATCCAGATAGCCGTAAACGAGATCCACGAGAAAATTGATGGTGATGACGGACGCGGCAAGCAGCGTCACGAGCGTCTGCACGGTCACCAGATCGCGCTGCGCGATCGCCTGAAAGACCAACCGGCCGACACCCGGCAGATTGAAGACGTTCTCGATGATGATCGTGCCGGCAAGCAGAAACGAAAACTGCAGGCCGATGATGGTGACGACGGGGATGAGTGCGTTCGGCACCGCATGCCTCCAAAGCGCACCAGCGCGCGAGAGGCCCTTGGCGCGGGCAGTGCGGATGAAATCCTCCCCGAGCGTTTCGATGACGGCCGAGCGGGTGACGCGTCCGAGAATGGCGGCGAGTGGCAGGCCGAGCGCAAAGGCTGGAAGAATGAGCGAGTGGAGGCCGCTCCAGATACCGTCCTGCCAGCCGGCAAAGCCCGAGGCCGGAAACCATGCAAGTTTCAGCGCGAACAGCAAAATGAACAGAAGCGCGAGCCAGAAATTGGGGATGGCGACGCCAACTTGCGCGATGCCCATGACGACCGTGTCGCCGGCCTTGCCGCGATTGGCCGCGGCATAGACGCCAATGGCGATCGCAACCACGACCGAGATCGCCATGGAGAGGAGAGCCAGGGGCAATGTCACCAGGATGCGGGGTCCGAGTAGTTCACGGATCGGCACCGAATAGGTGAGACTCATGCCGAAATCGCCGACGACAAAGCCACCGATCCACTGGAGGTAGCGGATCCAGATTGGCTGATCGAGGCCCAGCTGCCGGTGCAGCGCCGCGATCGCATCCGGGTCGGCGTTCATGCCGAGCATCAGCACTGCCGGGTCGCCGGGCAGCACCTGCATCAGCAGAAAGACGATGATAGAGGCGACCAGGGTCGTCAATATGAGCGACACAAGGCGACCGCCAACAAAGGAAATCACATCAACCTCCCGGAATGAGCGAGCGTTGACCGGCGCCGGGGACGGTCAACGGCTGATCTGCATCCGCCCCCATTTGTGGAGGGGCGGATGCTGGAGCGGGATGAGGAAAAGTGTGTGCGGTTTTCAGCCCGCATACCGCTCCACCTCATGAGAAGCGATCAATTCTCCCAGTAGGTCTGGGTCTGATCGTCCGCCGGCACCGGCATGTTCTTCCACAGACCCTTCACCTTCTTGTTCCAGACGCCGATCTTCGGAAGAGCGTAGAGGAAAACGTTCGGTTCATCGGCCGCCAGTTTACGCTGAAGCTGGCCGACGAGATCGAGCTGCTCAGCTTCCGTCGACGCGAGCGTGAAGGACTTGTAGAGCGCCTTGTAGTCCGGGTTCTGGTAGTTGAAATAGTATTTGTCGCGAGCGTAAATATCGAGATCGCGGGCTTCGGCGTGTGCGATGATCGTCGCGTCGAAATCCGAGTTCTTGAACACCTGGTCGAGCCATTGCGCGAACTCGATCGGAACGAGGTTCACCTTGACGCCGACTTCGCTGAGCATGGCCGCGATGATCTCGCCGCCGCGCCGGGCATAGGCGGGTGGCGGCAGCATGATGGTCATTTCCAGACCTTCGACACCGGCCTCCTGCAGCAGTTGCTGCGCTTTGCCCGGGTCATAGGGATAGGTTTCGTTCAGATCGACATAGCCGGGCTCCACCGGGGAATAATGCGAACCGATCGTCTCGCCGAAGCCCGAATAGGTGCCTTCGACCAGGGTCTTCCGGTCGATCGCATGGGCAAGCGCCTGACGAACCCTGACGTCGTCAAACGGCTTGCGCGCATTGTTCAGCGCAAGAACCACCTTGCCGGAGGTGCTGCCGACCTCGACCTGGAGGTTGGAATCACTTTGGAACTGGCTGACGAGTTCGGCGGCCTGGAACATCGGGAACGCATCGACGTTGCCGGCAAGAACGGCGGCTGCGGCTGCGGACGGGTCGCTGATGAACTTGAAGGTGACTTCCGTCAGCTTGGCCGGTTCGCCCCAGTAATCGGCGTTCTTGTTCAGCACGACCTTGTCGCCCTTCGCCCATTCCTTGAACGCGTAGGGGCCAGTACCGACAGGCTTGGTCTTGTTGTCGGCGGCCGATGACGGCGCGATCATGACCGCGTCACCCCATGCCATGTTGAACAGGAAGTTGGATGCCGGGCGCTTCAGGGTCACGACTGCGGTTGCCGGATCCGGGCACTCGGTCTTTTCGATCGGCTCGAAAAGGCCCTTCTGCGCATTGGTAGAGTCCGCTGCGACGGCGCGCTCATAGGAGAATTTGACGATCGAGCAGTCGAATGGCGTGCCGTCGTGGAACTTGACGCCCTGACGAAGCTTGAACGTGTAGCTTTTCTGGTCGTCGGAGATCGCCCAGCTCTCGGCCAGGAGCGGCTTGACGGTGCCATCTTCAACCACGCGCACCAGGCCTTCGAACAGGTTGCCGTAGGTGATATAGCGGATCGGCGCGGCGGCGCCCGCGGTCGGGTCGAGGCCCGGCGGTTCCAGCACCTGGCCGACGGTAATCGTGTCCTTGGCCATGGCTGTGGTCAGCGATGCGGCGATGAAGCACGAAGCAAGTGCCCATTTCGTCAAGTTAAGCATGGTTCCCCCGCTTTGCGGTTTGGTTGTTTATGGTCCCACTGCATGTTTCCATTAATCGCATCCGATTGAAGGAAACATGCAGTCAATCAAAGTGCCGCGACTTTCGTGCGCCCTAAGAGACGCGCGGCGCTGTCGTCATCAGATCGAACGCCCGCCATCGACGTCAAGTGCAACGCCGGTGATCATCGACGCCTGCGGCGATGCGACGAAGGCGGCGGCCTCGGCGAGATCCTCGGGCTTCAGCAAGCGGCCCAACGGAATGGAATCGCGGAACTTCTGGCGAATTTCCTCGGTATCCTCGCCCATGAAGGTCGTCAAAAGCGGCGTCTCGCCGGCAACCGGATTGAGGGCAACGACGCGAATGTTGAACGGAGCAAGTTCGATCGCCAGCGCCTTGGTCGCGGAGACCACCCAGCCCTTCGTCGCATTGTACCAGGCAAGGTTCGGCCGCGGCCGGTTGGCGCCAGTCGAGGCGATATTGACGATCACGCCTGTCTTGTTCTGTTTCATGTGCGGCAGCAGCGCGCGCGTCATGAGATAGACGCCACGCACGTTGACGCCGAGGATCCTGTCGAACTCGTCCGGCTCCACCAGCTCGGCGTTTTGTGGCTTGTGGCCGATGCCGGCATTGTTGATGAGAATGTCGACGCGGCCGAACTTCTCGAGGCTCGCGGCAACGGCGGCGTCGACGTCCGATGATTTGGAGATGTCGCAGACGACGGCAAACGCATTGCTGCCGAGTTGCTTGGCCACGCGCTCGGCCCCTGCGGCATCGCGGTCGACAACGACCACCTTGGCACCGCCGTCGATGAAACGCTTCGCAATGCCCTCGCCGAAACCGGAGCCTGCGCCGGTGATGAGAGCGATCTTACCTTCTAGTGACACTTGTTCCTCCCGACGCTGAACTAGCCGTGGTAAACCGAGATGGTTTTCATGCTGGCGAAGCCGTAGAGGGCTTCGAAACCCTTCTCGCGGCCATGGCCCGATTTCTTGACGCCGCCGAAGGGCAGCTCGACGCCGCCGCCGGCGCCATAATTGTTGACGAAGACCTGACCGGCGTGGACGGCGCGCGCCATGCGCAGCTGCCTACCACCGTCGTTTGTCCAAACCCCGCAGACGAGACCGTAGGCGGTGCCGTTTGCAAGGCGAACGGCCTCCTCTTCGCTGTCGAACGGCATGATCACCTGGACCGGGCCGAAGATTTCGTCCTGTACCGTGCGGTGCTCGTGCGGCACGTCGCGCAGCAATGTCGGTGCGACATAGGCGCCGTCAGCAGGTGCGTCGGCGACGATCTCGCCCTCAGCCGCGATCTTCAGGCCATCCTTGGCGGCATCGGTAAGGAAGCCCTCGATGATCGCCTTTTGCCTATGCGAGACCACCGGGCCAAGCGACAGATCGGCGCTGGCCGGTCCGACCCTGAGCGCGCGATATCTTTCGCTCATCTGCGCCACGACCTCTTCGTAGATGGCGCGCTCGACGAGGATGCGTGACGAGGCCGAGCAGGTCTGCCCGGCGTTCTGGATCCCGGCGTTGACCAGGAATGGCACGGCGCGGTCGAGGTCCGCATCGGCAAAGACGATCTGCGCCGACTTGCCGCCGAGTTCAAGCGTCACCGGCACCGCATTCTTCGCCGCCGCCGCCTGCACCATCTCACCGGTGCGCACCGAACCGGTAAACGAGATGTGGTTGACATCAGGGTGTTCGGAAAGCGCGGCACCCGCCTCCGCGCCCAGCCCGGTGACGACGTTCAGCGCTCCTGATGGCAGGCCCTCTTCTTCGGCAATGCGCGCAAATTCCAGGATTGTCAGGCACGCCTCCTCGGCAGGCTTGACCACTGCCGCATTGCCCATGGCAAGGGCTGCGCCGAGGCTCCGGCCAAGGATCTGCATCGGATAGTTCCACGGGATGATATGACCCGTAACCCCATGGGGCTCGTAAATGGTCAGCACGGTGAAGCCGTTCTGATAGGGAATGGTGTCGCCATGCACCTTGTCGGCGGCGCCGCCATAGAATTCCAGATAGCGCGCGAGCGCGACGACATCAGCCCGCGCCTGCGTCAGGGGCTTGCCGACATCCTGCGCTTCGAGCTCCGTCAGAAGGTCAATGTTGCGCAGCACTGCTGCCGAGATCCGGCTGAGCACCCGTCCGCGTTCGGTTGCCGTCATCTGCCCCCATTGGCCGCCAAGCGCCGAGCGCGCCGAGCGCACGGCCAGGTCGATGTCGTCCCGGTTTCCCCGGGCAATGCGCGCGAATATCTCACCGTTGGAGGGATCCCTGACGGCGATGTGCTCGCCGCCAATTGCGTCCTGCCACGTGTTCGCGATGAAATTGCCGTAAGTCTTCACATCATGCCTCATTGCCAGTCTCGCCCTGCGGGAGGAGCGTTTTCAATCTCATGGCCGTCGCATGGATATGCGCGCGCGCCAGCTTCTCAGCCTGATCAGGGTCCCTTGCCGATATCGCCTCGACAATGAGCCGATGCTCGGCAACGGCAGTGCTGGCGCGTTCGCTGGAAAGCGAAAAGGCCGGAGCGAAGACCTGAGAGGTCATCCGCAGAAGCGGCCCGAGCGACGCCAGCGACGCATTGCGCGAAGCACTGACGATTGCCTCGTGAAAGACGACGTTGGACTGGGTGTAGGCGCCGGGATCCCAGCGCTCAACGACCTTCTGCTGCTGATCGATCTGTTTCGCGAGTGCTTTGATTTCGGATGCTGTGGCGCGCTCGGCGGCATTGCGCGCCGCCACGCCGTCCATCGCCTCGCGCACAGCATAGGCATCGAGAAGTTTCGGCAGGTCGGCGGTGGCCACCCTGACACCGCTGCCCGGTTTGTTCACAACGAGCCCGTCGCGCTCCAGCACCCGCAAGGCCTCGCGAAGCGGCGTACGGCTGATGCCGAATTCGGCAGCGATCCGCTCCTGGCGCAACGTCGCTCCAGGCGCATAGACGCCGGCATAGATGCGCTCGCGAAGCGCCTGGGCAACTTCGTCGAGCAGGCGCGATTGGCTTCGCCATTCAAAGGTTTGACTCATCGATCCCTCCCAAGATCGAGGCAAATTGTATCCAGGATACAGACGATGTCAATTGCGATTGATAGGCCAGCGAACCGCCACGCGGGATCGGGACCGGAAGAGGCGTGATTTTCCGACGCAGACCCCTCGCTCAACGACAAAATTATTTACGGTTGACAATCACACTCTAAGACATCAATCTTGCAACTAAGATATCAGTTAGCGGATAGATATGTCTGAGATTGTCACCATACCGGCACTTCCACTTGACGAGCTCCTTCGGCCCTCCCTGATCGAGGGTGCGGGCAACACGACGTCAAAGGTCTATCGCCTGCTTCGGCAACTGATCGTCGAGGTGAGGTTGCTGCCTGGCCGCGCGTTGCCGGAAAAGGAGGTCGCCGCGATCCTCAACGTCAGCAAGACACCGGTTCGCGAAGCGATCATCCGCCTCTCGGAGGAAGGCCTGATCAAGGTCGTGCCGCAGGGCGGCACGTTTGTCGCGACGATCGAGGTCCAGCGCTATATCGAGGCGTGCTTCATTCGCTTTCGGTTGGAGGCCGGAGCGGCCGCAGAGGCGGCCAAGCGCCACACGTTCGAAGATCTCGGCCGCCTTGAACTCTGCCTCAACCAGCAGATTGCAGCCGTAGAGGGCGAGGATTACACGAATTTCTTCGAGCTCGACGAGAGCTTTCATAAAGCCATCTTCGCAGCCGCGCGTCTGAGCGGTGTGTGGACCTTCGTCAACCAGGCGAAGGGCGAGATCGATCGCATGCGCCATTTGAAGATGGTCTTCGGCGTTCGCCGCACTGCAGAAGTCATCGAGGAACATCGGGCCATCGTCGATGCCATTCGTGAAGCTTCGCCGGATGCGGCCGTGGCGGCAATGAGCCGACACCTCGGCTCGCTCGAAAGCAAGATTACCGAGCTCTCACGCGACCCGAAGCTGTGGAGCTACATTGAATCGATCAATGCGACAACGACAGAAAAACGGAGGCCGCGGCGCAACCTGACCTAAGGGGTTCGCGCCGGCGGGAGGAATCAAATGTCTGCAGTTGAACTGAACGACGTAGTGAAACGCTACGGCGCACTCGAAGTCGTGCACTCCATCAAGCTGTCGGTATCACCGGGAGAGTTCGTCGTTCTGGTCGGACCGTCGGGCTGCGGCAAGTCCACGACCCTGCGCATGGTGGCCGGGCTCGAAGACATTTCAGATGGCACGATCTCGATCGGTGGCCGCGTCGTCAACCGGGTCGCGCCGAAAGATCGCGACGTCGCCATGGTGTTCCAGAACTACGCGCTCTACCCGCACCTCAATGTCGCGGAAAACATCGCCTTTGGACTGCGCGTCCGTGGCGAGAAGAACGACGTCGTCGAAGCCGCTGTCAACGAGGCGGCCGCCATTCTCGATCTGATGCCCTATCTGAAGCGCAAGCCCGCGGACCTTTCGGGCGGCCAGCGACAGCGCGTGGCGATGGGTCGCGCGATTGTGCGAAAGCCACAGGTGTTTCTGTTCGACGAGCCGCTGTCCAATCTCGACGCCAAGCTGCGCACCCAGATGCGCGCGGAGATCAAGCGGCTGCACAAGCGCATGGACGTCACCAGCATCTACGTGACGCACGACCAGGTGGAGGCCATGACGCTTGCCGACCGCATCGTCGTCATGAATGGCGGACGCGTCGAACAGGTCGGCTCGCCCATGGAGCTTTTCCTCAATCCGGCCAATGCGTTTGTTGCGAGCTTCCTGGGATCGCCGCCCATGAACCTCGTGGCAGCGCGCGTGGAAGCGGCAAACGGCGCTGCCGTTGCCTGCGTCGACGGCAACGTTCCGGTCCAGTTCCGCATGCCGGCTGCAATCGCCGCCGGCATGCGCGCCGGCCAGAAAGTTCTCGTCGGCCTGCGTCCCGAACACCTCGATATCGAAGTCGGCCGCCCGGGGGCCGACACCCAGGAGATAGCGACGGCCGTGGACCTCGTCGAGCCTCTCGGTTCGGAAGCGCTGCTTCATTGCAGGATCGGCGGCCAGCCGGTCGTCGCCAAGGTCGATACGCCCGTGGACGGGAGAAGCCTGTCGGATGTCGCCAGGCTGGCGATCCCCACCGCCAGACTTCATGTCTTCGACGTGGAGACCGGCAAAGCCATCAACGGACAGGCGTGAGGCAGATGATGGGATCGAAGATCGCCCAGCATATCAAGGACCTGGCGGAGGATCTTCGCCGAGACTGGCAGCTTTATGTGTTGTTGTTGCCGATGCTCGTCTGGTTCCTGCTTTTCCTCTACAAGCCGATGGAAGGCTTGCAGATTGCCTTCAAGGACTTCAGCCCGTTCCGTGGCGTTGCCGGCAGTCCCTGGGTCGGGTTCGAAAATTTCCGGACGCTACTCAATGACCAGATCTTCATCCGCGCCTTCATCAATACGATCACCATCAGCGGCCTGGGGCTGATCTTCGCCTTCCCGGTGCCAATCATCCTGGCCTTGATGTTCAATGAGCTGCAGAGCGAAGTCGGCCGGCGTTTCTCACAGACCGTCGTCTACCTTCCACACTTCATTTCGGTGGTGATCGTTGCAGGCATCGTCATCAACCTGCTGTCGCCAACCACGGGCGTGGTCAACCTCGTGCTGTCCAGCCTCGGCTTCGATCCGATCTACTTCCTGACACAGCCGGAATGGTTCCGAACGGTGTTCATCGGCTCCAACGTCTGGAAGGAGGCAGGCTTCGAATCGATCGTCTATCTCGCTGCCATCGCCGGTATCAGCCCGACACTCTACGAATCCGCCCGGGTCGACGGCGCCTCGCGCTGGCAGATGATGTGGCGCATCACCCTGCCCTGCATTCTGCCGACGATCATCATCATGCTGATCATCCGCATCGGCAACCTGGTCGAGGTCGGTTTCGAATACATCATCCTACTCTACCAACCGGCCACCTACCGCACCGCCGACGTTGTCTCGACTTATGTCTACCGGACCGGCCTGCAGGGAACCCAGTACGACCTGGCGACTGCCGCCGGCCTGTTCAACGCGGTCATCGCGTTTGCCCTCGTCTTCACGGCCAACCGGATCAGCCGGAAGGTCTCATCAACCTCGCTCTGGTGAATGTCATGGCCACTTTCAGCCTATACTCGCGCGGCGATCGTATTTTCGGATATGCGAATGCGGCCCTGATCGGACTGTTCGTCCTGTCGACCCTCTATCCGTTCATCTATCTGCTGGCGGTATCGATCTCGTCAGGTGCGGCGGTCACCTCCGGGCAGGTCATTCTGTTTCCCAAGGACCTGACGCTTGCGGCCTATGAATTCGTGCTGTCCGACCGACTGTTCTGGATCGCCTACGGCAATACCTTCATCTACACGTTCGGCGGCACCGCGGTCAGCTTGGCGATCATGATCCCCGGCGCCTATGCGCTGTCACGCGCTAGGCTGCGCGGACGCAAATTCCTGAACCTGATGGTGGCATTCACCCTCTGGTTCAATGCCGGGATGATCCCCTTCTTCCTGAACATGCGCGACCTTGGCCTCCTGGATTCGCGTTTCGGCCTGATCATCGGCTTCGCCTGCAATGCCTTCAACGTCATCCTGCTGCGCAACTTCTTCGAGTCCGTGCCGAAATCCTTCGAGGAAGCAGCGAAGATGGACGGCGCCAGCGAATGGCAGCTGCTCTGGAAGGTATTTATTCCACTGTCCAAGCCGGCCATCATCACCGTCGGTCTGTTCTGCATCGTCTCGCGCTGGAACAGCTACTTCTGGGCCATGGTGCTGCTGCGCGGCGAGGAAAAGATCCCGCTCCAACTCTACCTGAAGCGCATCATCGTCGACCTCACCGCCAACGACGAGTTTGCCAGCAGCCTGCTGAGCTCGCGCTACTCATTCGAAACCGTCACAGCCGCGATCATGATCGCCTCGATCATTCCGGTCCTGCTGATTTATCCGAGCATCCAGAAATACTTCAACAAGGGCATCACCCTTGGTGGGGTCAAGGAATAACGGCCAGTTCTGTTTAAGGAGGAGAAATGGAATGAGACGTTTTGGGAAAAGGCTTTCGCTACTTGCCACCTGTGCGCTTCTGCAATTGGGCAGCGCCGCCGCCGAGGACGCGTCGACGAAGATCGTCGATGATCCGCTCGAACTGACGATCCACTTCCATTTCCGCGACAAGTACGTCTACACGGAGAACTGGCCCGTTGAGAAAAAAGCGGCCGAATGGACCGGGATCCATGTCAAGAACGTGGCCTCGCTTGCCACCAGCAACAGCCGCGACGCTTTCAACCTGTTGATGGCGTCTGGCGATCTGCCTGATATCGTGGGAGGCGATGTGACAGGCGGCCTCAAGGACGACTTTATCCGCTACGGCATGGAAGGCGCCTTCCTGCCGCTTGACGACCTGATCGCCGAAAACGCCCCCAACCTGAAGAAGTTCTTCGACGATCATCCCGTGGTGCGCCGCGCCATCAGCGCGCCCGATGGGCATATCTACTTCATCCCTTATGTTCCGGAGGGAGAGTATTCGCGCGCCTGGTTCATCCGGCGGGACTGGCTGGACAAGCTCGGTCTCAAGGAGCCGCAAAATGTCGACGAGCTCTACACCGTGCTCAAGGCATTTCGCGAGAAAGATCCCAACGGCAACGGCAAGAAGGACGAGGTTCCCTATTTCGCCCGCGAGCCGATCGAGGCGGTGCGGCTCATCAACATGTGGGATGCGCGCGTCTCGGGGTCGGAACGCTACGGCGACTTCATGGTCGAGGACGGCAAGATCGTCCACCCGTGGACGACTGCAAACTACAAGACCGGGATTTCAAAGGTTGCCCAGTGGTTTGGCGAAGGGCTCATCGACACGGAAGTCTTTACTCGCGGCGCACGCGTTCGCGAATACATGCTCGGTAACAATATCGGCGGCATGACCCATGACTGGTTCGCCAGCACCTCGAACTATACCGAGGCTCTGAAGGACAGCGTTCCCGGTATCAATTTCGCACCGATGCTGCCACCGAAAACGGTATCGGGAAAGCGCTTCGAGGACAGTCGGCGTGCGACCGTTCAGCCTGCCGGCTGGGCGATCTCCTACACCAATCAGCACCCCGCCGAGACGATCAAGTACTTCGACTTCTGGTTCTCCGAAAAGGGTCGCATTCTCTCCAACTGGGGTGTCGAGGGCGTCAACTACGCCATGAAAGACGGCAAACCGGTCTACAAGGACAGCGTCCTCAAGAACCCAAAGCCGGTGAACGCCCAGATGTGGGAAATCGGCGCCGGCGTGCCGCGCGGCTACTGGGCCTCCTACCCGTCCGAACAGCAGTGGACCAACAAGATGGCCCTCGACGGGATCGCCATGTACGAGAAGGAACCCGGCCTGCTGCAGCCCGAATTCACCGGCGTCTCGATGAGCGCCGAGGAACGGGCGGTCTACGACAAGTACTGGCCGAGCCTGCTCACATACATGACCGAGATGCAGCAGACCTTCGTGCTCGGCGCACAGAATGTCGACGCCTCCTGGGATGCCTATCAGGATCGCCTCGAACAGCTCGGCCTGCCCGAGGTCATCAAGGTCATGCAGACGGCTTACGACCGCCAATACGCCAAGAACTGACACATCAGGGCGCGGCGCGGCCGCGCCCTATTCACTCCCTGACTTGTTAAAGGACGTCATTTTCGATGCCCAAAGCTGACGAAGCCCCACGACTGCATTATCTCGACGAGCCGAAACCCGGCACGCTGACGATCACCTATCAGCCGAACGGCTCCGCCATCCAGGAGAACCCGCCGCGTTTCAGCTGGCTGCCGGCGCTGGACGACAATGCCCGCTATGCCCTCAAGGTGTCCCGGAATCCATCCTTTCCACCGGCCGATACGCTGCTGTTCGAAGACCTTAATTGGAACTTCTTCACGCCGGACGTAACCTTCGAGCCCGGCGTCTATCACTGGGCCTTCGCGCTATGGGATGGCGCATCCAAAACCGTTGTGTCCGCCTGGAGCAGCGTTCGAATATTCGAGATCCTGCCCGGCTTGCCGGAAACACCGCTGCCGCGCGCGCAATTCCGCTGGAAGGCTGCGGATCTACGCCATCCCCGACTTTGGCTCGGTCCGAGCGAAGTCGGTGATTTTCGCGAACGCCTGGAGGCAGATGCCGATCATTGCGGCTGGCAGGGTTTTTTCGACAAGTCTGTCGCGCCATGGCTCACGCGCGATTTCATCGCAGAGCCTGCCCTCTACCCCAACAACGTGCGCGTCGCGAAACTCTGGCGGCAGATGTACATCGATTGCCAGGAAGCCATCTACGCGGTGCGCCATCTGGCGATCGCCGGCGTCATTCTCGACGATCCTGCGTTGATCACCAGGGCGCGTGAATGGCTGCTGGCGATCGCGCGATGGGATCGTTTGGGCGCCACCGCGCGTTCCTACAACGACGAGGCAGCCTTCCGCGTCGTCACCGCACTCGCCTGGGGCTACGACTGGCTGTGGGATCATCTCGACGACACGGAACGGACGGAGGTCCGCGACGTCCTGCTGGCGCGGACGCGCGAAGTTGCCGATCATGTCCTGTGGCGTGCGCGCATCCATGTCTTCCCCTATGACAGTCACGCCGTGCGCTCGCTATCGGCCGCATTGACGGCCGCCTGCATCGCTCTTGCTGGAGAAAGCGACGAGGCGGAAAGCTGGCTCGACTATACGATCGAATTCCTGTTCACACTCTACTCCCCGTGGGGAGACGCGGATGGCGGGTGGGCCGAGGGTCCGCATTACTGGATGACAGGCATCGCCTACCTGACGGAGGCCGCCAACCTCATCAAGAACTTCCTGGACGTCGACCTCTACAAGAGGCCGTTCTTCCATAAGACCGGCGACTTCCCGCTCTACACCAAGGCACCGGGTACCCGTCGCGCCTGTTTCGGAGACGATTCCACCCTCGGCGACCCGCCGGGAGTAAAGGTCGGCTACAATGTCCGCCAGTTCGCAGGCGTCACCGGCAATCCTTACTACCAGTGGTACTACGAGCGCCTGAAAGCCGACGCCGCCGGAACCGAGATGGAGTTCTACAATTACGGCTGGTGGGATCTCAATTTCGACGATCTCGTCTATCGCCACGACTATCCGCAGATCGTAGCCCAGGCGCCAAGCGACCTGCCACCAGTGAAATGGTTCAAGGATATCGGCTGGGTCGCCATCCAGAAATACATGGACGACCCTGCGCGGCATATCCAGTTTCTGTTCAAGAGCAGCACCTTCGGCTCGCTCAGCCACAGCCATGGCGACCAGAACGCTTTCCTGCTCTATGCCTTCGGCGAAGATCTGGCCATCCAGAGCGGCTACTATGTGGCCTTCAACTCCACCATGCACCGTAACTGGCGGCGCCAGACCATTTCCAAGAACGCCATCCTCATCGACGGCAAAGGTCAGTATGCCGACGGCGATAAGACGATTGCAAAAAAGGCCGGGGGGCGGATTGTCACCGTGCGCGAGGAGCCGTCCCATGTCTTCATCAGCGGCGATGCGACGGCGGCCTACCGGGCCGCAGATCCTGACGTGTTGCGCGCCGAACGCGACGTCTATTTCACCGCAAGCGATTTCGTTGTGCTCGTCGACCGCGTCGAGTGCTCCCGTCCAAAGCCCGTTCAATGGCTGTTTCATGCGACAAGACCGATGGACGTCGGCACCAACAGCTTCCGCCTGACCGGAGAGCGCGCCGGCCTTTACGGGCAGTTCGTCCACTCGACCTCCGGCCCGCCCAATGTTCGCCTGGTCGAAGGTTTCGAAGGGATCGATCCCGCCGACGTCGAGGGCATGGATACCCAATACCATATCGAGGCCAGCCTGCCGTCGGCGAGCAAGCACACCCTCGTCACCCTGCTCGTTCCCTATTCGCTCGATGAGCCGCGGCGGGTCTTTAACTTCATCGACGACCAGGGGTTCAGCGCCGACATCTACTTCACCGATGTCGACGACAACCAGTTGCGCATCGTCATCCCAAAGAACTTCTGATCACGAAAGGATATTTCCATGAACGGACTGAAAGACAAAGTCGTGCTGGTCACCGGCGGCGGACGCGACATCGGCAAGGCCTGCGCCGAGCGACTTGCCAAGGAAGGCGCAAAGGTCGTCGTCACCTATTTCGGCTCGGCATCAAGCGCTGAACAGAGCGTCGGCGCTATCAATGCGGCGGGCGGCAAGGCGGTCGCACTTAGAGCGGACATGACCAATGCGGCGGATGCCCAGGCCGCGGTCGACAAGGCCGTGTCGGAATTCGGCAGGCTTGATGGCCTCGTGCACGTCGCCGGCGGCATCATCGCCCGCAAGACGCTGTCCGAGATGGACGAGGCGTTCTTCCGTGAAGTGATCGACGTCAATCTGACGTCGTTGTTCAATGCAACCAAAGCCGCGGTGCCCGCCATGAATGAAGGAGGCTCGATCGTCACCTTCGCGTCCCAGGCCGGCCGTGACGGCGGCGGTCCCGGCGCCGTCGCCTACGCGACCTCCAAGGGGGCCGTGATGACGTTCACGCGTGGCCTGTCGAAGGAACTCGGCCCGAAGATCAGGGTGAACGCCGTCTGCCCCGGCATGATCTCCACGGCTTTCCACGACACCTTCACGAAACCGGAAGTGCGCGAGCGGGTTGCGGCAGCGACACCGCTCAAGCGCGAGGGACAATCGGCCGAGGTCGCAAGTCTGGTCGCGTTCCTCGTCTCCGACGAGGCTGCCTTCATCACCGGCGCCAGCTACGACGTCAATGGCGGCACGTTCTTCTCGTAGGACCAGAACATGACAGTCACATCTCCGATCCATGGGAGCAGGGTCGCCCTGCTCGGGACCTCGCTCGTCCAGCAGAACCACGATGCCGGCGAGCGGCATATCCGATCGTCGGCCAGGGGCTGGTCGACATGGGCGGAGGTGCTGACCCATGGCCAGCTCGATATCACCGTCTTCCACGACCCACGCGTACATCCTGGATGGGAGCCGAGCGGGCGGGTGGGTGACTCGCGCGGCTTCGGTGGCCTTAACGCCGGTGTCTCAGGCCAGAAGGCCCTAGATATCGCCAACCGGATCGACCAGGTCCTTGCGCTTGATTTCGACCTCATCATCGTTGACGCGGGAACCAACGACATGATGGTGGAGACCAAGGAAACCATTCAGGCGATCCGCGAGGCGATCGTGTCCCGCCTGCTCGATGCCGGCAAGCTGGTCATCCTGCTGCCGATCCTTGCCCGCGGGACGCAAAAATGGTCGGCCGGCGGATCGGAGCGTGCCAAGGCGCAATGGATCAACCAGAAGAGCCGTGCCTTCGCGGCCCGAAGACCCCGTTGCCACATCTTCGACTGGAACAGCGCCTGGGTCGACTGGCATAGCGCGGACGGCGTTCCACACGCCGGATTCTCCGATGACGGCACGCATTTTTCTGTGCCGGGCGGTCATGCCGTCGGCAAGGCGTTGGCCGAGTACCTCCGCGGGCTGCTTGCTCCGCACGTTCCCGAACGGTGGGCGCGGGACGATCGTTTCGACCCGGTTCACAATCCCCTCGGAAGTTTTGTTCCCGATCCGCTTCCGGGCAACGCAAAGACGTTTGCGGGGCCGCCGCCCGATTGCAACGTCACGGCCAGCCGTGCCGTAAGCAGCACCGGTCATCCGGCAGGCTGGCAAGAAATCAGTCTGGAAGGCGGCCATTGCGTCCTGGAGATCTTGCCGGAAGGTTTCATCAATCCGCTGCCGGCAGGCGCCTGGGTCCGGGCGAGCTGCGCGGTCGAGGTCGACGCGCATGATGGCTGGCGGGACATCTCCCTTGTGCTTGAAGACTGTGGCCCGGAAGGTCTGACGGCACAGGCGCTTGCACCTTTCGATCTCGGTGACGGCAACCTCGCGTCCTATCCGACCGAGGCATGGTCAGGCATGCTGAGGACACCGCCGATCAAAATCAAAACGCCATCCCAGAGGCTTCGGCTCGCGCTCAACCTGCGCATTGTCTCATCTGGGCGCCCGGCAACGATGCGTTTCTCCACGCCGCAACTACGCCAGGTCGACCCGCCCGCCCTGGGCTGGCACCGCTAAACCATCTGGGACACGCTTCCTGCCTTATGGTAAGCAATCAATGCTTGAGACTCTACATCGCAGAGTGACCTCCGCATATGGTCGTAACGCCCGCCTGCGGTCGAGCAGGCCGAACCGATTGACCGGTTCGCCGTCTGCAGGACATTCCCGGTGCCCCGAGGGACTTCGAAGACCTGCCTATCCAGACACGCCCGCTGCGAAAGCGACAACGCGGTCAGGGGCCGCCGATTTGAAGCAGGCCTCTTTTGCTATCGCCGTCGAGAGTATCCATGGCGGCAAACAAACGATCGCGCTCGATGAGCCAGGGCTTGAACTGCTCATTCACGTCCAGGACGAACACCAGATCTTCGGCCTCCAGATATCCCGCCACGGGTGAGTGGTGTCCTGCTCCCGCTCCAAAAATCGTCCTACGATCGAAGTTGATGATGTAGCGACGGTCGGGATCGTTAGCGTGCGTCATGTGCTCACGGAACTGCTCGGCGGTCAGGTTCCGCAGCACGGTGACCTGGTGGCTCGTCTTCTTTCGCGCAAGCTCAGCCAGCTCGTCCAAAGTGAGCCCCATTATGCAGTACCCCGTCCAGCACGTACCTGTTCCGGACAGGACGTCGGCCTCGGTCGTTTCGTCCTCACCGATCGAGCGGAAGCTGTTTGCAAGGCTTGCAGGTCCACACCGCGAACCGTTCGACTGCCACGTGACGCGTTTGTCAAAGGCGGAAGCGACCGGGAGGCTCCAGGCTTTTTCGAGAAGATCTGAACTGCGAATGACAGATGTCTCGATCGCTATGGGAGCAACGGAGGTCCGAGAAGGCACGACGAATGTCGCCGCAACGAGCAAACCCAAGGCGGCCGCAAAGCCAAGCACGACCCGATGTTTCATTGTCTGATCCCCACAATGCAAGGACGATCAGAAACAATGAACCAGGGACAAGATGTCATCAATGGAGGCCGATCTGCCTTGCACCTTCGCGAAACAGCGTCTGCTGTTCGGGCCCCAGATGAAACGCGGTCAGAAAATCGCTCAGGCTGTAACCTGAAAACCGATGATGGATCGACGCCACGTAGCCACGCCCTTCGTCGAGCCGGCCGATGAGCGCCAGCGATAGCGCCGCGATCGCCAGAATGTGGGCATGGGCATTCGGCCGAGCCGCAGCCTTGATGGCCCAGCCGGCGGCCTCCTCAAAGCGTCCGAGGCGCACGAGTGCCAGCGCCCGGCTTGCCAGCATGCCGAAGAGCAGCGGATCAAATGGACTGAGTTTTCGCGAAAGATCAGCCGCCACAATAGCTGCCTGCGCATCGCCGGACTGAGCCTGGACGAAGGCGAGCGAATAATGACCAAGCGCAAAGCTGGGGCTGAGTTCGACCGCCTGTTCCAGCTCGCCGACGGATTGGTCATGCAGCCCCCGCAGCCAGAGCGCTCGGCCGATTGCCCAATGCGCGGCCGGGTCGCGGTCATCGGCCATCATGCTTTGGCTGGCTGCCCGATACGCGAGCTCGACCTCCACGTCCTGATCCGCCCAGTGCTGGAAGGCGCTTTGAAAATGGGTGAAGGAAAGGCCCGCGTGAGCGCGGGCGAATGTCGGATCGAGGTTTATCGCGGTCTCGAAGAAGTGTTGGGCCTGTTCATTGTTGCTCCTGGTGAAGCGATACATGTGCCAGAGCCCACGGTGATGCGCCTCCCACGCATCGAGAGAACTAGGTGGCTTCAGGATTGCCCGGTTGCTCTCAAGCGCTTCGACCTCACGCTCGATGGTGACGACGATCCGACTGCCGATCTCGTCAAGCAGAAGAAAGGTCTCCGCAGCATCGTACTCGAAGACCTCGGCCCAGACGATACGGGCGGTTTGCGCCTCCGTAAGTTCGACGCAGACGGTGATGCGCCTTCCGAGGCGCTGGAACGAGCCGTTGACGACATAGTCGACGCCGAGCATCCGGCCAGCCTCGTGCGGTGTGTACCGGCGGTCGCGCAGGGCGAACATGGTGCCCTGGGCGATCACGCTGAGGCTTCGCTGTCGGGCGAGCCGTGTGATGATGTCGTGAACGAGCGCATCCGACGACCCACCCGGAATGGCCATCGGCGACGTGTCATCGAAGGGCATGATGGCGATCGAGGCACGGCGATGCGTCTGAGGTGCTGCTGTTTCGCTCGGCGCCGTTTCGGCGACGGGCGCCGGATGCACTATGAACGTCTCGTCAGCCTGAGCCCTGGCCGTGCGCCAGATCTCTCGAAGAGGTTTGCTGTCAACGCCTTCACTATCGAAAAGCTTGGCAGTCGCTGCCAGGTGCTCCTCTCCTTCCCGAACGCGCCCGTCGGCAGCAAGGCTTTGCAGCAGCAGCTCGTGGGGACGAAGGTCAAAGGAGGCAAGGGCAATCCAGCGATCGAGATAGCTGCGCACTTCCTCATGGCCGGCGCGTTGTACGATGTGATCGAGGAGAGCCGCATGGGTATCGCGCAATCGGCGCCGTTGGAACGCCAGCCAGCTGTCAAATGCCGGGCAGCGCTCAATCGCAAGGCCGTCAAGAAAATCGCCGACAAAAAGATCGGCCAGGGATCGCAACTGTTCCGGTGCAAGCGTCCTAAAGCCGTGTCGATGGGCTGCGGTAACCTCGATCGCATCGACCGAGCAATCCGACAGATCGAGGGCGATCGTATCGCCCTTGGCACGGACGCGCTGCTCACCGATCAGCGACCGGATCTTGCTCAGACACCATCGCAGTTCACCGCGCGGATCGTCGGGAACATCCCACAGAAGGTCGCAAAGCTGAGCCCTTCCAGAGGGATGAGGCGAAAGCGCCAGATAGGCAAGAAGAGCACGCACCTTGCGCGATCCGGGCAACGGCACGTCCACGCCTTCACGGCGAATTGCCAATGGTCCGAGCAGTCGGAGCGTTAACGACGGCATGTCGATCTGCCTTCGCCCGTAAGGTTCCATGGTCATTACCACGCCGGCTCCCACGCCGGTTCCCACGCTCTCTGCCTAAACCAGAAGCCGCGGAAGATCAGATGCTCGAAACAGGCCTGTGACAGACGCACCATGACCCAATCAAACTGCCTTAAGGAGGAAAAAATGTCCACATCCGCAGCTCTAGCCGACCAGAACCACCAGCCTGCCGTCGACTTCGGCGCGCTCAAGGCCCGGCAGCAAAACGCGTGGTCTTCAGGCGATTACGCCGTCGTCGGCACGACCCTGCAAATTGTTGGCGAGAGCCTCTGTGAAGCGCTCGATCTGCGCGCCGGTTCCAAGGTGCTCGACGTCGCCGCTGGCAACGGCAACGGTGCGCTTGCCGCCGCCCGGCGCTGGTGCGACGTCACCGCGACGGATTACGTCCCTGCGCTCCTGGAGCGCGCTCGTGAGCGCGCCAAGGCAGACCGGCTCTCCATCACCTTCCAGGAGGCAGATGCAGAAAACCTGCCCTTCGCCGATCAGTCGTTCGACACTGTGCTCTCGATTTTCGGCGTGATGTTCACGCCCGATCAGGAGCGGGCTGCCGGCGAGCTCCTTCGTGTCTGCAAGCGCGGCGGCTCCATTGGCCTTGCGAACTGGACCCCCGATGGCTTCATCGGGCAGGTGTTCAAGACGATCGGTCGCCATGTCCCAACGCCGGCAGGTGCCCGCTCGCCGGCGCTCTGGGGATCGCGCCCGCGTCTCGAGGAACTGTTCCCGGCCACGTCCGCCTCGGTTGCGGCAATGCCGCGGCAGTTTGTGTTCCGCTACAAGTCGCCCGAGCATTGGCTTGAGGTCTTCCGGACCTTCTACGGCCCTGTTTTGAAGACCTTCGCCGCCCTCGAACCCGCGGGACAGGACGCGCTCGCTACCGATCTGCTGGCGCTCGTTGCACGCTTCAATCGCGCCGATGGCGGTACCATGGTGGTGCCGAGCGAGTATCAGGAAGTCGTTGTTACAAGGCTCTGAGTCAAGGCTATGTTGAACCATGTCACCGCCGCGCACGCGTCTCGATCCGTGCTCGGCGGTGTACATCGAAACGGTCCAACCTTTCGACGATATGTCATCGATGAACCTCCCAAGCGAGCGATCAACGTAACGCCGACGACACTCACCCTCTCACTGGATAGTCCAGCGCCACGAACTGGCTGCTGATCGCGGACGTGCACGCGACCTGTGATCACGTGCCCATTTTCCCGACAACGCGCTTGTTTTTCCTTCGGCGGTCGGCCCGCTTGACTCCGCTAAAGAACGCATCTAGTAAGTTGTAGGCCTAACCCTACATTTGGACATCATGACCCGATCAACCTCGAATGCAACTCCCACGCTGTCGCTGACAGACCTGCCAGGCCCGGACGTGCCCATTCGCCGTTTGAGCCACCCTTGGCGCTGGATAAGCGGTGGTGCCGTCATCCTGCTGCTGGCAGTGATCGGTCGCGCCTTTGCGGTTGGTCAAATCCAGTGGACGGTCGTCGGGCAGTTTCTAACGGCCGGCGTCATCATCACCGGTTTCGGCTGGACCCTTTTGATCTCGGCTTGCGCGCTTGCACTTGGCGTGGTCCTCGGCTTCGCCTTCGGGATCATGCGCCTTTCGGAAAATCCAATCCTGCGCTTTGCCGCCTGGCTTTACGTCTGGATATTTCGCGGCACGCCGGTGCTGCTCCAGCTTCTCATCTGGTTCAACATCGCACTCGTCTTTCCCCGTCTCTACATTCCGGGCCTGGTCGACGAGCGCATGGTTGATGTGGTGACGCCCTTTGTCGCTGCCGTTCTTGGTCTCGGCGTCAACGAGGGCTCTTATCTGACGGAAGTGGTGCGCGGCGGAATCTCGTCCGTCGATCGCGGCCAGAAGGAAGCGGCCCACACACTCGGCATGACGCCCGGCCAGACGATGCGGCGCATTATGCTGCCGCAGACCCTGCGGTTGATCCTGCCGGTTCTTGGCAACAGCGCCATCGGCATGCTGAAATTCTCCTCGCTCGCCGCCACGATCGCCATGGGCGAAATGCTGAACGCGGCCCAGCGGATCTACTTCATCAACGGCGCGGTCATCGAGCTGCTGTTCGTGTGCGCCGCCTGGTACCTCGCCGGAACGACGGTCCTTTCCATCGGTCAATATTATCTCGAACGCCATTTCGGCCGCGATGCCGCTGCCGCTGCCAGCAATCGAAGCTGGTTCAAAGGACGGGCGCGGCGTCTCGCCGCTGTGAGGGAAGCATGAGTCTCGCGGTCAAGGCGGTAGGTATCCGCAAGAGTTTCGGCAGCCACGAGGTATTGAAGAACCTCGACCTCGAAGTCGCCTATGGTGAAGTGCTGTGCATCCTCGGCCCCTCGGGCAGTGGTAAGAGCACGTTCCTTCGGTGCATCAACCATCTCGAAACGCCAAACGGCGGTTATGTCTGGGTCGATGGTGCGATCATGGGCTACGCGCTCCATCGCGGCGCCCTACAGGAGCTGCCCGTCAAGCGACTACGCGCACAGCAGAGTCAGCTCGGCATGGTGTTCCAACACTTCAATCTGTTCGCGCATCTGACGGTGCTCGGCAATGTCATCGAAGGGCCGATGGTCGTGCGCGGATTGCGCCGGGCCGAAGCCGAAGCCCGCGCCATGGATCTGCTGGAGCAGGTCGGCATGGCGGCCAAGGCCGAAAGCTATCCGTCGCAGCTTTCAGGCGGCCAGAAACAACGCGTGGCAATCGCCCGGGCGCTCGCCATGGAGCCACGGGTGATGCTGTTCGACGAACCGACCAGCGCGCTCGATCCGGAGCTTGTCGGCGAGGTGCTGGAGGTCATGCGCAATCTGGCGCGCGGCGGTACCACCATGATTGTCGTCACCCATGAGATCGGCTTTGCCCGCGAGGTGGCAGACCGCGTCGTGGTGATGATCGACGGAGAAATTCGCGAGACCGGCGCGCCGGAACAGGTCCTCAGCAACCCCGGTGATCCGCGCGTGCGCACATTCCTCAGCCGCGTTCTGGCCTGAGAAATTTCAGCTTAAAAATGGGAGAACAGAAGATGAAACGACTGCTGCCAATAGTTCTGGGACTTGCCTCCACCACATTCATCAGCCTGTGTGTAGCCGGAGGGGCCCATGCCGCGGCCGATGAGAAGCTGGCCGCCGCCCTGCCCGAAGCCGTGCGCGCCGCTGGCAAACTAAACGTCACCATCAGCCTTGCCTATCCGCCGATGGAATACAGCGATGCCGGCTCGACCGACCTGAAGGGTTTCGACATCGATCTCGCCAAGGCCGTCGCCGAGCGCCTCGGCCTGACAGCCGAGTTCCAGAACGTCGAATTCCCGCAGCTCATTCCTCAGGTCGTCACCGGCCGGTCCGACATGATCATGACCGCCTTCTCCGACAAGGTCGAACGCCAGACACAGCTCGATTTCATCGACTACTTCAAGACTGGCAACGTCTTTTATTCCACGGCCGATCAGCAGGGAGAGATCAAGGTTGAAACCGATCTCTGCGGCAAGACCGTGGCCGTGGCGACGGGCACCAGCTGGGTCACATGGGCGGAAAATGTCGGCAAGACCAATTGTGCTGCCGACAAGCCGATCACGGTCATCCAGATCCCCACACAGGCCGAGCACATCATGCAGATCCGCCAAGGCCGTGCACAGGCCTCGGTCATCGGCCTGGAGGGCCTGCTCGATCTGATGAAGCAGGAACCGGGCAAGTTCTACCAGATCGGCAAGGTCGACGAGATCAATTACTACGGCATCGCCTTTGCCAAGGCGAATGGCCCCTTGCGCGATGCGGTTCTTGCAGCGCTCGAGGCGCTGAAGGCGGATGGTACTTATGCACAGATCCTCGATCGTCATGGCTTGAAAGATGCTGCCGTGGAAGAGTTCAAGGTGAACGGAACCACGAAGTAACGGAGCCAAACGGAGCCCGCCTTGACCCATCCCTCCATGCCTGACGCCCCCATCGCCGCCGACGACAGATTGTCGAGATTGCGCCTCGATCTCTATTCGAGCGAGCAACTTTACCGGCAGCTCTACCGGGCGCTTCGAGCCGCAATCCTGAGCGGCGATTTTTCCGAAGGGGAAGCCATTCCCTCGGAAAACCAAATGCGTGACCAGTTCGGCATCGCCCGGACCACGGTGCGCAATGCGATGGCGCTTTTGGTGTCGGAGGGACTGGTCCAGCAGGTTCGCGGCCGGGGCACGATCGTTTCGCACCGGCCGATCAGCCACAATATCTGGAACTTCGGCAGCTTTACGGAACTCGCCCGCCGACAAGGCCAACGCCCGACGACGCGGGTACTGGAGCATCGGGTTGAGAACGGTGAACTGTTCCTGGTGCGCGCTCGCGGGCTTGCCAACGGCGAGACCGTCAACTGGCTGAACGTCGATACGTCGCAGCTCGATCTCGCCCTCTATCCAGGCATCGACCGCTACGATTTCGCGGCGCAATCACTCTACGAGGTATTGCGCCGCGACTATGACCGCAACCCCATTCGCTCGGAATTGCTTTTGACGGTTGTGCCGCCATCCGACCGTTTGCGGGAGGTGTTTGCTCCGGCACACGACGTGCCGGGCTATCTTTGCGCCAGCGGGGATGTGCTCGACGCCAACGATCGGTTGGTCGAACGCACGTCGATCGTCTACTCGCCGGCGGTCCAGATGAAATTCGCCACCCGTTGGGGGCGTGATACCGCGCCGGCCTGATGGCGGCGCGACGCAGGAGAACGAACATGAGCCGCTTCGGCGAGACCTTTACGACGCCAAAACCCATTCTCGGCATGTTGCACCTGGCAGGCGACAGCCCCGAGGGCAAACTCGCCCAAGCCGAGGAAGAAGCCCGCATTATGGCGGGTGAAGGTGTCGATGGATTGGTAGTTGAGAATTATTTCGGCCACGCCGAGGATGTGGAGCGGGTGCTGGAGCGGCTGTTCGGCCTTGATCTCGGCACGCGCATCGGCGTCAATGTGCTACGCGATGATGCGCGCGCATTTGAACTTGCCCGACACTATCCCGTCGCCTTCATCCAGGTCGATTCCGTTGCCGGTCATTTGCCGCCCGAGACGGATGCTCCCTTCGCCGCAGACCTTGCCACCCGCCGTGAAGGCGTCTCGGCGCTGCTGCTCGGGGGCGTGCGGTTCAAATATCAACTGGTCCTGTCCGGCAGGCCGGAAGCAGAGGACGTGCGCATCGGCGCCTCGCGTTGCGACGGCCTCGTGGTGACCTCCGATGCGACGGGCCGGCCGACCGACATGGACAAGGTGGCGCGTTTCCGTGCCGCAACCGGGGGCGGTGTACCGCTCCTGATCGGAGCCGGCCTTACCGAGGCCAATGCCGCCGAACAGCTTGCCCACGCAGACGGCGCCGTCGTCGGAAGCTGGTTCAAGCACGACCATAAGGACACCGGCCGGGTTGAAGCGGCCCACGTCGCCGGCTTGATGCGCGTCGTGCGTGCTGCAAGGAGTGCCGCATGAGCGCTCCGGATGCCGTCCTCGCCCGGCCGGTGACCGCCGAAAACTTTTCGCGGTTCGGTACGACCTACAACCTGACTGACGATTCAGATCCCAAGGCGATATGGACGGCGGGCGACGGCTGGCGAGACGGGTTCACCGCCGCACCGCTGATTGAGGGCTCTGGCCACCTTGGCATCACGCGCGGCGGCGGCGGACCATGGCTCTGCGCGGCAATGGAGCGGCACCTGGGAACTGAAGAGGCGCTGTTCTGCGCATCCCAACCGATCGTGCTGGCCGTCGCGCCCGCATCCGACGCAGAGGCACCGCATCGCGATGACCTTGAAGCATTCGTGATTGCGCCGGGGCAAGTGGTAGTGATGCATCGTGGCGTCTGGCACGACGCTTGCCGCGGCGTTTCGGGCCCTGCGCCCTACTATTGGATGGCGATATGTGGCTTCGGTGAAAGCCCCTGGGTGCCTGTGGCTGGCGGACCACGCCTGATCAAGGCGGCCAACCAGGAAGGACTGAGCGCATGACAACCTTTTTCATCGGTGACGTGGCGCTCGACGAATATTACACCGCCGATCGCTGGCCGGGTCGTGCGGACAAGGGCATGGTCGCCGAACTGCCGGCGGAAACCGGCGGCTCTATCGCCAACGCCGCTGTGGTACATGCGGCACTGGGCGGCCGAACGCAGTTCATCTCATTGCTCAACGACAGCCCGCTGTCAAAACGGCTGATTGCCGACCTCGTGGAGAACGGCGTCGGCGTCAGCCACATGCTGACCGACCCTGCTATTCCCGAATCGCGCAACCTGATCTTCCTGGTCGATGGCGAGCACATCGTGCTGACTGTTGAGATGGGCGAACAACCGATGTGGCTGTCACCGGACAGTTTGACGGCGCTGCGTCAGCCCGGATTGATGTATACGACCCTCTATCGTGTCCGCCGGCTGCACGTGCGGACGGAAAGCGGCATTCTGAAACAGGCCGGACTTCTGGCCGACCTGCGCCAGCACGGGCGCCGCGCCATCTTCGATCTCGACGTCGGCGGCTGCACGCCTGAGGACATGCCCTATCTCAAAGGTGCGGCGGTGGTCATCTTCAACCAGGTCGGCTTCCGTACCGCCTTCGGCCATGAAGACCTGTCGTGCATCGGAGACTGGATGCGCGATCATGACATCGACTGGGTGGTGCGCACGCTGGCGGCCGAGGGCGCAGAGGCGCGTAACGGTGACACGATACTGCGCGCTAGCGGGTTTCCCGTCGATGTCGTCGACGTGACTGGCGCTGGCGATACCTTTGGCGGCGTGCTGACCTGGTGTCTTGAACAGAACCAACCCTTTGCCGATGCCTTGAACTTCGCCGTGGCTGCCGCAGCCCGCTCAGTCACCGTCCATGGTCCCCGCGGCGGCAAGGCCAACGCCGACGAAATCCTTCGCTGGTGCGATGACAGAACCCGGCACCGGCCGCGCCATTGAGCGCGGATTTCGATGATATATCGTCCCGGGCGACGGTACAGATTGCTTGCCAGCAGTCCAAACCCGTCCAGATAGCGGATGAATCCGTTTAACGGCGTACCTCAACCGCGCTCAATAGTAAGGTGAGACGCACGCTTGTCGCGGACCGTAATAGGGCTGGAATGTATCGTCGTATGCCCTATAGGAACGGTAGCGCGCGTAGCACCAGCGCATATGTGCACTGCCGCCGCCGTAGACTTGGCGGTAGTAGCGTGGCGCATAATAGCGTGGCGCATAATAGCGCTGCCGGTAGTAGTTCCCGCCATAGTAGTTCCCGCCATAGTAGTTATTGCCGTAGTAGTTCCCGCCGTAGTAACCGGGGCCATAATATCTGGGTTGAGCCAGCAGCCCGCCGATAACGGCGCCGGCGGCAAGCCCACCCAGTGCCCAAGCCCAATCGTCACCACCACCGTTGTGATGATGTCCGTGGTTGTACCCGCCGTAGCCGCCGTAGCCGCCGCGATATCGCCTGTACTGAACCAGCTGGGCTTGCGGCGCCTCAATCCCTGGCGCGGCAATTGTGGGAAATGCCATGACCGGCGGAGCGCTTGTCAGCGCAGTCGCAAGCGACAAGGCAACGATTGCAAACCTTTTCATTGGCTTCACCTTTCCTCTGCAGCGCCACACGTCGAATTCGGCGCGCAAAGGACACTGCAGTCCTTTAAATCGCGGCCTAATTCTACCCTAAAATCGAACTTGAGTTGAGGAATTATATATCGGCCGGAAAGCATCCCGTTCCGCTCACGGACGCTTGAATGAAATGCTTCGAATGCGGGAATGCCTGCCTTCTCCGCAAACCCTGGAAGGTGCCCCGCTTCAACAGCTACCGGTCGCGCTGAGACCCGTTCGCACGCAGTTTGTGTTTTCGACCAGGCGATCGCGCTCAAACTGAACGAAATGTCCGCCGGCCCTTTACAAAGCCGTTTCGCCATGGACACATTCGCGTTCGGAGGAATGGAGGAGCGTGGCAGCAATGCCATTGAAGTTCCATGGTTTCACATTCTGAACATGTCCGCGAGATCGAGCGGGTGGGACAGGGCCTGGCAACGGGACGCGACGACATTGTCGTCAAGTCGTGGCTGCGGTGCCTTGATCAGCACAAGCTGGATCCAGCGCAGACATGCGAAGCCTACATCCTGCCTGAACAGCGCCTTCGCGAGCATCGGCAGGAAGCCGAGGACCTTATCAGGATCGCGCGGTCAGGCCTTGAAAACCTCTACAACCAGGTCGCCGGACAGAACTACGTTCTGCTGCTCTCCGACAGGAAAGGCGTGACAGTCGAATTTCTGGGCGATCCTTCCTTCGACAACAACCTGCGCCGGGCCGGCCTCTACCTTGGATCCGACTGGGCCGAAGCGCGGGCGGGTACCTGCGCCGTCGGTGCCTGTCTGGAGACCGGCGAGGCCTTGACGATCCACCAGAGTGACCATTTCGACACGACGCATACGCCGCTCTCCTGCACCGCAGCACCGATCTACGATACAGAAGGCGGGCTTTCGGCCGTTCTCGACATTTCTCTGCTCAGCTCTCCAATCCTGAAGGCAAGCCAGAACCTTGCGCGCCACCTTGTGGCCGCCACCGTGCGTCGTATCGAGCTCGCCAACCTGATGGCTCGGACGCGCCATGAATGGGTGCTGCGCTTTGCCCGCTCGCCCGAGTTTCTCGACGTCGATCCTGAGGCGGCGATCTCGATCGACGGCCGCGGCCACATCATCGGCATGACCCATGGCGGCGCACGGATCCTGGCGCGTTCGGCCGGGCTCGACTGGCGTGACCCGCAAAACCTCATCGGGCAACCGATGTCCCGTTTCTTCGATATCGGGGTTGATGGCCTGGTGGAGTTGACCCGTTGCAGGCCGACTGAGGAACGGCTTCTGACCGCGCGTGACGGAAATGCTCTCTTTGCCCACGCGATCGAACCGCAGTTTCCTGTCGGCCGGTCGGCCGGCAAGATCGCAACGGCCTCGCCCTCTCGACGGCTCGGCGGCCTGGTGCCGGTGATCGCAGCTCTTCAGGATCGGATCACCAAACTCGCGCCGACCGCATTGCCGGTCCTCATCCAGGGCGAGACCGGTTCGGGCAAGGAGCACCTCGCCCGAACAATCCATGACTGCAGCGGCCTCAAGGGTAAGTTCGTTGCGATCAATTGTGCCGCGTTGCCCGAGCATCTGATCGAGAGCGAACTCTTCGGCTATCTGCCCGGCGCCTTCACCGGGGCATCGCCCAAGGGGCGCAAGGGCCTGATAGAACAGGCCGACGGCGGAACCCTCTTCCTCGACGAGATCGGCGACATGCCCCTCACCCTGCAGACAAGATTGCTACGGGTCCTGGCGGAACGGGAGATCCTGCCGATTGGCGGGCAGGAACCGAAATCGGTGAACCTGCGCATCGTCTCGGCAACGCACCGGCCGCTGCAGCAACTGGTGCAGGAGGGGCGCTTCCGCGAAGACCTGTTCTATCGTCTGAATGCCGTCGTGTTCCATATGCCGCCGCTTCGCGATCGGGCGGATTTCGAATGGCTGCTCGCGACACTCCTCGAAAAACACCGCACCGAGGAGCGACCTTTGCACATCTCGTCGGACGCGCTGGCCGCGCTGAAGGCGCATGGCTGGCCCGGGAATATTCGCGAGCTGGATAACGTTCTCGCCGTCGCCGCTGCCGTCTGCGACGAAAACAGGATTGAACTCGGCGACCTGCCGGACCACCTCACAGCGACGCCGACAGGCAAGACTGAAGGTCCTTCCCCAATCGGAAAGACCGATGACGGCACGGCGCTCGAGATCATGCTCTCTTCCTGCGGCTGGAACATCTCCGAGGCGGCCCGGCGCCTGGGCGTCGATCGCTCCACCGTCCATCGTCAGATCAAGCGCCACCGGCTGCGCGCCAAGCACTAGCATGCAACAGGTGTGGCACCACACCTGTTGCATCCGCCTCAGGTGGACGATGCCCACCAGGTCGAGCTACGCCATTGATTAGCAACGACATTCAAACCTGACCCAGCCCTGGCACGCCCCTTGCTCCGTACTGTCGCAACAAAAGGCAGAACGGAGGAAACATGCGCGCACTCAGATTTCATGCAGCCAGGGATCTGCGGCTTGAACAGATCTCGCCACCCGATCGCAATCCGGGGCCAGGCCAGGTCCTCATCCGCAATCGCTTTGTCGGCATCTGTGGCACGGACTTGCACGAATACGCCTATGGCCCGATTTTCATTCCAAGCGAACCGCACCCGTTCACCGGCGCGCGGGCGCCACAGATTCTCGGGCACGAGTTCGGTGGCATCGTCGAGGCGATCGGCGACGGCGTAAACACCATTGCGGTCGGAGACAGGGTATCCGTTCAACCGCTGATCATGCCGCGATCCGGCGACTACTTTGCCGATCGCGGTCTTTACCACCTCAGCACCGACCTCGCCTTGGCGGGCCTCAGCTGGCAGTGGGGCGGGATGGCGGAACATGCCACGCTCAACGAATACAACGTCCAGAAGATCCCCGATGCGATGAGCGACGAGGAGGCAGCCCTTGTCGAACCGACTGCGGTTGCCGTCTATGCCTGCGATCGCGGTGGCGTGACGGCGGGAAGCAGCGTGCTCGTCACCGGTGCCGGACCGATCGGCATCCTGACACTGCTGGCGGCAAGGGCAGCCGGCGCAGCACAGCTGTTCGTCTCCGACATCAACGATGCGCGGCTCGATTTCGCAAGATCGATCCTGCCCGATCTGATCACGATCAATCCCAAACGGGACAATCCCGGCGACATCGTTCGGGCGACGTCGGAAGGCAAGGTCGGTTGCGATGTCGCGATCGAATGCGTCGGCAACGAACATGCGCTGAAAGCCTGCGTCGATGCCGTGCGCAAGCAGGGTGTCGTCGTGCAAACGGGTCTGCATCCGCACGAGAACCCGCTCGACTGGTTCCAGGTGACCTTCAAGGACATCGACCTGCGCGGATCCTGGGCCTACCCGACCCACTACTGGCCGCGCGTCATCCGGCTGATCGCATCGGGTCTGCTTCCGGCCGCCAAGGTTGTGACGAGCACCATCACGCTCGACCGGGCCGTTGCCCAAGGCTTCGACGCCTTGCTCGATCCGGCCGGCAAGCAACTGAAGATCCTGATCGACCTTACAAAATGATCATCCGGGCACGCCGGGGAAGGAGGAGCTTCCCCGGCGTTTGCCACCTGACACTCGAGCAACACGGAGGAGATACCATGCTTGAAGACAGCCCCAACACGAAGATAGACGCAGCCCTTGCCAAGCTCGGCAAGGCGCTGGAGCGCGGAGATGTCGAAGCCGCGGTCAACCTGTTCCAGGCTGACTGCTATTGGCGAGACCTGGTCACGTTCACCTGGAACCTGCGCACGATGGAGGGCCACGACCAGATCCGCGACATGCTGACAAGGCAACTGAAAACAATCAAACCATCGCGATTTCGCCAGGATGAGAAGGAACTGGCAAGCGACGGCGACGGCATCACGCAGGGCTGGTTCGAATTCGAAACGGATGTTGCGCGTGGCTATGGCCATATCCGTCTGAAGAATGGCCTGATCTGGACGCTATTGACGACGATGAGCGAGCTCAAGGGGCATGAGGAACCCAAGGGTCTGAAGCGACCGATGGGGGCGGAACACGGCCACGACCCCAATCGCAAGACCTGGAGCGAAAAACGCCAGGCGGAAGCCGCCGGACTTGGTTACGAGACGCAGCCCTACGTCGTCATCATCGGCGGCGGCCAGGGCGGCATTGCGCTCGGTGCGCGCCTGCGCCAACTCGGCGTACCTACGATCATCATCGAGAAGAACGAGCGACCCGGCGACAGCTGGCGCAAGCGATACAAGTCACTCTGCCTGCACGACCCCGTCTGGTACGACCACCTGCCCTACATCCCCTTCCCGGAGAACTGGCCGGTCTTTGCGCCGAAGGACAAGATCGGCGACTGGCTGGAGATGTACACCAAGGTGATGGAGCTCAACTACTGGAACTCGACCACCTGCAAATCCGCTTCCTATGATGAGGACAAGCAGGAATGGACCGTCGTTGTCGAGCGCGATGGCAAGGAAGTGGTGCTGAAGCCGAAACAACTTGTGCTCGCCACGGGCATGTCCGGCAAGGCCAACGTTCCCAAATTCATGGGACAGGAGATTTTCAGGGGCGAGCAGCAGCATTCCTCCCAACATCCGGGCCCCGACGCTTACAAGGGCAAGAAGGTGGTGGTGGTCGGGGCCAACAACTCGGCGCACGACATTTGCGCCGCACTGTGGGAGGCGGGCGCCGACGTCACCATGGTCCAGCGCTCCTCGACCCACATCGTACGATCGGATTCGCTGATGGAGATCGGGCTCGGCGACCTCTATTCCGAGCGGGCGGTTGCGGCCGGCATGACGACACGCAAGGCAGACCTCATCTTCGCCTCGCTGCCCTATAGGATCATGCACGAGTTCCAGATCCCGCTCTACGACAAGATGCGCGAGCGCGACGCCAAGTTCTACGCGGATCTCGAAAAGGCGGGCTTCATGCTCGACTGGGGCGCCGACGGCTCCGGCCTGTTCATGAAATACCTGCGCCGCGGCTCGGGATATTACATCGATGTCGGCGCCTGCGACCTCATCATCGACGGCTCGATCAAGCTGAAATCCGGTTCAGACGTTGATCACCTGACCGAAACGTCGGTGGTACTCAAGGACGGCACGGAGCTACCGGCGGATCTGGTCGTCTATGCCACCGGCTACGGCTCGATGAACGGCTGGGCGGCCGATCTCATCAGCCGCGAGGTGGCCGAAAAGGTCGGCAAATGCTGGGGTCTGGGCTCCGACACGCCAAAGGACCCCGGCCCGTGGGAAGGCGAGCAGCGCAACATGTGGAAGCCGACACAGCAGGAAGCCCTCTGGTTTCACGGCGGCAACCTGCATCAGTCACGGCACTATTCGCAGTACCTCTCCCTGCAATTGAAAGCCCGCCAGGCCGGCATCGAAACGCCGGTCTACGGCTTGCAGGAAAGCCATCACCGCGGCTGACGCCGTGAGGATTGGCCGGAGCCAGTCTTCGGCCAATCCCGTCCATCGCTTGCGCTACATAAAAATCAGGCAGGCCCAGGCGTTCGCGAGCTGAGCCCTATCTAGAGGATTGCCACTCAACTCAACGGAAAGCCCATTGCCGAAACCAGCCTGAGCCACGGCTTGCGCCATCCGCCCTTTTGGTCGGCCGTATCGAGCGCATACATCGTGACCTGGGCCCCAAGCCAGCGAAAGGGCTCCGGCGGCACGACGTTGGGCAGCTGCGTTGCGAAATCCAGCCTGCTCTCCGAAGTCTTCGAGCCGTCGAGAATGTCGAGCGCTATGCGTGCGCCGAACCTCGACGCGGAGACCCCAAAACCCGAGTAGCCGCCGGCATAAACCACCTTGCCTGCGTGGTATCTCTGGAAATGCACCGCCATGCGTGTGCTGAGATCGATCGGGCCGCTCCAGGCATGCGTGAAACGGTGGCCCTGCAACTGCGGAAACGTATCGAAGAACGCGGCCGCCAGCGGCTCATAGGTCTCGACGTCGCTATCCACGCTTGGCGACGTCGTGCCCGCGAAGGCATAGCCGAGCCTTCCCCCGAAGATGATCCGGTTGTCTTTCGTCAGGCGCATATAGTTCATCTGGGTCCGGGTATCGTAAACACCCTGCCGGTTCTTCCAGCCGACCGACGCCAGCTGTTGCTCAGACAACGGCTCGGTCGCGAGCACCCGATCTCTGACGGCGACAACACGGCGCTTGATGCCGGGATGGCCGGAAGCGAATGCGTTGGTGGCCAGCAGCACCTTTGGCGCGGTCACCGAGCCGAAGGGCGTCTTGACCTTGATCTTGGGCCCGACCTCATCGAGCGCCAGCAACTCCGTATTCTCAAAGATCTCAACGCCGAGAGAAAGGGCCGTTCGTTTCAAACCCCAGGCGAGCAAGGCCGGGTGCACCGTGCCGCTGATATCCTTTGACCAGATCCCCGCCTTGTAGCGCGGCGATCCGATCTGCGCCTGGACCGCGTCCTGATCTAGAAACACGGCCTGATGGCCATATTGAAGGTGCAGTTCATGCTCCCTGCGAAGAGCTTCGAGATGGTCTGCATCCACGGCAACGGTCAGTTCGCCGCCCCACTCGGCGTGGCAGTCGATACCATGGTCGAAAATGGTCTGCATGAACCCATGCATGTTTTTCTTGCCCAACCGCTCCAGCTCGGCGATGTCGTTGGGGAACACGCGCACCGCATTGGACAGGCCGTGCATCACCGACGTGGAGACGACGCCGCCCGGGCGACCGGAAGCGCCGTTTGCGACGGTGCTCTTTTCGATCAGCACCACATCGAGATCGGGTTGCGCCTGTTTGGCCTGGATTGCGCCCCAGAGGCCAGTGAAACCGCCACCGACGATCAGCAGATCAGCCTTTCGATGGGCCGTCAGCGGCGGCAGCGCCTCGGGAGCATCCGGCCGATCCAGCCAGAACGGCGACATCTTCACGTCGGCAAGCGACGCTACCGACGGTCGTTGCATTGGGTGTGCCATAGGTCACCCGTCAGTCTTTGCTGTATGCAAGACGTAGACTTTGCGCATCGTCTCCAGCACCTCGAACCGGACCTCA
The DNA here is from genome assembly GCF_001426785.1 of Ensifer sp. Root142. NCBI lineage: Bacteria > Pseudomonadati > Pseudomonadota > Alphaproteobacteria > Hyphomicrobiales > Rhizobiaceae > Ensifer > Ensifer sp. Root142. The sequence continues at coordinate 166,657 of NZ_LMFK01000034.1, forward strand.
ACCCCCTGCGGCAGCAGGTAGCTTTCGCCGGCTTGGAACGTCTCCACCGATCCGTCCGGGCTGGTGATCGAGACTTTTCCCGAGAGGATGACGCTGTACTCCACCCCGTCAGGGTAGGAGAGCATTTCGGCATAGGGCGTCGATTGCCATGTACCGACGACGATCGAGCCGTCGGCGCTCTCGAAGTGGACATCGCCCATCTCGTCGGCAAAACCCGATAGGATCGCTTCGACGGGCACGACGCTGCACTTTTCCAACTCGCGCAGGCCGACGCCATTGCGATCGATTTTCATTACCTTGGACATGTATGCTCCTGAATGCATGGTCAGTGGTTGGCGGGACGGGAGGCTGCCCGGCCCCGCCGGATGCGGTTTGGGGCTGCTATTTCGCCCGATAGACTTCCGTTCCGGCGACATAGGTCGCCTCGACATGCCGCTTGCGAATGGACCGGTCGACGGGGTCGGGAAGCTTGGCGTCGAGCACGACGAAGTCTGCCCATTTGCCGGTCGAAATCGAGCCGATCTCATTGGCCCACGGCGTCATGTTGGCGCCGGCCTGGGTGTAGGCGAACAGGGCCTCGTCAAAAGTGACCGCCTGCTCGGGGTGCCATGGACCATCGCCGAGCCCGAACGGGCTTTCGCGGAAAACGGCATCGTTGATCTGGGTCAGTGGGCTGAGCGGCGATGTCGCCCAGTCGGATCCGAACACGACGGGAACCTTGTGCTGCAGCATCGACTTCCAGACATAGGCATGGCTTTCGCGCTCATGGCCTACCCGCTCGGTGATGTATTTTCCGATCGTGCCGGTTGCGTGGTTCGGTTGCATCGACGCGACGATGCCGAGCTTCTTGAAACGCTCGATATCGGGCGGAGAGATGATTTCGATATGCTCGACGCGATTGGGGTATTTGCCGGGTGATTGTCCCTTTTCGAATGCGTTCAGCGTCATCTGCACGCCGGCATCGCCAATCGCGTGGACGGCGGTCGGGAAACCGTTGTCGTTGGCAGCCTTGATCAGTGCGCTGAGATCAGCCTCCGACTGGAAGGGCTCTCCCTTCCATCCCGTGCGATCCGAGTAGTTTTCAAGCAGGTAGGCCGTGTGGGTCGACAGCACCCCGTCGACCACCGACTTGGCGTAACCGACCGTCAGGAGTGGCCCCTTCACCTTGGTCTCGCCGCTGGCAGCCACGCGGCTGTCGACGGTCTCACGATCCTTTGCCGCCGCCGGAATATTTGCAGCCTTGTCCTCGAAGAAACCGTACCAGACCCGCAATGACAGGTTCTTGTCCTCGACGAGTTTCAGATAGTCGTAGACAGCGGCGATGGACGACATGTCATGAACGCCGGTCAGGCCGACGCTGTTGGCAAACTTCACAGTCTGCAGCAGCGCTTCGGCGCGTTCCTTGTCGGAATAGGCCGGCTTCTTGTTGGTGATGAGGTCGCCAGCGCCTTCTAGCAGGATCCCGGTCGGATCTCCGGTCTTGGCGTCGACGACGATCTCGCCCCCGGCGGGCACCTCGGATTTCGCGGTGACGCCGCCGATTTCCAATGCCTTGGTGTTCACCCAGATCGAGTGGAAATCGATATCGCGCAGAACGACGGGGCGATCCTTGACCACGGCGTCGATGTCTTCCTTCGTCGGAAGCTTGCCCTCCTTCAGCGTATAGTCCCAACCGCCTCCGGTGATCCACACGCCTGGCGGCAGGCGTTCATCCGCCTCCTTGATCTTCTTCAGCCACGTTTCCTTGTCTGGGATGTAGGAGAGATCGACGCCAGTGACGTAGTCCGTGCCGCTTGTCAGATGCGTATGTCCATCGATGAAGCCGGGCGTGACAGTCTTACCGCCGAGATCGAGCACCGTGGTCTTGCCATCGGCGAGCGACCGGATCTCGGCGCTGGTGCCGACCGCCACGAACTTTCCGCCCTCGACGGCAAAGGCTTCCGCTCGAGGCGTATTCGGATCGACGGTCCGCACGTCGCCATTGACGGCGATAAGGTCGGCAGCTGCATTCGCAACCGTCGACGATGATCCGGCCGCAAGCGCGGCGAGCATGGTGCCAGCCAGAAGCTGGTGCAGCAGAACAGGTGATTTCTTGGTGCGCACGTCTTTCCCTCCCGAGGTCCGAACAGATGAAGCGGATGCATGGAGTAAGCGGCAATGCGGCCGGATGCGGAATACTCCAAAGGGCTAGGTTCGCCGATCGGCGGTTGGCGCGGGCGTTCCGACCATGTCCGCAACAGGCCATGGCCATGTCTTGCGGCCGTTTCGAAACTCACCTACGCTCGCGCGAGGGAGGACATTTTCATGAACGGGAGTATCGCGACGAGCGAGCCAGGCACGGTTACGCAGTCGCCTGCAATCAATGAACTGGCAATGTCACTGATCGGCAATATCGGTCGACTTGATTTCCAGGAGCGCTTGACTGAGGCACTGAAGCAGCACGTTTCCGTGGATGCGGGGCTGATCCTGCTCTATCGCGGCGACAGTGCGCCGAAGATACTCTTCAACGATTGGCAGACGCATCGCGGCCTGTCCGACATCCGGCATTACCTTCAGGGCCCCTACCGGCTCGATCCGTTCTATCAACTCGCTGTCGAGAACGAAGATGACGGGCTTTATCGCCTGAGCCAGATCGCGCCTTCGTTCGATCGAACCCAGTACTACCGCGAATACTACCAGCATTCCGGACTTCATGACGAGTTCAACTTCATCGTCAGCCTCGACGATGCCTCGAAGATCGCGATCTCTCTCGGCCGCAAGCGGTCGAGCATCGCGTTCAGCGCACAGGAAGTGCAACTGCTCGAGAGCCTCGCTCCGATCCTGCGCACGGCAGTCATCCGCCATTTCCGCGACCTCAGACCCGAGACGCTTGATGGCGAGGCTTCCGCGTTGCAGAAGGCGCTTGCCCAGGCGATAGGCAATTTCGGCCGCAGCGTCCTGACGGAGCGCGAATGCCAGGTCGCTCAGCTCGTTCTGCGCGGCTACTCCGTCAAAGGGGCTGCGGCGCGACTCGGCATCTCGCCGACAACAGTGAAGCTCCACCGCCGAAATCTCTACTCGAAGCTGGATATCACGTCACAAACGGCGCTGTTTGCGTTGTTCATAGATGCAGTCTCTTCGGCCAGGAACGTATACGAAGACCCGCTATCCGGCTACCTCGCCAAGCGCGGGCAGCTCACGGGCGAACTTGCCTGCAACTGACGGATGTCCGTTGCAGGCGACTGAGGCCTTATTAACGCTATGGGCTCCGCCACCGGACCGAACGCCTAAACGGCAAGACTGCTCTTTGCCGATGGCCTGGACACGATGCGTGACGCCACCAGGCCGAAGACGACGACACCAAGGATGATCGTCGAGATGGCGTTGACCTCAGGGGTCACGCCGAACTTGATCTGCGAATAGATCTTCATCGGCAAGGTCGAGGCTCCGGGCCCGGTCGTGAAACTCGATATCACGAGATCGTCGAGCGACAGCGTGAACGACAGCAGCCAGGCCGAGACGAAGGCCGGAACCATGTTCGGCACGGCCACCTTCACGAACGCCAGGAATGGCGGGCAGCCGAGATCTCTTGCGGCCTCCTCCAGCGACGGATCGAGTTCGGCCAGTCGGGATTGCATCACCACTGCCGCAAAGCACATGGTGAAGGTGGCATGGGCAAGCGTGATCGTTACAGGGCCGCGATCGATGCCCAACGTCACGAACATCAACAACATCGACACTCCCATTACCACCTCCGGCATCACCATCGGCGCCACCAGCATGCCGTTGAAGATATGATGGCCACGAAAGCGCCGAATTCTGACAGTCACGATCGCCGCAAGCGATCCGAGAACGGTCGCGAATGTTGCCGAGATCGCCGCCACGAGAAAGCTGATCTTGGCGCCCTCGACGATCGACGGATTGGTGATCGCGGCCGTGTACCACTGAGTGGAGAACCCGCCCCAGACGGTGACCAGCCGCGAGGCGTTGAAGCTGTAGGCAACCAGAACCACGATCGGCAGGTAGAGGAAGGTGAGCCCGGTGAAAATGGAAAGCCGGTTGAACCAGGATGGCTGGGGCATAGTCGCTCCTCACTTAGAGGTTCGAGACAAACGTGTCTGAAACAGGACGATGGGTATCACCAGGATGACGAGAAGCAGCACGGTGACGGCGGAGGCCACCGGCCAGTCCCGGTTGTTGAAGAACTCGATCCAGATCGTCCTGCCGATCATCTGTGTGTCCGCACCTCCAAGCAGGTCAGGCACGACGAATTCGCCGATGACCGGGATGAAGACCAGTGCACATCCTGCGGCAACACCCCTCAAACTGAGTGGAAAGGTGACGCGCCAGAATGCCGCCATGCGCGAGCAACCGAGATCGCGTGCCGCCTCGATCAAGGTACGGTCGCTGGCACTGAGATTGGCGTAGATCGGCAGCACCATGAACGGCAGGTAGGTGTAGACGATGCCGATATAGATCGCGGTCTCGGTGTTCATGATCCGCAGCGGCTCGGAGATGATGCCGAGGTTAAGGAGCAGCGAATTCAACAGCCCGTCGTTGCGCAGAATGCTCATCCAGGCATAGACGCGGATCAGCATCGAGCTCCAGAACGGCACGATCACGAGGAAGATGAGGAAGGAGCGCGACGCCGGCGCGCAACTGGCGATGCCGTAGGCTAGCGGATAGGCGATCGCCAGCATCAGTGCCGTCGAAATCGCCGCCACCTTCAGGCTCGTGAGATAGGCAAGGAGATAGGTGTTTTCACCCAGCACAAAAATGAAGTTCTCAAGATTGAGCCGAATGCTGAGCAGCGATCCCTGCCAGGCAAATAGCGGCTCATAGGGTGGCATGCCGAGGCGAACGGACGAGAGGCTGATCGCCAGCACGAGCAGAAACGGAATGAGAAAGAAGACGGCCAGCCAGCCGTAGGGCACGAGCACCAGTGCGCGCCGGCCGAGATCAGGTTTTGATTGCATCGTGTCGTTCCCCTAGTCGGCTAGCAGACGGGCGGCCTGCGGCATCCATGAGGCATAAACGGTGTCACCGACCGCCAGATCGTCCTCAGCGCCCAGATTGACGCGCAGCGCGTCCAGCGTTGCCCCGCTCTTCAGGCGCACCCGATAGTGGCGCCCTGCCCCGGCGTAGCTGAATTGCTCGATGACGCCCTCAAGACCGCTGGCCTGTTTGTTGAGCTCGACCCTCTCCGGCCGCACCGACACCCAGAAGCGGCCATTGGCGGAGATATGGTCACTGGCGGTGGCAAAGATCGAACCGCCTGCCTCAGCACTTTCGACCGTCAGCTCGTTGCCGGAACGTTTGGAAGTGCCGCCTTCGAACACATTCGCCTCACCCAGGAACTTTGCGACATAACGCGAAACCGGTGTTTCGTAGACTTCGGCCGGCGACCCGATCTGCAGTACCTTGCCCTGCCGCATGATCGCGATGCGCGACGACACGGTCATTGCCTCATGCTGGTCGTGGGTGACGATGATGAAGGTTAGCCCCAGCTCCCGCTGAAGCCTGACCAATTCGTGCTGGGTTTCGGTGCGCAGGTTCTTGTCCAGCGCACCGAGAGGTTCGTCCAGCAACAGCACCTTCGGCCGCTTGACCAGTGCCCGCGCCAACGCGACCCGTTGCCTTTGTCCTCCAGACAGCTGCTGCGGCTTGCGATCCAGCAGCGCCGTCAGTTGCAGCTTTTCGGCCACCTCGCCCACACGCTGCCGGATCTCAGCTCCTGCCAGCCGGTCCTGCTGCAGGCCGAAGGCGATATTCTTGCCCACTGACAGATGGGGAAACAGCGCGTAGGACTGGAACATCATGTTCGTTGGTCGGCGATGGGCCGAAACGTCCGTCACATCTTCCCCGTCGAGCCGGACGACCCCCGATGTCGGCGTTTCGAAACCGGCGATCATGCGCAGCAGGGTCGACTTGCCGCATCCGGATGGACCAAGAAGCGAGAAGAATTCCCCCTTCCCGATACCGATCGAGATATTGTCGACGGCGCTGAACAGACCGAAGGACTTGGAAAGATTCTCAATTGATACGTAAGATTGCAACACGGATGTCCTTCTGCTCCCGCTTTTCAGGCAAGACATTCAGTTGCCGGCCCTAAACGCAGTCCACACCCGGGTACGCTCGCGCGCCTGGCGTGGCGGCAGCGACTTGTCGACGAAGAGCTTGGCGCGAACTTCCGCGGGCGGATAGACGTTCGGGTCCGTGCGGATCGCCTCGTCGACCAGCGGCGTGGCAGCAGCATTGGCGTTGGCGTAAAACACGTGATTGCTGATGTCGGCGACTGTCTTCGGCTCGAGAACGTAGTCGATGAAGGCCAGTGCCTGCTCCGGATCGGGCGCATCGCCGGGCACGGCCATGGTATCGAAGGAGATGATCGTGCCTTCCTTCGGGATTGAATAATTGACCGCGATGCCGTTGTTGGCTTCCTCGGCGCGCGCTGCAGCAATGCCCGCGTCACCGCTCCACATCATCGCCAGGCACAGCTGGCCGGATGCCATGTCCGCCACCAGTTGGCCGCTCTGCATGTGCCGGATGTAGGGGCGCAACGTCAGGAGCAGGTCCTTGGCCCTGTCAAGATCTTCCTGTTTTGTCGAATAAGGATCGAGCCCGAGATAGTTCAGAGCGATTGGAACCACCTCGTTCGGCGCATCGACGATGCCAATGCCGCAGTCCTGAAACTCTTTCGCCAGTTCCGGCTTGAAGAACATATCGAGGCTGTTTGTCGGGGCGTCGCCGACCCGCTCCTCAACGAGCTTCGGATTGTAGGCAATCCCTGTCGTCAGCCACATGTACGGGACGAGGTACTGATTGCCCGGGTCGTGTTCGGCAACGAGCTTCAGGAGATCCTTGTCCAGATTCTTATAGTTTTTGAGACTGGAAGCATCGATCGGCTTCAGTGCACCCGATTGGATGAGCCGCTCGCCGACAGTCGCGCTTGGAAAGGCAACATCGAAACCGCTTCCCCCTGCCAGCAAGCGTGTCTCCAGGACCTCCAGCGAATCGAAGAAATCGACACGCGCGTCCACGCCGCTACGCTTTGCGAAGTTAGAAACTGTGTCTTCGGCAAAATAGTCGGAGAAGTTATAGATAAACAGCTTCTCATCGGCCCTCGCTCCCCCCTGCCCATAGAGCAAGGCGATCGAAGCGATGGCAACCGAGTGCATCAGCGAACGGCACGAACCAGACATGTTCCCTCCCAAGGCAGAATGGCCTTCGTTTCGGGAAAAACTGCGGGGCCAGGCGCAATGGGTCAACACTCCCTTTGGCTAGGCTGGGCGGCTGTTCGATGCCGCTGCACATGATCTTCAGCTTTAAAAGCCCATGTTTCCAAGGGCTCAGCACGACTATGTCGCGCCGGATCCTGATGCTGTGTAGAGGAACGCAGGGAGTGATTTCAGCCGAAGCACAGATTGCCTGCGGCTCCGATTTGAGCGCGTTGCCGGCGACATTGCGCCAGCGGCGTCATTGGCCGAAGCCGCCAGAAAAGGTGACGGGCAAGGGCGCCTCGTCGAGCGAACAGAGACATACGCCTGCCAGCCCGTTTCGGTGTGAATCCTGCAGGACTTGGGCCGAGAGTTACTGTCGTCCCAATTGTTCGTCGGAGCCCGCTATGCCAGGTCTGTTGCCGTTACTGACGGAGATCAGCTTCATGACTTCCTCCAGCGCGGGCATCGACAACCCTGCTCCCTGCCGGGTCACCGCAACGGCGCCGAACGCATTTGCAAGCCGGCAGCATTCGGATCCAGGCAATCCCGACACGCGCCCGATTATATGTCCTGCCGCGAAGGCATCACCTGCCCCTGTCGTGTCGACCGTAGCGACGGAAAACCACGGCGCGCTTTCAGCCCCGGAGTTTTGGTAGAGAGACGAACCCGTGACATCATGCTTGAGCGCGATCCTTCGCACGCCCTGACGCAACAGGGACTTGATCGCCTCTTCAACAGGAATTTCGGAGCCTTCTCCCGCAAGCGGTGCAAGATCGGCCCTGCCGAGCATGATGGTATCGAGCTTCGGCAGCAGATTGCGCACATGCGGCGCGACCGACAACGCAACACCGGCCGGAATATCCAATGTCACCGGGATCCCGTGCCGCTGCGCAAGCTCGATCGCTCTATAAGCTGCGTCGGATTGCGGGTTTTGCAACAAGGCGTAGCCGGAGAGATGAAAGAGCGCTGCATCCTCGAACGGGGCGTCGACGATCGATGCCGGGGACAGGTGTGCGTTGGCCCCGCGATAGGCAAACATCGTTCGCTCACCGCTCTTGCCGACGGTCACGATGTTCGTTTGCGTGGGCTCAGACGGGTCCCGGCCGATCCACGCCGTCGAAACACCGATGTCCTCGAGCCACGACAGCGCCTGCTCTCCCAAGGCATCTTGCCCCACGCGCCCGATCAGCCGGCAGTCGTGGCCGGCGCGTGACAGCGCGATAGCGGTATTCGTGGCTGAGCCGCCCAGCATGTGCCGCTGGGCCGTTGCGATCGCCTCTCCTCCCTCGAGCGGATACTCGGGGATATCAAGCACGAGGTCGATATTGATATCGCCAAGGAGGACGATCGCTGCCATTGCGCAAACCCTAGAGATCGAGATGCATTTGTTCTATCGCCTGATCTACGTCGGCGATGATGTCGTCAACATGCTCGATACCGACCGAGAAGCGCACCAGGCCATCGACAACGCCCATCGCCTCCCGCTCCTGGCTGGGAATATCGAGAAAGGCCATGGTCGCCGGCATCTGCGTCGTGGTGCGCAGTCCGCCGAGGCTTGCCGCGAACGAACCGAGCTTCAGCCGCTTCAAGAGCCGTACGCCCGAAGCCTCGTCTTCGACGCAGAAGGAGAGCATGGCGCCACCGCCGCGCAACTGCTCGCTCGCCGAGGCATGGTTCGGATGCGAGGGCAGCCCCGGATAGAAGACACGTTTGACCTTGGGATGCGCTTCAAGATGTTTTGCAAGGGCAAGCGCATTGGCGCACTGCTTTTCCAGGCGCAACGCAAGCGTCTGTGCCCCGCGCAGCAACAGCCAGGCATTGAACGGCGACAGCGGCGCGCCAAGCTTGTTGAGCGTATTCCAGCGGACGTCCTCCAGCCAATCCGCAGGCAGGATGTCGGACTTCAGCGTGATCACCCCGCCGACCGCGTCGTTGTGGCCGCCGATGAATTTGGTGGCGCTTTCGACCACGACGTCGACGCCGAATTCGTGAGGCCGGCAAACGGCCGGAGACGCGAAGGTGTTGTCGCAAATGACCACGATGCCGCGCGAATGGGCGAGCTCCACCAGCGCTTTGAGCGGCGGCACCTTCATGGTTGGATTGGCGATCGCCTCGACATAGAGAACTTTGGTCTCATCGGTAAACGCGTTTTCGACCGCTCGGACATCGGTGCAATCGACAAGGCTCACTTTCAGCCCGAAATCGCCAGCGCGGTGATCGAAGAATTCGTGCGTGCTCGAATAGGTGGTGAGATCGGCAACGATGTGGTCGCCCGCTTTCAGGATGCCGAACAGCGCATGCGAGATCGCGGCCATTCCGGAAGCGGTCGCCAGGCATGCCGTGCCGCCTGTTAGCTGGGCGATATGTTCCTCGAACTTGTATTCGGTCGGGTTGCCGCAGCGCGAATAGATGTTCACTTCCTTGCGCGCACCGGCGACGATCTGGTCGTAGATGTCGCCGCCATACTGGAAATTCGCCGACATGTAGATCGGATAGCTGATCGACTGGGAATGCTCTTCGGGCGTGTAGAAGACTGCCCGGCTGGCAAAATCGAGCTCTTTAGGCGACATGAAACTTCTCCTGCATTGGACCCGGACTTGAGCCGGGTCATTAACGGCTATTCCTTGACGGCACCGCCGAGCAAAGCGGCGGTGATCTGGCGTTCGAAAAAGATGAAGAGAACCAGCGGCGCGATGGCGGCGATCAGGATGGCCGCCAGCATCACCGGATAATTGGTGATGTGCTCGCCGACGAAATCCGTGAGGCCCACGGGCAACGTCTTGCGCGCCGGATTGTTGATGAAGACGACCGGAAACAGGAAATCGTTCCAGACCCAGATCATGTTGACGATCGCCGCGGTGAACATCGCCGGGCGCGCGATCGGCAGCGCGACGCGGGCGAAGATGGACCACTCGGAAGCACCATCCATGCGCGCCGCATCGAAGAGTTCGCGCGGCAGCGTGTTGAAAAAGGCCTGCATGATGAAGATCGTGACCGGTACGTTGAAGGCGGCAGTCGGCAGCACGACACCCATATGCGTATCGAGCAGTCCGGCGCCACGAAGCATCACCACCAAGGGCACGAGCGCGACATAGGCGGGGATCGCCATGGCCGCCGTCAGGCTGAGTTCGACGGCAGGCATCCAGCGTGGCCGATAGACTGCCAGCGCGTAACCGGCGAGGGTTGACACCGCCACGGTGAGAACCGTCGCGCCGGCCATGATCAGCAGCGAGTTGACAGCGTAGCCGCCAAGCGCGCCGCCGCTCCAGGCGCCGACATAGGCGTCAAGCGAGAAGCTCGTGGGCAAAGACCAGACCGAGCGCATGAACTCCTTGTTGGTCTTGAAGGTGCTGTAGATCATCCAGATGAACGGGAAGACAACCAGAAGCACATGCAGCGTCAGGAGAACGAGGACCACCGTATTGGTGACTGTCCAGCGGCGAACGGCAGCCATGGCTCAAGTTCTCCCGCCGACGCCGGCTCTTTTCAGATACCGGAAGACGAGCCACGCGCCGACCGCCGTCAGCAGCATCTGCGTGAAGCCGATGGTTGCCGCATAGCCCATCTCGAAACTGCCGAAGCCCATCTTGTAGAGGTAGGTGGAGACCACCTCGCTTGCGTGGTTCGGGCCGCCATTGGTGAGCACAAAGACGAGCGAGAAGGTCTTGAGCGAACCGATGATCGCCAGCAGGGAATTGGCGCGAACCGCGTCGCCGACCATGGGGATGGTGATCGAGAAGAACTTGGTGAAATGGCCGGCCCCATCGATCTCGGCGGCCTCGTAGACGCTTTCGGGCACACTCCTGACCGCCGCCACGAATAGCAGGACATAAAGGCCGAGATAGGTGAAGCTCATCACCACCACTACGGCTGAGAAAGCCGTGCCGGATTCGCCGAGCCAACCGCGCTTCAGGCCATCCAGCCCAAGCGCACCGAATGCCGCGTTCACCAGACCGAAATAGGGATTGTACATGAAGCGCCAGAGCAGCCCGATGCAGATCTCGCTGACCATCACCGGCACGAGATAAAAGAACAGGAATATTCGGCTGAACGCAGGCACGATGCGCACCAGGCAATAGGCGATGCAGAGCGCAAGAAACACCTGAAAGACCATGGCCGAAAGCGCGACGAGAAGGTTGCGGCCAAGCGCCCGCCAGAAGATCGGGTCGCCGGCAAGACGGACGAAATTGCCCGCTCCCTGAAATACCGGCGCAGACGCTCCGTCCCAACTGAAGAGCGAGAGCCAACCGGCATAGACGACGGGATAGGCGACGAAGGCTGCAATGAGCAGGAATGCAGGCGACAGAAACAGGAGCGCCGCTCTGTTGTGGCTGTTGGCAAAGCCCTTGTTGATACTCATCGTTCTTGGGCTCCATGGAGGGCTCGCGCGGCGAGCGGCTTGCCGCGCAAGCTGGTCATGTTGCTGGCGCCAACTACTTGTCGGTCCGCAGCGCATCCTCGAGGCGCTTGGCCGCATCGGCCGGCGGCACCGAGCCGTCAAGCACACCCTGGAGCGACGTGTAGTAGATGTTGGTCGCAGCCGGCGGCATGGCGGCGTCATAGAAGGGATCGAGGTGGCCTGCCTTCGCCATCAGCTTGCCGCTGATATCGAACAGGACAGGTCCTGCGGCTGCCTCGGTCGTTGCGTCCTTCACCGTCACCATCGTCTTTCGAAGCTCGACATACTTCGTCATGACCTGGCTCGACGTCAGGAACTTGAGCAAGGTCACGGCATCGGCCTTGTTTTCCGCCTTCTGCGAAATGCCGAAGGTGGCGGCGACGCCGGCCAGGACGTCGGACTGGTCACCAGCCCCGTCCTTGACTGTCGGGAATGCGAAATAGCCGAGTTCGAAGCCTTCGGGCGCATCGGCGGACGCGCCGATCTGCCAGGTCCCGTTCAGCATCATGGCTGCCTGGCCGTTGAGGAAGAGCATGTTGGCTTCCTGGTCGCCCATGCCGTTGAAGCCGATCGGGAAATAGCCTTTGCTCGAAAGCGCGGCAACATGTTCCAGCGCCTTGGTCGCCTCGTCGCCGAGCGCGGCCTTGGCATCCTTGTTGACGAAGGCGGAAACGACGCCGGATCCCTTGAGACGCATCTCGAGATACTGGAACCAGAACGTCGCCGGCCAGGCATCCTTGTTGCCAAGCGCAAACGGGACAATGCCCGCGCCCTTGATCGTCTCGGCCAATGCCAGAAGCTCATCGTAGCTCGACGGCACCGTCCAGCCGTTTTCCGCAAAAAGCGCCTTGTCGTACCAGAAGACGACGGAGTCGACATCGACGGGAACGGCGTAGGCGTGACCATCCTTGCTTGTCTGCGCGAGGGCGCTTTCGAGGAAACTGTCGCCCCAGCCGTCCTTGGCAAGGTCTGCGTCGAGCGCGTACATCTGCCCGCCATTGACGAAGGCATTCAGAAAGCCGCCGGGCAGCGTGTAGAATACGTCAGGCGGGTTGCCCGACGCCATGGCCGTGTTGAGCTTGGTCTTATAGGCCGACTGTTCGGCCGCAACGACATCCAGCTTGATGTCGGGATGCGCCTTGGCGAATTCGTCCAGGGCGAAATTGATGAAGTCGACCTTGTCCTGTTGGCCCGCATAGGCGTGCCAGAAGGACAGCTCACCGGCCGCGGCCGGAAGGGCGGTCAGCACCATGGCCGCACCAGCAATCAACAAACGCTTCAGTCCCATGACATCCTCCCAGAAGTCCAGCAGCGCATCTTCTCGCGTTGATGTAGTGATGCCACATCATATAAGTCGTGTCTATAGTGACACCACAACATGACTATGCTAGCCTCTTCGCCAAGGCGCACCGCCAACCCGAAAAAAGGCCCCGTCAATGGTCAATGATTTGCGAGGCAACAGCAGCATTCCGGCCAGCATCCGGCTGCGAAGTGTGTTGCCGAAATTGTCAGATTCCGAACGGCGCGTGGCGCTTTGGATGCTCGACAACAGCGACAGCGCAATCCGCCAGTCGATGTCGGCAATCGCCCAGGCGACGGATGTCAGTGATACGACCGTGCTGCGCATGTGCCGCACCGCGGGCTTTGAGGGATTCACCGATCTCAAGCTGGCGATGGCTCAGGAGCCGCGCATCGTTCAAGCCGAAATGTCGTCCGAGCCGCAGACAAGCGACCTGCAGGCCGCAAGCCGATTGTTTCGCGCAATTGGCCAGGCCCTGACCGATACGCTCGGTGTTCTCGATGAAAAGACCCTGGCTGCGGCGATCGATCTGATGGCCGGTGCCAAGCACATTTTGGTCGGCGGCGTGGGCGGGTCCGGCATCGTCGCGCAGGCATTTTATCAACGCTGTATCCGGCTGGGACTGCGATGCGATGCGCCAGTCGATTCCCAACTGCAGATCATGCATGCGGCGCTGACTGGGCCGGGCGATCTCGCCGTCGCCATTTCCTATTCCGGCATTACAAGCGATCCGGTTCTCGTGCTGCAGGAAGCCAAGGCGCGCGGCGCCTCAACGCTCTGCATCACCGGAAATAGCAGCTCGCCGCTAGCGCGACTCGCCGATGTCGTGCTCGTCAGCGTCTCGCATGAGCAGGGCAGCGAGCCGATGGCAGCGCAGATCGCGCAGATGACATTGGTCGATGCGCTCTATGCCGTTTTTGCCGCACGCAATGCCGAGCGGGTTCAACTCACCGAGGAGCGCATGGTCAAGGCGATCCTCCCGAAATCAATCTAGCCAAAACACGAGCAGGGCATTGAAAACACAAATCTATACCATGCAGACAGTTGCCGAGGCCCTGGCTGCGGCGAAAGTCGGCGTCGACTATCTCGGCCTCACGCCTTCGAACCGGGGCTTGCCCGGCGAGATCAGCTTCGCCACTGCGCGCGAGATCGCCGATGCCCTTAAGGGCAAGGCACAACGGGTGGCGCTGTCGGTGGAGAGTGATCTCGAGGCGATCGCCGAGATGGTGGACGCGGTGCAGCCTGATGTGCTGCATCTGTGTGGCGACATCGAGCTCGTGACCCCTGAGCACGTCAAGACGTTGCGCAGGAAGCTGCTGGCAAAATACCCCGACCTGAAGATCCTCCAGGCCATACCGATGACCGGGCCGGAGGCGCTTGATCACGCAGCGCGCTTCGAGCCGTTTGCGGACATCTTCATCCTGGATTCCGTCGCTGCCCATATCGGCGGCATTGGCGCTGCCGGCGTCACCCATGACTGGTCGCTCAGCCGCGAGATCGTAAACCGCAGCAAACGGCCGGTGATCCTGGCGGGCGGCCTCAAGCCGGAGAACGTCGCAGCTGCGATCGAGGCTGTCCGGCCCTGGGCGGTGGACTCACTCACCCATACGAATCGCGCTCTTCCCGAAGGTGGCTTTCGCAAGGACATCGACAAGATTGCGACCTTCGTGGCTGCCGCGAAGCACGCCTGAAATGATACTTTCATCTCGATCTTCCGGTATGGCTTGACGAACCCGAGCACCTCGGCCGCCAGGCAGTTCGGGAGAGACGAGACTTGTCCTACTGCATGTTTCCTTAAATCGTCTTTGATTTAAGGATAAAAACATGCAGCAATTCAAAGTGCTACAGCGACCTTTGCGCGTCTAATAAGACGGGCGGCGCTGTAGCTTTCGCCGGCGTGGTCGTCTTGCAGGTCCACCAGCGCCCGCCGATCCGCCGCTGTCACCGCGCAATAGGGTGACCGGCACCCGATTGTATTGACGAACCTTGTGGGGGAACGCCCTGGCCGGCCGCTGCAATTTCGAACGCTTGGCACGCCGCTGCAGCAAGACCATCGAAACGGACAGAATACGGCGGGTCGCGCGCATATGGGTCTGTTTCAGTGGCGTGCCGGTCTGCCGCCTGTTACTGAAGCAATGTATCGCTTAGTTGAACGAGCGGGACGACAGGACCCCATCGGCCACGAAAGGAAGCGACCATGGCGACGACACCACGAAGACCATCCAATCCAAAAGATGCCGCCGAGGCGCTGTTCAGGCCGGCGAAGAAGGTGGCAGCTCCCGCCGTCGAAAGACCTGCGATCCCGAACACCAAGGAACTCGTATCGCTGAAGATCGACAGCGATGTGCTCGCCCATTTCCAGGCGGACGGGCCCGGCTGGCAGGATCGTATCAACGATACCTTGCGCGCCGCCATGAAACCGTCAGATTGATCGTCGGCGCTGAACGCGGCGTAATTTAGCGCGCCTTGAGCGTCATCGAACCGCAGATCTCTCACTCATCGCTGCGCGCTATTGCTGCCCCCCCGGCGCCTTTGGGAAGGCATCGCCCGTCCGCGAAGGCGCTTCGGGTAGCCGGACGCCCAAATAGCGAGGGGAGCGCGACGGCGCCAACGGCATCATAGGCTAGCCTTGAATACCGGTGTCAGAAACGACTCCGCCGCTTTGCCGGGCCGGGCGCTGATCTGGCTGCGCAGCTATCCTGTCTGAACGGATCCAGACGGCAAGAAGGTCATAAAAGACGCTGAGCACAATCGGGCCCAGAAACAGGCCGATCAATCCATAGGCAAGCGTACCGCCGAGCACCCCGACCAGGATGACGAGCATTGGTGTGGAAAGGCCACGAGCGACCAGAATGGGCTTCATAATGTTGTCGATCAACGCGATCGGAACGAGGAGAAGCGTCATGAGCAAGGCTGACTGGAACTCCATTGTCATCCATCCCCACACGATCAGGGGCAGGAAAACAGGAAACGGCCCGATTTGCACGATACACAGGATCATCACGACAAACGCGATCAACCCGGCTGCGGGCACCGCGAAGAGCTTCAGAACCAACGCGCACAATATCGTCTGAATGAAGGCCACGCCGATGACGCCTCTTGCGACGTTTCGGATCGTGGCGGTTGCAAGACGTACGAACCCTTGCCCTCGCTCTCCGGCGATCCTGTGCGCAAACACATTCAAGAACTCGGAGATCTTCAAGCCAGGGCGAAACAGAAAGCCGGTGACAATCACCGACGCAATGAAACCTACAAATCCCAACCCGATGCTGGCAAGAACGCCGATGGCCTTGCTGCCGGCTTGCAGCAGTGCCGGTTGGAACCGGTTAAGGGCGGCCGCCAGATTGTTTGAAGCAAGACTCCAGGCATTGTAGATCCGCTCTCCGATGATGGGCCAGTTCCGAACGGCCTCTGGCGGCGCCGGCATGATTGCCTCGCTACCCTTGAGCTTTTCGTACACCACTTGCGCGCCGTCGAGCGAACCGAAGATGAGAGCCGACAATGGGCCGATAATGAGGGAAAGGTTCACCAGCGTAATGAGCACGGCCGCGAGCTTTCCGCGACCACCAAGCATTTTTTCAAGCCTGCGATAAAGCGGATACTGCGCGACCGCCAGGATAGCGGCCCATATGCCGATAATGGCAAAGGGTACCACTAGCGTCAGCGACCAATAGGCAAACAGCCCAACGATACCGAACCGGACGAGGTCCGTGATCCGTGTTTCGATTGAGGCCGTCGCCACCGGAGCAGGCGCTAAGCTATTGCTTTTACCAAGTCGATCGTCATCCATGACAGCGCCCTCGCCCCCTCGTAGGACGAACATATGGCAAGGCAGTTAGATCCTGCCCTGCCACCATTTCGAGCTAAGCTATTGGCGCTTCCCAGTTCAGGAAGAAGCCGATATCCCCGGGTATCCCTCCAGGGAACGTGACCACCATTGCCTTCAGCTTGTAGCCTTGAGGTTGCGCGGCAGCTTTAAATCGATCGTACAGTTCCTTGGCCTTGCCCTGCAGCGTCTCGGGCCATTGCGGATCGGCATTGTTGATTGCCCTGCCGTTGTCGGTGCAGAAATCGGAGGGAAACGTGTAGACGAGCGCCTCCATCTTTCCATCTGCAACTGCCCGCATGACCACCTTGCGGATGATTGCCCGCTCCGCTTCGCCGACGTGATCCTTGAAGAATTCATCGGCGAACTTCGCGCGTTCCTCACGCTCCCGATCCCTGATCTTGTCGTCGCGTTCCATTGCGGCGAGCTGTTTTTCGAGCAAGTTCTTGCGCAGATCGGCCGCGGTCGGAATGGCGGCGGGCTGTCCTGTATCTTTTTCCGCACTCATCGCTTTATCTCCAACAGATTGTTCGCTCATCGAGTGGTTCAGGCATCGAACGGGGAATGCAGGCGTCCCAGCACCATCGCTCCGTCGTTGCCTGCATTTCTAGTGACCGGCGGATCCCTGGATATCCGGCACCACATTACGCGGGCTCGTGTCTTCAATAAAGCCCGACGGCCGCTTCTGACGCTTACCGAGCTCGGGTTCTTCGAACTTCACGCGCTCGTAGGGTATCGATTTGAGGATGTGCGAGATGCAGTTGATGCGCGCGCGCTTTTTATTGTCCGAGGGAACAATCCACCAAGGCGCGAGTTGGCTATCCGTCATCCGGATCATCTCGTCATAGGCACGCGTATAATCCCACCAGCGGCGATAGGATTCCAGATCCATTGGGCTCAGTTTCCATTGCCTCAACGGGTCATCGATACGGCGGCGGAAGCGACGCTCTTGCTCATCCTCGCTCACTGTCAGGAAATACTTCAGCAAAGTGACGCCATTCTCGACGATCGCCGCTTCAAACCGCGGCAGCGCCTCGAGAAAGTGTCGCGCCTTCTTTTCCGTACAGAACCCCATGACGCGCTCGACCCCCGGCCTGTTGTACCAGCTGCGGTCGAAGATCACGACTTCCCCGGCGGCAGGCAGATGAGCAATGTAGCGCTGCATGTACATCTGGGACTTCTCCCGGTCCGTGGGTGCAGGCAGGGCGACCACACGGAAGACCCGTGGGCTCACCCACTGGGTTATGCGCTTGATGACGCCCCCCTTGCCGGCGGCATCCCGTCCCTCGAAGATGATGACGATACGTGCTCCTGACTTTTGCACCCAGGACTGCAGATACGACAACTCGACCTGCAACTTTACGAGGCGCTTTTCGTAACGACGCGCCTCTTTCTTCGTTTTTTTTTCACTTTGTGCCTCAATGGGCCTATCGGTTATGTCGTCCATTTCTTTGTCCTCACGTTTCTCCACCCTTCGATTTATTGCCTTGTCGAAAGCACGTCGTTTGCCCGGCTGGACAGGCGCACACGAAGGGATCAGTTCGCGCGCCAATGGAACGCGTCCTGCCCGAAAGCCTTCTTGGCGACCGAATAAGACTTGCTGCGCTCGCCCTTGCCTGTGCGGGTTTCCTCAACGACACGAGTTGAGGGTTCCGCACCCGGTCCGGGGCATCGAATTCGGGACTTGATTGGATACGGGTAAGCTGTGTTTCTAATTCAGCGTCCGTCGGCGTTGTCGCGCAAGCCGCCTCCGAGCCGCCTTCAATGCCAAAATCCATGTTCTTCCTCCCAAAGTCATAAGGAGGGCGCACGAGCCAACACCGCCGGTATGCTCGCCGCGTGTTTGCGCTCGTGCCGCACAACGTCAGGCTACATTATTATCTATGCATATGCGAATGTTTTGCCCGGACCATAATGCCTATCATTAACGATCCACGTCGCTCCAAGCCGGAACACTTTGGCGGCACCTTTGACCGGAAGTTATTACCGTGTCGGACATGGTGATGCGGGAGCCTCTGTGCCAACACGGACCATTCAGAGCGCACCCACGGCATCCAGTTCCAATAATCGCGACGGCTTGCCCGGCGCCCCCATTTTGAAGCGGAGCGCGCCGCGTCTCTACGTCGGCAAATGCGGCGCGATCAACGTCAAAGTGGGGAAATAGGTCCGATAGCGGCCGACATCACGCGTCAGCAACGGCAAGCCGCTGACGGCCGCGTGCGCGCCGATGAAAAAGTCGGGGAGCACGCCGGTCCTCGTCCCACCCGCCTTGCGATATCGGGTAAAGACCTTGCTAGCCAGAAAGAGAGCTTCGCGAGGCACCGATGTCAGTTCCAAGCCGGCCTGGTCGACGAACGCTTCGACATCCTCGATACGGTCGTAGCGAACGGAAAGCTCGGCATAGGCGATGTCGTTGATCCACAGTTTCCCACGAAGACTTGCGTTTTCGAGCTGGGTTATGGACCAATCAGCCCATGTCGGATCGTCGGTGACAACGTCGAGAAGAACATTCGTGTCGACAAGTATCACGGTTCGCCACGCGTAAGTGCCATGATCGCGTCGGTATCCAGCCCTTTACCGGCGTGCCCTCGCAGCTTCGAGAAGCGGCTGGGCTGCTGCTTCTTGGCCGCATGTACGAGCACGACGCTTCCATCCGGGGCGCGCTGGAAATCAACCTTGCTTCCAGGCACGATACCCAAGAGGTCGCGCACTGCCTTCGGGATCGTAACCTGCCCCTTGGCTGTAACTGTCGTGGTCATTGTCGGTACCGTTGTAAGGAATGGTTTCATCAAGGTATTACTTCGCAGCCCGGCTTTCAAGAGGAGCGGCCGCACAGTGTCTGGTTGCGACACACCCCTCAGGCTAAAGGTCGGCCGACGCAATGGGACACAATCTCAGCCCGGTGAGGTGCGTGGATTATCCAGACGCCGAGGCGGTGGCGGGTATAACCGTTCAAGTCGATACGCATTCCGGAGTGCAGCAGCACTGTGCACGGTTTTCAAACAAAATCGCTCGCGGATGATCGGGAAACCGCTCACCCGCGAATATCCTTACGCCTTGACGCGCAAACCCTTTGGATCATAGGCCGGGGACAGATGCGCGGTCACGGAGAACCGGTCACCAGCAAGCTCGACTTCGAATCTCCCGCCCTCCAGGAATTCCTTGTTGACGCCAGAGGAATGTTCGATCAGGCCAAGGGCGACGGAGCGGCCGAGCGTGTGGCCGTAGGCCGCCGAACGGACTTCGCCGACGGGCTTGCCATCGCGAAGAACCAGCTCACCGCCCCATAACATCGGCGACGGATCATCGACGGTGAACTGCACGATGCGCCGCGTGGGCACCCCCTTCTCCTTTGCGGCGATCAACGCGTCACGGCCGAGAAAGCCGTCCGGCTTGTCGAGCGAGAGCGCGAAAGCAAGGCCCGCCTCGTAAGGGTTGACATCCGGCGTCAGCTCGCGGCTCCAGGCGCGATAGCCCTTTTCCAACCGGAGCGCCTCGAGCGCATAGTAGCCGCAATCGCTCAACCCGAAATCACGCCCGACCTCGTGCAGCGCCTCATAGACGCCGACGGCGAACTCCGTCGGCACAATCAGTTCCCAGCCGAGTTCACCGACATAGGTCATGCGGTTGGCATAGGCCGTGGCATAGCCGATATCGATCTCCCGGATCGTCGCGAAGGGAAAGGCGGCATTGGAGAGATCGGCTGATGTCAACCGGGACAGGATATCCCGCGCGCGCGGACCCATGAGCGCCAGAACCGCGTAGGCAGAGGTGACGTCAGTCAGCGTCACATGCGCTTCGGCCGGCAGGTTCTTGCGGATCCAGTCGGCGTCGTGCACCGGCTGCGCCGAACCGGTGATGAGGAGGAAGCGGTCCGCCGCCAGCCGCAGCACGGTCAGGTCGCTTTCATAGCCGCCGCGCACATTAAGGAGCCCGGTATAGACGGAACGACCGATCGCAACGTCGATATCGGCGGCGCAGATGCGGTTGAGTGCTGCTGCAGCATCGCGCCCCTGGACAAGAAGCTTGGCGAAGGAGGTCTGGTCGAAGATGCCGGCCGCCTCGCGCGTTGCTTTCATCTCGCGCTTGACCGCCTCGTGCCAGTTCTGCCGGCCGAAGGCATAGTCCGTGACCGGCTTTTCGCCCTCGGCCGCAAACCAGTTGGCACGCTCCCAGCCCATTTTCGAGCCGAAGCAGGCGCCCTTTGCCGCAAGCCGATCATAGAGGGCTGAGCGGCGGAAAGGTCGCGCCGTGTCCAGCTCGCGATTGGGCCAGGGCATGGCATAGTGCAGCCCGAGCGTCTCCTTGACGCGGTCATGCAGCCAGCGCGGATTGTTGTTGAAGTTTGCAAAGCGACGGATGTCGACCGGCCAGAGGTCCATGGTCGGCGCGCCGTTGACGATCCATTCCGCCAGCGCACGCCCGGCGCCACCGGCGCTCGCAATGCCCATCGAGTTGAAGCCCGCGCCGACGTAGAAGTTCTTCAGTTCCGGCGCCTCGCCGAGCATGAAGTTGTTGTCGGGCGTGAAGCTTTCAGGACCGTTATAGAACTTCTTCACCTCTGATGTCGCCAGTTGCGGCACCCGTTGCAGGGCGCTTTGCATCAGGATTTCGAACTGGTCCCAGTCGTCAGGAAGCAAGGCGAATTCGAAATCATCCGGAATGCCCGCCATGCCCCACGGTTTTGCTTCCGGCTCGAAACCGCCCATGACCAGGCCACCCACCTCTTCCTTGAAGTAGATGTAGCCATCGGGGTCGCGCATGACCGGCAGATCCGGGTGAACGCCTTCAATCCTGCCGGTTACAATGTACATGTGTTCGGCCGAATGCAGCGGCACCGACACGCCGCACATCAGCCCGACCTTGCGCGCCCACTGGCCGGCGCAATTGACGACGATCTCGGCGGCGATCGTCCCTTGATCCGTTTCCACACCGGTAACCGCGCCATCGGCAGTGACAATGCCGGTGACGCGCACACGCTCGATGATGCGCGCGTCCCGATTGCGCGCGCCCTTCGCGAGCGACTGCGTCAGATCGGTCGGATTGGCCTTGCCGTCACCCGGCAGCCAGACGGCGCCCACCAGGTCGTCGATGGCCATCACCGGCCAGAGATCCTGGGCCTCTTTCGGCGAAATCACCTCGATGGCGACGCCCTGCGCGCGGGCTGACGCGGCCGTGCGCTTCAGCACCGTCATACGGTCGGCCGATCGAGCGACGGAAACGGAGCCGCAATTCTTCCAGCCGGTGGCGAGCCCGGTTTCAGCCTCCAGCTCGCTATAGAGCTGCGTCGAATATTTGATCAGGCTGGTCATGTTCGCATGGCTGCGCAGCTGGCCGACAAGGCCGGCTGCGTGCCAGGTGGTGCCGCCGCTCAATTGCCCTTGCTCCAAGAGCACGACGTCCGTCCAGCCGAGCTTGGTGAGGTGATAGGCGACCGAACAGCCGATAATGCCGCCGCCGATGATGACGACCTGTGCCTGCGTTGGAAAATTCTGAGCCATGAAACAGCCTCCCGAAGCCATGGAAGGCCACACCATAACAACGGAAGAGCAAATAACAAGACAATAAGTTACAAAATATTACATTACGTCGCGACAATCAGGCCTGGACCTCGGCGCTCCAGCGCTTCGCAGATCGCCTGCGGCGGTCGCGCATCGACGATTACCCCGGCTGCCAATTCGAAGCGCGGAATGCGCAGCGGCGTCAGCCGGCCGAACTTCGAGCTATCGAGAATGAAGTAGGCCTTCGCTGCCATCGCGATCATGCGCGAGCGCTGCTCGGCACCATTGCGGGTAAAGTCAGTCACCTCACCGTCCGGCGACAATCCGCCGCCGCCGAGGAAAGCCACATCCACCCGGAAATGGCTGATCGCCTCAAGTGCATCGATGCCGACAGCCGCCTCCTCTGCCGGATCGATCTCACCACCAAGCATATGCACCCGCACCAGCGGCTGGCGACACATCTGCAGCGCTATCGAAAGGGAAGTCGTACAAATCGTTAGGTTTTTTCGCTCTGACAGGGCATGGGCCACCGCAAGCGTCGTCGTGCCGGAATCGAGAAACACGACCATGCCGTCGCGCACGAGACCCGCTGCAGCCCTGCCAATCGATGCCTTCGCCGCAGCATTCTCACCACGCCTCTCCGTGAAGGCGGCCTCGGTCGGCTCGAACAGCGTCGCGCCGCCGTGAACGAGATCAAGTTGGCCTCGCTCCGCCAGGTGTTTCAAGTCACGACGGATCGTCTGGCGCGACACATCGAAAAAATCGGCAAGCTCGGTGATGCTGACCGTGCCATCGGCGGCTAGACGGCGGAGGATTTCGCCATGACGGCGGGGAGCAAGGGCACGAGCGCTTTGAGTATCTGACATGCGGATATCTGCGATCATTTTTGGTGTTTTGACAAGACGCGTCGCAAAACGCGTCACCGCAACCCAACTTCGCCTTCATTCTCCCGGTCTGAAGCGCATCAAACCACGGGCCCGCGCATAATCACGCATGAAAGATGTCTATTTATGTTGCATAATGTGACTCTTCTTTGCATCTTGATCTCAAGCACTCATTGACGCAAAGGGAGGCAGGCAGTGCAACAGGCATGCACACAAGGCCGTCGATTTACCTTCTACCTGCTCGACGGCTTCACGCAGCACGCATTCACCTCCGCGCTTGAAGCGCTTCGCCTCGCCAATGATGTCCTGGGCAGGCCTCACTATTGTTGGCGTACCGTGACACGCGACGGCCAGCCTGCGCTGTCAAGCTGCGGCATGCGCTTGATGGCCGACGCAGCGCTCACCTCTGAGCGGGACGGGCTGCAACAACCTGAGCGTCCCCACATGATCGTAGTCTGCGGCGGCCGCGCCATTCCCCCTGCCGACGGAAAGGCCGAAGGCTGGCTGCGGCTGTCCCGGCGGGGAAGCATTGCCATCGCTGGACTCGCAGGCGGCCTCTACAGCCTGGCACGGGCCGGCGTGCTCGATGGGCGTCGCTGCGCCGTGCATTGGGAGCACTTTCCGGACTTCTCCGAACGGTTCTTCACGACGAAAGCCCGCCAGACGGCCTTCGAGATCGACAGCGACCTCTATACCTGCGCCGGCGGCAATGCCCCGTTCGACATGTTCCTGCGCATTGTCGAAGATGATCTCGGACGGGACGTAGCAAATCGCGTTTGCGAGCTGGCTCTATCGGAACGGGTCCGCAGCGCCGGAGAGCGCCAGCGGCTGCCGCTTCAGACCCGCGTCGGCATCGATAACCGTCTGCTGATCGACATCATCGAGCAGATGGAGGCGAACCTCGCCGATCCATTGAAACTTGCCCACATAACTCCCACGACTGGATTGTCGCGCCGTCAGATAGAACGCCTGTTTCGGCGCGAGATGGGGCGCTCCCCCAAGCGCTACTATCTCCAGCTGCGGCTGGAGCGCGCGCACCTGCTTCTCGTCAATTCATCGCTTCCCGTCTTCGAGATCGCCGTGGCATGCGGATTTTCCTCGGCCTCGCATTTCTCCCGGACCTACAGGGAGACCTACGGCTGTACGCCGCAGCGCACGCGCCTGGCAGAACTGGCGCACCGCCGGCCTTCGCGATCGACCTCAGGAGAGCCTGGTCGTGTGCTGCCCGACATGAAGGTCGCCTAGGCGACCGGCGGGGCCTCAGCCCATTGCCAAGGGAGAAGCCCGGCAGCCGAACGCCACCCTGTCCCGACACCGTAAGGCCTACCGCCACGCCTGCGTGCGCGCGAGTAGCCCGCGTGTGACCCCCGCATGGATGAGCTTGGCGACGACATTGGTGTAGAAGATCATCATGCCCATGGCCGCAGCCGGCGCGATGTCGCCGGCATCATCCATGTTGAGCACGGCGACCGACGCAAGCTTGGTGTCGGTTGAATAGAGAAAGACCACGGCGGAAACCGTCGTCATGGCGTTGACGAAGAGATAGATGCCGATGTTGAGGATCGCCGGCAGGCAGACCGGCAAAGTGACCCGGAAGAACAGCCGGTGGAAGGGCTGCTTGAGCGACGCCCCGACGGATTCGAATTCCGGATCCATCTGCTTTAGCGCGGTCAGCGCCGTCAGGTGCGCCACAGTGTAGAAGTGCGTCACCGTGCAGACGACGAGGATCGTCATCGTGCCGTAAATGGAGCTGAGTGGATTGGCCGGGTTGTTGAAGAAGAAGATATAGGCCAGGCCCAGCACCATGCCCGGCACGGCCATCGGCATCATGGCGAGGAAATGAAAGACGCCCCTACCGAAGCGGAACCCGTCGGCCTTCTCGACCATGTAGGCGCCGGCAAAGACGATCACCGAGCCGAAGAATGCCGTCAGCAAGGCGAGCTTGATCGAATTGGCATAGGCCGCCCAACCGCCGCCATCCATCAGGTCGAAGGCGAAATTCTTCGTCGTCAACGTCAAGTCGTAGGGCCAGAACTTCACCAGTGCCGCGATCTGACACATGGCGATCATGCCGAGAATGTACAGGCTGACGAGGCACGAGAAGGCAAAGCAGAAGCCGTCCATGCGGACATTGCGCTTCGGCGCATAGGGCACCGCCCGCGCCGACAGCAGCGCCACCTGGCGCTTCTGCATCCTGCGGTCGACGGCAAAAGCGAGCACCGCCGGCACCAGAAGAATGACCGAGACGACAGCACCCATCTCGAAATTCTGCTGGCCGATCACCTGCTTGTAGATATCGACTGCCAGCATGCCGTATTGCCCGCCGATCACCTTGGGCAGTCCGAAATCGGTGATGACCAAAGTGAAGACGACGAAGGCGGCCGACACGAGGCCATAACGCGCGCCCGGCACCGTCACGGTGGTGAAAGTACGCCATTTGCTGGCCCTGAGCGATGCCGCGGCCTCGTAGTGGCGCGCATCGGCAACGGACAAGGCGGTCAGAATGATGAGGAAGGCATGCGGCAGCGTGAAGAACACCGAGCCGATGACGATGCCGATCGGACCGTAGATGGAATAGCCCAGCAGCCAGTCCTTGAAGACGCCCTGATTGCCGAAGAGATAGACCAGCGCAATGCCGGGCAAAAGCGACGGCACGAGGATCGGTATGGTGAGGATGCCCCGGAACAGCCCCTTGAGCGGCATGCAGCTGCGCGTCAACGCATAGGCGAGCGCAAACGCGATCGAAACCGTCACCACCGTGCTGATCGACGCCATCAGAACCGAGTTGTAGATCGAACGGGCGAGCGCCGGCGTCGAGAAATAGGTCTTGAAGTTTTCGACGCCGATGGTGCTGGCCGGGCGCAACACAACCCGGCGGAAGGTGGCGGAATCATATTCGCGCCACTCGGTGCCCTTCTCCAGCGTGGAGCCGGCGAGAAACGCCGTATCGTCCGTCATCCCACGAATGCGGTAATGGACGGGGCTGCGAAAATTGAACTGCGGGAAGAATTTCGTAGCGGCCAGGCGGCCGTCCGAATTTGTGGCCAGGTCCTTCTCGGTGGCAACGCCGAGTTCCCGGTTGAGCGCATCCGCAGTGACTGCCGTCGCCCAATTCTTCCCCGTCTCGTCGCTCACCTGAAATTCGAAGGCGCTCAGATCGAAGCGGTAGGTTGACATCGACTTCGACAGCATGACGAAAAGCGGCGCGCCCAGTGCGACGATCAGGTAGAGCCCGATGACGGCCATGAAGCCGAGTTTGACGAGGTCGTCGCGCGAGGCCTGCTGGCGCAGTCTTTTGCCCGGTGGGGCGTAGTCGATCGTTATGCTCATTGTCAGATGCCCCTCGGATAGAGCAATAGGCGTTCCCGCGGTATCTCGACCTGGATGACCCCGCCCGTTTCGATCCGCAGCCGGCGCACCGCATTGACCGAGAAATCGGCGACGAGGGGCCGATCTCCGAGCCGCGGCGCGGTCAGCCGCGTCCGCCAGAACATGCCGAGGAACTCCATCTCGTGCACTTCGGCATCGATCAGATTCTGCGGCGTCGCCGGCCGATCGAGCGAATGGACCGCGTGTGCGTCGGCGCCGTGCGGGATGATATCGACAGGGCGGACCACCGCCGTGGTCGGATCCCCGACGGCAAAGCCATCCGTTGGACAACAGAAGGCGGAATTCCCGATCTCGACCTGACCATCCGGCAGGACCTTTGCCTGGAACTGGTTGGTCTCGCCGATGAAGTCGGCAACGAACAGGGTCTTGGGATGACGATAGATTTCGGTCGGCGATCCGACCTGTTCGATGACGCCGTGGTTCATCACGACGATCCGGTCGGCCATGGCGAGCGCTTCTTCCTGATCGTGCGTCACCATGATGGTCGTGACACCGAGCTTCCTTTGCAGCGACTTGATCTCATGGCGCAGATGAACGCGCACCTTGGCGTCGAGGGCAGACAGCGGTTCGTCGAGCAGAAGCAGCCCAGGGGATATGGCGATGGCGCGGGCAAGAGCGATGCGCTGCTGCTGTCCGCCGGAAAGATGGGCGGGATATTTCTTAGCTTGCGCCGAAAGCCCAACCGTTTCAAGCAGTTCGGCAACACGTGCCGCGACGTCCGCCTTCGAGCGGCCGGTGTTTTCCAGGCCGAAGGCAATGTTCTGCTCGATGGTGAGGTTGGGAAAGAGCGCATAGGACTGGAAGACGATGCCGTAGTCGCGCTTCGACGCGGGCAGAACCGAAATGTCGCGGCCATCCTGCCGAATGACGCCGCGTGTCTGCAGATCGAGGCCGGCGATCGCCCGCAAAAGGGTCGTCTTGCCGCAGCCCGACGGGCCGAGGAAACAGACGAATTCACCCTTGCCGATATCGAGCGAGATGTCGCGCAGCGCCGTGAAATCGCCATAGCTCTTCCAGAGATCGCGGATTTCGAGACAGGGGGATGACGGTGTGGTCTCCTGGTCAGAGGCGCGGGGAATGCTCGTGGGTGTCGGTTCAATCGACATGGCATGTCTCATCTGCAAGCTCCGCTGGCTGTCAGGGATTTCTGCAGCGCCGCGCGTCATAAGGGACGCACTAAGGTCACTGTAGCACTTTGAATTGCTGCATGTTTTCATCCTTAAATCGAATGCGACCCAAGGAGAGAATGCGACAGGCGGAGCGCGCATGCGCTCCGCCTGGGCCGATCAGCTCTTCGGTTCCGACTTTGCGTCGTAGCGCTTCTGCCATTCCTTCAGAATGGAGGCGCGATTGTTCGCGGCCCACTCGAAGTCGTTGTCGATCATCTTTGAAGCGATGTCGGTGGGCAGATGCTCGACCGGCTTGGCGACACCCGGATAGGCGACCACGGCATAGCCGGCATTGTACATTTCGTTGGCTTCCTTGGTGACCGACCAGTCGACGAGGGTCTTGGCGGCTTCAAGGTTTGCCGTGCCGGCAATGATCGCCGTCGCCTCGGCTTCCCAGCCCGAGCCCTCGCTCGGGAAGATGATGTCGATCGGCGCGCCGGCGCTCTTGGCCTTGGCGCCGGGGAACTCGAAGGAAACGCCGATGACAGCCTCGCCAGCACCGGCCATCTTGCAGGGCTTCGAGCCGGAATGCGTGTAGGCCGAGATATTCTCATGAAGCTTGTCCATGAAGGACCAGGCCTTCTCCTCACCCCACATCTGCATCCAGCCGGAGACGTCGAGGAAGCCGGTGCCCGACGAGCTCGGGTTCGGCATGACGATGTGGCCCTTGTACTCAGGCTTCGTCAGGTCATCCCAGCTTGCAGGGGCCTTCAGCCCGAGCTTTGCGCCCTCGACCGTGTTGTAGCAGAGGGCCGCAACATAGGCGTCCATTCCCACCCAGCTCGGCGGTGTGTCACCGTCGACGAACTTCTTGTCGAGCGCCTCGACGCCCTTGGGCTGATACGCCTCCAGCATGCCCTCAGTCTTCAGGAGAAGCAGCGATGTGGCAGCAAGTCCCCAGACGACGTCCGCCTGCGGGTTGTCCTTTTCGGCGAGCAGTTTTGCCGTCATGACGCCGGTTGAATCCCGGACCCAGTTGATTGTGATATCGGGATGCGCCTTCTCGAAGGTTGCCTTGTAGCGATCAAGGTCGACAGCTTCGACAGCGGTGTAAACGGTGAGCTCGGTCTGGGCGGAAGCAATGACGGGAAGAGCCACGGACATGGCGCCGGCAAGCATAAAAAACACGTGTCTGTTCATGCTGAAAATCTCCTCTGGAGGCCTGGAAAAATCCGGGAAGCATGGCGGGCAATCTGTCGCTGCCCTTGTCTTGCACGCTTCAGGAGCCATTCTGCGTGGGTGCATTCAATTAGTAAAATTTATTATTCTTATCATTAGCAAAGTAAAATCTATAGGTCTTCTGCCGTCTCACTGGCATCTGCTGCCGATTGATGAAGAAGCGAACGCCTGCATCAGCGAGCGGCAGATGCAGACAATGCGGCTCGCAACAGGCCCCAAGAAAAAGGGAGCTGTCGGTCGACAACTCCCAGAAATGGTGGTCAGGCAGGGGACACCCGGATCACCAGGGCCCTGATCACCAGGGCAGGGAAAACGTCTTGACGTTGGTGAAGCTCTTCATCGCTTCGATCACACCTTCTTTGTAGCCATTGCCGGAATCCTTGATGCCGCCGAAAGGAGACATCTCGATGCGATAACCGGGCACTTCCCAGATGTTCACCGTACCGACCCTGAGACCGGCGATGTATTTCTGCATGCGGCGGAAGTCGTTGGTGCAGACGCCCGACGACAGGCCGAAGGCGGTCGAGTTGGACAGCGCAATCAGGGCATCGTCATCATCGGGTGCCCGCACGATCGGGATGATCGGCGCGAAGGTTTCCTCCATCACGAGTTCGCTCGAATGCGGCACGCGATCGACCACGATCGGCGGCAGCAGGGCGCCGCGGCGGCCGGGATCGTAGAGGATCTCCGCTCCCTCTTCGGCAGCCTTGTGCACGCGACGCTCGAAGGTTTCGGCGGCTCGGGCATGGACGACCGTGCCCAGTTCCGTTGCCCGATCCATCGGGTCACCGAAGCGCAGCTTCTTGGCCCGTTCCAGAACGAGCGGCACGAAGCGGTCGGCCACGCTTTCCTGGCACAGAATACGTTTGACGGCCGTGCAGCGCTGGCCCGAGTTCTTCGTCGCGCCGGCGACCGCCAGGTCCGCCGCCTTTGCCAGGTCGTCATCCGACAGATCATTGAGGATGATCAGCGGGTCGTTGCCGCCGAGTTCGAGGATCTGGCGCTTGTAGTGGGCGTTCGCCGCGATCAGCTTTCCGACTGGCACGCTGCCGGTAAAGGTGATGAGGTCGAAGTTTGGGTTGGTCATCATTTCCATCCCGATATCCGCCGGCCAGCCGGTCACCACCGACAGCATTTCCGGCGGCAATCCGGCCTCATAGAGAATGTCGGCGAAAATGAGCGCCGTCATCGGCGTCAGCTCCGTCGGCTTCAGCACCACGCAGTTGTTGGTGGCAATGGCCGGCGCAACCTTGTGCGCCACCATGTTGAGCGGGTGGTTGAAGGGGGTGATCGCCGAGATGGCGGTCAGCGGCTCGCGCATCGTGAAGATCTTGCGCGCCTTGCCGTGCGGGGTGAGATCGCAGGAGAAGATCTCGCCGTCATCGCGAATGCACATCTGACCCGACAGCGTCAAAACGTCGAAGGCGCGGCCGACCTCGTAGAGCGAGTCCTGCTTCGATATGCCGAGCTCCAGCGTAATGACATCGGAGATCTCCTCCTTGCGGGCGACCAGCATTTCGGCCGCCTTTAGCAAGATGCGCTGGCGCTCGTAGCGTGTCAGCTTCGGCTGGTAGGCCGCCGCGATCTCGAAGGCCCTGCGAGCATGTTCGGCGTTGCCGGCTGGAACGGTGCCGATGACGGCATCGTTCCAGGGATAATGCACCTCGATCAGCCCTTCGGCATCGACGTGTCTGCCGGCGATACGCATCGGCTCATGGCGAATGGCGAATGTCGTTTCCACCTTGGTCATCGTCCGCTCCCTAGTTTGCCGGCTGCGCCGCCGCGACGAGCGCATAGTAGAAGGCGTCGAAGTTGCGCAGCGTGGCCGCGGAAACAAGTTCGGGCAACTTGCGGTTCGAGATGAAGGGCACCTCCTGCTCGGTGAGGCCGCCATGCGAGCGTAGCGGTTCGTTCAGCGCAGCAAGATCGTGGCGATGCTCGCTGGTGCCAAGCGTCTTGTTCTCCGACGAGATGATGACGATATCGCCGATGCGGTCATCCGGCAGTTCGAAACGAATGCAGGCTTCGGGCCGCGAAAGCACGAGGTCGATGCCGTCGATCGCTGCCAGCCGCTCGATGATCTCTTCCTTGTCGGCGCGTTCCGGCAGGTAGGCGGTCGCAAACGAACCAAGCGCACCATGGTGCACGACGTAGGGATCCGTGATCGGCAGGATGACGCGGGCAGCGTCCTTTCCGAGCCACTCGTCGAGTACGTCCTGCACGTAGATGACATCGGGAGAACCATCGGCCTTGTGCTTCGGCTTCATGCCGTGATCGGCCGTCACGATGATCGCCGCACCAAGCGCGTCGAGTTGGGTCAGGTACTTGTCGAACATCTCGTAGAAGGCGTTCGCCGCCGGGACGCCCGGCGCATATTTGTGCTGCACGTAGTCCGTGGTCGTCAGGTACATGACGTCCGGAGCGAATTCCTGCAGCAGTTTCACACCGGCTGCAAAGACGAATTCCGAAAGTTCCGCCGAATAGACCTCCGGCACCGGGCGCCCAAGCCAGGCCGAGGCATTATCGATGCCGTGTTCCGCCTTGGTCGACGTGTCGGACTTTTCGGACGAGAAGCAGACCGCCCTGCCCTCGTCGAACTTGAGGCCGTGACCGAGAAGCGCACGGAGCTTGTCCTTGGCGGTGACGACCGCGACCTTCGCGCCGGCATCGTAGAAGGCCTTGAAGATGGTCGGCGCGCGCAGGAAGCGGGGATCGTTCATCATCACTTCGTTGCCGGTCTGCGGTTCGTAGAGGTAGTTGCCGCAGATGCCGTGAATGGCCGGCGGACGGCCGGTCGCAATGGAGAGGTTGTTGGGGTTGGTGAAGCTCGGGATGACGCTGAGCGCGGTGCGCTCCGTGCCCGTCTGGCGCATGCGGGCAAGTGTCGGCATCAACCCGGCGTTGATGGCCTCGTCGAGATAGGCCGGCTCGCAGCCATCGAGGCAGATGGCGATGGCTGGGACGTTTGGCCAGGGATAGCTGCGCCGGTTCGCGGTGACGGCGACGTTGATCTTGGACATCTGGTTCATCGGGAAAATCCTATCGTTCATTCAGGCGGCGAGACGGCTGCGTTCGGCAAGGGCGATCGCCGGAGGCGCAGCATTGGCGACCCCCATTTCGGTGAGGGATGCGCGCGCGGCCTCGACCACGCGGCGCATCACATGTTCATCCATGCGGCCGATGCAGCCGACGCGGAAGCTGTCGACGACCGTCAGCTTGCCGGGATAGATGATGAACCCCTTCTCCTTCATCAGGTCGTAGAAGCGATCAAAGGCGAAAGCCGGATCGGCAGGGCTGAAGAAGGTAACGATGATCGGCGACAGCCACCGGTCGGCAAGCAGGGTCTCGAAGCCTGCCTCGCGCATGCCGGCGACCATGACGTCGCGGTTGCGGGCATAACGCGCGCCGCGGGCGGAGACTCCGCCTTCCTCGCGATGCAGCCGAAGGGCCTCCAGGAATGCAGCGACGACATGCGTCGGCGGCGTGTAGCGCCACTGACCGGTCTTGTTCATGTAGTCCCATTGCGCGTGCACGTCGAGGCTGAGCGAGTGGCTGCGGCCCTTGGCGGCCTCCAGTTCGCTTTTGCGGGCGATGACGAAGCCGAAGCCAGGCACGCCTTCGATGCATTTGTTGGCTGAGGAAACGATCGCCTCGTAGCGGAAGTCGGCAACGCCGGCCGGTACGGCACCGAAGGCGCTCATCGAGTCGACCAGCAGCTTGCGGCCTCTGGCATAGACGACCTCGGAGATTTCCTTCAGCGGATTGAGGATGCCGGAGCTGGTTTCGCAGTGGACGACGACCACGTGGGTAATGGCCGGATCCGCGTCGAGCGCAGCGGCAACCTCGGGTCCGCGTGGCGGCATGTAATCGCCCTTGTCGATCGTCACGTGGTCGCGGCCGAGATAGGCGAGCGTCTGGGCGATGCGCTTGCCATAGGCGCCGTTCATCAGCACCAGCACCTTGCCGTCGCGGGGAACGAAGCTGCCCAGCATCGCCTCGACCGAGAACGAACCGCTGCCCTGCATCGGAACGCAATCGAACTCGCCCTTGGCATCGCCGGCAATATCGAGAAGCTGGCGACGCAGATCGGCAGTCATCGCACGGAAATCACCGTCCCATGATCCCCAGTCCCTAAGCATAGCCTCCTTGACTTCATAGGCCGTCGTCAGCGGACCGGGCGTCAGCAGATAGGGCTCGCCCAGTCTCGGCGTTTCCAGCGGTGCGATGGTTCTGTCAGAAGCGGTGTTTGGCATTGTCCGTCCTCACGTTGGCGTCTCCGGAACCGACAATGCGGTGGACGGATATATATGTAAAATCGTTCTTTTGTATGAATCTATAAGCTTTACTTATACATCTATGCCGCCGGAACGAGGCGGCTTTCGAGCAGATCCCCGGTCTCGCGAAGACGGGGATAGGCCATCGTCGTGACCAGTGAATTGAGCTCTTTCAGCGCACGCACGATCTCCAGATGCATGTCGCTGGATTGGATGCTGGCAGCAATTCCCTGCCTCAGCCGCTCAAGGTGGCTTTGACTGCTTTCCTGCACCAGCCGGCGCACGTGTTCCTTCTGGCGCACCATCTCGCGGGCAATCACCGGTTCGGGCGAGACCAGCAGATTGGCGGCAAGTTTCACGTTCGAAAACACTGCGTCATGCAGCGCCGTCAGTTCGTGCCAGCCGGCTTGCGAAAAGGCGCCCGCCCCTTCCAGCCGCTCCTCCGCCATGCGCAACAGGCTCTTCGACACCACGTCGCCGGCATATTCCAGATGAATGGCCGCCTCGGTGAGTTCGATGCCGCGCCGGGACTGCTCCTCCGTCAGCACACCTCTATTAACTGCGGCGATAAAGAGCTTGATCTCGCTATGTGCGCGATGGATGTCGCCGTCGATGCGGCGCAGCGCATCGACCGTCTCGGGCGTTGGCGACGCGATTACCCCCATGACCGGTTCGAGTAAACGCGTGATCAGGTTGCCCATATGGAGCACTTCGCGAGCGGCCGCCGCCAAAGCCTGCGCCGGCTTTTCGATCAGAGACCGGTCGAGCGCACTGACATGCGCTGCAAGACCGGCATCTTTTCCCCCAGCGTTGTCAGGCGTGAGAACGCGAACGATGCGCGCCATCAGACCACACGATATGAGACCCAGGAGCACCAGTGCAGCATTGAACAGCACGTGCAGATTGACGAGCTCGGCAGCGACCGTCGTGCCAGGCAGCCACGCAAAAGAGAGCTGCGCGGAAAACAGCGCAAAGACTGCGGCACTGAACAGCGCGCGAAAGACGAGATTGCCAAGCGGCAGCCGCCTGCCTTCCACCGGCAGGCCTCGGGTCAGCCACAGGGCGATCAGCCCACCACCAAGGTTGACGCCAAGGATCAGGGGAATGCCGACATCGAGCGGCAGCAGGCCCTTTGCGGCAAAGGTCAGGATCAAAAGGATGGCCGCGACGCTGGAATGCAGGCCCCAGGTGAAGACCGCAGCCACGATCATGACCGTGAGAGGGTCTTTGCTCAGCATGTCGATCGCTGCCGGCAGCAATGGGCTTTGACCAAGCGGAAGGGTCGCATGGCCGATCATCTGCAGCGACAGGAGCAACAGGCCGATCCCGAGAACCGCACGCCCGGCCTCGACCGGCTTGCGAGCGCACGCCTTGAGATGCAGGAGGCCGCCGGCGGCAATCAGCAATGGCGCCAGCCAGTGCAAATCAAAACTCAAGATCTTGACGACAAGGGCAGAGCCCAGGTCCGCGCCGAGAAGGACCGCCAGCCCGACTTCGAGGCTCAGAGCTCCGCTCACGGCAAAGCTGGCGGCGAGCATCGCAACCGCCGTCGAACTCTGCAGGGCAATTGCAATCAAACAGCCGTAGGCTGCCGCGCGAGGCCCGCCGCCAGCCCCTCCAACGGCACGGGTGACCACGTCGCCGCAGGCAGCTTCGACGCCCTTCTTGACGAGGCTGACGGCATAAAGCAGCAGGACTGTTGCGGCGGTAAGTTCAAGGGCGACAGCCGAAAGATTCATAGGCGCGCTCCGGAAAGGGTTAACTCCGGAAATTATCTTTTGCCCCTTTACATAAATCAAATCGTTCGTTCTGATGGTTCCATAGATAGAATTTATCTGTGGGGATGTTACCGTGCGCTATGTCCAGCTCCGTGCCTTTCACAATGTGGCCATCCACGGCGGCTTCTCGCGGGCAGCAGAGGCGCTCTTCCTGACGCAGCCCGCCGTCTCCGATCAGGTTCGCAAGTTGGAGGAGGAGTATGACGTCCTGCTCTTCAATCGAAACAAGAAGCAGGTGACGCTGACCCAGGCGGGCCAGCAGCTTCTCGAAGTCACCCGGCGCATGTTCGACGTCGAGCAACAGGCACTCGATCTTCTCTCGGAGTCGCGCGCATTAAGGGCTGGAAAGCTGCGGATCGTCGCGGATGCCGCACACCATCTGCTGCACATCCTGGCCGCCTTCCGGCGGGCCTACCCGACCGTGCAGGTTTCGATCGATGCGGGCAACACGGAAACCGTCATCACCAGCCTGCACGCCTATGAAGCGGATATCGGCGTTCTCGGCGAAGTCCCGCAGGCCGGCGACTTCGACGTTCTGAAGCTCAATTCGACGCCGATCGTCGCCTTCGCAAGCCGCGATTATCCTTTGGCGACATGTCAGAGCGCCACCTTCGCAGAGCTTGCAAAACATCCGCTCGTCATGCGCGAGCGAGGTTCCAAGACCCGCCAGAAGCTCGAGGCCATGGCCGCACAATGCGGCGTCACGCTGACGCCGCTGATCGAGGCCGAGGGCCGCGAGGCGGTTCGCGAGATCGTCGCTGCCGGCGGCGGCGTCGGTTTCGTCTCATCCGCCGAGTTCGGCCAGGACACGCGTCTCGTGCCGATCAAGATCGATGCCCCGGAAATGCTGATGGACGAAGCGCTCATCTGCCTGCGCGAACGCAGCAACGGGAAACTTGTCCATGCATTCTATGAAATAGCGCGCAAACTTACACAAAGTGCAGAAGACGTCACGGCAGGCGATGCCAAGCCGTCGGGCGCAGCAACTCGCGCCTGACCGGCGATAGACCGCAGTTTTAGGAGCAACGCCTTCGCAGCGGTTCACCACGCAATTGGAGGCATGCAGAAGACCCGCTCCAGCCTTGACGGCAAAAG
Organism: Ensifer sp. Root142; assembly: GCF_001426785.1. Taxonomy (NCBI): domain Bacteria; kingdom Pseudomonadati; phylum Pseudomonadota; class Alphaproteobacteria; order Hyphomicrobiales; family Rhizobiaceae; genus Ensifer; species Ensifer sp. Root142. Next base: position 202,651 of record NZ_LMFK01000034.1, read on the forward strand.
TGTCGGAATGTGCTGGAGCCGAGATAGTGCGGGCCGAACAGCATCAACCGTCCGAATTCCTATCCGAAATCGGCCATGCCTGCCGAACGGCCACGCGCTCTTCTAGCAGTTATAAACGCCTGCGGCACAGCGCCGGGTCGTGCGCCGCGCGGCACCGGCCACACTGACCGGCGTCAACGGCCGGCCGACCACGGCAACGGCGTCAGAGGTAAAGGTGGGGATCGCGAGAACTGGCACATCCTTCGCCAGCTCGCCGATGCCAAACAGAACTGCCCAAACAAGGCAGATCATTGCTGCGCGCTTACGGAAGGTCATTTTTTATCTCCTACCTTGAAGTTCTCTGGCAATTCACCCAGGTTGTGCTGGAGGTCGTTCACATCGATCTTTTCGGCATTCGACGCATTCTTGAAGTCGAAATCACCCGGCGCAACGGCCGCCCCGGATTTCCAATCCCTGATCTGGATGCTGTATTCCGGCCCACCCTTCACCTGCCCGGAGGTTATGACCAGGCGGCAGGGATAGGGCTCTGCCCCGTGCGCGATCCAGATCTGGAAATCGACATCGTCTTTGCGGAAGGCGAGAGAATCGCACTCCACGCCATTGACGACGCCGCTTCCCAGATCCTTAGAATCATACACCCCTTGCATCAATTCGTCATATGCACCGGTCATCAACAGGTCGGCGGCCGGCAAAGGCAAGTTGTACTTGTCCTTCAGCTCGTCGATCAGATGATCGACTGTCCCGGGTATTTCGACCTGCGTGTATTTGTTGAGGTTCTTGCCCAGGAGTGTCAGCGTCTTTCCATCGAACAGCGCCTCGCTGTCGACAAAGCCGCCCGAACGGGTCGTGTGTACCTTGTCGGGCCGACTGAGGGTCACTGTCCCCGAGCTTGCCAGTCCGAGTTTCTGATCACTGTTGGTGACGACCTGGAAGGTGGAATCATAGCCGAACGACAGGGCATTCTGAGCCGCCAGGTAGTCGGTCATGGCCTTGAGCAGTTTCTTGGCTTCGGCCGAGTCGGTGACCCGGACGAGCTCGACGCGGCGGTTGAGAGCCCGGCCATCGGCCGTATCGTTGCTGGCAATCGGCTGGGCCTGTCCGACGCCTCCCGTCGTCAGCCTGGCGGCATCGATTCCGCGTTCGACGAGAGCCGCCTTGATGACCTCTGCACGCTCGGCGGAAAGGCGCAGGTTGGTCTCCTCATTACCGCTGGTATCGGTATGGCCGACAATTCTCAGGCCCCATTCAGGGAAGTTCTTGAGCGCCGCAGCGATGTCGTCAAGAAGTCCTTCCGCTCCAGGTCGCAATGTCGCTTCCGACATTGCGAAGCGCAGACCGTGAACGTCGTACTGTTCCCTGGTCTCTAGTGCCTGTTGCATCTCTTCCTTGCTGTATTGCTTGGAAGGCTCCTGCATGTTCTGGGCCAAGGTGGGGGCGGCCGCCAAAAGGGCGACCGTCACGAGCAGTCGTCTGATCAACCCGCGATGCCGCGATGTGATCCCGCCGGCTCTCTGTCCGATACCTTTGTGTTCCTTGTAGTCGAGCATCGTTGTGGATGTGCTTAGCATCGAATGACTCCTTCTCACTGACGTGTGAATTTGACTATCGCGCACTGCTTGCTGGTACGAACAACATCTACCTCTGACGGTAGATACCTCGTCGGACGTCTTGCGCCGCAGCGAGCCGAGGCCGTGACTCGCGCAGCGAGAGCGGTTCGCAGTAATTTGCGAACCGCTGTTGGAAAATCTGCCGGCATGCCGGAAGGGGAGTGTTACTTCCCTTTCAGCGCGTTGAACGTATCCACATAACCGCGCCCGACTGCACGGACCCCGCGGCCGATGTCGTCGTAGACATCGTCTGGAAGATTGGCGAAGGAGACGCGGACGCTCCAGTTCGGCGCATCGAAGCCGCCGCCATTGAGCAGCACGATCGAATGATCCTCCGCCAGCCGGTAGACCAGATCGAGCGGATGCACATTCGCTTTCAGCCAGGCCACCATCTCCTCGCCGACATATTTGCGCAGCCAGAACTCGAAATCGATCGTTCCATAGTAGCCGGCAAAGTTTGCATTCGGCTGCAGGTCGAGCGGCAGTCCCTCGAGCAGCATGTTCACCCGGTCGGTGCAGATCGCCATGCAGGCCTTCTGGTAAACCTTGTCCGTGTCCATCAGTTCGCTGATCGAGAACATGGTCATCATCACCTGTTGCGGTAACGAGAGCCCCGCGGTGTGATTGAGCGCGACGTCGCGGCTATCGGCAACGATGCGATCGATCATCTTGAGCTTGCGCGGTTCGAGCGTGATCGAGCGGTATCGATTGTCCAGCGCCTCCAGTTCCTTGGCCGGGAGCTTGGTCAAGAGATCGTCGAGAATGTTTTTCTCGTTGATGCCGATGACGCCGAGACGCCATCCCGTGCAGCCGAAATACTTCGAATAGGAATAGACGCAGATGGTGTTGTAGGGCAGCTCGCACATAAGCGAGCGGAAGTTCGGCACGAACGTCCCGTAGACGTCATCGGTCAGAAGGATGAGGTCCGGCCGCTTGGTATTGACCAGATCGACCAGCTTTTTCATCGTCTGCGGATCGATTGCCATCGACGTCGGATTGCCCGGATTGACGACGAAGAATGCCTTGATCTTCGGGTCCTCGAGCTTGCGGATCTCCTCGTCGGAATACTGGAAGCGGTGCTCCTGCGTCGCTCTGACATGGACGGCCTTGAACGCATAGTCCTCGAGTTCCGCAATCTCGATATAGGGGGTAAAAATCGGCGTGCCCATCGCGATCGTGTCGCCCTTCTTGAGGATGCGATTGGCGATCAGCGACTTGAAGATGTAGCACATCGCCGCCGTTCCCCCTTCAACGGCGTAGAGATCGAACTTGCCGATCGGCGCATTTGCGCCCATTGCCCACATCAGGTAGCGATGCGCGACTTGCTCGGCATGCACCAGCATCCGGTCCGGGACGGGATAGTTGTCGCCGATTATCGAGTCCGTCAGTTCGAAAACGAAGGCGTCGGCATCGAAACCGAACATCTTGACGCCGTGCTCGACCATCCTCGACAGGAAGTCGGCGCCCGGGTCCTCGGCATGTTTTGCCAGCCACGCGTCGAAGCGCGCCGCGATACCCTTCATCTGGGGCATGCCACCGAGGCCCGCCGCCGGGTTGTCCATGGTCCGCCGGCTTTCGGTCAGGGCGAACTGGCCGAAGAGGAAGAACCCCTCGCGCGGGGTCGTTGCGATCCAGTTTGGATTTCCACGGCCGGCATTGAGCAGAGCATTCGTCGATTTCTGTGCGCTGCGCTTGGCAAGCTTCATGAGGCCGTCCTTGATTTCGAACGGGCTCATCTTCTCGTATTCGCGATAGTCGATGTCTGCCATGAGTCATTCCTCCCTGTGAACTGCAAGGTCCGCCGAAGCGGCCAAGTCGAAACAATAGTGAACGAATGCACGATGATCGTGTGGCACGGCCGGCAGCACGCTGCCGACTGTTGCTTCAGAACTTTATTCTGGCGCCGCCCAGAACAGCGAAGCTATCCTGGAGGTCGGCGGTCTCTTGATCTAAGGAGTAGGTCCGGGCTCCAAGATAGAGTTCCGTCTGCAGATAGTCGAGATTCTGGACAATCTGTGCCCCGAAGGAATCGCTGTTGCTGCCCTTGCCCGCAATGTCCTTGCCGAAATAGGCGTCGACCGAAAACGCGGTTTTGCCGACGTCGAAAATATCAGTCTGATAGCCGACCTTCACGTAGCCATAGTGTCCATCGACCGTTTCCTTGTCGGAATAGGCCGCGGCAAGGGTGAGGCTGAGACCGGTATCGATATGCAAGACGGAAACGGACGCGTCGTAAATCGAGTTGCCGTCGCCTGGCCTCGAAAAGGCAACTGCGGCACCGACCTTGAAGGCATCATAGGTCTCATCGTATCGAACCGCCATGTCCCACACGGTAACGTCGGTTTCTTCGGGCACGACCTGTGTGCCGACCGAACTCGCAAAGCTGAATCCGCCATACGAAGGCGTGTCATATCGGGCGCGGAACTTGCGACCGAGACCATCATAGTTGGTGAACGCGTCCTTGACCTTGACCGTCGAAAGCGTCCCGTCATCGTTGCGGAAAAACGGTCCCCCGGCCATATCAGAAACAAGCGAATAGCCTACCACGCCCGTGCCGGACAGATCGACCTCGGCCGTCGAGTCCGACGCCATGCTGCCCTGGCCGAGCCAGAACTTGCCGTATTCCTTCGAGTCGAGGTAAATTTCCGCCTTGCGCAGCAGGTCAGTCCCCCAATCATAGTGGTCCTTGTTCAACTGGTTGACGTTGGTTGTCGAATAAGGGTTCCATTCCCATTCGAGATTGGCGCCGAACGACCAACCCTTTTCCATGAGGGTGTATGCGCGAAAGCCCGCCCGCGTGGACGAGTTGCCGTTGTCGACCGGAAAGTAGTTATCCGTTGCCCCGCCGTCATCGTAGACCAGCAGGCCCTTGTTGATCTGGCCGTAGAATTCAAAATAGGCATTGTCGTCGCCGACTCGCAGCTTGGGAATCCAGTGTTCCGGAGCCTTGCTGGCCTCCGTGGGCTGCACCGCCGGTTTTACCGCCTCCTGCGCCGACACAGGCTCTGCGGCCGCCAGTGCAGCGATGAGAAGTGCGGGCGGAACAATGTATAGTGTCTGTCGCATCAAAAGCACCTTTCAGATCATTGGCGATTCGCATCGTCGATTCGCATTCAGTATTCGTCTTTTTACTGTGAAAGTCTGTTGCGAATTCTAGCATGCAGCAGCGTCGCCGCTGATTGATTAAACCTGCCTATTTTCATCCCGCGACGATACCGACAATGACCGTTCCCCAAGTCGTGAGCAGGATATGGCCGATGGGGACCGCCGGCGTGTAGCCAAGGACGGCAACGGTGCTTCCCGACCTGTCCTGAACGGCCGCCATGCCGGCTGTCATGGTCTGCGCCCCTGCGAGCCCGCCCAGCAGCAATATCGGGTTCATGCCAAGCACGTAGCGCCCGAAGTACAGACCAACGATCAGCGGTATCATGGTAACGATCATACCGCCGAACAGAAGACCGATACCCGCTTCGGCGATGGCGGAGGCAAACACGGGTCCGGCATGAAGGCCGGTCATCGCGACAAAGGCGGCAAGACCAAGCGAGGTCATGAGCGACACGGCGGCATCCGGTATTCGGCCGAAGAGCGGGAAGCGCGTGCGCAGATGCCCCACCGTTAACCCAGCCAGGAGCGTGCCCACACTGGTGCTGAGCGAAATCCGCATGTCACCGATGGGAAAAGTGACGAGAACGCCGACAAGCCCACCAAGGAATATCGCAAAACCAAGGACCAGGAAGTCTGTCGCCGTCGTCGGCGCGACCACAACGCCAATGCGCTTGGCGGCGCTCGACACGACGGCTTCCGGCCCCACCAGGCGCAGGATATCACCACGCTCCACCGTAATCCCCGGCGCGATAGGAATATCCTGCCCCCCGCGCGTAATGGCGCGCAGGTAGAGGCTGCGTGTCCAGCTTTCCTTAGCGACATCCGCGATGCTTTTCCCCTTGAGATCAGGGCTTGTCAGCAGCACATCGGAAACCGATACCGGGACATCGAGCAGTTCACGGTCCTCGATCTCCTCGGCGCGCGGCCCAAGGACGCTGACCAGCGCCTCCCTCGTCCCGGATACAGCGACGATATCACCGGGGTTGATCACGACCTCCGGGGCCGCCTCGATGATTGCGCCCCTCCGACGCAGGCGCTGAATGAAGAGCCTGTGCTCTGGATACGTCGCCTCGGCGGCGGCTATTGACAGGCCAGCGACTGGCGCGGCGTCCACGATCTGGTAAGCGCGAATTTCGAACCTGTGCCAGGCGGAGGAGACACCGGCCACCTTGCGGGTAATTCCGTACTCCTTCTCCAGTTTCAGCGCCTCGGCAACGAGGTCGATGCCAAGCAGCCTGGGGCCGACGACACTGCAAAACAGAATGACGCCAACCGCGCCGAAGACGTAGCAAACAGCGTCAGCCACAGCGATATGCGCCACAAACCGCGCGCGATCCGCCTCGGGCAGCGGCAACGCATTGATCGCTTCGGTTGCCGTGCCCATAGCCGGGCTTTCGGTGAGGGAGCCGGACAGAAGCCCGGCTGCAAAGCCGGGATCGAGACCAAGGATTTTGGCGACCACGACAGACATGAGCAGCCCGGTCACACAGACGACGACCGCAAGGAGTACGGGCTTCATCCCGTCCCGCTTCAGGGCTTGCAGGAACTGCGGTCCGACCGAGTAGCCGATGCCGAAGAGGAACAAGAGAAAGAGCAGCGATTTCGCCATCCCGGCAATCGGCACATGGGCGAACTGCCCGATCAGGATGCCCGCAAACAGCGAGCCGGTAACGGGTCCGAGGCTGAAGCCACCGAACTTGAGACCGCCGATCAGATATCCAATGCTGATAGCAAGGAATACGGCAAGCTCGGGATATTTGATCAGGAATTGCTCGACCCAAACCATGTCCAGATTAGCTCCCCCCTCGCCCCGATCCGGGGCTACGACGCCTTCACTGCCGACCCCAAACGCTCATGCAAAAAGTTAAGCCATAAAAAAGCGACCACGACGCACCGGGTCGTAATCACCCAGCCAACCGCTGTAGCTGGCTGCCGCTCCGGTCGCCCGTGCGCGCTGGATCGCCACGAGAATGACCAAATCGAAACAATTGAGCGCCGATATATCCCGGCGCTACCGTGCTTTTGATTGACGCTTCGCCTTGGTGGCGACTGCGTCTGGCTTGACCAGCTTCAGTCCGCGCGCCTTCTCGTAGCCATGGATCTCCTTCACATCCAGTTTGCGCATGAAGTCGATCGTCTCCTGCGTCAGTACCTGACCCGGCACCATGATCGGAAATCCGGGCGGATAGGGAATGACGAAGTTGGCGGAGACCATTTCCGGCCCGTCCTTCAGGCGCCGATCGCATTCGGCACCGATGAGCGGCACATATTCGCACACAGACGCGTCATAGGCGTTGAAGAAGGCGGCTCGCATATCGCCCTCCGGCGTCGTTCGCCCTGCATCGCTGCGATACACTTCGTGGAAGTGGCTGAAATTGGGAAGGTCGGGCACATCGGTCATCAGCGACTTTACCCGTGCCGCGAAAGCCGCACGCTCGCCCTCCCCGCCGTCGGCCAGGCGCTTCTCGATGCCACGGCAGATCTCGACCAGAACACGGATTAGATGCGCAATATCGCTGCGGGTATTGTTGATGTTGGACTGTAGCAGCACACTGTTGCGCGACGTCTTGTTCAGCTGGATATCATATTCGTTCGCCAACAATCCCTTGAACTGCGTTCCATCAAAACCAGCCGTCCCGCACACCAGCGTCATGCGCGTGGGATCGAGGTAGAACTCGTCCTCGTTCATCGCCTTGACCGCTGTGGCCCAGGTCGAGCCGGGCGCCAGATAGTCCTTGAATCCTGATTGCCGGTACTCCGCCGGGATCATCTCATCGGCACCAAGAACACGGAAGTATTTCGAAATCAGCGGGTGCTCGTTGATCGCCCGGCGGATCTTGAGCGCGATCTCGATCGCGTTCATCACCAGTCCGTAACCGTCGAGTTCCATCTGCCTGCGTGCAATGTCGAGGCTGGCGATCAACTGCTGGTTCGGACTGGTCGAGGCATGGGTGAATACCGCCTCGTGGAACTGGGCCTCGACGTTGTGAAAATCGACATCCTTGACCAGCAACATTGAGCCCTGCCGGATCGCCGACATTGATTTGTGCGTCGAGTTGGTCTGGTAGACCCGAAGGCGGACAAGGCGCGGATCTGGGATCAGGCGAGCGGCGAGCAGTGCTTCATCGGAGGGATCCTTGCCGAGGTCGGCGCGCTGCTTTTCATAAGCGTCGACCGAGGCCGGATCGCGCAGCCAATCCTCGATATCGGCTGCCGCCCCCATGGCCGTGCGTGGACGCAGGAAGGGCGAAAACCGGGCAAACCCGGACCACGCCTCGTCCCAGAGGAAGATAAGGTCTGGCTTGATGGCTAGGCATTCCTCCATCACCCGCCTGACATTGTACATATGTCCGTCGAAAGTGCAGTTGGTGAGGTCAAGCAGCTTCAGCCGGTCGAGGCGCCCTTCCGCCCGCAAGGCCAGCAGCGCGCGCTTGATGGTGGCGAGCGGCACGGCGCCATACATCGAATACTCCGTCATCGGGAAAGCTTCGACGTAATAGGGCTGTGCGCCGGTCAGGACCATGCCGTAATGGTGCGACTTGTGGCAGTTGCGATCGACAACCGCGATGTCGCCGGGCGCCAGAAGCGCCTGCACCGCCATCTTGTTGGAGGTGGACGTGCCATTCGTCACGAAGAAGACGTGGTCAGCGCCGAAGGCGCGTGCGGCCAACTCCTGAGAGCGCTTGATCGTGCCGGTAGGCTCCAGGAGACTATCAAGGCCGCCTGTCGTCGCGCTACTTTCCGCCAGGAACAGGTTGAGCCCATAGAACTCGCCCATGTCGCGGATCCAGTCCGACTTGAAGACGGACTTGCCGCGGGCGATGGGCAGGGCATGAAATGTGCCGATAGGCCGCCGCGCATATTTCTTCAGATTGTCGAAGAAGGGCGTTTCGTAGCGCGCCTGCACGCCTTCAAGGATGGCGAGATGCATCTCCAGCGGTTCCTCGACCGCGTAGAACACACGCCGAACCGCATCTGCGGCCGGATCGCCGGCGATCTTTTCCACCTGACGGTCAGACAGCAGATAGACGTCGAGCTCCGGCCGGATCCGCTTCAACCCGCGCGCCAGACGCAGCGCCGACATGTCCGGTCCCTCGGCTTCTCCAAGCGGATCAAGCACGGAGCGGAGCACCGGCGCGTCGTGACGCGAGCGATAGGGAAAACCCTCGGCGAGCACGACGGCAATGATGGCCGGGTTCAATGCGGCCGCACAGAACGCATCCTCAAAGGATCCCACCAGAACAGGCTCGTAGATGAAGCCATCCTCGGGCCGGCGTAGCCTGCGGATCTCGGCTGCGAACGCCTCCCACCGCACGGCCGGCTGGCTGTTGACGAACAGAACTTCGAAGTATGGCCGGCGGCCGCCCGCTTCCCCGGTTCCGGGAGGCATGATATCGGGCACGTCTGTCACGGACATCTCGTCATGGACATCCCACTCGCTCGGGCGCCCGCGATAGGAATGGGAAAGAAGCCCGTTGGAGATGCGCCGCGCGAGTTTCGCCGCCCCGCCGGCATCGTTGGTGGCGATGCGCTCGGCCAGCGCCGAAAGCAATCGCCCACCCGGATAGGCGTGGTACTCCTCGGCCGGTGCCACTTCGGCGATCGCCGCCTCCAGCGCTGTCCGCTCACCCCGGTTAGCGGCCCAGGCATCGGCCAATGTCGTGATCTCGCGCCAATTATCGGCCCGTGCCGAATGGATGAGCAGAAACTGATCTACATGTGTGGTTTTGCTTGGCATAACGCGCTCCCAACTCTGTTCTGAATCGGCTGTCCACTGTCACCAGTCCGCGGCTCTCACTCAGTGGCAGCTACAATTCCGGTCGCAAAATGAGACTTATGCACTTCGAAAGACGATCCCTTACGGTCCGAAACAGGTCGCTAGAGCGTTTCCGATTTAAACGGAGTCGCAAACGCACTATCTCTTTGTCTTTACGCATTTCCTGACAGAAGACCGCTTCGCACTGTTCCTCGAAAAGCTCTAGGTCATCATCATCACAAGCACCATGCCCCAGATCGTCAGCAGGGTGTTGCCGACGGCATAGGTAACGGTATAGCCGAGCCCGGGGATCTGGCTCTTGGCGCGATCGTTGATCATGCCGAGGGAGGCAGTCGTCGTGCGCGCGCCGGAGCAGCACCCCAAGAGAATGGCGGGGTGGAACCGGAACACATATTTCCCGACATACATTGCCAGTACCAACGGCACGGTCGTTGCGAAAATGCCCCAAAGGAACAGGCTGAAACCAAGCTGCTGCAGGCCTGCAACAAAGCCTGGCCCTGACGATATGCCGACCACGGCGATGAAGACATTGAGGCCGACTGAATTCATGAACCAGACCGTCGATGTCGGTATGCGTCCGAACTTCGGCCGCACGGAGCGCAGCCAACCGAAGAAGAGCCCGGAGATCAACGCCCCCCCTGATGTGGACAGCGTAAATGGCACATCGCCGACCTTATAGACGAGTGCGCCGATCAAAGCGCCGATTGTAATCGCAGCGCCGATGAACGCGACGTCGGCAACGTCGCTCGGACGGTCGGCCACCCCGAGTGCCTTGGCGGCCGCGGCAGTATCTTGCGTCCGTCCGACGATCGTCAGAATGTCCCCGCGATGGATCTGGGTGTTCGGAAGGATCGGAATTTCCGTCGCCGTGGCACCACGCGCGATCCGGCGCAGGAACACGCCACGCGATGACGGCCATTGCGCCAATTCGGCCAGCGTCTTCCCGTTCGCTTCTTTGGTCGTGACAAGGACATCGACACCTTCCACAGGAACGGCCAGCAACTCGCGATCGTCGACTTCTTCTGCAGCATGACCGATCAGGCTCACCAGCACTTCGCGTCGGCCTGCCACGGCAACGACATCGCCCGCCTGGATGACCGTGTCCGCCGTTGCATCCTCGATCTTCGATCCTCGGCGGATACGCTCGATGAAAACCCGCTGCTCGGGGATCAAGGATTCGGCTTCACGTGCCGTCTTGCCGACGACCGGCCCTCCCTCCCGAACGCGATAGGCGCGCAACTCGTAGTGATGCCAAGCGGTTCCCGCCCCGCCAACTTCCTTCTTGCCGCCCTGTTCCGCCTCGTAGCGCTTGCATTCCGCCTCCAGATCGATACCCAGAAGCGCGGGGCCGATCAGGGCCAGCACAATAGCCGACCCCACCGTGCCGAAAATATAGGTGACGGCATAGGCGACCGGCATCGCGTCCAGCAGCCGCTTGGCTTCTTCCGGTGCCAGACCAAGACGATTGATTGCGTCCGTTCCCAAACCCATCGACGCGGAGATTGTCTGCGAACCGGCATAGAGCCCCAGCGCGGAACCGACATCATAACCGGCTATCTTGGCGGCAATAAAGGGCGCCCCGAGGCAAAAGACGCACACAACCACGGCGAACAATGCCTGCGGGATGCCATCCTTGGCAATGCCGCGCACGAATTGCGGCCCGACACCGTAGCCGATCGCGAACAGGAACATCAGAAAGAACGTAGCCTTGAGCGGTGGCGATATGGTGATCCCGATCTGCCCGATGATGACGGCAGCAACGAGCGTGGCGGTCACTGCACCAAGGCCCAGGCCCTTGTAGGTGAACGAACCGAAGTAGTATCCAAGCGCCAAAGAGAGAAATATTGCAATTTCGGGATAAGTGCGAAGCGTATTTACAAACCAGTCAATCATAGAGCTTCCCCTGTTACTCGGAAATCGGGAACCAAATCTGACTAAATCCTCATCGCTATTTCTGCGAGAATACACCCTTACACACTCGTTTCAAGGCGTTATTCAGAATAAAAATAGTATGATATCCGAAACTTTCAAATACGGCGCCAAACCAAGGAACACACAGTGTTTTGGTTCTTTTCTGGCCCTTGAACTGATTGATGCGTCATTACTTCCCGAGTTTGGTCGGAAGGCGCATCCACGCCTTGGAACTATGCTCCAGGAGGAGCGGCCGAAAACAAACACAGCGAAGCGCGAAAGCCGGATCCCGGTGCGCCGACACGTCAGGTCGTTGCCGCACCGGGCTGTGACGGCGCGACCGTGAGGCTGTCCTGGTGGTGGCGGATACCAGAGCGGGTATTGAAGAACATGCGGTCAGGGCCAAGCTGGTCGGCAAACCCCGATGCCCTGATATAGGCGAGCACATCCGGGTTGAGGCCTGCGAGCCAGAGTTCGATGCCCCCGCGCGCAAGGCTTCGCTCGCCATCAATGATCATCTGGAGTGCCGAGTATTCGATGTCGAAAACGCGACTAAGGTCCAGCATCAGAACGCGCGGCTTTTGTTCATTGGCCAGCGTACGAATACGGTCGCCGACCTGCTGGGCGTTCACGAAGAAGAGCCTCCCCTCCGGGCGCACGATCAGCATTCCCTCGAAGGTTTCGTCGTCTGGATGCTCGGCCGAAAGCGGCCGCAAGACGTCTGCGCCGCGTTTGCGGCCTACGACATGGACGCGCGGGTTTGCCGCCTGGCCCGAGAGACCGACGAGCGACAGAGTGATAGCGACCAGAATGCCCTGGAGCGTGCCGAACAAGAGCACGCCGAGGAAGGCGGCGAGTGCCCAGCGAAACTCCATCCGGCGAACCTTGCGTATCGAGACGAACTCGGTGGGTTTGATGAGACCGACGGAGTAGACGATGACGATGGCCGCGAGCACGGCCTGCGGCAAGAGGCCGAGCAACGGTGCAAGAACGAGCATCGTCGCCGCTGCCGCCGCTGCCGTGACCAGCGAGGCCTTTTGTGTGCGCCCACCGACGGCGCGCACCACCGCCGTCTGCGATGTGCCGCCGCCTGCCGGCATCGCGCCGAACAGCCCGCCGGCCAGATTGGCAGCGCCCGTCGCCATCAGTTCGCGGTTTGGCTGGATCGGAGGCTCACCCGCGACCGAGAAGGCTCGCCCGGCAGCAATCGTCTCGGTGAAGCTCATCAATGCGATGCCGCACGCCCCAGGGATGAGCTGCAGGACCAGGTCGATATTCGGCAGTACCAATGAAGGCAGAGCCTGCGGAATGTGCCCGACTGTGGCGACGCCTGCCGGTCCAAGGCCCGCCAACCACGAGATCGCTATCCCGGCCGCGACTATAGCGAGCGGAGCCGGAGAATGCGGCCAACGGCCTTCCATGACCAGCAGGAGCACCAGCGCCGTGGCACCGACTGCGAATGTAACGAGCGACGTCTCGGGCAAATGGTGGACGAGGCTCAGAATATCCCGGAAGAACCCCTCCTTGGTAAAATGCAGCCCGAACAGTTTTGGCACCTGGTCCAACACGATGACGAGGCCGATCCCGGCCTTGAAACCCGTGAGCACCGGCGACGAAATGAAATTTGCCACGAAACCCAAACGAAGCGCCGAAGCCGCGATCAAAAGCAGTCCCGTGAGCGCCGTCAGCGTTGCGGTCGCTGTGAGCAATCGTTCAGGGTTCCCATCCGGTACGACGAGCGCAAGCTGGCTCGCGGTCAGGATCGCGAGCGTGGTCGTCGAACTGACGCTGAGCACGCGCGAGGTGCCGAGCAGGGCATAGACGATCATCGGTACAAAGGCGGTGTAGAGCCCGACGCTGACAGGAAGGCCGGCAACGGTCGCATAGGCCATGGCCTTCGGCAGCACCACGGCAGCCGCCGTCAGGCCCGCGATCATGTCCGGGCGCAGGGTACCGGCCGATGAATGGGCGGATTGGTCGGCATGCGGTAACGGGACCATTATCTTGCCCTCTTATGGCTATGTGCCAGGTCAAAACGACCATCACTTGCCACGACAGCGCAGAATCATCCGCTCGCCACCCCGGAGATCCCCACGCGCAACAATCTGAACACGATCACGATCGCTCGCCAAGCCCTCTTAGATTTGACGAGGATAAATTTCGGGTTTCGCATTGTGAGCACCGGCGTGCAGGAGGCGGCAGCCAGTTTTGCTCGCCACAAACAATGCATGCTTCAGACGAGAACGTGCGCCTAAATGCAGAACCGTCGGTGCATCGAGGCAAGGCTCGACCAGGCCGGTAACGCGGGTATCCGCTGGCAAACATGAAGGGTATCCCGCGCTCCGTCAGGCGGTATGCCACGGGGGATGATTGTTTGCCGGCCAGGTTGATGTCCAGGATGGCGAAATCGAAGTCTTCATTGTCCGCGGCAGCCAAGGCGACTTCTACCGCATCGCCGGCCCAATGATCTGATGGCCAAGATCGCTGACCGTATCTTCAATGAGCGTGGCAACGAGTATTTCGTCCTCAACAATAAGTATCCGCGCGATTTAGACACCGCCCGCCGCCGGCTTGTAGGCGAACCGACAGATTGCACCGCGCCGCATTGATCTGGCGCTTACTAGTTGACGATCCTGCCAATGTTGTCGGCCATGTACGCTCCACGCGCTCCCATCGGCAGTGGAGCGCCAGTCGTAGTGTCTCGAGATGTCTGGTGCTCGAGTTCGGCATTGAGTTCGGCCCCGACGATCAGAATGCATACCGATAACCAGATCCACATCATAAACCCAACGAGACCGCCTAAAGCGCCGTAGGTTGCATTGTAGTCGGCGAACTTGTCGAGGTACCAGGAAAAGCACAGGGTCATGACTACCCAGGCCAAGGTGGAGAAGAGCGCGCCCCAGGTCAGCCACCTAAGCCTGGCGGGCTGCCGGCTGGGCCCGAAGCGGTATACGGCGGTCATCGCCAGCAACGATACGAGCATGAGGATGGGCCAGCGAACAAGCAACGCCAGCGTTTCCTTCCATGGCTCGAGCCAGACAAGTTGCAGGATCGCAGGCAGTAGCGCCATTACGCCTATCAGGAAGACTGCGGCGAGTATTGCGCAGAACGTAAACGCAAGCGCTATCAGGTTCAATTTGACGAAGCGACGCTTCTCGTTTTCCTCATAGGCCACATTCATTGCGTCAAACACAGCCAAAGTGCCGTTGTGCGTGCTCCAGACAGCGATCATGAGCCCAACGAGGAACGCTATCCCGAGGGTGGTGTCTCGCCGCTCGACAAGGGCATGGAGTTGCTCCGAGAAAACTTCGAACGTTCCGGGTGGAAGCATGCCTGCCAGGTCGCGGAGATGGTCGGAAATAACGGCCGGATCTGCCATCAACCCATAGAGCGATACGAGAGCAGCAAGCGCTGGAAACAAGGCGAGCAGCAAGTAGAAGGTCACTCCGGCCGCAACGAAAGCCACCCGATCTTCAGCAACCTCATGCACGACTCGCCAAAACACATCGCGCAAACCTCGCGCTGGCAATTGTTCCGGCACCGATGCATAGCGTCCGTGCTCATCCTCCACAATCGAATGCTGGTCATTGGACATCGATACTCCTCGCGCGCGTATCGCTGTCTGCCGGGATAAAAGGAAACTGACGGCGACCATCGCTACCGCAACTACGGCTATTGCCGCCGCAGGATCCGTTGTGATGCGTTTCGGTAACATCAGACGCTCCGATGATTTCAAGGCGTCAACGTTTGACCCTCCATTTGGATGCATTGGGCTTGGCAAATACTACCGGCTTTGGCTCCCTTCATTTTCGAGGCCCAGCAATGGCAATCTGGATCCCGGTGAGTCATTGATGATCGAACCAGCCCCCGCCTGTGGAGGAACCGGAGCCACAACCATGACGAAGAGATCAGGTAGCTGCCTCTGCGGGCAGGTCAAATACGAGGTGAAAGGCGAACCCATCCGAGTTGGTATCTGTCACTGCGCCAATTGCCGTCGGGAGAGCGGATCGGCATTCACATTCTACGCCATTTGGGCCAGAGACGATTTCGCCGCTAGCGGGGAGACGACGCTTGCCCATAACGGACAGCGTTTCTGCACACGCTGCAGCTCCCACATGTTTGCCTATGACGAAGATGAAGCCGAGGTCCAGCTTGGCACCTTGAACGATGCACCGACCAAACTGGTTCCGACCTATGAATTGTGGGTGAAGAGACGTGAGCCCTGGCTTGCCCCAGTGCCGGGCGCCGAGCAACATTGGGAAGACCGCCACACAAGACGAACAGGCGATGACAGCGCTTGACGCGGACGCGTCGAATGGGAGGCAGATTTGACCGGAAATTGGTCAGTGGATGAGCAATTCGAGATCATTCGGGCACTCGGCGTGCCAGGTGCGTTCGATGCAGAGAGGGAAGCAAGAGAGCGGATTGCTTTTTTGGCCGGCTATTTGCGACAGGCAAATGCCCGGGCCTATGTATTGGGTATAAGCGGTGGGGTCGATTCCCTGACTGCCGGCTTGCTTGCACAGGCCGCCGTCCGGGCGTTGCGCGAGGACGGCTATCTCGCGCAGTTCATCGCCGTTCGGCTGCCCTATGGGACACAGGCTGACGAAGCGGCCGCTCGCGAATGTCTGGCGGTGATCAACCCCGATCTTGGCCTGGAAGCAAATGTCAAAACGGCTGCCGACGCTTTGTTCACTGAGGTTCGAAAATCCGCTGGCGATCTTTTTGGCACGGCGCGCGACGACTTCCACCTCGGCAATGTGAAGGCGCGTCAGCGGATGATCTACCAGTACGCGATCGCCGGTGCCGCAAACGGGCTGGTGATTGGAACGGACCATGCCGCCGAGGCCCTGATGGGCTTCTTCACCAAGCACGGAGACGGCGCCGCAGATGTCGTCCCTCTCAGTGGGCTGAACAAGAGACGGGTACGCGCCATCGCCACTTACATGGGCGCACCGTCCGATCTCGTCTCCAAGGTCCCCACAGCCGATCTGGAGACAGACGCCCCGCTGAAGCCCGATGAAGAGGTCTATGGAATTGGCTATGACGCGATCGATGACTTCCTCGAAGGAAAGACCATAAGCAAGTCGGCCGCCGAGCGAATTCTTGCTGCGTATCGGGGGAGCGGACATAAACGTGCGCTGCCGATCGGCCCTGCTTTCGTCGCGGATCCCGCAGCGGCGCCTTGATCAGAGTTCATGGTGGCGCTTCGCCCAGGGCGAATGACAGAGATGCTGCAGCGGCCGGTCCCAGAGGAAGTGACGACGCTACTGGCGGTTTGCTGCCTATAGAACCACAGCGCGAAATGCGCATCTAAGATGCGTCCCTCAACTGTCGCCTTGCGATCGTTGTCAATAAAGGCGGTCTGCGTCGTCACGCCCAACGGGAGATGGGATCGCTATGATCCCGGTCTCCAACCGGGACGCACACGCGTGCCGCCATGGCGCTCGCCGCCGCGATGCCCGGGACGACATCGACCGCAATGCCCCTTTCTTCCAACCGGGCGATCTCCTCGCGGCTACGGCCGACAATCGCCGGGTCACCGGATTGCAGCCGGACAACCCGTTTGCCGGCGCGTGCCCAGGATACCATCATGTCGTTGAGGTCTTCGTGGCTGCAGTTCGCGCGCCCACCACGTTTGCCCACCAGCAGACGCTTGGCTTCGCGACGGGCAAGCTCCAGCACCTCATCGGAAACGAGACCGTCGAAAAGGATGACATCGGCCGCTTGCAGGGCACGCACCGCCTTCAGCGTCAGGTGCTCCGCGTCGCCCGGCCCGGCGCCGACGAGCGTGACGCGGCCGGTGTCGGTCCGGTTCGCCGCGAGGCGATCCATCTCCGCCACCAGCCGCATCTCGACACCCTCCTCCGGTGTCTCCTGAAAGGCACGATCGACAAAACGCTCCCAAAAGGCGCGGCGTGCCGCGCCGGGCTTGAGGCGCGCATTGACCTTGTCGCGGATCGCCTGTGCCAGCGACGCCCAATCCTTCAGGACCGGCGGCAGCAAGGTCTCGATGCGCCGGCGGATCGCTTGGGCAAGAATGGGCGCGGCGCCGTCAGTCGATATGGCGACAATGACCGGCGAGCGATTGACGATGGAGCCGAACTGAAACTGGCAATAGACCGGTTTGTCGATAATGTTGACCGGCACGCCAGCCGCATTGGCCGCCTCGAAGAAGGACCGCGCGTCCTCATCGCCCTCGCAGTCGGCAATCGCAAGCGCCGCACCAGCGAACGCTTCCTTTGTCCAGGCCTCGCGGTGATGGGTGAACCTGCCGCCTGGGTGAGAGGAACCGGCCTCGAAAAGGCGGGCGCAGGCCTCTCCGATTTCCTCAGGCGGTGCATAGACATGCACCTCGGCACCGCAGGCCGCCAACAGTTCCGCCTTCCAGGCGCAGGCGTCGGAGCCGCCGGCCACAACGACACGGCGGCCTTCGAGCGCAAAGAACACGGGCAGCTTCGCTAAAGGCATCATGCGCGGCGGGTCCACGCGCAGGCGCCTTTCATTCCGCGGCAGCAGCAAGGCATCCATCGACGATCCCCCTGATCTCGGCGCGGCACGAGCCGCAATTGGTTCCGGCATTCAGCGTCTGGCCGATAGCTTCGACCGAGCGGCAGCCGCCACGGACGGCAGCAACGATCTGGTTGATCCCGACATTGAAACAGGAGCAGACGGTTGCTCCCGGATCGGGCTTATCCGCACCCGGTCGGCCGGCCACGAGCGCAAAGCGAAGTCGCAGATCGGCATGCGAGGCGCCGAGCTGCTCGACCACCCAACTGCGGGCAACGGCGACGGGTTCTGGCGCGAGATAAAGCGCCAGCAACAGCTTGGCGCCATCGAAGAAGGCGAGCCGGCGATGGCCGGACGGCCCGTCGGCATAGCCGATCGGCTCGATATCCACCGGGATATCGAAGATGCGTCGGCACCACGCGACCCAATCATCAGGCTCGGTCTGCGATGCCAGTTCGAGCCGCCACCCGGCCCTTGCCTTGGCCAGCGCCCAATAGGCGCAATCAAGCCCTTCCGGCCTTGCGGCACTGACTGCAAATCCATAGGTGGAGGCTGCGAAACGGCGGGCGGAAACGGCAACGTTCTTGGAGGCGGGCTGGCCCGAAACAGGATCGGTGATCGGCGGCACCAAGGCATCGATGCGCGCCTTAGCCGCGAACTGGTCGTTCCAATGCATGGGCACGAAGAGATTGCCGCGCGCCTGGCGGTCGGTGATCAGTGCTCGGACGACCGCCGCACCAAAGGGGCTTTCCAGCACCACGAGATCAGCCGGCGAAAGATCAAGCTCCATCGCATCGCGGGGGTGGATCTCGACGAAGGGTTCGCCGATATGAGCGGAGAGCCGCGCGCTCTTTCCCGTCCGGGTCATCGTGTGCCAGTGGTCGCGAACGCGGCCGGTATTGAGGGTGAAGGGGAAGGCATCGCTCACGCGCTTGGCAATCTGGCTTGTGGTCGCGATGAAGCGCGCGCGACCATCTGGATGGTAGAATCCGCCATCGGCGAAGAAGCGCGTCACAGTACTTGCCTTACCGCGCGGCTGCGGCCATTGGAACGGCGTGAGTGCATCATAGCCGGCACCATCGATTTCGGCATAGGCGCCGACATCGAAATCGCGCCGGCCATCGTTCTCGAAACCGGAAAGGCCGGCATGTTCGGCAAAGATTTCGGATGCCGATGCGTAGGCAAAGGCGCCGGCAAAACCCATGCGGCTGCCGACTTCGGCAAGTTGCCACCAGTCCGCCCGGGCTTCACCAGGAGCCGTCAGGAAACTGCGCTGGCGGGAGATGCGGCGCTCGGAGTTCGTAACGGTGCCATCCTTCTCGCCCCAGCCAAGCGAAGGTAACAGCACATGCGCATGACGGGTCGTATCTGTTTGCCTGATGACATCGGAGACCACGACGAAGGGACAGGCCCTGAGCGCGGCCTCGATCGCATCGGCATCCGGCATCGACACGACCGGATTGGTCGCCATGATCCAGATCGCCTTGATGCGCCCGTCGGCGACCGCGCGAAACATGTCGACGGCCTTGAGGCCCGGTCTTGCGGCGATGGCCGGCGCGCCCCAGAAACGTCTGACCTGATCGCGGTCTCCCGCCTTCTCGATGTCCATGTGGGCGGCCAGCATATTGGCAAGACCACCGACCTCGCGGCCGCCCATGGCGTTGGGTTGGCCCGTCAGGGAGAACGGCCCCATGCCGGGTCGACCAATCCGGCCGGTCGCCAGGTGACAGTTGATGATGGCATTGACCTTGTCGGAGCCGGAGACCGATTGGTTGACCCCCTGGCTGTAGCAGGTGACGACCTTTTCGCTGCTCTCGAAAAGTCGGAAGAAGGTGGCGAGTTCCTGTTCGTCGAGCCCAGTTAGTCGCGCCAGTGTGGCTTGATCGAAGGCGCTTGCCGCGGCGAGGGCCTCGGCAAATCCGCTGGTGTGTGCCGAGATGTAGCCCTGGTTTACGGCCGGGCTGGAGGCCAGGTACGCAAGGAGACCATTGAAGAGCGCGACGTCGCCATCCGGCCGGACCGCCAGATGCATGTCGGCGATATCGGCCGTCATGGTGCGGCGCGGGTCGATGACGACGACGCGCATCTGTGGGCGCGCCGCCTTGGCAGCAACGAGGCGCTGGTAGAGTACCGGATGGCACCAGGCGAGGTTGGAGCCCGTCAGCACCACGAGATCGGCAAGCTCCAGATCCTCGTAGCAACCGGGAACGGTGTCCGATCCGAAGGCGCGGCGATGACCCGCCACCGATGAGGACATGCAGAGGCGCGAGTTGGTGTCGATATTCCCCGAACCGATGAACCCCTTCATCAGTTTGTTGGCGACATAGTAGTCCTCGGTCAGCAACTGACCGGAGACATAGAAGGCGACAGAATCCGGCCCGTGCTCTGCAATTGCCTGCGAAAAGCGATCGGCGACGAGGTCGAGCGCCTTATCCCACTCCGCGGCCTGTCCACCGATCTCGGGATAGAGCAGCCGCCCGTCGAGATCGAGCGTCTCGGCAAGCGCCGCCCCCTTGGAGCAAAGCCGGCCGAAGTTGGCCGGATGATCCGGGTCGCCTTTCACACCGATGCCGCCGTCATCGCCAACCGTCGCGACCACGCCGCAGCCGACACCGCAATAGGGACAGGTGGTTTTGACTTCGGTTGCCATGACTACTCCGCCGCGATCATCAGGCTTTCGAGTGCGATGAACAGCGCACCGCCATCGTTGCGCACTGGGATGGTGCGCACGGCGCCCTCGTCTGCACCCAGCGCCTTGCCGGTTTCGAGCGAGATCACCCAGTTGTGCAGCGGGCAAGTGACGGCCGTCCCGTGGACGATGCCCTGCGACAGCGGCCCGCCCTTGTGCGGGCAATGGTCTTCGATGGCGAAAACCTCGTTTTCGGCGGTGCGGAAGACGGCGATCTTGCCCTCGGGCGTCCGCACGCAGCGTGCGCCGCGAAGCGGGATGTCGGAGATTTCACCTATTGAGATCCAGTTCATGTCCATCCCCTCACTCCGCCGCTTCTGAAAATCCGACCGTCGCCATCGGCCGGAACTCGTGCTTGTCCTTGCCGGAGACACGCTCCGACCAGGGGTCGACCTGGGCGAATTTCTGGCTGAAGACGAAGCGGTCGAAGAGCGCCTTGCGCCGTTCGGCATCGTCCATGATCTGCCGGCGGATTTCTTCAAGACCGATGCGCTTGGCCCACTTGTAGATGCGCTCGAGATAACGGGCCTGCTCGCGATACATCTGCGTCAGCGCCACGATATGTTCGAGGGCGTCGTCCGCGGTCCTCACCAGACCAAGAACCTCGGTGCCCTTGATGTCGAGCCCGGCTGCACCGGCGAAGTGGATCTCGAAGCCGCTGTCGACGCAGATGACACCGATATCCTTGCAGGTGGCTTCTGCGCAGTTTCTCGGACAGCCGGAGACGGCCAATTTCAGCTTGGCCGGCGTCCAGGACCCCCACATGAATTTTTCGATGCGGATGCCGAGGCCGGTGGAATCCTGGGTGCCGAAGCGGCACCAGTCGGAACCAACGCAGGTCTTCACCGTGCGCAGGCCCTTGGCATAAGCCTGGCCCGACACGAAGCCGGCCTTGCCGAGATCGGCCCAGACGGCCGGCAGGTCTTCCTTCTCGATGCCGAGCAGGTCGATACGCTGACCACCGGTGACCTTGACCATCGGGATCTCGAACTTGTCGACGACGTCGGCAATCGCGCGCAATTCCCCGGAATTCGTGACGCCGCCCCACATGCGCGGAACGACGGAGTAGGTGCCGTCCTTCTGGATATTGGCGTGCACACGCTCGTTGATGAAGCGCGACTGGTAGTCGTCGGCATATTCGTCCGGCCAGTCGCAGACGAGGTAGTAGTTGAGCGCCGGGCGGCATTTGGCGCAGCCGCAGGATGTCTTCCACTCCAGTTCCTGCATCACGGCGGGAATGGTCTTCAGGCCCTTGGCCTTGATCAGGCGGCGGACATCGTCGTGGCCAAGCTCGGTGCAGGTGCACATCGGCTGGACGACGGCGGGATTGTAGGTTTCGCCAAGCGTCAGCGACATCACCTGCTCAACGAGCCCGGTGCAGGAACCGCAGGAAGCGGACGCCTTCGTATGCGCCCTGACATCGTCGAGCGACGTCAGTCCCTTGCCCTGGATCGTCGCCACGATCTTGCCCTTGCACACGCCGTTGCAGCCGCAGATTTCTGCATCATCCGGCAAGGCTGCAACGGCCGCCATAGGGTCCAGCGGGGACCCTCCCTGATAGGCCTGGCCGAAAATGAGCGTTTCGCGCATTTCCGAGATATCGGTGGCTTTCTTCTTCAGATCGTTGAACCAGGCGCCATCGGCGGTTTCGCCATAAAGCACTGTGCCGATGATGCGGTTGTCCTTCAGCACCAGCCGCTTGTAGACGCCGCCGGCTGCATCGCGCAGCACGATCTCCTCGCGATCGTCGCCTTCGGCAAAGTCTCCGAGGGAGAACAGGTTGATCCCGGTGACTTTGAGCTTCGTCGGCGTGTCGGAATGCACGAAGGCGGGCGAGCGATCGCCCGCCAGATGCGACGCGGCGATGCGCGCCATTTCGTAGAGTGGTGCCACGAGGCCGTAGACCATGCCGCCGACCTCGGCGCATTCGCCGAGCGCCAGGATGTCGCCATCGGAGGTCTGCATGCCGTCGTCGACGACGATGCCGCGATTGACCGCTAGGCCGGCTTCCTTGGCTATGCCCGCGTTCGGCCGGATGCCGACAGCCATGACGACGAGTGTCGCGGGAATGATCGTGCCGTTGTCGAGCTCGATGCCCTCGACCTTGCCATCGCCGATGATTGCCTTGGTATTGGCCTTGCAGATGACCTTGATGCCGCGCTCCTCGACGGCTTTCTGCAAGAGATAACCAGCCGCCGGATCGAGTTGGCGCTCCATCAGAGTCGGCATCACGTGCAGTACGGTCACATCCATACCGCGCGAGGCAAGTCCGGCGGCCGCTTCAAGCCCGAGCAGGCCACCGCCAATGACGACAGCCTTTTCTCGCGACTGCGCGGCAAGCAACATTGCCTGCACGTCATCGAGGTCGCGGTAGGTAATAACGCCGGGCAGATCCTTGCCGGGAACCGGGATGATGAAGGGCACGGAGCCTGTCGCGATGACAAGCTTGTCGTAGCTTTCGGTCACACCGTGATCAGAGGTCACAGTCTTCTTCGCGCGGTCGATCGCCACGACCTTGTGGCCTTTGTAGAGTGTGATCCCGTGCTTGATGTACCAACCATCGCCGTGGATGATGATCTGCTCGTAGTCTTTTTCGCCGGAAAGGACCGGCGAAAGCATGATGCGGTCGTAGTTGACGCGCGGTTCGGCGTTGAAGATCGTGACCTGATATTGCCCCGGCGCCTGTTCGAACAAGTGCTCCAGCATGCGTCCGGGCGCCATGCCATTGCCGATGATGACGAGTTTCTCGGGCGTTTGATGAGCCATGGGAAATCACTCCGCAGCTTCGACGAAACGGTGGCGCTCGTAGAGAAACTTGAGCACCGCTTCGCGGCATTTGAGGTAGGTTCGGTCGGCCGCAAGCTCGATGCGCCGGCGCGGGCGGGCAAGCGGCACATCGAGGATTTCACCGATGCGCGCCGAAGGTCCATTGGTCATCATGACGATGCGGTCGGAAAGCAGCACCGCCTCGTCGACATCATGGGTGATCATCAGCACCGTATTGCCGAGCTCGGCGTGGATCTGCATCACCTGGTCCTGCAGATGGGCGCGGGTCAGGGCGTCGAGCGCGCCGAACGGCTCGTCGAGCAGAAGAACCTTCGGTTCCATGGCCAGCGCCCGGGCGATGCCGACGCGCTGCTTCATGCCGCCGGAAATCTCGGACGGACGCTTGTCGGCGGCATGCGCCATCTGCACCAGCTCGAGATTGCGCATGGTCCATTCGTGACGTTCGGCCTTGCCCTTGGTCGCGCGGAAGACCTTGTCGACGCCGAGGCGGACGTTTTCGTAAACCGTCAACCAGGGCAGCAGGGAATGGTTCTGGAAGACGACGGCGCGGTCCGGTCCCGGCTCGTCGGCAACGCGGCCATCGAGGAGCACGACGCCGGTGGTCGCCTGCGTCAGGCCGGCGACGATATTGAGCAGCGTCGACTTTCCGCAGCCGGAATGGCCGATGATCGAGATGAATTCGCCCTTGTCGACGGAAAGCGAAACCTGCTTCAGAACGTCCGTCCTGACGCCGCCGCGTTCGAAGCTCTTGTCGATAAGCTCAAGCGAGAGATAGCTCTTGGTCATGGTCTTTGCCTTTCTCACGCAGTTGCCGTGCCGCGGGTGACGACGCGACCGATGAGGGCGATGAGACGATCGAGGAGGAAGCCGACGATGCCGACGTAGATGAGCGCAACGATGATGTCGCTGATCAGCGACGAGTTCCACGCATCCCAGATGAAGAAACCGATGCCGACGCCGCCGATCAGCATCTCGGCGGCAACGATCGCCAACCAGGAAAGACCGATGCCGATGCGAAGGCCAGTGAAGATGTAAGGGGCAGCAGCCGGCAGCATGATCTTGCCGAAATACTCGAAGGCATTGAGCCGCAGCACCTTGGCAACGTTCTGGTAGTCCTGCGGAATGTTGCGGATGCCGACGGCGGTGTTGATGATGATCGGCCAGATCGCGGTGATGAAGATCACGAAGATCGCCGAGGGGGTGCCGTCCTGGAAGGCGGCGAGCGACAGCGGCAGCCAGGCGAGCGGCGGCACGGTGCGCAGCACCTGGAAGATCGGATCGAGCCCGCGCATGGCAAGGGCGCTCTGGCCGACGAGTGCGCCGAGCGCGATACCGACGACAGCGGCGAGCGCATAACCGATCGCAACGCGCTGAAGGCTGGCCGAAATATGCCAGAACAGGCCTTGATCGACGCCCTGTCCGACATAGAACGGATGCGCGATCAGCTCCCAGCTTTCCTCCAGAACACGTGTCGGCGCCGGCAGGCTCGAGTCGGGCGCAGAACAGATCACCTGCCAGGCGACGAGGATAAAGCTCAGGGTCACCACCAGCGGGACGAGGTTGGTCAAGGCTGTGGCGAGTGCTGCCGGCAACCGGCGGCTGCCGCCGGGCTTCGTCGCACGGGTAAAGGCGATGACCCGGGCCACGGGCCGCTGAGCAGCCTCCTGCGGAAGCTTGAGATTGGTGACGGACATACCGTTCTCCTAAAGGTTCAAGTCGAGCGGCGGCGGGCGAGCCCGCCGCCAAAAAGGGCTCAGGCGACGCGCGAAATGCTCAGGCTCTTCAGGTAAGCCTGCGGGTCCGCCGGATCGAACACCTTGCCGTCGAAGAATTTCTCGATGCCGCGCGAGGTCGAGGTCGGGATGTCGGAGACGCCGAGCTCCTTTGCCGCATCGCGCCAGATATCCTCGCGGTTGACCTTGGCAACGAGCGCCTTGATGTCGGTGTCGGGAGCAAACTTGCCCCAGCGGATGTTCTCCGTCAGGAACCAGCTGTCATGGCTCTGGAAGGGATAGGAGGCGTGGTCGCGCCAGAACTTCATGAAGTGCGGGCTGTCCTCGACGAGCTTGCCGTTGCCGTAGTCGTATTCGCCCTTCAGCCGGTCGACGATGTCCTTCGGCGGCACGTTGAACCAGCTGCGTTTGCCGACGATCTTCGCCAGCTCTTCCTTGTTGGCCATGTCGTCGCACCATTGCGCCGCTTCCTGGATGGCCATGGTGAGCGCCCTTGCGGCGCGCGGGTTCTTCTCCACCCAGTCAGCCCGCATGGCGAAGGATTTTTCCGGATGCTCGTTCCAGATTTCGGCGGTGTTGACGGCGGTGTAGCCGATCTTCTGGTTGACGAGCTGCTCGTTCCAGGGCTCGCCGACGCAGAAACAGTCCATGGTGCCGACCTTCATGTTGGCGACCATCTGCGGCGGCGGCACGACGATGGTCTCGACATCGGAATCCGGATCGATACCGCCAGCGGCAAGCCAATAGCGCAGCCACAGGTCATGCGTGCCGCCGGGGAAGGTCATCGCCACCTTGGCGGCAGCGCCTTCAGCCTTCTTCTTG
The DNA here is from genome assembly GCF_001426785.1 of Ensifer sp. Root142. Lineage (NCBI taxonomy): Bacteria > Pseudomonadati > Pseudomonadota > Alphaproteobacteria > Hyphomicrobiales > Rhizobiaceae > Ensifer > Ensifer sp. Root142. Next base: position 228,592 of record NZ_LMFK01000034.1, read on the forward strand.
GCAAAGGCTTGCTTCAGCGCCGATGCATCGAGGCCGACCTTGAGATCGGCATAGGCGCCACCGACCGAGATTGCCTGCGCGTCGAGATTGAGGCGCGCGAGGATCGCCATCGGCAGCGGCTGGTTGTTCTGCGTCACCTTGCCGGTCGAGATCAGGTAGGGCATCGGCGTCAGGATATGGGCGCCATCGATGCCGGCGCCGGCTGAGCCAAGCACGAGGTTGTCGCGTGTGGTGCCCCAGGAGGCCTGCTTGACCACGTCGACTTCGGTCATGCCGTATTTGTCGAACAAGCCCTTTTCCTTGGCGACGATCAGCGGCGCGGAGTCTGTCAGAGCAATGAAACCGAGAACCGCCTTGGTAGTCTCGGGACCGGTCGACTGTGCAAAGGCGCCGGTCGGGAAGGCCGTCTTGACGGCACCGAGTAGAGCGGCCGTCGCTGTGGTTTTCAGCAGGCCGCGGCGGGTCAGTCCGCCAGTCGAAAACTTGATCATGCGCAGGTTCCTCTGCTGCTGCCGGGCAAAACCGGACATAAAAAAACGCCGCTTGGAGATTGCGTCCGGGATCAGGAGGAATCCTCGGGAAACAAAAACCGTGCGACGTCAGTGTCTCTGGCAAACGCGATCTGGCGTTTGAACTCGCTTCAATCGCCGTTGACCGAAGCAATTTCTTAAAAGCAAGAGCCGTGCCAGTTCGACAAACTAGGAACTAATAGCTTGATATCGAATGATAAAAATACGAACGAGCGTAATTGCCCAGCAAAACAGCTATTGTAGAATCTGCTGAATTATTGTGCGCTGCACACAGCCGGCTCGGCCGCTCTGCCCAAACAAGCAGCGGCCGAACCATCAGTTGTCAGCGCCAGATGCGGTCGCGCAGCCCTCTGCACGCACAGGAAACGCCTCGACATAGGCCTCAATCGCGGCAGGATCGAAAACATGGCCGTCCATGAAGCGATCCTCAGCGGATGCGCCCTCGATCCTGATATCGGCTTCCGCCGGTGCCGCATCGGCCCCGAGCGCAAGGGCGATAGGCCGAAGCTGCCGCCGTCGTCGCTTCCGGGCCCAAGTCGGCCTGTCCCCAGCGCGCCATCTGGCTGTAGATCCACAGTGCGTGGCTCGGGCGGGGATAGTTGGCGAAGTTGCGGTGGAAGACGAAATAGTCGTCGATGACCCGACGCTGTCCTTGAGCGTCGATGGTGAACTCACCGGAAAGCACGCGGCGGATGATTTCGACCGGGGCGCCGACATAGCGCTGGTCGGCGAGCGCTTCGGACAAGGCATCGCGATTTTGCGGATCGTCGCACCAACGGGCGGCAGCATCCAGCGCCACGATCAACCGCGAAACCGTTTCTGGATTGGCTTCGGCCCACTCGGGGCGCATGCCGATGACCTTTTCGGGCGCCGACGGCCAGATATCCTGCTTGGCGGCGACAATACGTCCGACGCCGCGCTCGGATGCAACCATGTTCCAGGGCGCGCCGACGCAGAAACCATCGATCGCGCCGGCTTCGAGCGCGTCTGTTGTCATCGGCGGCGGCACGACCACAAGCTTGACGTCACGATCCGGATCAACGCCGCCGGCAGCCAGCCAGTAGCGGAATTCGTAATTGTGCGAGGAGAACGGATAGGTGACGCCCAAGGTCGGCGGCGCATCGCCATTCGCTTTCATGCGCCCAAGTACGGCGGCGAACGCTTGCGCATAGGCAAGCGCGTTCTCGGCGCCTTCAAGCCCCCCCTCCTCCACCATGCGGGCAAAGAGCCGATTGGACAGCGTGATGGCATTACCGCCACGCCCGAGCGAGAAGGGCGTGATCGTCGGCGAAGGATTGGAGCCAAGTCCAAGCATGGCCGCAACCGGCATGGGGGAAAGCATGTGGGCAATATCGAACTGGCGGAACGCCAAACGGTCGCGGACATTGGCCCAGGAGACATCCTTGACCAGATCGAGTGTCAGACCTTCGCTGCGGGCAAAACCGAACTCGCAAGCGGCGATCAGGACCGATGCATCGACGAGCGGGATGAAGCCGGCACGAAGCGTGCGGGCGCCCTCGCTGCGCATCTTTTGCGGCGCCGGCAAACCGTGACCGGACGAGGTGAGGCCGCTGCCGATATCGCCGAAATTGGCCATGCTGTTCACTCCATTCACTCCTTGCGACCAAGCAGATGCGCCGCGCCCGCCATCACATCAGCAGGCCGGCGGCCGTCACCACGCTTTGCGCGATTTCAGACATCTTCTTTTTTTCGTTCATCGCCGTCTGCCGCAGCAGGGCAAAGGCTTCCTCTTCCGAGAGACCACGGATCTTCATCAGGATGCCCTTGGCGCGCTCGATGACCTTGCGCTCCTCGAGCGCGGACCTGGCATCGGCCAGTTCCCGTTGCAATCGGCTGAAGGCGTTGAAACGACTGACGGCCATGTCCAGGATCGGCTTGACGCGCTCCTTTTTGAGACCGTCGACGATATAGGCGGACACGCCCGCCTCCACCGCCGCCTCGATCGAAGCGGTGTCGGAGCGATCCACGAACATCGCGATCGGCCGCCCGACCGTGCGCGTCAGCTGGAACAGATGCTCCATCATATCGCGATTGGGGTTTTCGATGTCGATGACGATGACATCCGGCCTGAGACTGTCGATGACGCGCGCGACACCCTGAACCTCATGAATGACAGTCACCTTGCGATGCCCGGCCTCATGCAATCCTTCCTCGATGATCGAGGCACGAATGGCGTTCTCGTCGATGACGAGAATGGTGAGGTCGCGGTTTGTCATGAGGCGATCATGATGCAGCGCAGCAATTTCCGCAACAGAATTGCCTATTTTCTTAACAAATTTATCGTTGCCTATTTTTTAGTCTATGCCGCGTCATTTGTAAGGTCGGAACTTTGCTCCAGACAGCGCTTCCGAAGCCGTAGGCTTCTTTCCCCAGAGATTATTCCCAAGACTATAGAATCCGGCAAGATGCTCACGGGGCATTCTGCGATCGCCTGGCTTCTCAGTCGTCGACGTAGTGGCGAGGGGCCCCATGCAATTGCTGCCAAGTCTGATCTGCGTCGATATGATGCCCGCAGGGCATAGGCCAGAATTGCGGTAATACCCCCGAGCAATCTCGAGCACGGAGTGTCGGAATCTCGCTTAGTCGATCGTCTTCAAGACAGACGAGCTATGGAGAACAGCGATGACTATCACCATTACCGCATTTGAACGGTCGCCCGATCGCGGCAGGGGCATGGCGCGTGACATGCGCGTTCGCTGGGCGCTCGAAGAAGTGGGCCAACCTTACGACGTTCGTCTTGTTTCGTTCAAAACGATGAAGGAACCCGCGCATTTAGCGCTTCATCCTTTCGGACAGATCCCGACCTATGAAGAAGGCGATCTCGCCCTGTTCGAGTCCGGGGCCATCGTGTTCCATATCGCCGAACGCCGTTCGGGCCTGCTGCCACACGATGCGAATGCCCGGGCACGCGCGATCACATGGATGTTTGCCGCGCTCAACACGATGGAGCCGCCGATCGTGGATCGCGAAATCGCCAGGTATCTGGAAGGCGATGAGACCTGGTACGAGCAGCGGATGTCTGCCGTCGAGGGCCGCATCCGTAAACGGCTGAGCGAACTTTCCGGGAGGCTTGGCAATGCCGATTGGCTCGACGGCGAGTTCAGCGCCGGTGACCTTCTTATGGTGACGGTGCTGCGCAGATTGGCAGGATCAGGCATATTGGACGAATATCCGAACCTCGCCGCCTATATCACCCGCGGCGAAGCGCGACCCGCCTACCAGCGTGCTTTCGACGCTCAATTGGCGGTTTTCACCGCTACATCAACAGGCGGATAAAGGTCCACTCTACGACGGACGCATCAACGTGAACGCGAGTATTCGCGCGACCGTCAGCCCCGCTGGGGACCGACCCTTTTGGCTGAGATCGACGCAACGGCGGAAAACCAATGAAGACACAGAAGGCTTCCAGGTGACGGTAAGTTGGAAACCGCTCCGATGGCTCATCTCGCCACCAACTGCCTGTCTCAGGGCTAGCCTATCTCTTCAGGAATGAAGCCGCCGGTCTGGCGTTTCCACAGACGGGCAAACAGGCCATCCTGTTCAACCAGTTCTTCCGGCCTGCCTTCTTCCACGATGCGCCCCTGATCGAGTACGATTATCCGGTCCATCATGGCGATGGTCGAAAGGCGATGTGCTATGGCAATCACCGTCTTTCCCTCCATCACCAGGTTGAGTTTTTCCTGGATGGCAGCCTCAGATTCGCTGTCGAGAGCGGAGGTCGCTTCGTCCAGCACGAGGATCGGCGCATCCTTCAGCAGAACGCGGGCGATCGCCACGCGCTGCCGTTGACCGCCCGAGAGCTTGATGCCGCGGTCGCCGACGAAGGCGCCATAGCCCTTACGGCCTTCGCCATCAGCAAGATCGGCGATGAACACATCGGCCCTTGCCGTTTTGGCCGCCTCTTCGACCTCTTCCTGCGTCGCCTCCGGTCGGCCGTAACGGATATTGTCGCCGACCGAACGGTGCAGTAGCGCGACGTCTTGCGCGATGACCCCGATGTTGCGGCGAAGACTTGTCTGTGTGACATCGCGGATGTCCTGCCCGTCGATCAGGATAGCGCCTTCGTTGATGTCGTAGAAGCGCAGCAGCAGGCTCACCAGCGTGGTCTTGCCGGCCCCGGAAAGGCCGACCAGCCCCACTTTCTCCCCGGGCCGCATCGTCAGCGATAGATTGGCGATGACGGGCTTGCCGGACTTGTATGCGAAGCAGACGTCTTCGAAGCGTATCTCGCCGCTGTTCACTACGAGGGTCTTCGCGTCAGGCCGATCTGTTATGGTCGGCGGCGTCGTCATCACGGGCATCGCATCCTTAATCGTCCCGATCGCCTGGAAGATCTGCTGGCCCATCTGCAGGAAGGTGAAAGTGTGCCCGGACAGTCTTTGGAGGATATAGACCGCCCCGACGAACTCGCCGACCGTGAGAAAGGCGTTGACGAGGCCCGAAAAACCAATCGAAAGCATCGCCAGCCAAAGTGCCATGTTCAGCGCCACGACAATGAGTTCCGACGTGCGGTAGATGCGCTGTTCCTTGTGCTGCGTCTGTATGGTTTTGTGAATGATGCGACGGATCGCGCCGGCCTCGCTGTCTTCGGCAGCGAACTGCTTGATCATTTGCATGTTGGTGTAAAGGTCGGTGATGGCGCCTGACACCAAGCTTCGCTGCTTGGCAGTGCTGCGCGAGCGTTCGACGAAAATCGGGGCCATCTTGATGGCGAGTGCCACATTGAGCCCTATCCAGACGATGACGGGCAAGGCGAGCTGCCAGGATAGGGCGCTCAGCAAAACGACTGAGCCAACCATCTGCAACAGGAAACGTGGAATGGACTGGAAGGCGGCGATGATCTGCTGCTGAACGGCGGATGATACTTGTGACAGGCGCGAAGCGACCTGTCCGGCAAAAAGATCGTGGAAAAATGCCAGATCCTGCCGCTCGACCGCCTTGTGACCCTGCCATTGGATAGCGGCCGGCATGCCGACGCCGAGCGTATGCGAGTTGAGTGTGTTCAGTAGAAACGAGGCGACTGGCATGGCCGGAAAGATCAGCAGCCCGAGAAAAGTCAGGAGGGGCCATTCGCTGTGCAAGAAGGCCGATGCACCTATCTGCGATACGCCATCGACGATGACAGAAAGCCCCCAGACGATGGTCAGGTTGATGGCCTCAATCGCCATGGACGAAAGCGCGAGCGCGATCAGCACGCCACGGAACATTGATATGAAATGCAGAAGGACGGTTGCGGGCCCCTTGGACGGCAGCGGTCGGTAAGGAATATCCAGGGGTCGGATCAAGGTTTCGAACGGACGGTAGATCGCATCTGAAATCGACATGGGCCACTCGGTCAAATAGCGGATGGGAAAGTCAGCGACGCAGATCGCACCTTACCACCCTCTTCCTGCAATCTTAATTAGAATATTTTGGTAAAATTCGGGCCTTTTGCAACTACTGGGAGGGAGCGAAGACCTCGTATATGTGTTCCCAGACCCGGCGTCTTTACCAACCACGCACGGTTGCCGAAAAGCGACCGCGGGCATATGTGCTCGCGATCGCATCCGTGTACTGAGGCATCCCAGTGTTCCGGCAAATCACCAGAACGCTGGGATGCCATTCTCTTGAAGCTGACGTACCGGCAGTTACGCGGCCGCTTCCCGCTTGGGCAGCACCCAGTTCGCGCGCGGAAAATGGCAGGTGTAGCCGTTAGGATAGCGCTCCAGGTAGTCCTGGTGCTCCGGTTCCGCTTCCCAGAAATCTCCGGCCTGCTCGACTGACGTCACGGCTTTTCCTGGCCAAAGTCCCGACGCGTCGACGTCGGCGATGGTGTCTTCAGCTATTCGTCTTTGCTCATCGCCAAGAACGTAGATCGCAGATCGGTACGAACTGCCGATGTCGTTGCCCTGCCGGTCGACCGTCGTTGGGTCGTGAATCTGGAAGAAATACTCCAGAATCCGGCGATAGCTGATCGTCTCGGGGTCAAACACGATCTCAATACCTTCGGCGTGGGTGCCGTGATTGCGATAGGTCGCATTCGGTACATCGCCGCCGGTATAACCCACCCGGGTCTTGATGACGCCGGGCAACGCTCGGATTAGATCCTGCATGCCCCAGAAGCAGCCACCGGCCAAAACAGCTTTCTCGGTCATTTGATAGTCTCCACTTGGTTGAGATAGGCACCATAGCCCTCGGCCTGCATTTCGCCGAGCGGAATGAACCGCAGTGCCGCGGAGTTGATGCAATAACGCAATCCACCCCGATCTGCCGGACCGTCGGTGAACACGTGGCCGAGGTGACTATCGGCATGAGCTGAGCGCACTTCGGTGCGGATCATGCCATGAGTACCATCAGACAATTCGCGAACATTTGCATGTACGATCGGCTTCGTAAAACTCGGCCAGCCGCAACCGGATTCGAACTTGTCGGCAGAGGCAAACAGAGGTTCGCCTGAAACGATGTCGACGTAGATGCCCGGTTCCTTGTTGTCATTGTACGACCCGGTAAAGGGCCGTTCCGTCGCATTTTTCTGGGTCACTTGGTACTGAATCGACGTCAGCCTGGCGATCGCGTCATCGGTCTTCGTGTACTTCACAGCCATTACTCCTATTGGACTTGCTGCCAGAATATGGCGCTGGGTCGGCGATTTTCCCAATAGAGGGCGTGCATAGATTCAATAGCGATGCCATGCGGCGTTTCAGCGCCTCAGGCCCAATCGTGACGGGCTGCCATCTGGGCGATCTTGCGCATCTCAAGTGGCGTGCCGGAACCGGAAACGGATGCCAATACCACCTCTCGTTCCAATGACATGCCTTCGATCCTGCGGGTCACTATCCCCTCAACCACGACCGAACGCTCGGGCATAATGCAGATCGCGCGGCCTTCCGCCACCAGTTGCTGGACCCAGTCCTCACGATCGGCACTGAAACGTGGCTGCATCACCGCGTTGTGGTTCATCAGGTGCTCTGTCATCTGGGTATGGAACTCGCAAGCGAGCCGGTCGACATATGGATACGAGGCGAGGGCCTTGACGCTGACGACGTCATTTTCAGCAAGTGGGTGCCCATCAGCGCAGGCGAGGAGAAATCGCTCACGAAACAGCGGCACGATGTTGAGCTTGGGGTTGAAACGCGGCGCTTCCGGAAGGATGCAGGCATGATACTTGCCCGACAGCACCTCCAGCGCACCCTCGCCGGCCGACAACTGATGCATGTTGAGGTTTACGGCAGGGAGTTGGCTGAGCACTTTGTCAAAGAATGCCGTGAACTTGGCGGGGCCGATCGTCGGGGCAACGGCAATGTCGAGAATACGGCGGCGGCCGTGGACCGTGCTTTCTGAATGTTCGCGCACGTTTCGAAGAGCGAGTTCCACCCGCATGAATTCAGCCTGGACGTCGCGACCAAGCGCCGTCAGGCGGCTGTCCTTGCCATCGCGGTAGATCAGTGGACTGCCCAGTTCTTCTTCGAGGCGCTGAATTGCGCGCGTCAAGCTCGGTTGCGACACGCCGCTTCGACGCGCGGCTTCCGTGAAGTTCAACGTTTCAGCCAGATTGAGGAAGTATCCGACCTGATTGATATCCATGTCTGATGCTCCACGTTGGTTGCCTGGCTGCAGTCGCAAAGTTGGCGCGCTTGTCACCCGCGAGAACGCAGCTTGCCGCAACGCTTGGCTCAGGTGAAGGGCACGAGCAGAATGGGTCCGGAACGAATCCGGGTAGCCGGTCGTCGCTGCTCATATAGACTGCGCACGTCCCAGCAGCGAAGGAGCATTCCTATGGCTTTCAGTTCGCAACGGCTTCAATTTGCCGGCCATTCCGGAGCAACTCTTGCCGCCCGGCTCGACTTCCCCAGCGGGCCCCTGCGCGCCTACGCTCTGTTTGCCCATTGTTTCACCTGTTCCAAGAACCTGGCGTCGGCGCGCCGGATCGCAGCGGAACTGGCCCGAGAGGGTATCGCTGTCCTACGTTTCGACTTCACGGGGTTGGGATCGAGTGAAGGCGAATTCGCATCGACGAATTTCTCCTCGAATGTTGCCGACCTTGTCTCGGCGGCCGACTATCTACGTCATCACTTCCAGGCACCCTCGTTGCTGGTCGGTCATTCGCTCGGCGGGGCCGCAGTACTCGCGGCGGCCAAGGACATTGCTGAAGTCCGCGCGGTTGCAACGATTGGCGCACCGGCCGATGTCGGCCACGTGTTGAAGAACTTGGGCGCGAGCCTCAAGGAGATCGAGACGTCCGGTTCGGCGGAAGTGGATCTCGCCGGACGCAAGTTCCTCGTCAAAATGCAATTTGTCGAGGATGCGCGTGCGCACCGCATCAAGGACGCCGTCGCGTCGCTGAAAAAGCCACTGCTCATTTTGCATAGCCCCTTGGACGAAACCGTCGGCATCGACAACGCTACCGAAATCTTCGGCGCAGCCAGACATCCCAAAAGCTTCATATCGCTGGACAAGGCAGATCACCTGCTCACAAATCTTGAGGACGCGGCCTTTGCCGGACGTGTCATTTCAGGATGGATGACGCGCTATCTCGCTGCCGATGCGCCGCAAGGCGCGGAGCCGATAGAGCATGTGCGGGTGACGGAGACAGGCGGCGGCAAATTTCAGAACACCGCCCAGGCCGGCAGCCATCGTCTTTTCGCCGATGAACCCAAGGCAATGGGCGGCCTCGATTCCGGCCCGTCACCCTATGACTTCCTGTCCATGGCGCTCGGCGCCTGCACGTCGATGACGCTGCGCCAATACGCCGAATACAAGAATCTGCCGCTCGGACGCATCGGCGTTGATGTCTCCCACACGAAGATCCATGCCAGGGATTGTGTGGAATGCACGGAATCTGAGCGCAGCACTGGCGGCAGGATTGATCGCTTCGAACGCGTCATATCAATCGACGGCGAGGTCTCAGAGGAGCTTCGAGGCAAGATCGCTGAAATCGCCGACAAATGCCCGGTCCATCGTACGCTGGAGGGTGTCGCAAGGATAGAAACGGTCGTGAAAGCGCCGTTGCGATAACCGCTCTCGATAGAGGCGCCCAATCCGCCTGCGCGGATACAAATGATTACAGAAACGCCCCTAGGCAGACATATCCGGTATACGCGATCGCAGGAAGATGGGTTCGTTGGCATCAGATACAAACGCTTGAGAAATCTAGGTTACGTCTACATGCGCAACGAATACCAGTGTTCCAGGTGCGTTATCGATCTGTGTCAAGGCGTCGAGACTTGCCTGCGGGCCATGTGGTTTGGCGGTAAATGGTCGGGGCAAGCAGCACTTGGAACACTGGCCGCGGATTGGGCGCCAATATCAAAGCAAGGCACGTGAAATGTCCGGCATCATCAATCTTTTCCTTGCCTTCTGCGTCGCCGCAGCGGCCTCCCTGTTTTACTCGGGCGATTTCAAGAGGGCACCGTTCGTGCCAATCAGTCGGTCCAGTGCCGGTCTCCTCGCCACAACTGAGGCACACGGAACGCTCGCTCCGCCTTTTCATTTCGAGGATCTCGATGAGGAGTTCTCACCCAGAACCCCGCGCCTCTAGCTGACAAGCACCGGCTGTGATTGATCGCGATCACCAGCGCTCCAATAGACTGCCCCTTGCTGGCCTCAGGCTCCGTTCTTTCGCCCTTGTGCACGCGAGTGGCGGAGTATGTTGACCGCCACCTTTGAAGGTTGGCACATTGGATCCGTGATCAGGCTGTCAGAAAAGACCGACGGATTGGGCCGGTGCCTTCCTCATCGCGACGATGTGCAGCGATGAATAATTTCGAGAAGGCGGTCACAAGACCGCTCGACATATTGCTGAGGACACGTGGCAACGCCCAAAAGCAGACCGGGTTTCGCGAAGGCTGGCGACGCGTGCCATACCGACAAGGGTGCCGGTGCCAGGCCGAACGGTAGCGTTTCGCGCACGATGGAAACATCCGGCGCGCCATCGGGGAGGCGCAACAGAACGGCCAGACCCGCCGTATCAACGATTATCCCGTCTGCGCGCGCCTCCAGACACCGCAGCAATGCGTCTCGGCGTGCCGTGTATGCGCGTTTCGTGCGCCGCAGATGCCGCAAGAAATGCCCCTCGCAAATAAACTCCGCGGTGGCGAGTTGTACGGATGGCCCGGGCGGAGGCGCCAAACATGCCGCCACCTCGGCGAAGCGGGCTTCCAGAGACCGCGGCACGAGGACAAAGCCGAGGCGCAATGTCGGACTTATGGTCTTGCTGAACGAGCCGATATGGATGACCCGGCCTGCACGATCAATCGAGGCGAGTGCCGGCGCGGCGCGGCCTGTCAGTTGCAACTCGCCCAAATAATCATCCTCGATTACCCAAGCTCCCGCCTGATCCGCCCAATCAAGAAGATGCAGCCGTCGCCCGAGCGAAAGCGTCATTCCAGTTGGAGCCTGCTGTCCAGGTGTCACAACGACTAGCCCCGCGTCCGGAGCGATGCGAAGGCCGTAGTCGACATCGATGCCGTCGGCGTCAACCGGGACAGGGACAGGCAACAATCTCGCCAACTCAAGCCCGCGCCGCGTGAACGGAAATCCAGGATCCTCCATCCATGCCTTGCGTCCTTCGAGCCCAAGCGCGTGGAGGGTCAATCCAAGGCCGCTGGCAAAACCGCAAGTGATGAGGATCTGAGAGGGCAAACACTCGATCCCGCGCGCAATGGCAAGATAGGCGGCGATCTCTCGCCGCAGCTCGAGTTCGCCGCGTGGGTCCGGATACATCGCCGGTGCGCTCGCCTCGGCGCGCACACTTTGGGACCGGATCCTGGCGAAGAGTTTTGCGGGAAAGGTCTCCTTCGCCGGCACGCCCATCTGGAAGATTGCCGGGCCCGCGATCATCTCCTGATACCGCTCCATGAAGGAGCCAGGCTCCGGTGGGGAATCCTGTCGCCGGGATAGGATCGGTCGCTCCGTTACACGCGTTCCCGTTGCGCGAGATGCAACGATAAGCTGAGCCGCCGCCAGTTTATCGTAGGCCAGCCGAACGGTGCCACGGGCGACGCCAAGTTGGGCCGCCAAGTCTATCCAGGAGGGTAGGCGCGCGCCTGATGCCAATACGCCACTGTCGATCGCGGCAGTGATGCCCATGCAGATCTGGTCCGCCAGCGGGGTCTTCGCAGTGCGATCAATCTGCAGCTCAAGCGGTTTAGCCATTCCGTCCCGTGGTACAAGATTTTCGTGCGTTCCTGGTGCTTAATACAGGACCAGTCGAGGGGTATTTATAGCGAGTAGATGAACAGGCCACAAAGGAGAAATGTCATCATGAATGCACGATCCATCATCGGTGCAGCCTGCGCCGCAGTCGCCATTGCCGTTGCGATGCCCGTCGCCGCGCATGATCCCCTCGAAACAGTTACGCCGGCCTTCGAGCAGAATATTCCGAACATTCCCGGCAAGTCGGTTCGCGCCGTGGTCGTCGATTACGGTCCAGGCGGAGCGTCACTGCCACATGTCCATGCAAAATCGGCGTTCATTTTTGCCTATGTTCTGTCGGGAGAAATCGAGTCACAGGTGAACGATGAGCCCAAGAGGACCTATCGTCCCGGCGAAAGCTTCTACGAGACCCCTGGCTCCAGCCACCTCGTAAGCCGCAACGCGAGCAAGACCGAACCCGCGAAGCTTCTGGCTGTCTTTGTCGTCGACACCGACGACAAGGAACTGACCACCACAGCCAAAGCAAAGGAATGAACCGATGTCAGCCCGTCTGGACTATAACCAAATCGCTCCTGGCGGCGCGAAAGCGCTGGGCGGTGTCTACGGTTACGTCATGCAAAGCGGCCTCCCATCCGTTTTGCTCGAGCTGGTCTATCTGCGTGTTTCCCAGATCAACAACTGTGCCTATTGTCTCGACATGCACACGCGGGATCTTTTGAAGAAGGGGCAGCAGATCGAGAAGATCGCGTTGCTTCAAGCCTGGCGGGAAGCCGGCCCTCTCTTCGACGAGCGCGAGCGTGCGGCGCTCGCATGGGCCGAAACAGTGACGCGCGTGGCAGAGACGGGTGTGCCTAGTGACGCCTATGACGCTGTCAGCGCCGTCTTCAGCGAACGCGAACGCGTCGATCTCACGATCGCGATCAGCCTCATGAACGCCTACAATCGGATGGCCATAAGCTTCAGGAATGTGCCCCACGCGGCGATTGGCAGATAGCCTCGAAACAGCGCTCGCGGACCGCGGCCGATCGCGCGTCCGCAGCGCGGCCCAACGCGATTTGGCGGTGGAGCCCGGGCTGTTTCACTGTGAGCAGCGCGCTCGTCACTGCACTAACATCGAGAGGAAAACACATGCCGGATGTCTCAAAGACCTTCTCAGGAAAGGCATGGCGCGTCCATCAGTTCGGGCCGCCAGATGTAATGCAGTTGGAGCGCGTGGACACTCCAGAGCCAGGGATGAACGAGGTCATCGTCAAGGTCCATGCGGCTGGTGTTGGCCCTTGGGATGGGTGGATTCGCGCCGGCAACAGCGCCCTGCCCCAGCCTCTCCCGCTCATTCTCGGTTCGGACATCTCAGGCGAGGTCGTCGCGGTCGGCGCTGGGGTCCCGCGGTTCAAGGTTGGAGATGATGTCTATGGCGTCACCAACAAGCGCTTTTGTGGTGGATACGCGCAATACGCAGTCGCCAGTGCTTCCATGCTCGATCACAAACCAGTGTCGATTGACCACGTCGCTGCGGCATCGCTGCCCGTGATCGCGGTGACAGCATGGCAGGCACTTTTCGATCAGGCTGGTTTGGAAAGGGGCCAAACTGTGCTGATCCACGGTTCGGCGGGAAACGTCGGCGCCTATGCCGTGCAATTCGCCAGAGAAGCGGGCCTTCGGACAGTGTGCACCGCCGCGTCAGGTGACATCGAAAGCGTTGTTGCTCTCGGTGGCGAAACGGTCATCGACTATACAAAAACCAGATTTGAGGACGAAATTCGCGATGTCGATGCCGTCATCGATCTGGTGGGCGGAGAAACCCAAACGCGATCGTTCCGGGTGCTGAAAAAGGGAGGGCGATTGATTTCGGCCGTTTCGGTTCCGGACCAGGCTCTGGCCGCACAGCACCAGGTCCTGTCCAAATTTTTTCTCGTCGACGTATCGACCGAAAGCCTTGCCCGCATCTCCTCTCTCGTCTCCCGAGGTGCCCTCCGGATGAATGTCGGGGCGACATTACGGTTTGAGCAAGCGAAGGACGCGCACTTGATGCTCGAAGGCGAGCTGCCGAGACCGAAGGGAAAAATCGTCCTGGCAATGGGTGAAGCCAACTAACGAAAATCGCGCCAGGCTACCGGAGAAATGGAATGATGGGTCGCTTCAACAGGCCCTTCTTCCATGGAACACACGGATCGCCAGAACGACCCCGGCGATCAGTATCGCAACGCCGGCGCCTTCCAAAACCGTCGGTATTCGAGCATGGACAATGAGCCCACCAATGACGCCGAAGGCCGTTTCTGAAACGATCAATTGAGCCGCCAGCGCGACCGGCAGGCTGCGCGCGGCCACATTCCAGGTCCAGACGCCGCCAACTGTCGCCACCAGAGCGAGCGACACACCCCACAGGTACAATGGTGCAGCGGTGCCCCATCCGAAACCAAGCTTGGGAAGCTGGAACAGCCCCATCGCTGCGCCAATCGGGTAGAAAACCAGCATCAAAATGCCGCCGCCGATGAGGATGAGAGCCGACCACACACCTGAAGGCATGCCCGGTCTGGCGGCCAGTGCTGCCTGGTTAGCAATGGCAAACCATACCCACAACACGACGGCTGCGATAGAAAGTGGAACCCCAATCCAGAGTGAACGCACAGAATCCAATCCGACCTCGGTGAACGCGGCGCTGTTGACAAGAACAAGACCGAACAACACCAGCATGAGCGGCATCATCAAAAATCGCCACGGCAGGGATCCCTGCCGCCGATTGCCGATGAGGGCCAGAACGATCGGGACAAGTCCGAGGAATGCGGGCGCAATCACCGGCCCGGCATAGATGGCCGCGCCCGTAACCGTGAGGAAATAGCCGACATAGCCGATGAAGGCGAGCCACGTGGCGATGAGCCAGTTGCCGGGGGTAAGGTACTGCGCCACCCCCTTGGTGATCACCAAGATATACACGCCAACCACCGCCGAAACGACATGGCGGATCAGAGCAAAATCGAAGGTAGAGTAATCGCCGATGACGAACGGCACGATGAAGTTGAGGGAAAAGGCGAATGCGGCAAAAATCGCCGCGAAAACGCCGATATAAAACTGTCTGTCCATAACTGGCCCCGATCTGCCAAGCCAAGCGAGGCGGTCCCGCCGTCTGCTCGTTCCATGGCCAATGTTTCTCTATGCTACACAGCGATAGAGCCTTCGCGCTTCCCTTGATCTAAGCGTTCGTTCGAGGGCACTGCCGGGCGTCGACGTTGTCGCCCGTGTGCCCTCAATGGTGGTCAGTTGGCCAGGTAGCGGTCGGCGGGTTTGTTCGTAGACAGATTGTCGGCCATCGCCTGGCGGGCAGCCTCGAAGGTGTCCCACTCGCCGACATCGTGAAGGCTGGGGATCGTAACGAATTCGTTGCGGGAGAGACCCATGAGCGCGGCGTCGACCAAGGCATCGGCCGGCATGACGATTTCCTGGGGCAAGTGCTGCACGGGCAAGCCGGCGATATCCCAGAAGTCGGTCGCAGTGGCGCCTGGCAAGACGACCTGCACATGAACGTTGCTGTCGGCGAGCTCCTGACGCAGGCTCTGGCTGAAGGCGAGAACAAAGGCCTTCGTGCCGCCGTAGACGCCATTCAGCCTCTCAGGTGCAACCGCCACGATCGAAGCGATATTGATGATAGTGCCCCTGTTCCGCTCGACGAAGGCAGGCACCGCGGCATAGGTGAGGCGCATCAGAGCGTCGACGTTGAGTGCGATCATCGCGCTCATGGCGTGAGCGTCAGATTGGAGCAGAGGCGCAGTTGCGCCGACGCCGGCATTATTGACCAGCATAGTTATCCGCGGATCACCGGCGATCTGCGCCGCGACCCGCGCCACATCGTCCGCGACCGTCAGGTCGGCCGTGACCGTTTCAACCGTGCGGCCCGTCTGCTCGTGAATGGTTGCAGCAGCTCGCCGCAGCCGATCGCCGTTTCGCGCGACGAGGATCAGATCATAACCCTTCCGAGCCAGGCGATCAGCGTAAAGCGCACCGATACCGCTCGATGCACCGGTAATGACAGCTTTTCCCAACGTCTCTTGCATCGTCGTTCCTCTCTGATTGTGGTGAAGGCAGGCCGTCATCGCTGGCGAGCTTCGGTCTCTGCTCATGCCCTTTAGATTAGGCTGGACACCCAGCGACCGGTACTGAGGGGAAATGAGAGCCAGCCTCTCGTTTCGTAGTCTCGGGTCACACAAGGCGCCGATATCGCGGCGCCAACTCGCCATTCACGAGATCATCGAGCAGCGTCTTGCGCGCGTGTTCGTACCGCGCCCATTGGCTTGCCTTCGCCAGAGAGGGAATGGTCAGCGGCTCGCGGCGGTCGAATCCGACCAATGCGGCATCCACCAGGTCGGCGGCACACATCATTCCGGGCAGAAGTTCGGCTTCACATCCCGCAAATGGCCAGACATCGGTGCGGATTGCGGCGGTCAGAACCAATTGTACATAAACGCCGTGATGTCCCAGTTCGTGTTGCATCGTGCGGGCCAGGGCGATCAGGAAGGCCTTGCTCGCGCCGTAGACGCCGGTTGCAGTTTCGGGTGCGATGCCGCCGGCCGACGCCACGTTGATAATCGCACCGTGGCGCCGAAGGGCCATGTTCCGGGCGGCGGCCGCCGAAATGCGCGTGTATGCCCTCACATTCGTGCCAATCAGGCGGTCGAGATCTGCCGCAGAAGCTTCGGCCAGTGCCTTGCCGGGAGGCAGGCCGAGGTTATTGACGACGACGTCAAAGCCGGTTCCTCGCGCGAAACTGGCTTCCACGTCATCCAGGCCGCGATCGGTGCAAAGGTTTGGAGTGATGATCTCGACCGCCGCTTCGGTTTCGGCTTGCAGAATACGTGCAAGCGCGGCTGGTCGATCAGCACCATTTGCAAGCATCACAACATCGTATCCGCGGCGCGCCAGCCGATCGGCATAAAGGAGACCGATCGCGCATGACGCGTAGGTCACAAGGGCCTTCGGGTGCGTTCGCGACATGACATTTCGTCCTTTCGCGACTGGTGTATGTCATTCCGCCCCGTTTGGGACTTGCCGACATCAAGAGGCTGCCTCTCGCATTCTTGCTCTACCGGCCGCGGGCGTGGCGCTCAATTCTTATGCCAGGTCCTGAACTCGTCGCTGACGACAAGCAGGCTGATTGAACCGCTATTTCCAAGCCTTCTGGGAGAAAGACATGCACATACATCTGAAACGGAAAATCGCATTCGCCCTGTCGATGGGCGTCGTGACGACGGGGATCATCTCCTTCTCGCTTCTCGCCTTCAATCTGGGCTTTTCGAATGGATTTGTCCTGACGTGGCTGCGTTCCTGGGGGATCGGATACGTGATCGTCATTCCCGCAATCCTCCTGATCGGCCCTCGCCTTCAGGCGCAAGTCGATCGCCTGGTCTACTGATCTGACGCTACATTGAGGAAACTGACATGCCAAAATCATCCATTCGGACGTTGTTCGCGGCCGCCGCGGTGCTTTGCTCGGCCATCGCTCCGGCAAGCGCCGAAGACAGCCAACAACCAAAGGCCAACATCGACTTCCTGAAGATCGATGCAGACATCACGCTTAGAAGAATGGTGGTGCATAACCCGAGACCGAAGGGGACCGTTCTCTTCCTGCATGGCTTTCCGGAGACCCTCTATGCCTGGAAAGATGTTTCGCTCGCCCTTGGCAATGACTACGAGGTTCATGCTTTCGACTGGCCAGGTTACGGTCTCTCATCACGGCCAGCGGTCGACAGATTTTCCTATGCACCCAAGGACTACGCGCGCGTCTTGAACGAATACCTGGCGAAAGCCGATATCGACACATCGAAGTTGACGATCTACGCAACCGACATCGGAGCCCTGCCAGCGCTGCTCCTGGCATTGGAAAAGCCTGATATCGCCAGGACGATCATTGTCGGCGACTTCGCTCCCTTCAACAGGCCCCAGTACATGTACGAGAGCCTGCAAAGCCTGAAAGTGGCGGGATCGACCGACCAGGCGCGCGCCCAACTGAACAAGAATCGCGCCGATATCCTCGAGAACGCCTTCAGACGAGGCCTGCCCCAAGAAGCTCAGTTCGAGGTATCGAAGGAATTCAAGGACGACATGGCCAATGGCTGGAACCACGGCGCTTTGACGACGGCAGACGCTTTCTCGTATTATTATTCTCACTTCACGCGGGACCAGGACCATTTTGAAACCCAATTGGCCAGGTTCAAAACACCCGTAAATGTGGTTTGGGGTGAGAAGGACCTCTACATCAAGAAGGAAATGGGGCTCGAACTCGCCTCAAGGCTCTCCGCAAAACTCAATCTTCTTGCCGGCGTTGGGCATTACCCTCATCTGCAGAGCCCGAAGCAAACGATCGAAGAGGTTCGAGCTTCATTTCGGTGACGGGGCGTAGCTGTCAGGCCGCCGATCCATACCCACTGCAAGTCGTACGGAGCCGCGGCAGGGCCCAGTCGATGAAGGCGCGCACCTTCAATGCGAGTAGCCCTTGACGCGAATAAACGATGTGGATCGGTTTCGCCTCGCCGCCATAACCTTGCAGGATCGGCACAAGCGCGCCGGTGGAGAGCTCCTCTGGCACCTGGTAGTCAAAGACCCTGGAGATGCCGACTCCACCTAACGCGGCGGCAACACAATTTGCCGCCGTGTTGACTTCGAGCCGGGTGACCGGAAGAGCTTCGATCAGTTTACCGTCGACGTCAAATCCCCAGAAGAACGAGCGGTTGTTGAACATGATGCCGTCATACTTCGGCAGGTCGCTCGGATGCTCAGGCACGCCATGCCGCTTGAGATAAGCTGGACTGGCAACCGTCAGAAGGCGAAACTCGCCAGCCTTGACTGCGTAAAGAGAGCTGTCGGCAAGTTCCCCGAGACGAATGGCAACATCCACCTGCTCGTTGACGAGATTGACTGAGCGGTCCAACGACAAGATGTTCAAGGAGACTTCCGGGTGCTTGTCCATGAAGTCCAATGCAATCGGCAGCACGTAGCGGCTTCCGAACTCCACCGGCATCGTGATCGTCAACGTTCCGCGCGGTGTTTGATATTCACCCGAGGCGCGTCGCTCGGCCTCCTCCAGGTCCGCCACGATCTTCCGCGCCGCTTCGACATAATCACGACCGGCATCAGTCAGTTGCAGGTTTCGGCTTGTGCGAATGATTAGGTTTGCACCGAGGTGCCGCTCGAGATCAGCGACTTTGCGGCTGACACTCGGCAAGGGAGCATTCAGCTTGCGGCTGCCAGCCGACAAACTTCCGGCGTCGACCACCGCAAGCAGTACCCGCATAGCATCAAGTCGATCCATTGGACCCCGCGACTAGAGCATCCCGCTTTCAAGTGGTATCACCGAAAGCGGATAAGATGCTCTAGAATCAAAGTGCTAGAGCGTCCTTTGTGCGTTCATCTGAACGCACGGCGCTCTAGAGTTTGCCCATAGGTACTGCATTCGTCCGAAGGTGACTACAGCGCCGCGCGTCTTATTAGACGCGCAAAGATCGCTGTAGCACTTTGAATTACCACATGTTTCCTTAAATCGAATAGGATTTAAGGAAACATGCAGTAGGGATTGCAGCCGGCCATCGGCCCTGACCGGACGTCTGGAAGCAACACACCTCGTGGAGGGGCAGTCGAATCCTTAGCTCTTCTCGACCTGTTCCGCGAGCCGTCGAAGCCCTGGCAGATCGCAGAGAAGCAGCTTCTGTCGTCCGCCCTGCACCAGTCCCCGTCCCTCCCACGCGCTGAGAATGCGCGAGACAGTGTGGAGCGTCGTTCCGGTCATTTCGGCAATGTCCTGGCGGGATATGGGAAAGTCGATGCGCACCCCGAGCTCTTCGCGTTTTCCGGCCTGTTCGGCCAAGCGCAGAACCGCGTGCGCGACGCGGCGTTCGACCTCCTCGGTCGACATCTCACGGATGCGGGTATGGGCCTCGTCGAGCCGCTGACCGATCGTGTGCATCGCATTGATGGCCAGATGCGGATTGCTCTCGACGAAAACATTCCAGAGTTCGGTCGGCCAGGCGAGGACGAGGCTTTCCGTTGCCGTCATCGCCGTGCCCGGATAGTCGCTGCGCTGCAGCGCGCGGGCAAAGCCGAACAGATCGCCCGGATTGACGACACGGACGATGATCTGTTGTCCGTCGCGGGTGACCTGAGTGACCTTAAGGCGTCCATGCAGGAGCAGGTAGAACGAATCTGCCGCAGCCCCCTGCTCGAAGACGGCCTCATTCTGCGGGACGCGCCGCACGGTCGCGTGCGCCAGGAGCTTGTCCAGCTCCTGATCGCTCATCTTCTGAAACAGCGGGAGTGATTTGACGAGTGTTCGGTCCAGTGCAGCCACGTCGTTTCCTGTCTCCTGCGGATCGGCGATGCGGCTGCTATATCACGTGCGATCGGGAGGAAGAAGCGGACAACACCCTTTCGCCGCCCTTAAGCGGCGATAATCAAGGCCCCGCGCTGTTACACCGCACCGGGAAAACGGCGCTCGAAGGCGTACAGCATGTCCGCATACCAACGATCGTCGCGAACCAGGCGGAAGCCGAGATTGTCCGGCGGCACGCCGACCGCGCAACCGCCGCTCTTCGGATCGCGAATGAAAAAGCTCATCGACGCACGGTGCTTGCCGTCGACGACGTAGATGCCGCAGGCTGGCGATATCTTTAGCACCTCACCATCCGCATCGATCGTAACGCGACGGTGGCAGGTCTGCGTCCATTCCCAGACATTGCCGTCGAGATCGGCGACGCCGAATTCGTTCTCGCCGAACGTGCCCGACGGTTGCGGCATTGGGTTCTTCGACTTCTGCCGTGTCGATTCGCGCTCGTAGTCGGCAAGCCATCTCAGCGCCGGGTTGTCCTTGCTGCCGTCAATGCCGAGCGCGTCGTCGGGAAATTTCCGGCCGGCCGCAAAGGCCCATTGCCGATCGGTCGGCAAACGCCAGACCTGCCCCGTCTTTTCCGTCAGCCAGGCGGCATAATTGCTGGCGTCGGTGTAGTTGACGCCGGTCATCGGCGTATCATTGCCGAGGCTTGCCGCCGGCTCACCCTTTTCGCAAGCGCCGTCTTCGACGCATCGCTGATAGTCCGTGCGGCTAACCTGGTACTTCATGATCCTGAACGGTTTCGCGAGCGTCGCATCAACCAGCGGTGCATCGACGGCAAAGCCATTCTTGATGAAGTGGCCTTCGGCCCGGTATTCCATGCGGCGCGGCTCGATCGTCACTGTCACTGGCGCTTCGATGCGGGTGTCGACCGTTGCGTCGAGGTCATCCAGCAGCCCGACCTTGGCCGAAAGCACCCCGCCGATGGCAACCAGCAGCAAGGCTGGAACGGCGACGGAAAACACCGAAACCGAATTCTTGTGACGTCTATCGCGCATGTTCTTCCCCTTCTATTGGCATGCGCCGACGGATCCGGCGCATGCCCTTGTCGCTGCCTCGCGCTGCCCAAAGACCTCTTCGGGCAACGCGGCCGATTGTCATGTCGGGGCTACATCGAAGCCGGCTTGACGACCGAGGTCATCAGATCGTCGTTCCACTCGCCGGTGACCTTGAAGTGTCCGGCCGCGCCCAGTTCGAAGGCCTCGATCAGGTTGTGGTTGACGTAGGCATAGATGCCCGGCTGCCGGAATGTGTAGAAGGCCGCGCCGGCGGTGCCGCCCGGAATGAACCAGGTTTCCTGATCGAGCTCGGGCGGATTACGGAATTTGCCGGTTGCCCAGACATAGTCGCCGTGTCCACCGATCAGGTGTGGCCGTGTATCGCGGTTGGCCTGCGAGTGGATGACGAGCACATGTTCGCCAACGGCCGCTGTCAGCGCCTTCTCGCCGGTCAGCGCTCCGACCGCGCCATTGAAGACGACGTGGGTCGGGGTCAGCGTGCGCATCACCTTGACGGTATCTTCATAGGCTTCGCCGGGCGTTTCGTATTTCTTGTAGTTGCCGGCTTCGTCGCGCGGGATGTAGAAATCCTGCTCGCCCACGTAGTAGACCTTGTCATAGGTCAGCGGCTGTCCCTTCTCATCCTTAAGCCCGTCACGCGGCAGCACCATGATGGCGCCGTTCATGCCCGACGTGACGTGCCAGGGCACCATGCCTTCCGGCGCGCAATGGTAGACGAAGACGCCAGGCTTGGTCGCCTTGAAGCGCAAGGTCGTCTCCTCGCCGGGATTGACCTGCGTCAGGCCGCCACCGCCCAAGGCCCCCGTTGCTGCGTGAAAGTCGATATTGTGCAGCAGCGTGTTGGTGGCGGGGTTGATCAATCTGAGTTCGACATAGTCGTTCTCGTGGACGACCATCAGCGGACCGGGAACCGAGCCATTGAAGGTCATGGCGTGCACTTCGGTGCCGTCGCCGTCAATGACCAGCTTCTTTTCTTCGATGGTCATGGTGAACTCGACCACGCGCGGGCCGGTCTTGGCGACCTGATCGTGAGCATGAACGAAGGGCGGAGCGACGAGGTCGACCTTGACCCGTTCCAGTGTCGCAATGTCGACCGGCGCCGTGTCCGCTGCCGCGGGAGCGGCGGCCGTTGCGGCCTGGGTCGAGGTCGCCGTCAGGATCGGCGTCAGCGCGCCAGCGAAGGCGGCGCCGGCCAGAATCGTCCGGCGAGTCATCTGCAGCTGTTCTGTCATCATTGCTCTCCTTGGGCATGACCGCGCGACCGGAGTGGCCGTCCGAAAATCATGCCGAAATTCAACGTGTTACGGTGTCCTCTGCCGTCCCTGGCGGGCTCACCTCAGGTTTTGACCACCGGTTTTTCAGTAGTCATGCCTCAAGTAGAACCGAGAGCGAATGACGTCTTTGTCTTGGAACAAATCGCCCCGGAAAGTGGATGTTTTTCTGCAAATCTTCACGGGGGCGGCGTTCGCCAGGCTCTATAATTGCGTTTTCGCAAAGATGCCTCGGCAAGCCCCGGATAAATCGATCCCATCCACCCGTCCGCTCGACGAAAGAACAGGATCGAACAATGTTTAGTTACTTCAGCAAACCAAGGCCCAGCGGAGGAATCCCGCGCGGAATCGCCACCACCGGTCCCGTTCTCTTTTCCTATGGCTTCAGACCCTTCTTCCTCGGCGCCAGTCTCTGGGCGATCTTCGCCATGGCCGGATGGATTGCCGCCCTTACCACGGGTATCGACATTGCCGGCGAATATGGCCCTGCCCATTGGCACGCACACGAGATGCTCTTCGGGTTCTCATCCGCCGTACTCGCAGGCTTCCTTTTGACCGCTGTTCCGAACTGGACCGGCAGGCTGCCAGTTTCTGGCAGGCCGCTCGCCTACCTGTTCGCCCTGTGGGTTGCCGGGCGGCTGGCGCTGCTTGCAACCGATGTTATCGGATTGAAGTTCGCAGTGATCATCGAGGCCGCCTTCATGCCGGCGTTGCTCGCCATCTGCGCGCGCGAAATCATCGTCGGTCGGAAGTGGAAGGATCTGAAAATCGTCAGCGGTCTGGTTCTTCTTTCAGCCGCCAATGCGTGGTTCCATATCTCCGTCGTCCGTGAGCTCGACGTCGACGCGGCGGCACGGCTGGCGATCGGCGCTTATGTCATGCTGATCATGATTGTCGGCGGCAGAATTCTGCCAAGCTTCACCCGCAACTGGCTGAACAAGTTCGGCCGGACCGACTTTCCGGTTCCCTATAACCGCTTTGACACAGTGACGATTCTCGTCGGCGTCGCTGCTCTTGTCTGCTGGACCTTCGCGCCGCAACACATCGTCACGGCTACGGTAGCGTCCGCCGCCTCGTTGCTGCAGGCGGCCCGGCTTATCCGCTGGCGCGGGTGGACCACGTGGCCGGACAAGATCGTGTTCGTCCTGCACGCGGCCTATGCCTTCGTTCCACTCGGCTTTGCCGCCGTTGCAGCAGGCGCGGTCGGCGCTCTCGACGCGTACCCCGTCATGCATGTGATGACCGTTGGGGTCATAGCCTGCATGATGCTGGCCGTCATGACGCGCGCAAGCCGCGGACACACCGGACGGCCATTGGCTGCATCGAACCTCAGCTGCGCCTCTTACATCGCCATCATCGGCGCGGCGCTGGCGCGCCCCTTCGCCGAGATCCTGCCGGCGCACTATCATCACCTGCTCGCGCTATCGGGAGCACTCTGGATCACAGCCTTTGCGCTGTTCTGCATCGAATACGGTCCGATGCTGGTTCGCGCCCGGCGCGCGCCACGGGGTGCTGCCTAGCGCCCCGAGTAAGTTGGTTCTGCATAACCAAAAAAGAAGGTTGCCGCCGCTGCGGCAACCTTCCGACGAGGCCATGTACTCATAAAGACGCCGCCCCGCAGGATCGAAGCTTGTGCCTCCGACAGCGGGCGTGAGGCGAACCTCTCGAAAATCGCTAGCGCAGCCAATAACCGGTCATTGGCTGCGCTGAAAAAAGCGATGGGGGCAGAAACACTTGCCACGGCGGCAGACGCAAGAAATCTAGCACTCATGCAGTGCCTGTGGTTCATTTCTTCGGTGACTTCCCAGCGGGGCGGGTGTCGGACCGTATGCAAAACATCCGGAACCCGCGGCGCGTGTTCAATCAACCCTCTCGAAGTCGCCTGGCTTCCAACTCTTGTCGAACCATGGCTCCAATGGAGCATACAGCCGCAACAGCGAATTCCAGCCCTTGCCGGGTATGGTTTGAACCCAGTTTCCCTCTTGTCCCGACGGAGCCTCTGGAGAGAACCAGACTGTCACCGAACCGTCCTCGTTCTTCTTGATGCCCGGCTGGTTGCTGTCGATACCTGCGAGCTTCTGGTCAGTCTCCAGCATTGATCTGGTCTGATTGTCATAGACCGTGAACGACCAGAACTGTCCGACCGGAACGGGGGCAGGCAAGGTGATTTTGTATGTCTTGCTGCCGTCGAGATAGGTTCCGGTCGAGTCCCTGACCGCAAACGCGTAGGCTGAGCCGGTGCCGGGCATCGCATCTGCCATCGCAGGTGTGATCCCCGTCGCCGCGTAGTGGAACATCGTGCGCGCGTCGAGCATGCGTTCGCCGTCGTTCAGGAACTGATAGCTGTTGCCGATGAAGCCATTGTTCCATTGACGGTCGGGGTAAAATTTCGCGCGTTCATCGCGGGGAGCAAAGACCATGGACCGGGCCGTCGCATTGCCGACCGCAACAGCCTCGGTGAGGATTGCCCTCATGCGGGCATCAGGCGCGAACGGCTTGCCCTTCTTGATGCCAATAGATGCGAACAGGCCGACAATTTCGGGATCGAATGCATCGCCCGGCTCGGTCTGGATGACGCTGTTCAGCTCCTCGTAGAAATGGAAGTCATTGGCATGGACCGTATTCATCTGCTTGCCGGAGATGTTGATAAAGGTGGTTTCCGGCGGCTCCTTGCCCGCCGACAGCGGATAGACACGCGCATGGTCCTTCACGCTCCTGACTGCCGCAGCGATGTCGCCGTCCTTTACGAAGGCGCGGTAGAGAATCAGGTTTGTGTTGGTCGGCGACTTGGTGGCAAAGTAGCCTTCAGCAGGCAACTCGCCGGAATAGGCTGGTGGCACGAAAAGATATTTTCCACCTTTACCGCGGTCGGGTCCGATGAGGCCCACATCGGTGACGTAGCGGAAGTATGCGTCGTCGACGGGTCCGAGGACGCCTGGAGGCACCTCCGCGACGACTGGTCCGTTCGTAAGATCAACGCAGAAAAAGACGTAGACGGTCGTCGTATTCGCGGTCAGAAACAATGAACGCGCGTCCATAAGATTTTCCGTAATGCCGATGCCCTTGTTTTTCGCGGCCCCGACGTCCTCCAGGCCCTGGCACAGTGCGTAGACAGACGCGGCTGGCATTCCCGATAGAAACGCTTCGACGCCCCTTGAAAAGTCGATGTTGTCATAAACCTTCTGCACCGTCTCTTGATCGGGAAGACCGTCCGAGAACTTCAGGGTTCCGATGCGAGTTTCCACGGTATCCGGCGTCTGGATGCTCGCTGGGACATCGGCCATGAATTTGGGCCCGAAATGGTCCTGCGCGGCAACGGACGTCGCTGAGACGAGCGAAAACAGCGCCAGCGCTGGCAATCGATTGAACCTGACCATGCACACTCTCCTGGACGTTGTCGGAGCGACATTAGCTGCAACCTTCCGATGAGCAAGTGTTGCAGCAAATCTCGACATAATCGCACACAGATTTCATTTGGGCGGGTCCCTCGTTCATTCACTTGCGGATCGGGCAACCGCATACGGACTCAAGGCGACATTGAACGCGAGCCTGTCTGGGATCATATCCTGAGAGCAATCTCGAACCTGAACGGTGCTGTGGTTCAGATGATTGACAGCACAGTGCGCACCAGCACGCTACATGCGTGCAAGTTTACACGTCCACGACCTAGTACCTGGCAGATGCCTCGCGCATCATTTCCGGGGTCCATGGCGGCTCGTAGGTCAGCCGCACTTCGGCATATTCCACGCCGGGAACGTACCAGACGCAGTTCTGCACGGCTTCCTTGAGAAAGGCCGTGGCGGGGCAGGCCTTTATCGTCGTGGTCATCGTTACGCGGACGATGCCGCCATCCTGGACAGCAATGTCGTAGATCAAACCGAGATCCACGACATTGGACCCCATTTCCGGATCGACGATCATCCGCAGGGCGCTGCGAATCCGTTCGACCAGCTCTTCGCGTTCAGTCGGCTGCATTTTCGTGCCCCTTGTTTCCACCGACGCGGACGAGGATGCGATAGGTCTCGCCCGCCGCGTCGAAGTTTCCGGCCCATTTGTGACCGCGTTTCGCTAGTTCGGGGTAGAGAAACAGCGGCTCGCGCGCGAGAAGTGCGAAAAGCACCTCGCCGGCCTGCATCTTTTCCACCACGGCGAGGATGCGAACCATCGGCTCGGGCGGGTCCAGATCCGTCAGATCGAGCTGGCGCGCGGGATCCGGCCATGCGTCCAGATCCGTGTCGCCGGCGGAGACCCTGATCTCGTCGACCTGTTCCTCCGGCGTGAACAGAACCTCCCAGTCGCCGTTGCCGAGCGGCTGGTCCTGGTGGGCAAAGCCGCGGCCGGCCATGACGCTGAAAAGCGGCACCGGCCTGAACGTTGCAATCAGTTTGAGCGGTTGTCCGGGTGCCAGACCGTCGACGGCGCGCATGATGGCCTGGAACGGATCACTACCGCTCTTGAGAAGCGGCCGGACGTCGAGCTCGATGGGGTCTTTGGTCATGGTTGTCTCCGTGACTGAAACGATGGGAAGAAGAGATGCGGACGGGCGAAGCCGCCAGGAAGCCGAAGATTACTGGGCACATTGCTGAGCCTTCGTGTTGCCACGAATTCCCAAAGCAACGCATTGACCGCAATCAACTGGCCAAAGCTGCTCGCCTGAAACAGCAATGCGTTGTCGAAATAGAGCGCTGTCGAGGCAACGATCACGGTGAGATAGTAGAGGCGAAACCAGAACGCCGCACGCGTTTCGACGACCAGATCCTGAACGCGCGGCGTCGGCATGCGTCCAAGCAGCGCGCCGTAACATTCGAGCCAGGTGATGAAGGGAACGATCTTGTAAAGCTGCGCCAACCCCATGCCCGTCAGCCAGCCAAAAGTGACGAGATAGACAAGCGCGCCCACGCCTTCTTCGATTTGGCCGCTGACGATCAAAGCTACGAAGAACACGGTCGCGACTATCAGCGCCACGAAAGCGCCGATGCCGGCGCGGCTGTTCAATTCGATGAGCTTGCGTTTGCGCTCGCGGTAGATCCGCACGATGTCCGCCATGTAAATTCCAATGGCGATCACACCGGCGAGCGCCGCACCGACGAGCAGGATCGTCCGCCCGTCCGAACCGGAAAGGATCATCGGCACAATGCAGACGATCATGCCGAGGGCAACAGCACCCAGCGCCCAGACGATCCTGCTACTATGCCGTTCGCGGTCCGGCGACAGCATGAACATGGTCAATAGCCGGTAGCTGACCCCCATGGTCGTGAAACTCAGCCAGCCGCCCAGCCCCAACGCGGCATGAAGCGAAATGCCTTCAAGGGTCAGATCGATCGCGGCCGGCGTATCGGAAAGTCCGGCAAGGACGAATGCGTAGATGCCACCGAGAAAGAAGGTCATGACCAGCGAGCCAAGACCAACGGCGACGAACCGCGCGGGCAAGGGCAGCGGTCGCGCCTGCCAAAGCGTCGATGCAAAGATGATGATGAGCAGGCCGAAACCGGCGATCGTCACAGTCGCCCCGAACGGCAGCAGGAGCGGTGAAAGGCTGTCGGCGCCTGCGAGGCTGACAAAACCAAGCACCAGGCTGGTTATGCCGACAACCAGCAGCGCCAGAGCCGGAAAAGCCAGGTTGGGAAACGAAAGCGGCCGACCAACGAGAACAGGCACGAACTGCAGCAGAGCCCCCGCCATCAAGAGGCTGAGCCATCCGAGCGCAATGGTATGGACGAGCGCCAGCGTCTCAGGGGCCTCGATGGATGAAACCGGATATCCGAAGCCGAGGACCATCATGATCTCGCCGATGGCAAGAAAGATCAGCGCGGCCGCGAAATAGGACATCGTCCAGCGGGAAAGCGTGGCACCGAACATCGCGGTTCATCCAGAAGAGCGCATTTCCAGGAAAGTGCGAAGCGGCTTTCCGGCCGGAAATGCGTAAACACAAAGAGATAGAGCGTTCCTGCGGCTACGCCTAAACTGGAAACGCCCTAGCCGGGACACTCGTATCAGTGGCCGCTGCTGCTGCCGCAGCAGCAATCGCAGCCGGAGGCCTGTTGCCGGCCGATCTCGACCCGCCAGACATCCGGTCCCTGCTCGAGGTAATCCCAGGTAAATTCGCCGGGGTAGCGGCTTTCCAACTGATAGTGCAGCGGACGCGGATCATGGTCGTTGACGATGATGAAGGAGCCGCCCTCGGCCAGCGCATTGAGCATGCCGAAGATCTTCGGATGGCGCTCCACCGGCGGGATGGTGCGCACGTCGATGAAGGGCTTGGTTTCTGTTTCTGCAGTGGTCATCTCAGTCCGTTCAGGGCGCCGTTGTTGCCTCAGCTTCCGGGAAACGCCGGCGCAAACGGCCCGGATTTGCAAAGGCTAATGCCGACGGCAACGCGACATTTTGTCGAAGCGCAAACAAATCCCGCTTTGCGCCTTCATGGTCGGTTACTTGGCATTTCGCAAAGAACGACGGGGGCACGCGGCCTAGAAACGGATCGATTGTTTCGACAAGCCGATAGGAACCGCCATGCAGTCCACCGCCCTTTTGAAATATGCCGAGATGCGCTTGCCGCGCTACACCAGCTACCCGACCGCACCGCGTTTTTCCGCCGGTGTCGATCGCACGACCTACGCCGATTGGCTCGGCGCGGTTCCCGAAGATCGGGATGTGTCTCTTTATCTGCACATCCCCTTCTGTCGATCGATGTGCTGGTATTGCGGTTGCCACACCACGATTACCCGGCAGGACGAACCGATCCTCGATTACCTCAACGTGCTGAGGCAGGAGATCGGCATGGTGGCCGATCATGTGTCCGCGCCGCTGCCGATCGGCGAGGTCCATTTCGGCGGCGGGACGCCGACGATCATCGAGCCGGAAGAGTTCCTTTCCCTGATGGCCCTCCTGCGCGAACGCTACCTGTTTGGTCAAAAGACAGGCGTGGCTGTCGAAATCGATCCCCGACGCCTGACCGCAGCCATGGCGCAAGCGCTTGGCGAAGGGGGCGTTGGACGCGCCAGCCTCGGCGTACAGAGCTTCGACCCGGTCGTCCAGAAGGCGATCAACCGCATTCAGACAGAACAGCAGACGGCGGATGCAGTGGCGCATCTTCGCAAAGCCGGTGTCACCGGAATCAATTTCGACCTGATCTATGGATTGCCGCACCAGACGGTTCGCTCCTGCGTCGAGACGGTCCAGGCGGCAGTGGCGATGCGGCCGGAGCGCTTCGCCGTCTTCGGCTACGCGCATGTGCCGTCGTTCAAGAAACACCAGCGCATGATCGACGAGAACGTTCTGCCCGACGCTTCGGCGCGCACCGATCAGGCGCTCGCCATCAGCGAGGCGCTCTGCGAAGCGGGTTACCGCCAGATCGGGCTCGACCACTTCGCCCTGCCCGACGACGATCTCGTGCTCGCGCAATCCTCTGGCACGCTTCGGCGGAATTTTCAGGGCTATACCACGGACAATTGTGAAACGCTGATCGGTTTCGGCGCCTCGGCAATCGGCCGGTCACAAGCCGGCTACGTGCAGAACGAGGTTCCCCCAGGACTTTATGCAAGCCACATCGCGTCTGGACGGCTGGCAACGACCAAGGGATATCGTTTGACCGATGAGGATCGCCTGCGTGCCGCGATCATCGAGAGACTGATGTGCGACTTCACGGTCGACATCAAGGCAATCGCCACCGCACACGGACGCGACCCGAACGTCCTTCTCGGTGGCAATGCACGGCTGACGACGATGGCCAATGACGGCGTGCTGGATATCGCCGACGGCGTCATAACGGTAAGCCAGGATCATCGCTTCGTGATCCGCGCCGTGGCCGCAGCATTCGATGCCTATATCGACGACGCGCCACGCACGCACAGCAAGGCGGCCTGAACCTCGGTTGACCACAAACACGAAAAGGCCCGGTCGAGACCGGGCCTTTTCGCGTTGTACCTGACCGTTCTATCCCGCCAGGCTTCGGTAGATCGCCGGCAATGCCGCCGGCAGCCGGGTGATATTGCCGACCAGCGCATAACCGTTCTGGCCGAACATGGCAGGCACATAGGACCTCGCCTCGCGGTCGACGGTGACGGCAAAAGCGCTGATGCCGCTGCGGCGCGCTTCCATCACCGCCCTGCGGCTGTCTTCCAGCGCGAAGCGTCCCTCATAGTGATCGACGTCGTTCGGCTTGCCGTCGGTCAGGACCAAAAGCAGCTTCTTGCGGTTGGGCTGCCTCTGGAGCTCTGATGTGGCATGGCGGATAGCCGCACCGATGCGGGTGTAATATCCCGGCTTCAATGCGGCGATACGGGATTCGACCAGCGGGCCCATCGGCTCGTCGAAAGCTTTGACGCTTTCCACTTTCACCCAGTCGCGCCGCCGCGAGGTGAAAGTGAGGATCGAATGATTGTCGCCGCAGGCCGAAAGGCCATGGGCGAGAATGAGCAGCGCCTCCTTTTCGACGTCCAGCACCCGGCGATTGTCGGACCAGGCATCGGTTGAAAGCGAGACGTCGACCAGGATGGTGACGGCGAGGTCGTGAACCTGCGGGCGGCTCATCAGATGGATGCGATCGCTCCCCTGCCCGCCGGCGGCCAGATCGGTGCGAGCCCGCACCACGGCATCGAGATCGAGATCGGCGCCGTCGATCTGCGCGCGCAGGATCTCGTTGCGCGGACGCAGCACTTCGAACTGGCGCCGTACCCGCCGGATCAGGCTCCTGGTTTCCGGTGTGAGCTCAGCCCGGTCCTCCATACCCGAGGCTGGGCCGGCCAGCACCCGGCAATGATCTTTCAGATAGCTCGACGTCCTGTAGTTCCATTCGGGATAGGTCAGTTCTGATGTCAGCGGTGTCGGGTCGACGGCTTCCGGCGGCAGGTCGAGATCAAAGCGGAAACGCGCAGACGGGCGGCCCTTCCGCTCGCCAAGCGTCATCTCGTCAAGATCCTGTGCGGCCTTGTTGTCGTGTTCGTCGCTGTCGTCGGATGGCCGGTCGACATTGACCATCTCGGCCATCGCCAGAATTTTTTCGAAGCGGTTGAGGATGAAGGGGCTACGATCGCCCTTGCGGTTCTCCGGGTTTTCCCTGACGGCCACGTGCCGTTCGGTCTCGGCGATCTGGCTGGAGGCGGCACCTGTTGCCGCCACATCGTCATCGCGTTCTGTAGCGGTCTCGGGTCGCAGCAAGGTATCGGGCCACAGCGGCACCGGCAGCAGCGGCAAATATCCCGGCGGCGCGCGATGCGGGAAGATTACCGGCAAAGTCGTATCCGGCTGTCCGGCCGCCTTGCGCAACAGCCGCAGGACACGGTTTTCGACATGCTGCTCTACCGATGGGAGTGAACCGCGCTGGCGCTCGATAAGAACGGCTTCAGCCAGGCGGCAGTATTTATAGCGCATGCCCGGAAACCGCTGAAAGACCTCGGCCACGGTTTCCTGCGCCCGCGACAGATACGTAAGGTCGGCCTGTAACGGGTCGACTTCACCGCGCGGGGCAAGCGGCATGGTCGCCATATAGGCAACCAGCCAGAGATAGAGGTCAATGTTGAGTTTCCGGTCGGGAAAGATGTCGATCTCGCCGGGCAGCATCAACGAGGCGTGATCCCGGCCAGGCTGAACGAGCTTTTCCTCTCCGAGCCCCATTTTCTGTCGCCACTTCAGACGGTGGCCAGAGGTGCGGCCGCGTGCGGGGACGATCTGGACCGCGGTCTCGCCGCCGTGTCCTCGAAAGCTGATCGCCAGCATCGGCATCATGTCGGCCAATTTGACAGCCTGCTCGGGATAACGTCGCCAGGTGCCGGTGTTGCCAATGAACCGGTGCCAGGCGCGCCCGACGGTTTCTTCGAGTTCTAGGAAATCCAGCATGGGCCTGTCCTCAAGCGATCAAGGAGGCGGCGACTTCGAGAAGGGCTGCCCGCACGTCCGGCTCATCGGTCAGCGGCTCGATCATCGCAGCGCGCACCGCATCCCTGATCGGCATTCCCGCATCGATCAGGCAGGCGCAATAGACAAGCAGCCGTGTCGAGACGCCCTCCTCGAGATCATGCCCTTTGAGTGCGCGCAGGCGCTGAGCGAGGTTGACGAGTGGCGCGACCTGGCTTGCGGCCAGTCCGCTCTCGCGCGAGACCACTTCGATCTCCTGGTTGCGTGGCAGGAAATCGAACTCGATTGCGACGAAGCGCTGTCGGGTGCTCGGCTTCAGGCTCTTGAGCAGGTTCTGGTAGCCGGGATTGTAGGAGACGACCAGCATGAACGCGGAAGGCGCTTCGAGCAATTCGCCGGTCCGCTCCAGCGGCAACATGCGGCGGTCGTCTGTCAGCGGATGCAGCACGACGGTGACGTCCTTGCGTGCCTCGACGATCTCGTCGAGGTAGCAGATCCCGCCTTCACGCACGGCGCGCGTCAGGGGGCCATCGACCCAGATCGTATCTCCGCCCTTCAACAGGTAGCGTCCGGTCAGATCCGCTGCGGCCAGATCGTCATGGCAGGAGACGGTGGAAAGCGGCAGGCCGAGCTTTGCTGCCATATGGCTGACGAAACGCGTCTTGCCGCAACCGGTCGGCCCCTTGAGCAGCAGCGGCAATTGCCGGACCCAGGCATTCTCGAACAGCGCGCATTCATTGCCGGAGGGGCTATAGGCCGGAATGTCGATCGATACCGGTACCAGGCTTGGTTGAACAATGCTCATGGCATGACTCCGTAAAAAAGGAGGAAGGAGATTGGCCGGTCCGGGCAACCCGGACCGGCACGTTCATTCATTCTGCGGGCTGCATCGATGCGCTCAGCGTCTTGCTGCGTTCCCGGCCGGGAACGAGGATTGCCCAGACGAACATCAGTGCCGAGATCAGCACGAAGACGCCGGAGCCAAGGCGGATCCAGTAGAACAGCGCGAGCTGGTCCTGGACGTCCATGTAGCTTTCACCGAGCACGCGCTGCAGATGGGCCTGCAGCACACCGGCGAAGGTGAGCGCGAAGGTCATCACCGACATGGCCGTGCACATGATCCAGAAGCTGACCATCGAAAGCATCTGGTTATAGGGCGCCCGCCCGCGGATTTCGGGGATCGCATAGGCCATGACCGCAAGGTTGAGCATGACATAGGCACCGAAGAAGGCGAGGTGCCCGTGAGCGGCGGTCACCTGTGTGCCGTGGGTGTAGTAGTTCACCGACGACAGCGTGTGCAGGAAGCCCCAGACGCCGGCGCCGAAGAAGGCCATAACCGAGCAGCCGATCGACCACAGCAGCGCCGCCCTGTTCGGATGCTTGCGGCCGGCCTTCCAGGTCATCACGAAGGTGAAGATCACCATGGTGAAGAACGGCGCGACCTCGAGCGTCGAGAACAGCGAACCGATCCACTGCCAGTAGCCCGGCGCGCCGATCCAGTAGTAGTGGTGGCCAGTGCCGAGGATGCCCGAAAACAGTGCCAGGCCGACGATGACATAGAGCCACTTTTCGACGACTTCCCGGTCGATGCCGTTGAGCTTGATCATCAGGAAGGCGAGCACCGACGCCATGATCAGCTCCCAGACGCCTTCGACCCACAGATGAACGACGTACCACCAGTACATCTTGTCGAGCGCGAGATTGATCGGATTGTAGAAGGCAAAGAGGAAGAAGATCGCCACACCCCAGAGCCCGAAGATCAGGATGTTGGTGACGGTCGTCTTGCGGCCCTTAAGGACCGTCAGCGTGATGTTATAGAGGAACATCAGAGCGACGATGACGATTCCGACCTTGATCGCGAAGGGTTGTTCGAGAAACTCTCGGCCTTCGTGGATGTGCAGGAGATAGCCGACGACGGCAATCGCAGCCGCGATCAGGAAGATCCAGAACTGCGCGATTGCGATCTTCGTGCTGTAAAGCTCGGTCTCCGCCTCTTCCGGCAGGAGATAATAGGTGGCCCCCATGAAGCCCATCAGCAGCCAGACGATGAGCGCGTTGGTGTGCACCATGCGAACGATGTTGAAAGGCAACAGTTCGGACAAGGTATTGGGAAGGACGTAGATGGTGCCGGCAAGGACGCCGAACAGCACCTGGGCGAGGAACAGGCCGATTGCTCCGTAGAAGTAGAGCATTGCGACCTTCTGGGTCTGGTATTTCATGATTTCACACTCCAATCGCAACGCTTAGCCGGCCTCGTTCGGCGGCCAGTTCTGGGTCTTGATGCGGCTCGTCCACTCCAGGAAATCGGCGAGGTCGTTGAGTTCCTGTTCGGTCAGGTTGAACTGCGGCATCTGGCGGCGCCCTTCGATGCCGCTCGGCTGGGCCGCCATCCAGGCCTTCATCGTCTCGCGCGCACCTTCCGGATCGGTCTCGCCGCCCCAGCGTTTCCAGACATTGCCGAGCTCGGGCGCGAAATAGGCGCCTTCACCGAGAAGCGTGTGGCAGTTGATACAGGCGTTCTTTTCCCAGACGTGCTTGCCGCGGGCGACGGCGTCCGTCAGGGTCGACTCATCGGTCGAAACAGTCCGCATGTAGTAGTGGCTGTGGGCGGTAAGCCCGACAAAGATTGCAAAAAAGAAAAAGGACCCGCCGTAAAAGACGTTTCGGGCCCCGGTCTTGGTGAGGCGTTCTGCCATCACGTCATCCTTTCGACTTCGGCCGGCCGCAAACACCGTGGCCGGCTTATCTGATCCCCTCCCCGCTTGGCGCCGCGACGTGCGGCACCGACGAACTGTCGGGGCGCGACCCATGTCTAGGGATTTCCGAAGGGCCTTCTTTGCGTTTTGGCAAACAAGACAGAGAGTGGTTTCAAGCGGATAGCACCACGCCCATCACAAGCTTGGCGATGGCCAGAAGCGCAAGCATCATCGGCCAGGCCAAGAGCCCAAACCGCAGGCCAGCCGGCGCCTGACCAAGGCCCATGAAATCGAGGGCAACAAGCCGGCATTTGATCACCGCCAGCACCAGCAGGGCCGCGATCACAAAAGCCGTGCCGCCGCAAAGCGTCATGATGGCCATGCCGGAAAGCACGATCGCGATCAGCACGGCAAAGGTATTGCGAAGTCGGCGCGCATTGTGATGGGTCATGGCGTTCACGCGAGATAGATGATCGGGAACATCACGATCCAGACAAGGTCGATGACGTGCCAGAGCGTGGTGATCAGAGCGATGTTTCCCGGGCTTGGGCGCCAGGCGACCAACAGCAGAATCACGCTGCCGAAGGCGACATGCACCAGGTGGAAGCCAGTGATGAGGAAATAGAGCTCGAAGAAGGCGCCGAACTGCGGCAACCCGGCGACGGCGACTTCGGTCGAATATTCGAAAAGCTTGATGGCGACGAAGGCGAAACCGAAGAGCGCGGCCAGAACGAGCGTGCGCCGGCGCGTCGGCGTCGAAGCGACCGGGCGCGTCGCCAGAGCCGCCTGCCAGCCGCTGGTCAGAAGAACGAGCGTATTGATACCTGCGAGCAACGGGTTGAGATGTGAACGGGCGGCGGCAAACGCGTCCGCCTGGATGACACCGACCACGAGAAAACCTACGAGCAGGATGCCGAAGGCGGCCAACTCGCTCCACACCAGCACCCAAAGCAGAAGGTCATCCGCGGATGCGTTCTCGTCTGCGTCTTGAACCGGGAGTGCCCGTCCGTCCATGCGCCAACTCCTTTGCCGGAACCGGCCGACACCTAGGCAGGCGGGGATGACCTGTCTTTGCGATTACGCAAAGAGGCCTGGCAACTGGGCTGATAGCAGCAGGATCATTCCAGGAGTTTTCCGATGACAGATGCTCAAATCGGCCTTTCCGTCGCAACCCCGATCATTGTCGGGTTCGCCATCCTTCTCTATCGCATGGGGGTCCTGCAGCGTGCGGCAACGCTGTCGGCTATCCTGTTTTCCGTCGCGATCGCCGTCGTGCTCTTCCTCGACCCGTCGCAATAGCCACGTCGCGGATGTCTCCTCACCAGTCGGTCGCCATCCACTTTGCGAAATGTCAAAGATCGCCCTTTCGATTGCGCCTAGACGATTGAGGGATGACAAATCTCGCTGACGGAGCTGCCCATGCCTGGACGGACTGCCTTGGAACAAGGCTATCAGAGCCTACTCGGATTGTGTGATCGCCTCGAGGCGATTGCCGACGCCCTGCCGCGCCGCATCGATGCAGCCGCTTGCAGCGAGATTGCAGAGAAGTTGCCATCGACGCTGCTGGCCGTGCACAGGCTTGAGGATCAGATCCTGTTTCCAGCCATCATGGCGGCAAGAAGCCCCAACGACGGACAGAGGCTGATCGAGCGTTTGCGCGACGAGCACCGGCATGACGGAAAACTGGCCGAGCAAGTCGCCCGCGTCCTCCATGAACTGCTTCACGCGCGCTGCCCGCACAGCTGGGAGGCGATCGGCTACATGCTGCGCGCCTTTTTCGAAACCGTCCGGCGCCATATCGCGACAGAACGGTTGCTCCTTGCTGAGAGGATCTGAGGCCCAGTGATGTCCAATTTTCTCGCGGCATTCGCAGTTTTCCTTGCCCTTCATATGGTGCCGGCATTGCCGACGCTGCGTCAGCGGCTGATCACACTATTGGGGCGGCGGACCTATTTCACCGTCTATTCGCTGCTGTCGATCGTCGCGCTCATCTGGGTTTTTCAGGCAGCGCTTGCGCTCGATTTCATCCCGCTCTGGGAGCCGGCCCCGTGGCAGGCGTGGACGACATTCGTCCTCGCGCCACTCGGGCTCTTCCTCGTTCTCGCCGGCCTGTTCAGTGAGAACCCGCTGTCGATCTCCATTTACCAAAGCAACGCCCGGAAGGGTGCGATCGTCAGCGTCACACGTCACCCGGTGCTTTGGGGCTTCCTTCTGTGGGCTCTCGGCCATGTCGTCACCAATGGCGATCTGCGCTCTCTGGTGCTCTTCGGCGGCTTCGCGCTTTTTGCACTCGGCGGTTTCCCGATGGTGGAAAAGCGTGTGCGGCGGCGCCTCGGGGACAATTACTCGATTACCCGGCAAGGCACCTCGATTTGGCCCTTTGTCGCGATATTGAAAGGTCAGGCGTGCCTGCGCCTCGATCCGGTGATGATCCTGTCAGCCTTCGCGACCGCGGCGATCACGTTCTGGCTGCTCGCCGGTGGCCACTACGTTATGTTCGGGGCAGATCCGCTGTTGCAGGCGTTGCCTTTCGACTGAACCTCTCCCTGCCATGCCGTTGCAAGCGGGCCGATCGGCAGCGCGAGGAGATCGATCGCCCTTGCGGCGAGATTATCGATGATTGCCTCGACGCTATCAGGCCGATGGTAGAACGCCGGCACCGGCGGCATGACGATCGCTCCCATCTCGGTCACCGCACACATGTTGCGCAAGTGGCCGAGATGCAGCGGCGTTTCGCGCGCCATCAGCACCAGACGACGGCGTTCCTTCAGGTGCACGTCCGCGGCGCGAACGATGAGATTGTCGGCAAGCCCGTTGGCGATCGCGGCAAGCGTGCGCATCGAACAGGGCGCGACGATCATGCCGGCGGTCGGAAACGACCCGCTGGCGATCGCAGCGCCGATATCGTCATGCTCATAGGTCCGGTCCGCCTTCTCCAGCAACCGCAACAGCGCATGTCCGCCAACCTCATGGGCAAGGGTGCGATGGGCCGACGGCGATAGCACCAGATGCATCTCCACTTCCTCGATCTGTGCAAGCCGCTCGGCAATGCGCAACGGTATGGCAGCGCCCGACGCACCGGTGATACCAACGACAATTCGGTGCCTGGTCATGATGCTTTCCTTTCAAGCCCAAGATCGGCCCAGATGGCATCCACCTGGCTGATGACATCGGGCGTCATGTCGAGCACCCGCCCCCATTCCCGACCGGTCTCGGAACCGATCTTGGTGGTGGCATCCAGCCCGAGCTTGCCGCCGAGACCGGAGCGCGGCGACGCAAAATCGAGATAGTCGATCGGTGTGTCGGCAATGATGGTGACGTCGCGGCTGGCATCGAAGCGGGTCGCCAGCGCCCACATGACGTCGGGCCAGTGGCGGACATTGATATCCGGGTCGACTGCGATGATCAGTTTGGTGTAGCTGAACTGCGGCAGCATCGACCACAGACCCATCATCAGGCGTTTCGCCTGTCCGGGGTAACGCTTGTCGATCGCGACCACCATGGCGCGATACGAACAGGCTTCCGGCGGCAGCCAGAGATCGGTGATCTCGGGGAACTGCTTCTTGGCGAGCGGAATGAACAATGTGTTCATCGCCTCGCCGAGCCGCGAAGGCTCGTCTGGCGGGCGGCCGGTGTAGGTGGAGAGGTAATAGGGGGCACGGCGCGTGGTGATGGCAGAAAGGGTCATGACCGGAAACGGCTCGACCGAATTGTAGTAGCCGGTATGGTCACCATAGGGGCCCTCGTCGGCGGTCTCGGTTGCCGACACCGTTCCCTCAAGCATGATCTCGGCATTTGCCGGCACGGCCAGCGGCACCGATGTGGCGGCGACTAATTGCGTTCGGCTGCGCCGCAGCAATCCGGCAAAGTTGAGCTCGCTCAGCCCCTCCGGCAGCGGCATGACCGAAGCGAGGATCGTCGCAGGATCGGCGCCGATTGCTACGGCAACCGGCATGTCGCGCCCCTGGCGCTGCCACAGGCGATGGTGTCGCGCGCCGCCGCGATGGGCAAGCCAGCGCAGGATCACTCGATCCCGGCCAAGCACCTGCATTCGATAGATGCCGACATTGACATCACGCGGATCGTCCGGTGCGCGGGTGATCACCAGTGGCCAGGTGATCAGCGGTGCGGGTTCGCCCGGCCAGCACCATTGGATCGGCAGAAGGCCAAGGTCGATGTCCGTACCGCGCCAGACGATGTCCTGACACGGTGCTGATGTCACATGTTTCGGCCGCATGTAGAGCGCCGAGCGCAACAGCGGCAGCCGGTCCCAGGCGTCGCGCAGCGATCCCGGCGCCCGCGGGTCTCGCAGTTCCGCCAGGTCTCGCGCAAGCCCGGTCAGCCCGCCGGCCGTCAGTCCGAAACCACGTTCGATCCGACGCTCGGTGCCAAAGAGATTGGCCAAGAGCGGGATGTCGTGGACGCGCCCTGACGCATCGACCGGCCGCTCGAAGAGCAAAGCCGGGCCCTGATCTGCCAGAATGCGCCGGTGGATCTCCGTCACTTCGTGCACCAGGGACACGGGACGGGAGATACGCTTCAGCTCCCCCTCGCGCTCCAGCGCACAGGCAAAATCCTGAAGCGAGACGAAACCCTTGGCGGGAAGGAAGCTCTTGTTCATACCGCCTCTTACGGGCGGCAAATGCCCGATGTCTTTGACGTGGGACAAACAGCGGTGGCGACGCGCCGACTAGCATGCGGCCATTCTTTGCTCCGTTTTCATGCAGGCAGCCTATGACCCTACCCTTTGCGATGACCGTGCCGCTCCGGATCGTACCAATCCCCCTCTTAGAACACGCCGCGCGGCTCGTCTTTGCCCAGGTCGTCGAGCAGCATCCGGATCTTTTTGACCGGCTCGGGGAGCACGCCGGCAAACGCTATGCGTTCATCCCGACGGACCTTCCGGTAAGCTTTCTGGTCGAGCCGGCCGCCCGGCGCATCTCTGTTCACCGCGCTGCCCATCTGCCGGCCGCTGACGCCTGCATGGGCGGCAAGTTCGTGCTGCTTCTGGCGTTGCTCGAGGGCCAGATCGACGGCGATGCCGTGTTCTTTTCCAGAAGCCTGACGATAACGGGCGACATGGAAGCCATGTTGGCGCTGCGCAACGCGCTCGACGACTGCAATATCGACCTGCCCGCAGATATCGCCCGCATGAGCGGGCCGTTCGCGCCTTTGGTTCTGCGCGCGGCATCTGAGATCAGGACACGCGCATTGTCCGGGGAGGCAGCCAGATGGAACTGATCTGTCCGGCAGGCACGCCGGCTGCCTTTCGCGAGGCCGTCGATGCCGGTGCCGATGCGGTCTATTGCGGCTTTCGCGACGAGACCAATGCACGCAACTTTCCCGGCCTGAACTTTTCGCGCGACGAGCTGAAGACGGCGATCGCCTATGCGCGCCGGCACAAGGTGATGACCTTCGTTGCCATCAACACCTTCATGCGGGCTGGCCACGAAAAGCTCTGGCATGACGCCGTCGACGATGCCGTGCGTCTGGGGGCCGATGCCGTGATCCTCGCCGACTTCGGATTGATGGCCTACACCGCCGCGCGCCACCCTCAGCAGCGGCTACACGTCTCGGTCCAGGCTTCCGCCTCCAACGCCGATGCCGTCAAATTCCTGGTCGAAACCTTCGGAGCGAAGCGCGTCGTGCTTCCGCGTATTCTGATCATTCCGGATATTGCCCGCCTTGCACGGCAGATCAGCTGCGAGATCGAGGTCTTTGTTTTCGGCGGGCTTTGCGTGATGGCAGAAGGCCGCTGCTCCCTCTCGTCCTATGCCACGGGCAAATCGCCCAACATGAACGGAGTCTGCTCGCCGGCAAGCCACGTTCGTTACCGCGAGGATGGCAGCGAACTGGTGTCGGAGCTGGGCGACTACACCATCAACCGATTTCCGGCCGGCGAGGCTGCCGGCTATCCGACGCTCTGCAAGGGACGTTTCGACATCGCCGAGGAGCGTGGCTACGCCTTCGAGGATCCGGTTTCTCTCGATGTCATGGATCATATCGATGCCTTGCGCGATGCCGGCGTCGGCGCACTTAAGATCGAGGGTCGCCAGCGCGGCAAGGCCTATGTCGCCGAGGTTGTTTCAATCATGCGCCGCGCCGTCGCTGCCGATGCGGCCGAAAGGCCCGCCTTGTTGTCACGACTTAGGCGGCTCAGCGAAGGACAGAAGACGACGTCGGGCGCCTATGAAAAGCGGTGGAGGTAACGACATGTCCGCAACAACCCACCCCTCGCTCAGCCTCGGCCCGGTGCTTTACCTCTGGGACGGACCCAAATGGCGCGACTTCTATTTCCGTATCGCCGACGAAGGCCCGGTTGATCATGTCACCCTCGGCGAGGCGGTCTGCTCGAAGCGCCTGCATTTCATCGAGCCGCATGTCGCGGAAGTAATCGAACGGCTGGAAGGCGCCGGCAAGAAGGTCAGCCTTGCCTCGCTTGCACTCGTCACCCTGGAGCGCGAGAGCCAACTCGTGCGCGGTCTGGTGCGCGACAGCATCCACCCGATCGAGGCCAACGATCTGTCCGCGCTCGGGCTCCTTGCCGGCAAACCGCATTCGATCGGACCTCTGATCAACGTCTACAACGGTGCCACCGCGAGACTGCTGGCGTCACGCGGTGCGACCAGCATCTGCCTGCCGCCGGAGTTGCCCATGGCATCAGTGCGCGACATCGTTCGCGATGCGCCTGATGTCGAATTTGAAATCTTCGGCTTTGGCCGCGTGCCGCTGGCAATCTCGGCGCGCTGCGCCCACGCCCGCTCCAAGGGGCTGGTCAAGGACAACTGCCAGTTCATCTGCGGCGAAGACAGCGACGGCCTCATTGTCGAGACGCTCGATCGCCAGCCGTTCCTCACGCTCAATGGGGTCCAGACCCTGTCGCACACCTGCCAGAGCCTGCTGCAGGAGCTTGCCGAACTGCCGGCCGTCGGCATCAGCCGAGTCCGGCTGTCGCCGCAGGACTGCGACATGGTGACGGTCGCCCGTATCTATGAGGATGTTGCAACCGGGCGGATCTCGGCCACAGAGGGGCTCGAACGGCTGGCGATCGCCTATCCCGGCGTGCCGTTGTCGAACGGCTTTCACCATGGTCAATCCGGCGCGTCGTGGATCTCAGCCCCGACCGGCTCACCCTAGGGAGGCGCGCATTGGCAGCTGCGTTGATCCACGCGGCCATGGTGCCGACACACGATGCCAACATCGCTGACTTCGTTGGCAGCATCCGCCGTCTGATCGATCACGCCACGCTCGTTTGAATTTGCCGGAAGAAAATCGATCAATTGCTCCAGCAGGTCGTGAGGCTTCCCCCCGACCGACTGCCTGAGCGAGCCGGTTGACGATCGGCATGCTCAGGCTGCTTGGTCGTCGGCTCGGCGCAACCGATTACTCTCCCGATCCCGTTTCTATCCGCTTCTCGGCGGGCGCTGCGGTCTCGTCGCTCAAGCCGTTCTTGAAGCTGCGAATGCCCTTGGCGACGTCGCCCATCAACTCCGGGATCTTGCCGCGCCCGAACAACAGCAACACGACTGCCAGCACGATCACCCAATGCCAGACACTAAAAGATCCCATATCGTTGTTTCCCTGATCCAATGAACCGTTACAATGCCGCGCGGCGATGGCGCCGCTGGCGACAATCGGGAAGCTAGCGGGCCATGAGGCACCAGTCTTTGTCAGGTCGCAAACATTCAAAGCGCGCGGCGCTCGTTCACCCGTCAGTCCGATCTGGTGTTCATTGGCGCTAAACCGCTACCAGAGATTGCCGGCCCGGTGGCATCCTTGTGTCGCCGACGGCGCATCCCGACGAGAAGCGAGCCAAGGCACTGCGCGCAATCGCCGGACTGTTCGACGCGGGGCAACTTCGGACGGATGTCGGCACTGTCCAACCGCTCAAGGAGGCACGGGCTGAGCATTGGTCGGCGCGCGCCCAAGTGAAGAATCAGGATAACCAGTCGTCCATCGGCTGCGCTTCGCCAGTCGCCGACTGCACTTCATCCAGAGCATAGGCATGAATATAGTCGATCTGCATTTCTGCTCCGTCGCCGAAGTCTGCGTTCGGTTCCCCCGCTGCCCCTCCCACCGCCAGATTGACCACCATGTACATGGGGTCGTGCATGTCGGCGGGCGTATCGGCACGCGCCACGGCGACGTCGTCGTAATACCAGACGATTTCATCCTCTTCCCATAGCACGCCGTAGGTGTGAAACCCTTCGGTACTGGCGACCTTGACTGCGGTCGTCTCGCTTGTCTGTTCGCCGGTCTCGTTGCTGTGAACGGTTACGTTGACAATGTTCGGTTGCTGCCCCCGCATCTCGACAACATCGAGTTCGGGGGGCCAGGAGCCATCTGCCGGCAACAGCCAGAACGCCGGCCAAGTGCCGGTTTCGGTCGGCATGTCCGCTCTGATTTCGAAATAGCCGTAGGTCTGGGCAAAGGTCGAGTACGTCGTCAGCATTCCGGACGTGTATTCGTACCCATCGATCTCTGATTCCAGTGCATCCGGGGTCGGCTCTGCCTTGATGGTCAGCACGCCATCTTCGACCGAAAATGGATTGATGGTAGCGGTCTCCGCATGGTCAGGATTGATGTACCACTGCAGTTCGCCGTTGCTGGCCAAGGTTCCGCCTTTTTCAGGCGCCCACCAGAACTTTGCATCCCATACGCCCTGATCGCCATCATGAAGGGAGAGGCTGTCAAACTCGTCGGCAAAACTCAGCGCAAGGTTTGAGCGATCGAGACTAAGCTGAAATTGCTCCGGCGCGAGATCGGCCACGGTCGTGTCAGCAAACAGCAAGCTCTCGCCGTCGCCGAGGTTCAGCCTCAAATCCGTGCCTTCCTGTGT
Organism: Ensifer sp. Root142; assembly: GCF_001426785.1. NCBI lineage: Bacteria > Pseudomonadati > Pseudomonadota > Alphaproteobacteria > Hyphomicrobiales > Rhizobiaceae > Ensifer > Ensifer sp. Root142. The sequence goes on from NZ_LMFK01000034.1 coordinate 272,324, forward strand.
CGCAAGGCTGGTGACCTGCTGGAAGCTTGTGAGATCGTAACCATTCAGCCGGACCGTATCGGAACTGTCGAAGTCGGCAATCAGATCGCTGCCGCCACCTCGGCCGACGACGAAGATGTCCGCGCCGCTGCCGCCGACCAGAATGTCGTTGCCGCCGCCGCCGTCGATCGTCTGGCTACCGGAAGCCCCCGAGATAATATTGTCGGCGTTGTTGCCGAAAGCATGCCGGCCGCTGCCGGTGACCGTCAGGTTCTCGAAATTCTCAGGCAAGGTATAGCTCATCCAGGTGTTGATGGTATCAACACCAGCTCCAGCCGTCTCCATGGCACGGTTGATGCCCGAATAGAGGTAGTAAATGTCGTCACCCTTCCCGCCCGCCATGGTGACATCGACGGAGCCATCGCCCCAGATCGAGTCGTTTGCCTCAGTGCCGTAAAGCACAGGCCCCGATCCCGTCGCAGAGAACCACGCAGTCGATGCTCCACTGTAAAAAAGCGGGGTGCCTACGGCGTTGACGATCGATTTTGGCATATGGTCAGCTCCTTCGTTTCCTCCCGAAGGCAAGCTAACATCGCTCGGCAGACGGTGGCACCGCCTGCATTTATGGGTTTTTGATGTGAATTGCGGCGCTGGAAAACGCAGGTGATCGGGATGATCTCAACGCTTTGCCGCAGTAAATGACACGACCCAGGTCACATCGCTGCAAACAGAATTTTGTCGCGTATTGAAAGGCTTAGAGGGAAATCCTGCCACATCCTCAGAGATCTTGCATGAACGCAAAGGTGTGTTCCGGCGTGCATGTGTGGATGCTCCCGGTTACGCAAGTAGGCTTCGAAGCATGCTGCCGAAATTGTCCGATTCGGAACCGCACGTGGCGCCTTGGATGCTCGGCAACGGCGACGGCGCCATCCGAAAAGCGGCACCGAAGCACCGGTTCGGGTGTGCTGGAGAACGAATTTCCGTTCGTGACGATCGCAAGCAACTCGTATCGTTGCCGCCGCCTACTGCATATTTTTATCCTTAAATCGCATTCGACTTAAGGATAAAAATATGCAGTAATTCAAAGTCCTACAGCGACCTTTGCACGTCTAATAAGAACGCGCGGTGGGTGGCTGCGGCATAAACGATCTTGTCGCCTCGCTAAACAGCTGGTCGCGAACTACCTTGGACGATGAGGCGCTTGACCGCTCCGGAAACTCATTCACGTCGATATGGATGCGTTCTGGGCCTCAGTCGAAGAGCAAGACAATCCGGGACTGCGTCGCAAACCTGCGGCCGCCTGCTTTAAAGCAGCAGAGAACGCCTCAGGGGCGATACCATCGGCGCGCAGAACCTGCCTGATAAGTGGATCTCTCAGAACTTCGGATATCGTCATGTCCGTCGTCATCACGTTTCTCCTCCACAGATCCGCGGATGAAATTTACCTCATCGGCGTCAGCTCGAATGTTCCACTGGTAACAGGAGAGAGCGGGACAACGTCGCGATCTAAATGGCGTACCACTCCGGCGTGACGCGCGCTTGGATCCACAGGTCGATCCGCCCCATCGGCAGAGTGCAGCCCTTGCCGACTGCCGCGACCGCTCATTGGTCAAGACAATCGAACGTCCGGCGCAATGTTCTGGTTCAAGTGGAAGATGTTCTCCGGGTCGTAGACGCGTTTGATCTTCTGAAGTCTCGAATAGGTTTCAGCGCCGAGAGCATTGCGAACCAGGTTGTCACCCTCGCCGAGCCCGGGAAAATTCAGGTAGAGGCGACCCGTGGAATGTGGCTGCATGTCCTGCCATGCATTGCGAACCCAACTGATGTTCGCGTCATCATCTGACGGATCGGACCAGATTGCATCAAGGCTCAACATGTAAGGTATGTTGCGATCGCCGAAGGCAGTGGCATCGGAAGCAACGCGCTGCATGGCTCCGCCAAATTTCCAGATCGACGCGTAGGTCATCTCGGAGGGTCGTTTAATCAGGCGCTCGATGATCGCGCCGATGACATCGTCACCAAGGCCCGAAAGGTAGGTCGATTTCCAGTAGCAGCGGTCACGCCCCTTGGGGAACAATCCGTCATAAATGGACTGGAGCTCGCGATAGGGCATCTGACCACTGAAATCGAGCAACGGCTCACCAAGAGCGCGCAACGGCTGCATGACGCGCTCCCCTTTTTCAGCGGGACCGTCATAAACAGTGGCAAGCGTTATCACTCGCCTGCCCCATGTCTGTTCCGGATAGGCCTGATCACTCGGTATGGTGGAGAATTCGGCGAGACCACTGACTTCGTCAGGGGCTGAAGCCATATGGTCGCGCCACTGTGGGATGACGTCGACGGCGTGCTCTTCCGGATAGGCAGGCGCGCAGAACATCACCGGATCGGCGATTTCGTGAAGACGAAGCTCGAAGTTCACGACGATGCCAAAATTCCCGCCGCCGCCCTTTAGCGCCCAAAGCAAGTCGATATTCTCGACTTCGCTGGCGCGGATGAGCCTGCCATCACCGGTGACCACATCGGCAGCAATGAGATTGTCGCAGCTCAGGCCATGGGTGCCGCGCAACCAGCCAATGCCGCCCGAAAGAGTGAGCCCGGCCACGCCTGTCATCGAAATCAGTCCGCCCGGCGTGGCCCGCCGAAAAGGCGTGGTCGCCGCATCGACATCGCCCCATGTCGCCCCGCCTTCGATCAGCACACGGTCGAGCCCAGGCGCGATGTGGACGGCATTCATGGGCGACATATCGATCATCAGACCATCATCGCAAACGGCGTAGCCGGCGACATTGTGCCCGCCGCTGCGAACGGCGATGGTGAGCCGATGCGTCCGCGCATGGTTTACCGCTGCGATGACGTCGGCAGCATTGCGGCATCTGGCAATCAAGGCAGGCCGCCGATCGATCAGCCCGTTCCAAACCACTCGAGCAGCGTCATAAGCCGAAGTTCCGGGCTCGAGCAGCTCGCCACGCAGTACACTGCGGAGCACATCATGGGACATGTCGAGACCTCCTCTTGGCTGAAAGAGCCTAGTCGCGTTCGACGCTTGGTACTAAAGTCGAAAATGCTGGAAGGCGGTCATTTCTGCCATGCTTGATCAGGACAGCCCTATCAATGTAGCACTTCTCGCGGTGCCCGAAGTCACGGCCTCCGCCTTGTTCGGCATGTTCGATCTGTTTTCATCTCCCGGCCGCGACTGGCCGTTCATCGTCAAGGGTGAAGCGGGACAACAGCGCATGCGCCCCTATGTCGTTGCCCGTTCACACAGTGGTTTTCGCGCCGCCAACGGCATTTGGGTCAAACCAGACTTCGCATTCGGCGACTCCCCTCCACCGCAGATCGTGTGCATTCCGGATTTTTTCATCAATCCGGGCGACAGCGTCGCAGGGCTGTATGAGCCTGAAGCAAGATGGCTAAGGCGAACGCATGAGGATGGCGCGTTGCTGGCCAGTGCCTGTTCCGGTGCCGTCCTGCTCGGCGAGGCGGGACTGCTCATCAATTGCGAAGCGACGATCCACTGGGGCTATGTCACGACCCTTTCCAACAATTACCCTGGTGTCAGGGTGCGCCTGGATCGGTCACTGGTCCTGAGGGGTGAGGCGCAGCGCATCGTTATGGCGGGGGGCGGGTCAAGCTGGCAGGATCTCGCTCTCTACCTCATTGCGCGGTTCGTCGGCCTCAAGGAGGCGATGGAAGTGGCCAAGGTCTACATGCTGCAATGGCATGACCTGGGGCAGCAGCCATTTGCGTCACTCATGAGCCTCCGCCAGACGGTCGACGCGGTGATCAACTCCTGCCAAAAGTGGCTCGCGCTGAACTACAAGACCCGCGCGCCCGTTGCCGCAATGGTGGCTCTTTCCGGGCTGTCGGAACGCTCGTTCATCCGCCGCTTCACCAAAGCGACAGGTATGACGGCCGCTGGCCTACGCACACGCGCTTCGTATCGAAGAAGCAAAGCAGATGCTGGAAACAACCGACCTGACGATCGAGGCGATCGCCAACGAAACAGGCTATGAGGACGCAAGCTTCTTCAGCCGCCTGTTCCACCGTGAAACGGGCCTGACCGCCGCGCATTATCGCCTCAGATTTGGCTCGCTGCGCCAAGCCTTGAAACATACCTGATTGGAGCCGCGTTTCGGCACAGCCGGCGACGATCGCCGATATCGATCTCGACCGAGAGGAACCGAAGGTGCCTTCGGTTCGCATATTTACCTATTGCCAGTTTCGGGCGAATACTTGCCTGCTGATAGGCACTACACCGGAGATCGGCAGAATAATGGATCGCATTGATGCAATGAAAGTGTTCGTGACCGCGATCGACGAGGGCAGCCTCGCAGGTGCTGCCCGTCGGCTGAAGCGCTCCCCGACGGCGGTCAGTCGCGCGCTGAGCTTCCTGGAAGCGCATGTGGGTGCCGAACTGCTGCATCGAACGACCCGCACACTCAAGCTCAGCGAGGCCGGCCAACGCTACGCGACTGCCTGTCGGCGGGTGCTGATCGATCTCGAGGAGGCCGACATGCTCGCCGGCGGTGAGCGTGCGGCTCCGCGTGGAACGCTGACCATTTCCGTGCCGCCGATCATAGGGGACGAGGTTATGCGTCCGATCCTGGATGATTTCCTCGACGTCCACCCGGCTGTTTCTGCCCGGCTGCTGCTGCTCGATCGGTTCGTCAACCTGGTGGACGAAGGCGTCGACATTGCGTTGCGTATTGGCCATCTGGCGGATTCGTCACATATTTCCACGCGATTGGGCGGTGATGTCAGGCGCGTGGTGGTCGCTTCTCCCCGCTATCTCGCCAATCATCCCGTCATCGAGGTGCCAGCCGACCTCACAAAGCACCAGATCATCGCCTTTACCAATTTCGGTCTCGATTCCTGGAACTTCACACCGGCAGAAGACTCGACCATTCCGCGGACGGTTCACTTCACGCCGAGATTGATCGTCAACAGCGTTCGGGCCGCCGCTGCTTCGGCCGTCGCGGGTAGAGGCGTAGCCAGGCTCTATTCCTATCATGTCGCTGAACATGTCAAAGACGGGCGACTGAAGATCGTCCTCGCCGACGCCGAGCACCCACCCCTGCCCGTTCATTTGCTCGCACCCCAGGGGCGCATGTCCGTGCCCAAGGTTCGAGCCTTTGTCGATTTCGCCACGCCACGTCTGCGCTCCGAATTTGCCCGACTGGCTGCAGAAGCAGGTACGCTCCCTTGATTATGCCGATATTCGAATGACTGACGTCCAACTTCTGACCATTCTCCCGATCTCAGGATAGATCTAAATCAATAGCACCAACGCCGAGGGCGTCGGGCGGGCGTCGATCAGACGGTCGCTGCCATTGAGAAAGGATCACATCATGAATACCGAACAGAAGGTCGTCATTATCACCGGCGCGTCACAAGGCATCGGCGCCGCCCTGGTTCGCGCCTACCGTGACCGAAACTTTCGCGTCATAGCCAGTTCCAGGTCGATCGCGGCCACGGCCGACCCGGACATTCTCGCCGTGCCCGGCGACATCAGCAGGCCGGAGACCGCCGAACGGATCGTCCGCGAAGGTATGGAGCGCTTCGGTCGCATCGACTCGCTTGTGAACAACGCCGGCGTGTTTCTTGCCAAGCCGTTCATTGAAATGACCCAGGAAGACTATGATCACAACCTCGGGGTCAATGTCGCCGGATTCTTCCACATTACCCAGCGTGCCGCGGCCGAAATGTTGAAGCAGGGCTCGGGCCACATTGTCAGCATCACCACAAGCCTGGTCAATCAGCCGATCGTCGGCCTGCCTTCAGCGCTTGCTTCCCTGACCAAGGGTGGGCTGAACGCGGTCACCCAGTCGCTTGCCATGGAATTCTCGAAGAGCGGGGTTCGCGTCAACGCGGTATCCCCAGGGGTTATCAAGACCCCCATGCACGCGCCCGAGACACACGCGGTCCTCTCTGCGCTGCATCCGGTTGGCCGGATGGGCGAAATCCGCGATATCGTCGACGCCGTACTCTATCTGGAGAACGCGAGCTTCGTCACCGGCGAGATCCTCCATGTCGATGGCGGCCAGAACGCCGGGCGCTGGTAACCTCATGGTGCTGGCTCGGGACAACCCCCGCGCCAGCACACCAAATCCGATGATTTACCGAACGAGAGCTCCGCCAAGTGCTCCCGTCGAATGACGAACCAACTCTCGGCAAGGAGACTGCAATGCCTATTGTCACCGTACAGGTTACCCGCGAAGGAACCACGCCCGGCCGCAATTCGGTGTCGGCGGAGGAAAAGGCGGCCATCATCAAGGGCGTCAGCGAGGTGCTGCTCAATGTTCTGCACAAGCCGCTTGAATCGACCTATGTCGTGATCGAAGAGGTCGATCTTGAAAACTGGGGCTGGGGTGGGCTTCCGACGGCACAATACCGCACGCAGCGTGCTGCCGGCGCCAAGTCCTGAAGCAGCTGGCCAACGATTTCAACGGTCTCTGCCCAAACGTATGGACAGAGACCGCGAAGGTGGAGACGCCAGATTTCGTAGCGCAAAGCATGAACGTCGAATCTCTGTCAATCAACCTCGACGTTCGTCCATTTCTCCAACCATTCCAGGAAAACGCCTGCCATGCCGAATTCGACGGGCCTTGAGATCTCGTAAGCACCGACCACCGGCAACACCGACGCCGCCAAGGCTACAAGCTGCCCCGATCTCAGCTCGTGTTCGATAAACAGCGGGCTTGCCTGTCCCACTCCCAATCCCGAGATTCAAGCGGCAATCGACGCCTCGTCGGTATCGAAAGCGATGCTTCCGCCCCGAGGCTCGAACGTGAGCGCCGCGGTATTGCACCAGCACCGCCAAGACCATGCGTCTGCCGTGTCCAGCAAGATGGGCAAATCGAGGATGTCACTCGCCTCGAGCTGCCCCCTGCTTCCGGCTATCAATTTCGGCGAGCGAACTGCCATCGTCCTATCCAGCAGGAACGCCGATGAGACTTCCCGAGCATCGGCGCTTCGCCGATATGAGATGGTTAGGTCGGGCCTTTCAAGCGAGCCCAGCGCGAGCGATTGGATGACAAGGTCGGCGGTCGGGTTCTCCTGCCGGAATGATCCGATGCGGGGGATCAACCATCGTTCAGGTTCATGTCAGGTTCGAATGGCCTGTTGCGAATGTCGGTAGACCTTCATCGCCCGCGATGAAGGTCATGACGCAAGGTATCAATCGGATTGCGACCCATGGCCAACAAGGCACAACATCTGCATCTTCGCTCCAGCAGGAAGGACGAGGTCTTTGCCCGTGACGACCAACAGGTCGGGGATTTCGCCTTCAACGCAACGGTTGCGGATGTGTTCGACGACATGGTCGGTCGCTCCGTTCCTTACTACGAGGAAATGCAGCGCATGGTGTGCGAGCTTGCGCGTGATTTCGCGCAACCCGACACCAACCTCTATGACATCGGCTGCTCCACAGCCACGACCCTTCTAAGCCTCGACGGCGTCATCGAGCCGAGCGTTCGCTTCGTCGGCATCGATAATGCGCCCGACATGCTCGACAAGGCGCGCCAGAAGATAGACGCATCGGCACCCCGCAGGCAGATCGACCTCAAGGTCGCCGACCTCCATCAGGGCGTGGACATGGACAATGCGAGCGTCGTCACCATGTTGCTGACGCTGCAGTTCATTCGTCCGCTCTACCGCGAACGCGTGATGCGCATGATGTATCAAGCTCTCAACGATCGAGGCTGCCTGCTTCTGGTCGAGAAGCTGACGGGTGAAGATACGACCTTCAACCGGCTCTTCATCCAGCACTACTACGATTTCAAGCGGCGCAACGGCTACTCCGAGATCGAGATATCCAAGAAGCGCGAAGCCCTGGAGAACGTCTTGATCCCCTATCGCCTGGAGGAAAACCTGCAACTGCTGAAAGAAGTGGGCTTCCGCAGCGTCGAAGTCTTTTTCCGCTGGTACAATTTCTGCGGCATCGTCGCGGTCAAGTAGGGCGCGGACATGAAGACGATAATGATACAGCTCGGCAATTTCTTCTTCCGATACCGCAACCAGGTCTTCCCGGCCATCATCCTGGCACTCTTCATCCTGGTGCCGCCGTCAACCGAAATGTGGGGCAGCGGGACAGCGAACCTGCTGAAGACCGCGGCCGCCATTGCTGTTGTTCTCGCCGGGCTGGCATTACGCATGGTCGTGGTGGGCTACGCCTACATTAAGCGCGGCGGGTTGAACAAGAGGGTCTACGCAAAGGACCTGGTCACCGAAGGCATGTTCGGCGTCTGCCGAAACCCGCTCTATGTGGGCAACATGCTCGTCTATACCGGCATTTTCCTGCTGCACGGCAATCCGCTGGTCATTGCGATTGGCGTTGGCCTGTTTGCCTTCATGTACCAATGCATCGTCTATGCCGAGGAAGTTTTCCTGGAGCAGAAGTTCGGCGAAGCCTATCGCGCCTATTGTCGAGACGTGCCGCGCTGGGCGCTGCGGCTTGAGAACTTCCGTCACTCGATCGACGGGATGTCATTCAATTTCAAACGCGTCGTCGCCAAGGATTATTCGACTGTCTCAGCCGCTCTGCTCGCCATCCTCGCAACGGAAATGTATCGGTTCGCCATCGCCGAGAACCTTGAGCACCGGCGATCCTATCTGCTTGTTCTCGCTGCCCTGATGGCGCTTGTCGGCATGGCGACCGCATTGGTCAGCCACTTCAAGAAGCACGGTGCGTTTCGCGAACCGAAGACTTCGCTCTAAGGGCGCCGGCTGCCGGGCACCCTGCCCGGAGACGATGGCTTCCATCGTCTCGCGCCCTTCGGGTTCATGCCAGGGATCCCGCAGCCTACGATCCACAACTCGGCGCCTTTTCGGCAGGCAAGGGAGCCATGGCCTCATGAGCAATCCGCCCGATCGAAAAACAATCGACTTGACGCATGCCTATGGGCAACAATAGGCAGAGGTTGTTCTGTGGCGGGTGATAGCTTGCGCGTTCTGCTTGTGGAAGACGATCAGGTCCTGGGGGAGGCGCTGCGTGATCACGTCGCCGCCGCGGGCCATGCCGTAGACTGGTTCTTAAGCGTCGTTGATGCGATGTCGGCAACGGGGACGGTCGAATACGGGCTTATCCTTCTCGATCTGAGATTGCCGGATGGAGATGGACTATCATTGCTCCGGTCTTTACGCTCACGTCAGGATGCAACGCCGGTCATCATCCTGACAGCGCACGATCAGGTATCCGATCGGATCGAGGGACTTAACAGCGGGGCAGACGACTATCTCGTCAAACCCTTCGACCTCGACGAGTTGACTGCGCGCATGCTGGCTGTATCGAGGCGCTATGCCGGCAAGCCAACCTCGACCATTCGCCTACCAGGGATCGAGATAGACCAGATCAACCGAAACGTGGTGGTGGACAACGAAATCCAGCTCTTGAGCGCCCGCGAATGGGCAGTTCTGGACAAGCTGGCGGCCCGACCCGGAGCGATTGTGTCCAAGGCTCAGCTTCACGAGGAGCTTTACGCCTTCGGCGCCGAAATCGAAAGTAACACGGTCGAGGTCTACATCAGCCGGCTGCGAAAAAAGATCGGCCATGACCGTATCGAAACCGTTCGGGGTGTGGGCTACTGCATCAAGTGAGTGACCATGTTCCAGAAACCAAGCATGACCCGCAAGCTCGTCGTCGCGATCACAAGCGTCGTCGCGGTTTTCTGGCTCGTCGCCATGGGATTTGGCATCCTCATCATGCAGGACGAGTTTTCCGAGATATTCGATAGCGGCATTCAGGAAACCGCCGAACGCCTGCTTCCGATCGTCATCGACGATCTGGCCGGGCGGGATGCGGGCGATGCGCTACGACGCCCGGCAGAAAAAGCAGCCAGCAACCGCGAGTATCTTGTCTACCAGGTTCGCGGTCGGGACGGGCAGATCCTGTTGAAATCGAGGGATGCGCCTGCCGAGCCCTTCCCGGCCCCCCTCGAGGTCGGCTTCTCGCAGAACGATACGCACCGGATATACACGGCCGGGACCGCGGACGGCTCATTCTACATCCAAGTGGCGGACTCCCTCGACAATAGGCGCGAGGCTGCAATCGAGGGGGGAATGGCGCTCTTTTTCCCGATCCTGGCACTCATTCCCGCCAGCATCATTGCCATCATCCTCGTCGTCCGTATGACCCTGTCTCCAATTGAAGGGCTGCGCGACGATATCGGCACCAAGGATGGTGGCAACATGGTCCCGGTGGATGAAGCCGGGCTCCCGGTCGAGCTTCGCCCGATCGCCCGCTCCGTCAACTTGCTGCTGGATCGACTGCGGGCCGTACTCGAATCCGAGCGGGAATTCACCGCCAACAGCGCACACGAGTTGCGCACACCGATTGCCGGCGCGCTGGCGCAGACCCAACGGCTGCTCGCGGAGGTGCCGCCTTCGCTGTCTGCCCGTGTCGGACAGATCGAACGATCGCTTCAACATCTGGGGCGGCTGGCGGAAAAACTGCTGCAGATGTCGCGCGCTGAAGCAGGCATCGGCGTGTCGGACGAAAAAACGGACCTCTTCCCGGTCCTGCAGGTTGTCATCGAAGACATCGGGCGATCTGCGTTGGGCGCGGGGCGCATCGTACTTCATGCGCCGGATGGGGCGCGCCTCGAACGGCAAATCCGCCCGGATGCCTTCGCGATCGTCGTGCGCAACCTGCTTGAGAATGCACTGGTCCACAGCCCGCCAGGCAGTGGCGTCGATGTCTATTTCGGCAGTGATGGCATCCGCGTCGTCAATGAAAGCGCCGTCCTCGATCAACCGACATTGGCGGGCCTGACGAGGCGTTTCACGCGCGGACCAACGCAAGCGGCCGGCTCTGGACTTGGGCTGTCGATCGTCAAGCGCTTCGTCGAGCAGATGAACGGCAGCCTGGCACTCCAATCTCCTGCGACCGGGAGGTTGGGCGGCTTCGAGGCCGCCGTGCGCCTTTAACCCAGAGGGAGCCCGCCTTGTCCAAGATCGCCGCGCTAACCGAACGGTTTTACAGACGCATGAGGGCGTATGGGCCGCTAGGCATCGCCGCCTTTGCACTGGCATCCGGAGGCGCCTTTGTCTTCATTAGGCTGACGAGCGAGGTGGTCGAGGGAGAAACGCGCGCGTTCGATGAGGCGATCCTGCGCGCGCTGCGCCAGCCCGGCAACCTCTCCGCTCCCATCGGGCCCGGATGGTTGACGCATGTGGTCACCGACATCACCAGCCTCGGTGGCACCACCGTACTGACCCTCGTCACTATCGTTACAGTCGGCTATCTGGTTCTCGCTTCGCGTCGCGCCACCGGTATGTTCGTACTGCTCTCGGTTCTGGGTGGATGGTTGCTGAGCACGCTTCTGAAAATCGGGGTTGCGAGACCTCGACCCGACATCGTGCCCCACCTGGTCGATGTCCATGATCTCAGCTTTCCAAGCGGGCATGCGATGCTGTCTGCGGTTACCTATCTGACGTTGGGCCTGCTTCTCTCGCGGGTCCAATCGAACCGCGCCACGCGTCTCTACGTCATCGCCGTGGCCCTGGCGCTGACTTTGATGGTCGGATTGAGCCGGATATACCTCGGCGTTCACTATCCGACAGATGTATTTGGCGGTTGGTGTGCGGGTGCGACATGGGCAACGATCTGCTGGATGATCGCCAGGCGTTATCTGCCCCGCCCCGAGGAGAGTGCCGGTTAGAGCGCTTCCGATTCAAGCGGTGTGAAAGAAATGCTCCATCTCTTTGTTTCCAAACATTTCCTCACGGAACGTCGCTTGGCACTTTTCCTGGAAATGCCCTAACCGGCGAGGCCGAAGACCTTCTCCAACATCTCCCAGTTCTCATCCATTGCGTAGCTGGGGGAAAGGTAGGGGATCCCGATGTGCCCGAAGCGTATCGACAGCTGTTCTTCGGCGGTCTCTTCGTCGGCCTTGGCGATTTGCTGAAGATAGATGACCGAAGCAAGCCCCGTGCGGTCGGCGCCTGACCGGCAGTGAATGAGGGCCGGTTTGGGAACATCGCGCAACAGCGATACGAGGTTCAAGGATTGATCGAGTGTCATCTCGTGGCTCGCGGACATCTTGAAGTCCACATGTTTCAGACCGAGCGCTGCGGCAGTTGCGACCTCATCGCGATACCAAGCCGCGCCGTTGTCGACACCACGAAGATTGACGATCGACTTGATGCCATATCGCTTGGTGTAGTCGGCGATCTGTGCCGATGTCGGCTGGTTCGAACGGTAAAGCTCGCCCGGAACAACCTCGTGGAAGTTCCCGGAAAGCTGGATAACGCCGAGGTACCCGCCGATGATCAATGCGGCCGCGAGGGTCGCCCACAGGATTAGTCTTACGGATCCAAGCTTCATCCAAAGTGCTCCTTTTCGAGCACCATGGATGCAACCGCTGACATGAAGCTGAACGCCAATGTGGTCAATGTTCGCCTGCTGCGGCTGACCATTGGTAGCTGGAGACGGCGTCATCGCCGCTTGCGAAGAAATCTGTTCCGGCGGCTTCCGAAAGATAGGCGTCGAGCAGGACGATCAGCGTCTCTCGATGTCGAGACAGACCTCGAGAGACGCCACCGATTGCCTCAGCCAAGGATCGCCTTGGGCTCAAGTTGAGCCTCCAGGCCCACGACGCCGCGTTCACGGCCGATGCCTGACTGCTTGAATCCACCGAAGGGTGCCAGGGGCTCGTGGGGTGCTCCGTTGATGACGACTCGCCCGGCCTCCAGGCGCGCGGCAACCCGTCGCGCCCGCACGGGATCGGACGACAGGACATAGGATTGCAAGCCGTAGGTCGTGTCGTTGGCGATGGCGATAGCGTCTTCCTCCGTGGCGTAGCCGATCACGCTCAACACGGGTCCGAAGATTTCCTCGCGCGCGATCCGCATGTCGTTGGTGACGTTGGCAAAGACGGTCGGCTGCACGAACCAGCCGCGCTCAAGGCCTTCAGGTCGGCCCTCGCCGCCGACCAGCAGCGTCGCGCCTTCCTCCTGTCCAAGCTTCAGATAGGATTGCACCCGGTCCCACTGCTTCCGGCTGACCATTGGGCCAACGGACACTTCGGGGTTGGTCGGATCGCCGGCGCGGACCGCCTCGACCTCGGCCTTCAGTCTCGCCAGGATCTCTGCCATTCTGCCTTCCGGAACGAGAACCCGCGTCCCCGCCACGCAAGCCTGGCCGCTGTTCATGAATCCGGACGCGACCACCACCGGGATCGCCTCATCGAGATCTGCGTCATCAAGGATGATCTGCGGCCCCTTGCCGCCGAGTTCCAGCGTCACGCGTTTCATCGTCTCGGCTGCGGATCGCAGGATCGACCGTCCAACTGCAGTCGAGCCGGTGAACGTCACCTTGGCGACGTCGGGATGAGAGGCGAACTCCGCGCCGACGACATCGCCCCGTCCGGTGACGATGTTGAACAGACCTGCAGGAGCGCCAGCCTCATGCAGCGCCTCGGTGACGATCCGGGTCTGGATTGCGCTCATTTCGCTGGGTTTGATCACGATGGTGCAGCCGGCGGCGATAGCCATCGCCATCTTGCCGCAGATGAAGGAGGCATTGCTGTTCCAGGGCGTGATGGCGGCGACGACGCCCAAGGGCATCATGCGCACGTCCGCACGGCCGATGGTCTGGTTGAAATCATAAGCCTCAAGCGTTTCCGCCGCCTCCAGAAAGGCAGTGGCCGCCATGTTCACCATCCAACCGGCGCGGCTCTTCGGCGCGCCGTATTCCTCGACGATGGCGTCGAGCTGATCGTCGAACCGGGCGGCGACCGCATCATGGAAACGCCGCAACAGGGCGATCCGCTCCTCCTTGCTGGTCTGCGACCACGCCGGCAGCGCGCGTTTCGCAGCAGCAATTGCGGCGCGGGCATCCTCGACGTCGCCCAGGCGCACCGCGCCGATCGCTTGTTCGGTAGTCGGGTTGAAAAGCTGGAACCGCTCAGTCCCGTGCGGCGTGACGAAGGCGCCATCGATGTAGATTTCGTTGATATCGCGCATAGTCGTTCTCCTGTTGAAACCAGGATGTAGCGCCTTCCGATTGCGTGTATAAGACCGTGAAAGAGACGCAAACTGTCCCGGAAACCAGCGCAATGAATCGCAGCGGCCTGATTGAACTGGAAGCCGTGGTGGCGGTGGCCCGACGCGGTGGATTTCGCGCCGCCGCCCGCGACCTTGGCATGTCCTCCTCAGCCCTCAGTCACGCGGTCGCGGGTCTCGAGGCGCGGCTTGGCGTACGCCTGTTCGATCGCACCACCCGCAGCGTTTCGCTGTCGGCGGCGGGCGAGCAGTTCATCGCGGAGGTCGCTCCGGCCCTTTCGCAAATCCACGCCGCCATCGAGAATGTCGATCAGCACCGCGAGCGCCCTTCCGGCACGCTGCGGCTGAACACCTCGCTCGGCGCAGCGCGGATGATCCTGTCGCCGCTGATCCTCGAATATCTCCGGCGCTATCCGGAGATGAAGGTCGAGCTGGTGACCGACAATCGGCTGATCGATCTTGTGGAGGAAGGATTTGATGCCGGCTTCCGCCTTCAGGAGAGCCTACCGGCGGACATGATCGCCGTGCCGTTCAGCCGGACGATCCGTTCCATCGTCGTCGGGTCGCCCGCCTATTTTGCGGGCCGCGAACAGCCGCGCGTGCCCGCCGACCTGCTGCGCCATGTCTGCATCCGCATGCGCATGGCCTCCGGTTCGATCTATCGCTGGGAATTCGAGAAGCGCGGCGAGGCGGTGGAGATTGACGTTCCCGGCGTCCTGACGCTCGACGAAACCGCATTGATGCACGAGGCGGTTCTCGCCGGCGTCGGCCTGTTGCTGATCACGGAAGACCTGGTCGCCGAGGATCTGGCGGCGAGACGGCTGATCCAGGTGCTGGATGACTGGACCCCGGCCTATCCCGGCCTCAGCCTCTACTACCCCGGGCGCCGGCACGCGCCCGCCAAACTACGCGCCTTCATCGATCTCGTGAAGGAACGATCTCGATAAGCGATAACGTCTCCTTGGCCCCTTGACAGTATCTGTAAAAACATTGCATCGTTAATTGAAGCGTAGGCCTGTGCCTCGCAAGAATTGCCCCGTTCAACCCACGTTGATGACGATCCGGAGTTCGCACCTCCTGGAACAGGGTCCTAGCGAAACTGGCCAATTGCCAGTTCAACTATGGAGCTGGTGGGGGCATGGAAACCGAACTTCCCTTTGGTAATATTTTTTGCTTTGAGCATGATTGGAAGACCTCACCCGATGGTCGGTTAGTCTATGGCTTTCATTGCGTTATTTGCCGCAATACGCGCCAGTCTGACGCCCGTCGCAAGTCCCCTGCCAAGAGCGACGTGGTCGCATCAGAGCTGGTCGACGTCCACTCGAAGCGTTTCACAGTCATTGCTCGGTCCCAGGGTATCCATAAAATTATCGGCAGCCTCGATTTCGTTCGCGGAACCAGGATCCGTTCGATCGAGGGTGGCGAAACTGCCTTGCCGCTCGGTCTCTTCGATGATCCGGTTCACCTCTTAGAGCGCGCAGCGCCGCTGGGCACTGCTCCTGAAAACCGGTTCGGACACCCCGCCCCTGTCGCACGACGACAAGTCTCTCGTGCGCGTTCCAGCAACGTCGACGGTAAGCGGCAACGATCTCTCATTCAGGCATGAGCCCATGCTCGGCATAGGCCAGCGCCCCGATGGCTATGCCCGACATGCCTGACCGAAATGGGGTTCAACTCAAAACGCAACGCAGCAAAGGTATGGAGGAGTTTACCTTGGCAATTATAAAAGAGGGAAGTGCATCAAGCAGGCGCCCGGAAGACGAAAAACTCAGCATCGGCGCCAATATCGCATATGGATTACAGCACGTTCTGACGATGTACGGCGGCATAGTCGCCGTACCCCTTATTGTCGGACAGGCGGCGGGGCTTAGCCCAAGTGACATCGGCCTCCTGGTGACGGCGTCGCTTTTTGCCGGCGGTCTGGCCACCATCCTGCAAACATTGGGATTGCCATTCTTCGGGAGCCGTCTGCCGCTTGTGCAGGGCGTTTCGTTCTCGGGGGTTGCAACAATGGTGGCGATTTCCGGCAATGGGGGAATACCGTCTATTCTCGGCGCCGTCATCGCTGCGTCGTTGATCGGGCTATTGATCACGCCCGTATTCTCACGGATTACCCGTTTCTTCCCACCCCTAGTCACCGGTATCGTCATCACCACCATTGGACTGACGCTGATGCCGGTCGCCGCGTTCTGGGCTATGGGCGGCAACAACAGTTCACCCGATTTCGGAAGCCCGGCAAATATCCAGCTGGCCGCCACAACGCTCGCCATCGTTCTCCTGCTCAGCAAACTTGGAAGCGCATCGGTTTCAAGGCTCTCCATCCTGCTTGCGCTCGTGATCGGAACGGGCATCGCCTATGCCGTTGGCATGACCGACTTTTCGCAAGTCGGAAATGGCCCCCTCTTCGCCCTGCCGACAATATTCCATTTCGGCTATCCCACCTTCGAGATCGCCGCCATCGTCTCGATGCTGATCGTCATCATCGTGACGCTCGTGGAGACATCAGCCGACATTCTCGCCGTTGGCGAGATCGTCGAAACGAAGGTTGATTCTCACCGCCTAGGCGATGGGCTTCGGGCCGACATGCTGTCGAGCATTCTCGCGCCGATCTTCGGTTCGTTCACACAGAGTGCCTTTGCCCAGAACGTCGGGCTTGTCGCCGTAACCGGCGTGAAGAGCCGCTATGTGGTAGCGACCGGCGGTCTTTTTCTCGTCGCCCTCGGCCTTCTGCCGGTCATGGGACGCGTTGTTGCAGCGGTGCCAAGTTCCGTTCTCGGTGGGGCCGGCATCGTCCTTTTCGGTACGGTCGCGGCAAGTGGCATACGCACGCTCTCCAAGGTCGACTACCACAACAACATGAACTTGATCATCGTCGCGACGTCGATCGGTTTCGGCATGATCCCCATCGCGTCACCGGGATTCTACGAGCACTTCCCGGCCTGGGTTGCGACGATCTTTCATTCCGGCATCAGTTCCGCTGCTTTGATGGCGATCGTCCTCAACCTGCTGTTCAACCATTTCAAAGCAGGAAATGCGGATCAGCAGTCAGTGTTCGTGGCGGGGACAGAACGGACGATCCGCTACAAGGACATCGTCCGGCTTCGCGACGGCGACTACTTCCTCAACGGCAAGCTCTATGACGAAAAAGGCATCGAAATACCGATGATCCCTGAGGGCGCTCACTGAGTATTGCTTTGAAAGCACGTTCCGGATCGAAGTCTAAACCTTGATCCGGACCGACCTTTTCCCGACATTTCAAGGAGATAAAGAATGTCAGAAAAAATCGAAACGACGCGTCTGCTCGACGCCCTGCTGACAGCCATGGAGGCTGGCATCATCCCCGCCACGGAGGCCGGCGTCGCGGCCGGCAACAAGATCTTCGGAGCGGCGCTGCTGCGGAAATCGGACCTTTCCACTGTGCTCGTCGAAACCAACAACGAAACCGAGAACCCGTTGTGGCACGGGGAGGTTCACACCCTGAAGCGCTTCTATGAGATGACCGGATCCGAGCGGCCGGATACGACGGACCTCATCTTCCTGTCGACCCATGAGCCGTGCTCGATGTGCCTTTCGGCGATCACCTGGGCAGGCTTCGACAACTTCTTTTACTTCTTCAGCCACGAGGATTCCCGGGATGCGTTTTCCATTCCGCACGATTTGAAGATCCTGAAGGAAGTCTTCACGCTGGAGCCAGGGGGCTACAATCGGACGAATTCATTCTGGAAAGGACAGTCGATCATGGGGCTGATCGACGGAGTTCCGGAACCGCAGCATTCGCTTTTGAAGGAAAGAGCAACTGCAATCGGCCGCAAATACGACGACCTCTCTTCTGTCTATCAAGCCAGCAAGGGGGATAATGCAATTCCCCTCAACTAACGCGCCGATCCGTCCCTTCACGTCGGCCTCGATAGAAACCGTCGCCTACTGCATGTTTCCTTAAATCCTGTTCGATTTAAGGATAAAAAGATGCAGCAATTCAAAGGGCTACAGCGACCTTTGCGCGTCAGATAAGACGCGCGGTGCTGTAGCCTGATTGAAGAGTACGCACCGGGTGTAGTCCTTGCTGGGGCTACACCCGGCACCCTAACCCACTTCAGTAGCCAGCCGCCGATCACCCGGCAAACCCACTTGACGGCCGGGAACGGACGCCTTGATGCCAGTTTTAATCTAGTGAGATTCATGGAAAGCAAAATTTAACCATACTTGTTCATTCTTTGTCGATCCGTCGTCAAAAAGGGGACAATCCGGGAAATTGCGCAGCGGTGGTCGCTCGTCGGCCCGAAAGCGTTTGCGAGATTTACTGGCTTGAGATGCGTTTGAGTAAGGTCGTTCGTTCACAGTCTTTGCGCCGTCTGTTGCGTCCACTGCTGATCACCTGTTGCGGCATCGCCCTTGCCGGCGCGGCCGCGGGATCCCTCGTGGGTGCAGTCGCGATGGGCAGCTATTTCGGTCACGGTTCGGGCAACCTCCTGCCCAAACCACAACTCTATGCGGCGCAGCACAAAAAAGAGCGCCCGTGGGTCAAGCAGGCAAGGGTCGAACAGACGCCGAGGCTGGTCGCCGTGGCCGAGCCCGTCGTGCTCGCAAGCCTCAGCGGCGCCGAAGGGAAACTCCCCCGCAGGGCCGATATCTTTGGAGATGCCGAGACGAGTGGCAAGGCTGCACGCTTCAGTTCCGGTGCGAAGCAGGCGGCATTGACATCCGAGCAGCTCGCCAGCCACTTCAGGGCCTCTCATTCCGTCACGCCAGGCCGCGCGATCGCCAGTCTTGACGCGCCTGCGCCGGAACGGTTCGGGCCGCCGCGCGCCGTAGCAACCGACAAGCCCTTGGTCTCGTTGGCCTATGCGGCCCCCTCTCAGAGCGCAACGGACAGCGCTGTGTTTTCGGCGTTGCTGACGGTACCAATGGAGGACGACCTCGCGGCCTCGCCGGACCCGAACGCCGAAGATGAGGCCGTTGCCCTGCCAGACTACGAGGACACGCCGTCTTCGGGACCGAAGCCGCAGTTCCGTCCCGGCGGAGATCAAGCCCAAAAGCCTACCGCTGAAACAGAGAAACCCGAGACCCGGCGAGCCAAGGACGACGCAGCGCCGAAGGCCGAAGAACGCGAAACGCCAAAGCAGCAACAGCTTGCCTTTGTGCGGCCGGACAATCCGGCGGACAAAAGATCGGGCGGTGGCCTCGGCGCACTGCGCAACCTATTCGGCGGTGGTGCCCGCGCAGGAAATGGCGTCGCGGTCTACGACATCACCGCCGCGAAGGTCTATATGCCCGACGGCAGCGTGCTCGAAGCCCATTCCGGCATCGGCAAGATGGCCGACAATCCGCGTTACGTAAACGTCAAGATGACCGGACCGACCCCACCGCACACCTACAATCTCAAGATGCGCGAAACGCGCTTCCATGGGGTCGAGGCGGTCCGCATGCTGCCTGTCGACGGAAAGAACAAGCACGGCCGAGACGGTTTCCTGACCCACAGCTACCTGCTGCGCAGCGGCCGGGCGGAATCGCACGGCTGCGTCGCCTTCAAGGACTACAAGCGTTTCCTCACAGCGTTCAAAGAAGGCAAGGTCAGGCAGATCGTCGTGGTTCCGAGCGGCGGACGCGCGGCCGGCATACAGATGGCATCGAACGGAAAGAAGGGCTGACGGACAACATCCCGGCAGTCGCGGTAGTGATGGCGGCCAAGGCGTTCCGCCAACGCGACTGAGAAGGACGCGGGTTGGAGTATTCCAGCTACATCATCTCCGCGCGAAGGCCATAAAGGTCAAAGACATTCCAAATTCGCAGCCATTAGGTTGAGACGTACGCGTTCATGCCGGCGAGAAATTGCGGACGCGTTCCCGTATCGCTTCCACCTGGTCGGCAGGCCGTATATGGCCGGATCGGCATTACAACCTCAACAGCCAGGCCTCTACTTTGCCCTTGCCCTTGACTTCGATAGGGCCGCGCGGCTCGAAGACGAAGTGGTCTTTGAGCTTTTCGTAGACGGGGCGCGTCACCTGAACCGCGTCGGGCACGCCGCCTGATTCCATCCTGCTGGCAAGGTTCACCGTATCACCCCACAGGTCGTAGATGTACTTGCTCTTGCCGATGATGCCGGCCACGACCGGCCCGGTATTGACGCCAACCCTGAGCTTCATCGAGACGTTGTTCTCCATCGCGTGCTCTCTGGTAATGTGAACCATGCGGATGGCCATGCGCACCATCCGCTCGGAGTGGTTGGCCACCGGCTCGGGCAAGCCACAAACCGCCATATAGGCGTCACCAAGCGTCTTGATCTTCTCGATTCCGAGTTCATTGGCAGCGACATCGAAGCGCGTGAATAGCCCATTGAGAAACGTGACGACCTCGTGTGGCGGCATCTCCGATGACAGAGCCGTGAAGCCAACCAGATCCGCGAAGGCGACGGTCACCTCGGCGAAGCCGTCGGCGATCCCAGCTTCGCCACCGCGCAGCCGATTGGCGATCGGAGCCGGCAGCACGTTGAGGAGCAGTTCCTCGTTCTCGCGATTCTTGTTCTCGATCACGACATTCTTTTGGTGCAGAGTCTCGACCATGCCGTTGAAGGCCAAGCAGAGTTGGCCAACCTCATCGCGCGTGCGAACCGGCACGCTGGCTTCATAGTCGCCGGCCGCGAAGCTTTTCACTCCGGCAGTGAGTTCACGCAGCGGTCCGAGCAATGTGCGCGAAAGCCATGCGGCGGTCACAGCCACCGCCAAGAGCGCCAATCCCCCGACGATCAGCAGCTCCTGGCGGAGCCGGGCGATCGGCGCGAACGCCTCGGCGCTATCAATTTTAGCAACGAGAGCCCACCTGACGCCGGGAATCTCGAGCGGGCCCCACGAAGCGAGTGTCGGCACACCTCGGTATCCGATGATCTCGCCGGTGTTCTCGACACCGGCAAGTGCTGCCCGAGTTGCTTCGGTGTCGATGCGCTGATGCATCACCGGCGTGCCGTAACGCTGGATGGCGGCGATCTCCTCGTCCGAGGCGCCGACAGACTTGAGTTCTGCGAAGTACGCCTCCCGGTTCTCGTAGAAGGTCCGCGGGCCAGAGCGCACCAGAAGGTCAGGCCCAACGAAATAGGCCTCACCCGTGTCGCCGAACCCTTCCTGTCGCCACCGACGACCACCAGTGACAACGTTGTCGATTTCCTCGTTTGACAGTTGCGCCACCAACACCCCGATGACGACACCCTTATCAATCACCGGGGCTCCCATGAAGGCAATTGGTGCTCCACCGGTCGGTGCATAAGGAGCGAAATCCTCGAGACAGATGGCCGATTGCGCGGCGGGCTCTGCGCAGCGAGCAACAGCGGCTGCGACGTTGGAGCGGCGGTAGGGGCCGAATTGCAGGGACGTGGTGAAATCGAGTTCTTTCTGGACTGTGTAGATCAGGCGACCCGACTTGGGATCAGCAATCATGAAATCGAAGAAACCGACCATCGAGGCGGCTGCGCGCATCAATGGATGATAGGTGGCATGCAGCCTGGTGTATTCGCTGCCATCACCGGCATCATCGAGAAGCTTGCGTCGCTCCGCCGGGTTCGGATTTTCCACGATGTAGTGATACTGCAGATAGTACGGAGCGCCACCAACCGGCAGATAGTCGGACAGCTCCGGTTGCCTTCCCAGGATACTCGTCATCTGCGGGATGAAGTTCGCAGCGTACCAATCTTGGACCTTCTGCCGAAGGTCAGGCTGTACGCCTGCGCGATCGAGCTGGTCGACTGCAATCCGGAATTCGCGCGTCGCATCAACCACCATCTTGGAGGCGGCGAGCAGGCGCAGTTCCGCTGCGATGGTGCGAAAATAGGTTTCGACTTGACGCGTCTTGTTCTGACGGGCGGCCGTGAGTTGGTCGAAAACCGCTTTTTCGATGGCGTCACGGGCACGGAAGTAACCGAGTACACCGGTCACCAGGATCGCGGCGGCGCCAAGCAGGACGAGCGTCGTAAACAGCTTTGCGGCCAACCCCCAGCGCGGGGGTCGGGATATTCCGGTCATATCTGGCGAACGCATGAATCAACTCCCACCAATAACGCGAAGTGCCGGGCAAATACCGTCAATGGTGATGATCCGAACGTCGCACCTCTGCTACACCAGACTGTTCAAGGTGGAACCGTCATCTGCTGCCTGTTGGGCAGTGCCAACCTCGGCGTATAGCAGATGCCATCTTAAGCTAGAAACCACTCGACGGCCAACGTCGTATTCGATTTAAGGATAAAAACATGCAGCAATTCAAAGTGCTACAGCGACCTTTGCGCGTCTAATAAGACGCGCGGCGTTGTAGCGAGAAGGTGTCGTCGCAGCTGTAAGTGACGTTCGTCGAAAGATTGTACTCCTCGAACTTCTCGGAGCGCTCCGTGTAAGACAGGTTCTGTCGCGAGAACGAGATGATTTTCTCACCCTCCAGATCCTCGATGCCGATCTCGCGTCACGCTCGACATAGCGACTGTCCTAACGATCGAAGTGCCATCACCGCGCGAGCCATCCTCCATCCACCGGAATGATAGCTCCAGTCACATAGGATGCATGCGGACTTGCCAGAAACAGGACCGCGGTCGCCAGATCTTCAGGAACGCCCCATCGCCCGACGGGAATACGTTCGAGGATTTGCCTCTGTCGCTCCGGATCCGCTCGCAGGGCCGCGGTGTTGTCAGTTTCCATATAGCCGGGTGCGATCGCATTGACGGTGACACCGGATGCACCCAGTTCGTTCGCCATCAGCTTCGTCAGCCCCGCCACCGCATGCTTGGAGGCGGTATAGGCCGGAACCCGGATGCCCCCCTGGAAGGAGAGCAGCGATGCGATGTTGATGATGCGGCCGAAGCGACGCGAAACCATGCCGCGCGCAACGGCCTGGCTGAGGAAGAACAGGCTCTTCTCGTTGACGTTCGTCACCACGTCCCAATCAGCCTCGGAGTAGTCGAGCAGATCGGCACGCCTGATCGTTCCGGCATTGTTGACCAGGATATCGATTGGCCCGGCTTGCTCTTCGATCTCGCCGACGAGAGAGCGAAAATCGTTGGGTTGCGAAAGATCCGCCTGGATGCCGACGAATCGGCGTCCGGCAGCTTCGATCAACTCTCTGGTTTCCGGCATCGGCGTCGACCCGAGGCCCACGATGTCGGCCCCTGCCTTCGCGAGCGCCAAAGCCATCGCCTGTCCCAGCCCTCCGCGGGCGCCTGTGACCAGCGCCCACTTGCCGGAAAGGCCGAACAGATCCGCAATCTCGGTCATCGCAGGTTCTCCATTGCCACAAAATCCATGTCGGCGAAGGACTGGTTATCGCCTGCCATTGCCCACACGAAGGCATAGGATCCCGTGCCGCTGCCGCTGTGGATCGACCACGGGGGCGAGATGACCGCCTGCTCGTTGCGAACGATCAGGTGGCGCGTCGCCTCGGGCCGCCCCATGAGATGGACGACCATACGATCTTCCGGCATGTCGAAATAGAGATAGGCTTCCATCCGCCGATCGTGAAGGTGCGCAGGCATGGTGTTCCAGACGCTCCCGGGCTCGAAGCGCGTGATGCCGAGCATGAGCTGACAGGTCGGCAACAGGCCATCATGGACATATTTGTAGATGGTGCGCTTGTTGGCGGCCTCGGTCGTTCCAAGCGCCTGTGGCGAAGCTTCTTCCTGGGTGATCTTGCGGCTGGGGTGGCTGGCATGCGCGGGCGCCGAAACACCGTAGAGCCTTGGAGGCGATGCCTCGTCCACTGCGGCAAACGATACGCCCTTCGCCCCCTTGCCAATGTAGAGCGCCTCGAAAGGCGCAATGACATGGTCGTCTTCTGCATCGGCAGATATTCTGGCTGCGCCACCGCCAAGGTTCACGACTGCCAGTTCCCGACGCTCGAGAAAATCGGCAACGCCAGCGGATTTTGCAAGCTCGGCGCTGAAGGCAAGCGGCGTGGCCTCCGGCCGGATGCCGAGCAGAACCAGGCGGTCATAGTGGCTGTAGGCGGCGCGTATTTCGCCGGCTGCGAAGAGATCCTCGACGAGGAAATGGCGGCGCAGCCCCTCGGTGTCGAGCGTCTCGGCCTGTTCGAAATGTATAGCTTGGCGAATATCCATCAGTTCTTTTCCTCGACTTGCAAAATTGGCCGGCATCAACCGCCGGTCAGGCACTCGTATTTCTGCTCATAAGGGTGACCGGCCGGCCGTTTGCCTTGATCAGGGCTTCAAGCGCTGGCAGGTCGGGGGCCGGCGGCAAGCGCGTCAGCGTGCTGCGCCCGGCGGCCGGATCGGCGCTCGCCAGGACGGCTGCAAAAAGTGTGCTCGTTCCCCGGGGAATCTCTGCCGTCAACTGCGGCACCAGCGTCCTTCCGGCAATCAGGTTGGTGTTCGGCTGGGCGATATGCGCTTTGCCGGCACGGATGACCGACGAGCCGAGATCGACGATCGCCGACAGGTCGTGCGGAGTTGCAACAACAGCGTTGCCAGCTTCACCTTCCAGTGCATCGGCAAGCCGATCGCTTCGGGCGATCGCAAAGCCGCCTTCCTTGGTTAGGACCGCTCGCTCGGCCCAGACGCGATGGGTGCGGACATGGAAATCGCCATGACAGTAGAGCCAGGTTTCGACCAGGATGTCGCCATTGGGCCGCCAGCGCGCGTAGAGGACGTCATCGGCGATCAGCACTTGCTCGTTGGCCTGGCGGACATGGAACTGGAGACCGTCGCTGCTGAATCCGATCATGCCGTCCAGGACAGCGTCGGCGAAACGGTTGGGGTCACTTTCCACGCTGAAACCGTAGCGGGCGGAATAGACGAACTTGCTGTATTTCTCGGCACCGAACCGTGCCCAGGTGTTTTGCGGACCCGTTTGCTGGCCACCGCAAAGCGCGATGGCATCACCAGGAGGGTTCCTGATGATCATGCCCGTGTGCACGTGCACGGCGACGTCGGCGCGCGGTGGGCAATCCGCCTCTTCAGCGCTCCAGAAGGGGTGTTGCTCCGGTAAGGCCAGCGGCAGAAACGCCTTCAAGGCCCAATAGGGCGACTGCGGTGAGTTGTAGGTCTCGCACATCAGAAGGTTCGGGTAAGCGTAACCAACCGGCAGGATGCCGTCTCTCGACGCCATCGGCTGCTTGGCCCACCAGCGCAGATTGCGCAGATAGAAGCCCTTCAGTTGCCCCCACGGCAGCGCCTCCTCGCCGGCGAATGCCAGAGCGCCGAAGAAACCGGCGATGGCAAAGCGATAGGTCATCGACCGGCCAAACGCCAATGCGGCGCCATCATCGGCAAACCAACGCGTCATATCGCCGGCGGCGAGACGCGCACGCTCGCGATAGGGCTGCGTGTAGGCGCGGCCGTCGAGCACGGCAAGAATGAGCCCGTAGAAATGAAAGGCGAAGGGAATGTAGTGGTCGGCGCGGCGCGCGTCACCGTCGCTGTACCAGCCATCACCGAAATAGAAGGTCTCGATTTCGTCGATATAGGCCTGGTCCAAACCCTGATCGTGATCGGCGCCGACCGCATCCAGCCCCAGGCTGATGAGCAGCCGGAAGAACTTCCAGTTGTTCTCAGAAAACCGGCAGGCATGCCCTGACTTGAGATAGGCGACGACGTTCTCGCGCTCATCTGGCTCAAGAGGAGCCCAGAGTTTGTCCGGCACGAGACGCAACGCAAAGCCGATTGCCGCGAGCTCGACGAGGCGCTGGTTGCGATCCGTCGGCTGCCCCCAATATTCCGGATGGTGCGGATCCGTGCCACACGCAAGACCGCGTGCGATCGGCTTCCAGTCGATCCAGTCGGCACCGCCGACCTGCGCCGGCACCAGCCCCCACAACAACCGCGAGAAGCCCTCGAGATCGGCTGCCGCCTGATCGAAATGCGCAGCGGTCGCGTCGAACCGCAACCGCGCGCCACCGGCCGACCGGTAGGATTCGGCCGGGTCGCAGAGCGATTTCAGCGCGCGCTCGACATCGGCCCGCGTGCGCAGTTCATTGCCCCACCACGGATGGAACAGGCTGTCGGGGTATATGCCATCTGTCATTGGCCATTCCTGTCTTGGGAGGCTTATGGTGCAGGGCCCAGGGCGAGCCGTTGGAAACGTCAGCTCCTGAGGATGCGGTTTGCCTGCGCGACCAGCTCCTCGCCGGCTGCAGCGACCGTCAGCTGGCCGAAGGCAACCTGGTCGGCGATCGGTCGGAACACGCGTTCCTCCAGCTCGGAGGCCCCGATCGGAACCTGGGGCGGAAAGGCGCCCACCCGTCCCGCTATCGAGGAAATGTAGTCCACCGATCGTTTCGAGACATCGTCGACAAGAGGCGTCACCGCCTCCCTGACATCAAGGTTGATCGGCACGCCGCGTTCCACGCCGAGAATTTTGCCGGCCGCGAGGTCGTTGATGAAGAAATCGAGGAACCGGGCTGCAAGCTCCGGCTGCCTCGAGGTGCTGGCAATCCCGAAATGCAGGCTCGCCTTGTAGAACAGGCCGGAAGGTCCCGCCGCGTCGGCGATCGGTAGCGAGGTGATCCCCAGCCTGTTCTTAGCGAGCGCCTGATAGCCGAGCAACTGGTTGGAAAAGGCGATCGCCATCACCGCGTGACCGGTTGAAAGCGGATTGGAATCGATCTGAAGCTTGTCCATTGCCTGGACCTCGGCCGACACGCAGCCGCCGTTCTTCGCCAGACTTTCCCAATAGCCGTACCAGTCGCTGGCATCGGTGGCATCGAAGCCGATCCGGCCATCTTCGCCGTACAGTCGCTTGCCGCGCTGAACGAGAAACGCTTCGAAGGCATAGCTGTAGCGCGCGCCGTTGCCGACCGCCCAGACATTCTTCCGGCCGATCGCCTTGGTGATGTCGATGCAGAGCCTGGCAAAATCGTCCCAGGTCGTCGTCGGTCCGGGCGGCGCAATGGCGGCCTCGTCGAAGGCGACACTGTCGTAAAGCAGAGCAAACGCATTCAACGACAGGGGCATGCCGACGACCTTGCCGTCGACCGCCCCGAGATCGAGGACGCCGGGCATCAACTTGTCGGTACGGATTACGCTTCCCAGGTAATCGCCGAGCGGAAGCAGGGTGTTGCGGCGGGCGTAGTCGGCAAAGCGGCTTGGCGCGAGCTGGAAAATATCGGGCGCATTGCCACCGGCCAGCATCGTCGCCAGCTTCGACCAATAGTCGTTGCCGCCAACCTCGCCATTGATCTTCACGCCGGGATTTGCGGCCTCGAACAACCTGGCAACACCAAGCGTGCGCTCGGCGCGTGCGGGAGAACCGAACCAGAAGAGGCGCATCGTTGCGCTATCCGCCAGTGCCGAGCGCAACGGCGATTGCAAAAACGTTGCCGCGCCCCCGAACAACAACCCCAATTGCAAAAATTCGCGTCTGCCAAGCATGGTCCTCTCCCGAAAGCTTCGATTTCTGTGCGCCGCCGACCTCCTTCGGCGGCGCACTTGGGCGCATAGGCGATTTCGACAAGCGAAGCGGCCACTATCGTCGCGAGACGATCAGCCCTTGAGAATTCGGCCGCCTTCCGCAACCAACTGATCAGCCGCTTCTGCGGGCGTCACTTGGCCAAAGGCCACCTTGTCTGCCAGCGGCCGGAAGGCGCGTGTGTCGAATTCGGAGGCGCCGACCGGCACTGGCGGAGGATAGGCGCCGACCCGGCCGGCAATCGACGAGATGTAGTCGACCGTCCGTTTCGACACGTCGTCGATCAGCGGAACGACCGCGCCCTTGACGTCGGTGTTGACGGGAACGCCGCGCTCGACGCCGAGAACCTTGCCGGCAGCCATATCGTTGACGAAGAAGTCAATGAACCGGGCAGCAAGTTCCGGATTTTCGCAGGTGCTTGCAATGCCGAAATGCAGACCCGGCCGGTAGAACAGGCCGGACGGTCCTGATGGATCCGTCACCGGCAAGGTGGTGATCCCTAGCGGGTTCTTCATCGCCGACTGGTAGCCGAGAAGCTGGTTCGAAAACGCGATGGCCATAGCGGCCTTGCCGGTTGCCAGCGGGTTTGAATCGACCTGGATCTGGTCCATCGACTGAACTTCGGCCGACACGCAGCCGCCGTTCTTGGCGAGGCTCTCCCAGTAGCCATACCAGTCTTTGGCATCGTTGACATCGAAACCGATCTTGCCGTCCTCGCCGTACAATCGCTTGCCGCGCTGGTTCAAGAATGCATCAAAGGCATAGGTGTAACGTGATGCGTTGCCGACCGCCCAAACGTTCTTGCGGTCGATCGCCTTGGTCAGTTCGACACAAAGTTTGGCGAACTCGTCCCACGTGGTCGCGGCCCCCGGCGGATTGAGCCCGGCCTGCTTGAAGGCTTCCGTGTCATAGAACAATGCGAACGCGTTGAGCGACAGCGGCATGCCCGCCACCTTGCCGTCAACGGTTCCAAGCTCCAGCACACCCGGCGCGAGCTTGTCGGTGCGAATGGACTTGCCGAGGAAATCGTTGAGCGGAAGCGTGGTGTTACGGCGCGCATAGTCGGCAAATCGGCCAGGCTCGAGCTGGAAAATATCAGGGGCATTGCCGCCAACAAGCATCGTCGTCAGTTTCGACCAATAGTCGTTGCCGCCGACTTCGCCGTTGATCTTGACATCCGGATTGGCGGCTTCAAACAGCCGGGCGACGCCAAGGGTGCGCTCGGCGCGCGCAGGCGTGCCCCACCAGTAGAGCCGCATCGTGGCGCTGTCGGCAAATGCGGTCCGCAGCGGAAGCTGCGAAAATGCAGCCGCTCCGCCGAGCAGCAGGCCGTTGCGTAGAAGTTCGCGTCGATTGATCATGAATTCCTCCCTTTGGTTCCGTTTTTGCCTGAGCCTAGTCGGCAAGCCTGCGCCCTTCGGCGTCGAAGAGATGGCAATGTTCCGGCGCGATGCTGACGCTCAGCGTTTCGCCCGTGCCAAGCAGTGTCTGGCCTTCCATGGCGACGATGAGCGCCTGCTTGTCGGGCAGACGCCCATAGACGATGGTCTGGCCGCCGAGATGCTCGATATGGGTGATCGTCAATGTCCCCAGATGGATGCCGCCCGCGCTGTTGGCCCTGATATGCTCCGGGCGAACGCCAAGACTGAGGGTCGCCCCGATCTCGGCTCTCTCGACCAGCGGCACCGCGACATCGGCACCGGCAAGACCGATGACAACACCGTCGTCGCGGCGCCCCACCACGGAAACATCCAGGAAATTCATCTTGGGCGAACCGATGAAGCCGGCGACAAAGCGGTTGACCGGCCTGTTGTAGATTTCGAGCGGCGTTCCCTGCTGCTCGATCCGGCCGGCGCGCAGCACGACGATCCGGTCAGCCAGTGTCATGGCTTCGACCTGGTCATGGGTGACGTAGATCATCGTGGCGCCGATATCGGCGTGGAGCTTTGCAATCTCGACACGGGTCTGCACGCGAAGCTCGGCATCCAAGTTGGACAAGGGTTCGTCGAACAGGAAGATTTTCGGATCACGCACGATGGCGCGGCCGATGGCCACGCGTTGACGCTGGCCGCCCGACAGCTGCTTTGGCTTGCGTTCGAGCAGCTGCGTGATCTGCAGGATTTCGGCGGCCTTGCGCACCCGCTGATCGATCTCGGGCTTTGGCATGCGCATGGTTTCAAGGCCGAACGACATGTTCTTGTAGACACTCATATGCGGATAGAGGGCATAGGACTGAAAGACCATGGCGATGCCGCGCTCGGAGGCTGTCTTCTCATTCATCCTGGCGCCGCCAATCGCCAGCTCGCCGCCGGAGATGGGCTCCAGCCCGGCAATCATGCGCAAGAGCGTGGACTTGCCGCACCCCGACGGGCCGACGAAAACGACGAACTCGCCGCTGCCGATCTGGAGGTCGACGCCGCGGATGACCTCGACGGCACCGTAGCGCTTCTGGACTTGCTTCAAAGCGAGCGTCGTCATGGGGCTCCCCTTTCCTATTGCTTGTTCTGTGGTTTTTGTTCGCGGCACTACCGCTTCATGCCCGTCGTCGCGATGCCTTCGATCAGCAGCCGCTGGAACAGGAGGAAGAGGATGAAGATCGGCAATACGGTCAAAGTCGACATCGCAAGCAGAGCGCCCCAATCCGATTGCGCCGTGGCATCGACGAAGGTTCGAAGGCCAAGCTGGGCCGTGTATTTCTCGATGTCGTTCAGATAGATCAGCGGCGCGAAGAAATCGTCCCAGGTCCAGATGAAGGAGAAGACTGCGGCGGTCGCCAGGACAGGCGTCGAAAGCGGCAGGATCACCTTGAGGAAGATGCGCAACGGCCCGGCGCCGTCCATGATGGCCGCCTCGTCGAGTTCGCGCGGGATGCCGCGGAAGAACTGAACCATCAGGAAGATGAAGAAGGCATCGATGGCGAAGAACTTCGGCACGACAAGCGGCATGATCGTGTTGACCCAGCCGAACTTGAGAAACATCAGATATTGCGGGATCAGCACCGCATGCTGCGGCATCATCAGGGTTCCGAGCATGAGCGCGAACCAGAACCCGCGTCCCTTGAACTGCAGCCGCGTGAAGGCATAGGCGGCCATCGAGCACGATATCAGGTTGCCGATGACGACCAGGACCGAGATCAGCAGCGAGTTGAGGAACAGGTGGCCGAAGCTGACGCTCAGGCCATTCCAACCGCGTCGGTAGGCATCGAGCGTAAACTCCTGCGGTATTAGCGATGTCGTCGCGAAGATCTCGTTTTCTGGCTTGAAGGAGCTCGAGACCATCCACAGCAACGGATAGAGCATGATGAAGCTCACGGCGGTCAGGAGCGCGTAGACCAACGCCCGCTTCAGCGGCGAGGATTTGGCTCCGTCGGGCATGGCAGCTGCCTCGACGACGTTCGACGCGTAGACGGTATCAGTCATCGTAGTGCACCCAATATTTGGCCGACATGAAGGACAGCGTCGTGAAAATGGCGATGATGACCACCAGCACCCAGGCAAGGGCTGATGCGTATCCGAAACGGAAGTTGGTGAAGGCTTCCTGGTAGAGGTAGAGCGTGTAGAACAGCGTCGTGTCGATCGGACCACCGCTGCCGTCGCTGACGACGAAAGCCGAGGTGAAAGCCTTGAACGCGTCGATCGTCAGGATCACCGCATTGAAAAAGATCACCGGCGTCAAAAGCGGCAGCGTGATCTTGAAGAACTGGCGGGAGCGGCTTGCCCCGTCGATGCTGGCAGCCTCATACATATCCTGCGGGATCTGGCGCAGACCGGCGAGAAAGATGATCATCGACGAGCCGAACTGCCAGGCCGCGAGCAGAACCAGGGTGTAGAGCGACGTGGACGGGTTCGAGATCCAGCTCGGGCCTTCGTAGCCGAAAAGCGCCGCCAGAACCTGGTTCAGCACCCCGTCGCCGGCAAACACCTGCCGCCAGAGCACCGCGATCGCAACGCTGCCGCCGACCAGCGACGGAAGATAGAAGATCGCCCGAAAGACCGTCAGGCCGCGCAGCCCCTTGTTCAGCGCCACGGCGATCGCCAACGCGAACATCAGCTTGAGCGGAACCGACAGGAGAACGAATGTGAAAGTCACCCGCATCGCCGTCCAGAAACGGGGGTCGTCGCTGGCAATCCGCACATAGTTCTCGGCGCCGACCCAGTTGGCCGGCCCCATCAGGCCGAAGTCGGTGAGCGAGAGATAGAACGACGAAACGGCCGGTCCCAAGGTCAGCACGACAAACCCCAGCAGCCAGGGCATCAGGAAGCCGTAGCCGCCCAACTGGCTGCGCAGTCGCACGCTCAGAGGCGGCCCTGCATTCGATGCGTCCGTAATGGACATTCCCTCACCCTCCCTTATCGGCGCCGTGGACGTCACGAAGGACGCCCAGACTAGACATAAGAATGAAACCGAAAACATTCTTCGTCAAGCGAAAGTTTCGCTATTGACGAAAATTGCGTAATGAGCAAAAAGATTTCCACACTCAGGAGCACTCACATGAAAATCGAAACCAGTAGCTACTTTGCAGCCTCCGTGCCGGCAGCCGCCACCTCTCATGTTGATCGCCACCAGGCAGCGCTCGTACGCAGCATCGAAAAATTGCGCACGACCATGCCGATCATCGGCATTCGCAACCCGAAGATCGGCTTGAGCGACAATAGCTGGGCCTATTGCAGCCCCTACGACTGGGTCGTGAGCTTTCATGCCGGCCAATTATGGCTTGCCTCGCAGCTAACAGGAGATCCGACATTCCTGAACGCAGCGCGCGCCCGCCGCTCGATCTTTCGGGGCATTCTGGCGCATCGCCGCGCTCAGGACCATGATCTTGGCTTCCAGTTCTCGCTCAGCTGCGTCGCCGAATGGCTGATGACCGGCGAGAAGGAGCCGCGCGCGCTCGCTCTTGAAGCCGCCAATCTGCTGCTCGGCCGGTACCGACCGGAGGGGCGCTATCTTCAGGCGTGGAACGCGCAACCGGCGCATGGCTCCATGCGCGCAGATTTCGCCAACGGGCGGATCATCGCCGATACGATGCAGAACCTCGCCCTCCTCTACTGGGCCTACGGCGAAACCGGACGCGCCGACTTTCGCGAGGCCGCCGACGGCCATGCCGACACCACATTGAAACATCTGGTGCGCGACGACGATACCAGCTTCCACACCTTCCTGTTCGACCCGAGCACCGGCGAGGCACTGCGCGGAGAAACCCACCAGGGCCATGCCGACGGATCATGCTGGTCACGCGGCCAGGCCTGGCTGATCCACGGTTTTGCGCAATGCGCGCGCGTCACCGGCAACAGGACCTATCTGGATGCGGCCCGCAGGCTCGCCGCCAAGGCCGAGCAGCTGATGGGCAGCGACCTCGTGCCCGTGTGGGACTATGACGTCCCCAACCCGAAGAACGCGCCGCGCGACAGTTCGGCCGGCGCCATCATGGCAGCCGGCATCTACATGCTCGCCGACCAGTGCGACGTCGACGAGGCTCAAGCCTGGCGCGGGTTTGCCGACCGCCTGATCGCTGGCTTGCTCGACACCTGCGACCTAACCGAAGATCCAACGGCACTCGGCCTTCTCGCCCATGGCGCGGCCCATGTCGGATCAGGCTATTCCGACACCATGCTTCCCTATGGAGACTACTATTTCATGGAGGCCTTGATGCGGTCGCTCGGGCATACACAATTCTTCTGGTAAGCAGACAAAATGCCAGTCGCTGCGACTCCCAAAAAGCGCAGGAATCTGATGGAGTGGGTTTCCAATGACCGATGATCAACTCGCCACACTGACACTGCGCGACATCGCCGATGCAGCCGGCGTTTCGGTCGCATCCGTGTCGAAGGTGCTGAACAATCGCGGCGGCGTCAGCGGTGAGAGCCGCAAGAAGATTTTGGCTCTTGCCGAAGAACTCGGCTACCTCGGGCGCAACGCCCGATCGCTTCACAAGGCTGGCATCGGAAGCACCGCGTTGATCGTGCCGGCCGAGTACTACTCCGGGTCGCAGTTCTACGAGGATGTGATACGCGGCGCACTGGACGAGGCAGCGGCGCATTCGCTGAAAGTCGACGTGCAGCTGCTGACGCTCGACACCAAACAGAACACCGCGGAGATCGACGAATACCTGCGTGGCGCGGAGCCGAGCACAGTCATCGCGGTCGGCCTCGACGACCGGGCCGCGATCGACCGGCTCGCCGCAAGTGGTGTGCCGACCGTTCTGATAAACGGCATGGATCGTTCGATGCGCATGGACAGTGTTCTGCCCGACAACTGGTCGGCGGGCTGGCTAGCGACGCGCCGCCTGCTGGAGGCCGGGCACCGAGACATCATGCATGTGACGCTGCCACGGCGACTGTCCATGCAGCGTCGCCTTGAAGGATTTCGCCTGGCGCTGGAGGAAGCTGGAATTGTCTTCGATCCGGACAAGCACCTCATTGATCTCGGCAAGATGGGTTTCCTGGAAACCCAGGCGCAATTGGCCACGCGCCAAGCGCTCGAGAGCGGCAGGCTGGACAAGGCAACGGCGCTTTTCTGCAGCATGGACGTGGTGGCGCTCGGCGTCATGCAGGCGCTTCAGAGCCAGGGGCTTTCGGTGCCCGACGACTATTCGATCATCGGGCTCGACGACGTAGCGATTGCCATGCACAGCCGGCCGCCGCTGACGACGATCAGCATCGATCGCATCGAGCTCGGCCGGATCGGCGTTCAACTCCTGATGAAGCGAATAGCCAACGCCGAAGAAAGCATCACGCGCGTCAACATGGGCGTCAAACTGATCGAAAGGGCGACCGTCGGTCCGCCCAGGGAACGTCCCGCCCGCTGACGACGACGAAACCTACAGGCCTTCACCGACGCCTGCTCACCCCTTGCAGACGGCATGCCACCGCCGATGTCTGACTGACCGGGCTGCCACGGCGAACGCATTGCGCTGCCTTTTTTCCTTGGCTTAGCGAGGATAATCCATGAAGAAACCGAACGTCGTCGTCATCATGGCCGACCAGCTTCGCTACGATTTCATCGGCACATCCTACATGCCGCATCTGCAGGCGCTTCTGGCCGACAGTTGCCTTTTCCCGAACGCCTATTGCGCTTCCCCGCTCTGTGTTCCCTCGCGCGGCGCGTTTTTCACCGGGCGATATCCCAATTCGACCGGTTGTCTGATCAACCCCTGGGTCGAGGTGGACAAACAGCATGGCTTCATAGGTGACGACTTCGCCAACCTGTACGGACTGCTGTCTGCCGATTGGGACGGATGGCACGCGGGAAAGCAGCATCTGATGTACCAGCCACCGCTCGAGATGCGCGAAGGCACGGCGGTCAGGTGGCATGCACTTGAAGAGAATTACGGCGCGTTTCTCGATGCGAGGGGGCACCGTCCACCTGGAGGCCAACGCTTCCGCGGCATCGTTCCGGAACTGACTTCAGGCACCGTTACCTCGGTCGGAGACTATTCGACGCCGGCGACCGGCTGCTATGAGCCGGGGTTCGACAGCTTCTTCGACGGCTATATCCTGCAATCGTCGCTCGGCGCCATCGAGAACCGCGACAGATCGCGGCCACTTTTCCTGAGCGCCATGTTCCTGGCGCCGCATCCCCCCTTCGATGTGCCCGAGCCGTGGTATTCGTTGGCGCGAGAGGTCGAGCCGCCTGACAATGTCGGCCAATGGTTCTCCGGCCAAAGTCCGCTGCAGCTCTACAATCTACCCGGCTTCCTCGGCACCCGTTACAGCCGCGACGATTGGAAAGAGATTTGGCGCGTCTATGCCGGGCTGGTGGCTCTTCTCGACCATTGCATCGGAGCGATCGTTTCCAAGCTGAAGGCTGAAGGCATTTACGACGAAACACTGATCGTGTTTACGAGCGATCATGGCGAGATGCTCGGCTCGCATCGCCTCTGGCAGAAGATGTGCATGTACGAGGAGGCGATCCGCACACCTCTCCTGTTCAAGATGCCGGCGCCCATGGCCGGCATCGGGGTCTGCGACCAAGCGGTCAGTCACATCGACGTCTTGCCAACGATTTGCGACATCGTGAACGTCGAGAAACCCAAAGACCTTCCCGGCCGCTCCCTGATGCCGTCGATCAACGACGGGACGCCTTGCGAGCATAAGGATATCTTTGTTCAGTTCGACGGCAATGGCGCCCTGGGCAACTTCTCGCGGTGTATCATCCACCAATCGCACAAGCTCATCGTCGACATCTTCAAGGACGAGGTCTTCTTTGAGCTTTACGCGCTGGCAAGCGACCCGCAGGAAACGACCAACCTGGTCGTGGAGCGCGAAGATCTGGCCGCATACTTGTTTTCCAAACTGACCGAGCACATGCGGCTAACAGGAGACCACATCGCGCTTGGCCCTGATGCGCTCCAGCAGTTCATACTGCGCAGGAAAGCCTTGGCCTTCCCTTAAGTTCCGGTCATTACCCGCCCTACGGACTACCGGTGGACAGCTTCGAGGCCGCCACAGCGAACAAGTCGTCGCTCTGAGGTTTACCGACCTGTTCGCCGATCAAGCGCACCCGATCTCATCTTGGAGATCATGCCGGCGCTGTCCGCCTGGCTGAAGGTCGACCTTCGAATACGAGCATTTCGAAGGATGATCCGGCAGCTCGCCCGTGCGACCTAGTCGCGTTTCTGCTTTAGACGGAGGCGCAGAAACGCTCTATCTCTTTATTTCCAAGCCTAACGTTGGTGTGCCGCTCACTGCCCGAGTTATACTTTGCCCGCTCTGATCATGGAAAAATAGTCGTCGCCGCCAACCTGCCCGCCCTTCAGCGCGATCTCCAAGCCATCCACCGCACCGCCATGAGCGATGCAAAGCGGCGAGCCCGGCGTCTGCGGCAGGGGCATCTTCAGCGTTAGTGCCAAAATGCCCATCTGACCGAGCGCGTGGCTTGACGTATCGCCGCCGGCCACCACGGCGCGCGAGATTTCGGCGCGCTGGACAAGCGCCGACTGAATTTGGCCGAGCGCGCGGCCGAGGCGGTGGCGAGCGCCTGTCGATGAATCGAGTTCGCCGCCCCGATCGGCAGATGGACCAAGCGCCGTGTAAAGCACGACACTGTCGCCACCTTCCAGCACCTTGAGGCCGGCTTCGATCGCCGCGGCAATTGCAGATCCGGCCCCGTCGCCGGAAAGTCCAAGAGGATCAAGCGTGACGCCCTCAAACCCGTTTGCGAGCGCATGGCGAATTTGCCGTTCAGTGGTGGGAGAAACGCTGC
The DNA here is from genome assembly GCF_001426785.1 of Ensifer sp. Root142. NCBI lineage: Bacteria > Pseudomonadati > Pseudomonadota > Alphaproteobacteria > Hyphomicrobiales > Rhizobiaceae > Ensifer > Ensifer sp. Root142. The sequence goes on from NZ_LMFK01000034.1 coordinate 308,893, forward strand.
CGGACACGACCGCGATGCGATCCACCGGACCGGCCTCGGCAAAGACAGGTTTGTCGCCGATCAGACCCTCGTTCCGCCATGCGGGGATCAAGGCATATTCGACACCGGAGGATCCGCAAATGAAGCCGCTTCTGGGATGCAGCGCGTTCCAGACCAAGGCACCGGCGGCGGCCTGGGTCAACGCGTCGAGCACGTCGATGAGCAGGATGTCGGCGTCTTCCAGCGCCGACCGGCCCAGCAGCGCGACATTATCGATGAGTGCCGAAGAGAGCTTTGTCTGGCGCGCGACATGCATCAGCAGATTGGACTCGTCCATCGGCGTGACCGGATGGCGCGACATGACCGGATGACGATCGATGCGGTAGTTGCGGCCTTGATAGGCGGCGAAGAGCTCTCCGAAGGCCGTATATCGGCGGATCTGGGGCGCGCCGACGATGAGTGGCACGGTCGTTTCGCCGAAGACCGTGCGGCCGATCTCGATCGCCCGGCCGATATTGCCGACATGCGGCGCGGAATCGAAGGTCGAGCAGACCTTATAGTGGCAGAGTTCGGCGTCGAGCGTCTTCAGCCAGCCGAAGGCTTCGCGAAGGTGCACGTCCATCCACTCCGGCGTTTCGCTGCGGCTCGTGCCGGCAAGGCCGAAGGCGCGTGCGCCGGCGAAGCGCGACAACAGGTCCGCGTCCGGCACTTTCAGGAAAAGCACCGTTTCGACACCGTTCGAGGCGAGCGCCTCCATGACGTCGGTCGAGCCAGTGAAGTCGTCGCCATAATAGCTGATCAGCGGTCGTGTCATGGCTCAGGCCGCCTTGCCATCGGCAAATTTCTCGATGGATTGCGCGAGTTCCGGATGATCCTTCGCGTAAGCGTCCAGCGGCACGCCCGCGGCCGCCGCCTCCCATGCCTGCTTGACCGCCTTCACGCCCGCTCCCGGCCCGCCCGGATGGCTGACGATGCCGCCGCCGCAGAGGTAGAGAAGCGCTGTCGATCCGCCGGTCGCCGCGATCGTATCGGGCGCCTGCCCGCCCCACTGGCCCGAGCAGACCACCGGCAGCGCCCTGTCGTCTTCCGAAAACAACGGCGTGCTGATGGACTTGTAGGATTGTACGAAACTTTCGTCCGGCTCCCAGTATTTCACGCGGATACCATTGATCTGGAACTGGTCGATGCCGAGCAGGCGCCAGAACTGCTGCCAGACGGAAAACTCGAAGCCGAGGCCGGCATGGCGCGTGAGGATATCCCAACCGTTGCGGTGGGCATGCAGCACGAGGCCGGAGCGCTTGCGCAGGAAGGCGAGGCCGCCAAAACCGATCGAATTGATATTGACCACGGCGCAATTGCCGCCGGCTTCGAGAACCATATCGTGGTTGCGCATCATCTCGTCGGGGTCGGCGTGACTGATACCGAAGGCGTACATGACCTTCTTGCCGGTCTTCTGCTCGTGGGCGAGGATTTTCGGCATGATCGCCGCGACACGATCCTTCAGCGGCGAATAGGCCGGGCTCATCAGCTTCTCGTCGTCCTTGATGAAATCGACGCCCGCCTCGATCAACTCGCCGACCATATCAGCTGTTTCATGCGGCCTGAGGCCGAGCGCCGGCTTGACGATGGTGCCGATGATCGGGCGATCCGTCACGCCGGTCAACGCGAAGCTTCCCGCCACGCCGAACTGCGGCCCGAGATGGGCCGCCGCAAATTCCTGCGGCAGCTTCATATCGACGATGCGGATACCGGTGAGCCCTTTGATGGAAAACACGCCGCCGATGGCGATGGTCATCAGCGCAGAGAGATCCGTGCCCACAGCGTCCATCGGGAACTCGATATCGACATCGGCGCGGTTGAACTGCGTGGCGCCGCCTCTTTCGTCCGGGAACGACGCCTGGTGTGTGGGCGGCAGCGGACGGACGGCGACGACGCGCGCCGCCACGCGCGCCTTCAGCTCTTCTGTCTCCCCCGGCAACGCCACGAAGGTGCCTGTCGACTGGTCGCTGGCGATCTTCGACGCCATCGCTTCTACAGATCCGGGCGTCTCTATCCGATAGGTCAGACGGATCACGTTCTCTCCTCCCGCACCTCGGTGCGGCAATGCTTGTTAACGGCTACAAACTGGTATAATGAGTATTTATGTTATTGCAAGCCGGCTGCGGCGAAACCTGTTGCAGCACAGGAACTTGATGCATAATCAAACCTGTCGAATCCAGGTGACTCATGAACGTTGTTTCCGAACCGATCGTCCGCAAGAAACTCTCCGATGAAGTGTTTTCGCGACTGAAGCTCATGATCGAAACCGGCGAGCTGAAGGCCGGCGACGACATGCCGTCCGAACGCGAACTGATGGAACGCTACGGCGTCGGGCGCCCGGCCATCCGCGAAGCGATGCAGGCGCTTGCCGGCAAGGGCCTCGTCGAGATTTCCCAAGGCGAGCGCGCCAAAGTTTTGCGCATAACCGCGGAATCCATCTTCCGGCAGGTCGATCTGCCGGCAAAGCTGATGCTTTCCGGCTCTTCGGACTCGCTGGAACACCTCAAGAGCGCCCGCATCTTCTTCGAGCGCGGCATGGTCCGCGAGGCGGCAGCCAAGGTAAGCCCGGCACAGATCGCCGAACTGCGCGCGCTGCTCGAAAAGCAGAAACAGAGTCTCGGCGATGCGGATGCCTTCATCGATGCCGACATGGAATTCCACCACGCGATCGCCCGGATTTCGGGCAACCCGATCTTTGCGGCCGTCAGCGGCGCGATGCTCGGGTGGCTGAAGTCCTACCATACGGAAATGCTCATCTGGACGGGCCGCGAGGACTTTACGCTTGCAGAACACGCGGAAATCATCCGCGCGATCGAAAGGGGTGACGCCGATATTGCCGAACAGGCGATGGTAAAACACCTGGAGCGCTCCCGCGCACTCTATGCCCTCAAGAGCCAGAAGTAGTATCAACGTAGGTTGGTATAACGCTCAGATAAAGATCTCGACGCAGCCATAGGCTGGTAGAGTGACGTGTTGTCCTGACGCCAGGACTTTCTCACCGCTCGCAATTTCCACGACCTTTCGCGGCGTAGCAGTGAGCATCACTGTCTGCGGCGCAGGCGTTATGTTTGCCAGAAGCAACCGCTCCCGGGACGCCAGCCCCAGCACCGCATCCGGCCGTGAGGTCTCGACCGCGACAACCTCTTCGCCTGCGAGTGCCCCGAGACGCGCCAGCACATGTGCAAGCGGCCGCAACTCGCCTTTCGCGGTCGTCTCCCCCTCACCGGCGACAAGCCCGAAAGGGCCTGCAAGCGTCGAAAGCGTCAGGACTTCCAGTCCTGCAGAGGCCACCGTTGCGGCATAGGCCAGCGCCCAGGCGGCGCCGAAACGTCCATTGTGCCGAGGGTCGACACTGGCCATCGGGATGCGGCCGCCGGCCGGATTGTCCTTCGTGGCATTGCCATAGGGATTCTGGCGCATGGCGATGGTGGAAGGGCCGATGCGATAGGGCTTGTCGCCATAGATTGCCCGCGTGGAACGCACGACATCGCAAAGGGCCTCGAAGGTCTGCATGACGGAAAGGTCATCAGCCGCATGCACGATCGGGTTGGTGCAATGGCTGACATAGTCTATCCGATCACCGGGCACGTGCTTGCGATTGAGCTCGGTGAAATAGCTCATCATGCCGCCGCCGAGCCGAACGCCGGGAAAGGCTGCCCGCGCCGCGGAATAGACATCCGCGAGCGGCGGGCACTGCGGCCACTGACTGCCGGGCGGCGTTGACTGACGGTCCACTGACGGGCAAACGAACAGCGTATCGAGTGCCAGACCAGCCTTTTCGATGAACGTGGCGAGTTCGGCCATTTCCTCGTCAAGCGGGCGCTTGCATGGCAGGGCAAGTTCCAGTGTCACCTTGAGGCCGGACCGCTCAGCGATATCCGCGTATCCTTCCAGCGCCGCGATCCCATGTCCGGCGTCAGGATCGAAATGGGCGATCAGATGGCGCGCGTCGATCGTTTTGAGGACGGCAAGCGAGGCGAGTTCGTCGGCGAAGCATTCCGGCCGCAAGCCGACGCCGAGCTCCGGAAAGCGAAGTGCCGTCGGCGCCAGCACAAGTGTGACCGTATCCGACGCCACCGCGAATGCCGCGCCCTCTTCCGCCCGGATGTCTACGGTAATCCGCTGGCCGAACGCTTCGCCCTTCGGCACGCGGTAGGGCCAGGGTAGCGCCAGTGGCCGCACATAGGTCTTATAGGATCCGTCGGTCCAGTTGCGCTGGTCCTCCATCTCGAAGACGTCGCCACCGAACTGCGTTGTTGCCTCGATGCCCGGCGCAACGCGATGCGTGATCGCCGCGATATCCTTGAAAGGTTGCCAGGGCTCGATCTGCTCCGGCCAATTCCCCTGCTCGATACTGCCATCGCCATGCCGGACTTCCACTGGCTGGCCCGCGACGCCGACGACCGGGTGCAGCACGGCGAAGCCGGCACGGGCCGTCTCGAAGTCAGCGTCGCTGATGCAGTCTGCGGAAAAGCTCACCGTCCGCTCGGATCCGGAAATCGCGACCGCGCAATCGAGATTGGCGCCCGAAGGCGCGGTGAAGCGGGCGCTGTAAGTGACGGAGAAACCCTGTTCTTTCTCTTCGACGGCAAGGGCACTGATCATGGCATTGCAGGTGCCCCAATCCCCGTCGCGCACCAGGAAGGCGATCGCGCGCAACACCTCATAGCCGCGGAACCGAAGGCTGCGAAGATTACCGTCCTGAAGCGCCACGCTCAAATCGCCGGCGATGAGCGTGCGGCCTTCGGGCTCACGCTCCCGGGTCCCGTAGAGCAGCAGCGCGTCTTTGTTCATCCCAGCAGATCCACAAGCGAAACGGTCTCGCCGCGCCTGGCGCTAAGATAGGCGGCTTCGACAAGGGCGAAGGTTTGCAGATTGTCGCGGCCGGAGGTGTCCGGTTCCTGCCGCGCGGCCAGCCGCTCGACCCAGTGCTTCTGGATCAGCGCCACGCTCTCCTGAATGTTGTGCCATGGCCGCGAGGCCCAGGGGAGCAGCTTCGGCGCGACGAGGCTTTCCGTCGTGCCCTCTGGCCCATGGACGGTGAGCTTGTAGTCCTTGCCGAGACGGAGCGTGCCCGTGCTGCCGTCGATCTCGACGAAGGTCTGCGGGAACGGTTCTTCCGGTAGCTTGCTCGCATAGCTGACATCGACGATCGAGGTGATGCCGTTGTCGTGGCCGAGCAGCATGGTCGCCACATCCTCACCGGCAATGTCAGGATTGATGCGCGCCGTGCGGGCAGTCATTCGGTGCGCATCACCGAAGAGGAAACGGGCGATGTCGAGCGAATGGATGCCGAGGTCCTCGATGATGAAGCGCTTGCCCTTGGCGAGATAGGGTTGGCCTGAAAAGACATCGAAGCCGGATCGGAAGGAGACGCGCCCCCAGAAGGGCGTGCCGATCGTGCCACGGTCCAAAACCGCCTTCACTGCGAGGATCGGCGTTTGCCAGCGGAAGTTCTCATGGATCATCAGCGGAATGCCAGCCCCGTCCGCAGCAGCCACCATGGCCTTGGCATCCTCAAGGGTCGGCGCGAACGGCTTCTGGCAGATCGCTGGCACCTTATGGCTGGCGGCAAGCTCCACCAGTGCCCGATGGCTGCCGACCGTCGTGGCGATATCGACGAAATCGAAGCCGCCATCGGCAAACGTCGCCTCTGCCGACTGGTAGCGCCGCGCGACGCCGAACTGGTCGCCGACGATACGCAACCGCTCCGGATCGCGGTCGCAGATCGCAACGATCTCCACATTGGCAATATCCTGCCAGCCATGCATCTGGTTGACGGCGAAGAAACCGCAGCCGATCAGCGCGCCCTTGATCTTGGCCATGCTCAGCCTGCCTTTGCCATCTGCATCAGGGCCACGCGCTGCTGCAGGCGGCGCTGTGCCTGGTCCACCACCACGGCGACGATGATCACGAGGCCCTTGATCACCATCTGCCAGAACGAACTCACGCCCATCATCACCAACCCGTCGGACAGAATGCCGATCACGAAGGCGCCGATGATCGTTCCGCCGATCGTGCCGCGCCCACCGGACATGGATGTACCACCGAGAACTGCCGCTGCAATAGCGTTGAGCTCGAGATTGGTGCCGGTCGCGGGATGCGAGGCCATCAGTTCCGAGGAGATGACGAGGCCGACGATCGCCGCGCAGAAACCGGAGAACATGTAGACGAACATCTTGACGCGGTTGACACGGATGCCCGACATGCGGGAGGCGCGCTCATTGCCGCCGACGGCGAAGATGTGCCGGCCGAGCGGCACGAAGCGGGCGAAGTAGGCCGCACCCAACGCCACGACGATGAGGATCCAGACGGAGACCGGAAGACCGAGGATCGAGCCGGAGCCGAGATAGCTGAAGCCCTGGTTGCCGAGGTCTTCCCGCCCGTTGAGATTGGGCAGGGTCTGGCCATCGGAATAGAGCAGCGCCATGCCGCGTGCGACATAGAGTGTGCCGAGCGTCGCAATGAAGGGCGCAACGTTCAGCCGTGTGATCAGCAGACCGTTGACCGCACCGATGAGGATGCCGACTGCCATCACGATGATCGCGACCTCGACGATATTGAAATAGACCGTGTAGCCGAGCGGCAGCGCCACGCCGTACATGATCAGCCCGCCCGCGATCATGCCGCAGAGCCCGACGATCGAGCCGACGGACAGGTCGATGCCACCGGTGATGATGACAAAGGTCATGCCGATGGCGAGAAAGGCGTTCTGCGTCGCGTGTTTTGACATCAGGATCATGTTCGCGGTCGACAGAAAATTCGGCGCGAAGATCGAGAAGAAGATGATCACCGCGAAGAGCGCGATGAACGTCCTCAGCTTCATGAGCGTGAGCAGGGCCGCCCCAGTGGAGAGGCTGTTGCCAGCGGCGGCAGTTTGCGTTGCTGTCGTCATCACGCATGCATCCTTTTGGTTTTATGTCCCTCTGCGGAGGCCGAGATGACCATCTCCTCGGTGGCATCCTTGCGGTCGACCACCGTCACGAGGCGGCCATTGCTCATCACCGCGATGCGATCGGAAAGGGCCATGACCTCTTCCAGGTCGGAGGTGGAGAACAGGATGGCGAGCCCCTCGCCCGCCAGGCGCCGCATGGTGCGGAAAACGTCCGCCTTGGCGCCGACATCGATGCCGCGGCTCGGCTCGTCCATCAGCAGCACTTTCGGCCCGGTCATCAGCGCCTTGCCGATGACGACCTTCTGCTGATTGCCGCCCGACATCGAGGTGACGTCGAAGTCCGGGTTCTTCGCCTTGATCGAAAGATTGCGGATCGCGTCCAGGATCGCCTTCTTCTCAAGCTTGAGATCGATGTGGAAGCCACCCTTCAGGAACTGGCCGAGGCTTGCCATGGAAAGGTTGTCAGCAATCGACATGGACTGCACGAGGCCCTCGCGTTGGCGGTCTTCCGGGATCAGCGCCAGGCCCTCGCGGATGCGGCGGGTCGTGTCACGCCCCTTCAGCTCCTCGCCCTCGACGAAGATTTTCCCCGTATAGTGCTCGTGGCGGCCCATGATGCATTCGAAAAGCTCGGAGCGCCCAGCGCCCATGAGACCGTAGATCCCCAGGATCTCGCCCTTGCGAACGCCGATCGACACATGGTCAACGGCATAGCCGCCCTGCGCGCGCGGCAGGCAGATGTTTTCGGTGCGAAAGACCTCTTCGCCCGGCTCGTGCTCGACCTGCTTGGCAAAATCCTTGGCATCCGATCCGATCATCGAGCGCACGATCCAGCGCGTATCGATGTCCTTGACCATGGCATGGCCAGTGATCTCGCCGTCCTTCAGCACCGTGATGTAGTCGCCGATGCGCATCAGCTCTTCCAGCCGGTGCGAGATGTAGACGATCGCAACACCGCGCGCTTTCAGGTCCGCAATCACGCGGAAGAGTACGTCGACTTCGGCGGCGCTGAGCGCCGAGGTGGGCTCGTCCATGATAAGGATGCGGGTGTCGAGCGATACGGCGCGAGCGATCTCGACGAGCTGTTGCTGGCCGATCGGCAGGTCTTCTGCAAGCGTTTCGGCGGAGATGCCTGCTTCCAGGCGATTGAGGAATTCGTTGGCTTTTTCCACCTGCGCCTTGTGGTCGATGCCGCGGAGGCCACGTGTGATCTCGCGGGTGGCAAAGATGTTCTCCGCAACCGAGAGATTGCCGAACAGGTTCAGTTCCTGGAAGACGATACCGATGCCGTGGCGCACCGCGTCGGCGGGACTGTTCAGGTGGATGCGTTCGCCATCCATCCAGATCTCGCCGAGCGTCGGGCGCTCCACGCCGGCGATGATGCGCATCATCGTCGACTTGCCGGCACCATTTTCGCCGACGAGCACATTCACGGCACCGCGGCGAAGCTTCAGGTCCGCCTTCTTCAGCGCCACGATACCGGAATAGGCCTTGGTGATGTCCTTCAGTTCGAGAATGACGTCGCCGTCGTCGAGATTGGCCATCGTCAACCTCCCACGGTGATGGTGGCAGGTACGAATTGTGGCAACTGACCCTTGGCCGGCAGCGGATAGGCGCCGGTTGCTTTGAGCGTCTTGCCGGTGAGCCCCTCGCGCGAAAGCTTTTCAAGCAAGGCGCGGTTCACGTGGGTATTGAAGGCCTTTCCGTACTGTGCCCATTCGATCTGGTTCTTGAACTCGTTGAAGTTCACGAATTTCAGACTGTCGCGCAAGGCCGTGCCGCGGATGGCCGGGCCGATCGAGACGCGCACGTCCGCCTTCTTGTCGCCGTCCACGTCCACATCAACGTAGGCCGCGCGTGATTTCGTCTCCTCGGCGACGATCACGCCGTCGACCTTGGCCGCAAAGGTCCATGGCGCGTTGCCCTGCTTTTCCTTGTGGCCGTATTTTTCCGCCGCCGCGTCCAGATTGTTTGCGGCAAGAGCGGTGACATCCTTGAACGCGCCTGCACGCTCGTCGAGATAGGGTACGACCTTCGCGTCCCAAATGTCGGCGACCAGCCTGTCGGGATTGAAGGCGCCTGCCGCCGCTTGCTTCTGTTCGTCCTCGGTCTTGACGAATTTGCAGCCGCTAAGCGCAAGCGCGCCGGCAAGCATGAGTGTACAGGCAGCCTGAAACCTCAGCATTCCCATTCTCCGTCATAAACAGCAAACGCGAGGCAGGGTTTTCCCCTGCCTCGCGCCATTGCGAGAGGATTATTCGGAGAGCGCGAAGGTTTCGAGCTTGCCGGCGTTGTCCGCTGTGATCAGCACGCAGTCCATCAGCTGCTTTTCTTCGGCCGGCGCCTTGCCGGTCGTGATGTACTCATGCGCCTGGGTGACGGCGAGCTGTGCCTGGGCATAGGCTGGCTGCATGACGGTTGCCTTGATGCCACCCGCCTTGATCGAGTCGCGCACGTCGTTCGAGCCGTCGAAGCCGACGACGATAACGTCCTTGCGACCGGCAGCCTGCAGAGCCGCGATCGCGCCCATTGCCATCGTGTCGTTGCCGGCGATCACTCCCTGGATGTCCGGATTGGCCTGAAGGATGGTCTCCATCTTGGAGTAGCCTTCGGTCTGGCTCCAGTTGGCCGACTGCTGGGCGACCATCTTCATGTCCGTATATTCGTCCATGACGTCGTGATAGCCCTTGGAGCGGATGCCGGCATTGAGGTCGGCTTCGCGGCCGAGCAGCTCGACATAGTTACCCTTCTCGCCCATCAGCTTGACGAACTCTTCGGCACCAAGCTGCGCGCCCTGGTAGTTGTTCGAGACGATCTGGGAAACAGCGACGCCCGTGGCGTTGATTTCACGGTCGATCAGGAAGGAGGGGATGCCCGCATCCTTGGCCTTCTTTACGGCAGCGATCGAGGCTTCCGAGCCGGCATTGTCGAGGATGATCGCCTTGGCGCCGCGGCCGATTGCCGTATCGATGAGTTGCGACTGCTTGTTGGCGTCGTCGTCATGAACGAGAACCAGTGTCTCGTAGCCGAGCTCCTTGGCCTTGGCTTCCGCGCCTACGGCTTCCGCCTTGAAGAACGGGTTGTCGTGGCTCGGCGTGATGATCGCGATGAGATCGGCAGCAAACGACGGCATGGCAACGCCAGCCGCCATGACGGCAGCAAAACCGATAGTGATCAGTCTACGGGTAATGTTCATGTTTCTCCTCCCAGTTAGCCCCGGTCTCCTTCGGCCATCCCCCCATTGAAAATGGCCTCCCCGGTGCGATTTTTTGCCGGCGCGTGGCGCCGTCAGCGCGGACCAAGCCCGCCGTAAATCAGGTGATGCGCTGGATGCTCGCGGCGATTTCCGCGGGCTCGAACACGCGCTTCCAGTCGTCCTTCATGAGCACGGGCTTTCCGAACTCGATCGCCTTGTTGCAGGCATCGGAGAAGACGCCCGGTGTCTCCTCGAAGATCACGGCGCCGAGCACGTTCATGTGGCCGAGCAGGAAGTCGCGGGCAGCCTCCTTGGCAACGCCGCGGCGCACGCATTCGTCCATTGCTTCGCGCATAACGACGAGCAGCGAAGCGCAGACCGTTTCGGACAGGCCCGGCTCCAGCAGCGCCATCTGCTCGACGGTGACGCGGTGCGAGCGCATGACCGGCGCCCAGATGACCTTGGCGATCTCTTCGCCGAGCGCATAGGCGCTTTCCGGACCCTGCATCAGAGCGGAAACGATGTGCTGCTTGGCCGCGATGCCGCCAAAGAAATCGCGCTTGGCCGCCGGATCCGTCTCGTCATTGAAGATCGGCGGATGGCAGGGATGCGTGACGAAATAGGTAAGGTCCGCGCGCTCGGGCAAATGGCCGGCAAATGGGGCCGCGGCATCGAGCGCCACGACCATCATGCCCGGCTTCAGCCTGTCGGCAATGCCGGCCGCGACCTTGCCGATCGCAGTATCCGGAACCGCAAGAATGACGACATCGGCACCATCAAGGCCCTCATCGGCGGAAACGCAGGCGATGCCGAGATCCTTCGAAAGGCGCGCCTTGCCGGCGTCGCTCACTTCGACATGCCGGACATCGAAGCGCGAACCCTTCAGATTCTTGGCGAGCCGATAGCCCATTTTGCCACCGGCACCGAACAGCGCGATCGATGTCATCGAAGACCTCCCTAAATGCAAGTGACCGGAGCCAATCTCGTCCAGCCGAAACGTTCCTCCGCCGATCCCGGCGTAGGTCTATATTTCTCAACTGGTATAACATGTCAACAGGTATCATAAGATACATGTTATCGAGATCTGCGAAACCGCGCCGGCAATAGGACGGCTCGATTGCAAGCCGGATAGAGGCATCTGCCTGCACAAGGCCTGCCCACAAGAGGAGCCGCATCACAGACGTTCGACTACCAAAGCACTGAAACCCTCTGGGCTGATCCGCAACTGCTCACCGAAGAACGCAGGCGTACTCGGCGGCCGTCGCCTGGCGGAGCGTGGCTTGACCTGAAACAGCTGGGACAAGTCGTCGTGAGGACGGACGCAACCAACGTGGCATCGGCCTTCGGCGACGCGGAGGTTATAGCAAAGGGGCTGGCGTTGGTGACATTGACAGGCTGGGCGCAAAAGGCGTCACCTTTTCGCTCTGTAACCGGCCAGGGGTATGATGGTATGGCCTCGTTCAGATTTCCGGTCGGCCTGTACCCGGCAATTCGCGGGCCGAGGAACGTCGTCTCTATGGACCGGTCCAGCGAGGGAGACGACGGAAGGGGCCGCGCTGTCGCGCAGCCCCTCTTCTTCTTACTGACCACCCCATGCTGCCGGATAGTCGGGCAGCTTTTCGCAGCCGCACATGGCATGATGTAGCGGCGGCATCTTGTCGTTGACGTACTGGTCGAGCGTCTCGGCTGTGATCGCCGGCTGCGGCATCACCCATTCCGGACCCGGGACCGGTTCACCCTTCAGCACGTTCACGGCCGCAATGATGGGCGTGCGCCACTGATAGGTCGGGTAGGTCGGCGCAATCGCCTTGAAGCCTTCGGCCTTCCATTTCATCAGAAAGTCCTGCTGGTCCTCCCCGGTGATAACAGGCAGGGGCAGACCGGAGTCTTCGAAAGCCTCCAGCGCTGCAACGGCGGTGGCGCCGGCATCCATCCAGACCGCGTCGATCGTGCCGCGCTGCAGATAGTCCTCGACGATCGACTTGGTCTTGGCGTTGTCGCCCTCGGTGAACTCCTCGCCGATGACGTTCAGCCCCTTTTCCTTGAAGATGTGCTTGGCGGCGGACGCACGGGTCTCCAGTACGTCGACGCCGGGCACGATGCGCAGCATCAGCACGTTGGCGCCGGCCGGCGCATTGGCCGCCACGAATTCGCCGGCCTGGATGCCGAAGCCATAACCGCCGACCGGGTGGATGAAAGTGACCGGGCATTTTGTGTTGACGCCGCGATCGAAGACGATGACGGGCAGCTTGGCACAGGCCTTCTCGACGGCCGGGGTCAGCGCCGCGGTCGTGTTCGGCGAGACGATCAGAGCCGAGCATTTGCCGCCATTGATCAGATCGTCGATGTCGGAGATCTGCTTGTCGTCGGAGCCTTCGGCATCGACATGGATGAGCTCCTTGATTTCCGGATGGAGCTTCACTTCAGCCTGCATGTTCGTCCAGCCGGTCACGCGCCAGGCATTGTTGACCCCGGCGTTCGAGAAGCAGATCGTGTAGGGACCATCCTTCTTGAACTTTGCGGTGTCGGCCATTTGGTCACCGTAATATTGCGCCCACGGCTCCCCGTCCGGGCCATTGGCCTTGGCTGTCAGTAACTCGCGCTGCCTGGCGAATTCGGCAGGGTCATCGAAGTTCAGTTGTTGGGCCTGCGCGGTGCTGGCGATGAGGGCAGCCGAAAGGGCGGCGGTCAGCAGTCTTTTCATGTCTCACTCCCATTTGATCATGACTTTTCAGTTCCTCCCGACGGCCCTTCGGCCGACGAAACTCAGGTCCCGCCGGCGCGGTTGCGCCGATAGGTGGCAAGCACGACGGCGACGATCAGGATCACGCCCTGCACGACATCGCGCACCGGTTTCGGCAAGCCAATGAAATTGAGCAGCGTGAAGATTGCAGTCAGCGTCAACGCGCCGGCGATCGACGCGGGCACCGAGCCACGCCCGCCCAGAAGCTGCGCACCACCGATGACGCAAGCCGTGATCGCCTGCAGCTCGTAGCCGACGCCGACATCTGTCGAGACGCCCGCAAAACCGCCGAGCAGAATGCCGGCCGTCACGGCGCTCAGAGACGACACGACGAAGGCGGTGATGCGAACCCGCTCGAGCGGGACGCCCGACATCTGCGCCGCCCGCGGATTGTCGCCGATCGCATGCAGCATGCGGCCGAGATTGGTGCGATGCATGAGCCAGAACAGGCATATGCCGACCGCAAGCAGCACCAGCAGCGCAACCGGCAGGAACTGAATGAGCGGAATGCCCTGGATATTGACGCGCCCGAAGAATCGGAAAGTCTCTGGCAGGTAGCCGCGCGGCGATCCGCTCGACCACATGAAGGCTGCACCGTTCAGAGTAATCATCATGCCGAGTGTGGCAATCAGCGAGGGGACCCTCAGAAAGCTGACGACGAGACCGTTGATCACGCCGACAGCAAGCCCAACGGCGTACATGACCGGGATCACCCACCATGTCGCATCGGCACTGTTGTTGAGCAGCATCGATGAACCGACCACCGTCAGCGTGATCAGCGAGCCAACGGATAGATCGAATCCACCAGAGACGATGACGTAGATCTGGCCGGCGGCGAGGATCGCCAGCGGCGCGGCACGCTTCAGGAAATTCATGTATCCGGGGGGCTCTACGAAGTTCGGGTTCGACAGCGTGATGGCGACGATCAGCGCTGCAAGCACGAAGAAGACGGGATTGATCTTCGGGAAGCGGCCGCTTCTCGAGGTGCCGGGCGTCTCTGCAGAGCCGATGGTTTGCTGAATCATGCCACTATCCTCTTCGAACGCACGGCGTAGAAGGCGACGGCTGCGACAATGATGATGCCGCGCATCACCTGCTTGGCGAAGGCGTCGACGCCGGTGAGATTAAAGATGGAGTCGATCAGCGAGAAGATGATGACGCCCGCGACGGTGCCCCAGATCCCGCCCTTGCCGCCGGAGAGGATCGTCCCGCCGATGACCACGACGGCGATCGATTCCAGGTCGTATGCACCCTCCGTGCCGATCCAGGGCGAACCGGACTTCAGGCGACTTGCGAGATAGAGGCCCGCCAGTGACGCACACAGGCTGCAGATGATATGGCTCGCCATCACCACGCGGCCCGTCTTGATGCCTGCTGCACGCGCGGTGTCGCGATTGCCGCCGACTGAGTAGATGTTGGACCCGAAGCGAGTGAGCCGCAGCAGGACCCAGGCAGCAAGAACGACCATCGCCAGCACGATGAGGCTGAATGGCAATCCCAGCACAGTGCCATAGGCGAAGAACTGGAACGCATCCGGGACCGAACCTGCGAACTTGCCGTGGAAGGATGCAAGGCAACCCTGAATGATGAGCGCCATGCCCAGCGTCGCGATGAGCGGATTGACCTCCAGCCTGATAATCAGCAGCCCGTTCAACGTGCCGACCAGAACACCCATCAGCAGCACCGCGAGGACGGCAGGCACCATCATCGCCGGATCACCGTTCATGATCGCCGACGAGACCACCGCCGACGCGGAAATGAGATGCGCCACCGACAGGTCTATCGAGCCGACGAGAATGGCGAAGGTCTGGCCGACAGCGGTCATGCCGAGCGCGATGGAGCGGTTGAGGATGGAGATCGCCGCTTCCGGTGTCAGGAACCGCGTCAAACCAAGGCTGAGCGCGATAGCGATGTAGATCAGAAGCGCGGCAGCTAGCAGCAGGGCCGGCGAATAGCGCTCAATGCGCGAAGTGGGGCGTTTGGTGAAGATCGCCGTGTTCATGCCGCCACCGCCTCTTCGCCGGTTGCAGCGAGCATGACCTCGGCCTCCGACACGCCGCGCTGGAACGCTGCCACCAATTCGCCGGCGCGCATGACGAGGATGCGGTCGGCAGCACCGAGCACCTCCGGCAGGTCGGACGAAATCATCATGATCGCCGTACCCTTGCGGGCGAGATCGCGCATGAGGTGGTAGATGCCGGCCTTGGCGTTGACGTCGATGCCGCGGGTCGGTTCGATGAAGATCAGCAAGCGTGGCGCCAGTGCCAGCCAGCGCGCAACAATTGCCTTCTGCTGGTTTCCGCCGGAGAGCGCCTTGATTTCCTGGGAAAAGCTGCCGGCGCGCACGTCGAGGTCCTGCAGCAGCCTATCCATCTCCTCAGTGGAGGCGAACACGGTCGCATCAGCCTTGCCAGCGAGCGCCGACAGCGCCCTTGCCGTCAGCATGCCATTGTCCGTGACCGACTGCATGAGCACCAGCCCTTCGGCCTTGCGATCTCCCGGCAAAAGGCCGATGCCTGCGCGGATGGCGTCGCGCGGGTTGGTGAACCGCGCCGGCTTGTCGTCAAGCATCACCTCGCCCCTGATGAAGGGCGAAAAGCCGAAAATCGCCTGGGCGAGCGCAACGCGCCCTGCCCCTTGCAATCCGGCAAAACCGACGATCTCGCCGGCGCGAAGTTCGAAGGAAATGTTCTTCAGCCGCTCGTTGCCGGCATTGCGCACGGAGAGCACGGCATCACCAATCTCCTGCGACGTCGCCGGCGCCGCATAGAAATCGCCGATATCGCGGCCGACCATGGCGCGTACGATCACATCGGGCTCCGGCACTTCGTCGAAGCTCGCGGCCGTTTCGCCGTCCTTCAGCACAGTCACCCGATCGGCAAGCCGCGTGATCTCGCGCATGCGGTGCGTGATATAGACGATCGCCACACCCCTCATCTTCAGCGTGTCAACGAGGCCGAACAGCACCTCGCATTCCGCCTCGTTCAGGGCGGCAGTCGGCTCGTCCATCACGATCACCCGTGCATCGAGCGACACCGCCTTGGCGATCTCGACCAGTTGCTGGCTTGCGACATCGAGGTCGGCGACAACCGTGTCGGGTTCGATCCGATGCGACGAGCCGAACAGCGAGAGCACGCGTCGCGCCTCCTGGTTCATCGCCCCGTGGTCGACGAGGCCGAACCGCGTCGGCTCGCGGCCGAGAAAGATGTTCTGCGCCACGGTGCGCTCGGGCAGTAGCGAGAATTCCTGGTAGATCACCGCGATGCCGGCGCGGATCGCATCGAGCGGATGAGTGAAATGTCGCTCCTCTCCGCCCACGACGACGGCGCCGCCATCCAGTCGGTAGACGCCGGAGAGGATCTTCATCAGCGTAGACTTGCCGGCGCCGTTCTCGCCGGCCAGTGCGTGGACCTCACCCGGATAGGCAACGAAGCTCACACCTTTAAGCGCCTTCACGCCAGGGAAGTTCTTGGTGATGCCGCGCATCTCGATTGCGGGAGACGGATTGCTCATGCTTGTGCCCATGTCTTGCGAATGAACGTCGCGCTTTCGGAAAAGAGCGTCTCGAAGTCGGGAAACAGCGGCCGCCAGACGCGGGTTGCCGTCGCAATTGCCGGAAGTCCGGCGCCGAATGCTTCAAGGGTCAGCCAGCCGTCATAACCGATCTCCTTCAAGATCTTGAACATTGCGGCGAAGTCTATGTGTCCCCGTCCCGGGATGCCACGATCGTTCTCAGAGACGTGAAAGACGCCGATGTCGCTGCCGATCAGGCGAATGGCCGCCTCCGGCCGACGCTCTTCGACGTTGGCATGAAAGGTGTCGTACATGATCTTGAAGGCTGGATGCCCAACCCGGTCCACATAGGAGCGGGCCTGCTCCATGGTGTTCAGGTAATAGGTCTCGAAGCGATTGAGGGGCTCGAGGCTCAGATGCATACCGTTTGCCGCAGCCCGCTCCGCCAGTGCCCGATGTGCGTCGGCGCCGTATTTGAGCTCGTCCTCGCTCGCCCCGGCCCCGGTGAAGAACCCGATCGGTGCATGGAAGGGCCCACCCATACTTTCGGCCCCAAGGGCGATGGCGCAATCCAGGGCCCAGTCGAGATGGGCAAGGCCGCGCGCTCGTACGTCCGCGTCACAACTGACCGGGTTGGCGTCCGGCGTCGGAACGATCGACGTGGTCGATCGGCCGATGCCGAGCGTGTCGAGCTCCTTGCCCAGGCGCTCATAGTGGCTGACGGCACCTTTAAGGACCGGGACCTCGACCCCGTCATAACCGAGGTCGCGCAGCCGTCCGATGCTGGCCAGGTGCCTGTCCTCGACGAAGTCAGTCAGACAGAGAAGGTTGATGCCCAAGTTCATGGCGCGCTCAGTGCAGCTTGATGCCGAGGTCGCGGCAGGTCGCGCGAATCCAAGACAGGGATTTCTCGATCATCGGGCCGGCGGCTCCCTCGCATTCCAGGCTGAGCACGCCGTCGTAGCCGTGATCGCGCAGTATCGCGAGGCAGGCCTTGATGTTGTCGGCATTGACACCATCGCCGAGCGCGCAATGGCTGACCGCGATGCCGGTCTGCCCGCCACGAACCGCAGCGGCGAGCGATTGCGAAACATCCTTGACGTGAACGTGGCTGACCTTGTCGACGAAGCGCGGCAGAAACTCCGTCGGCTCCTGACCGGCGATGAAGGTGTTGCCGGTGTCCATGTTCATGCGCAGCCATCGGGAATCGACGAAGGCAAGCATGCGCTCCATGAATTCGGGGCGCGTGGTGAAATGCCCGTGCGGCTCGATATTGACGATGATTTCGTGCGCTTCCGCGACCTCGATGATCTTCTCGTAGCTGCGCTTCATGAGCGCCATCGATTCTTCTTCGCTCAGCCCCGGCGGCATATGGAGCCCGTCGGTCGTATCGACGCAAGGGCTGCCGGCCTGCGCGGCCCAGGCAATCGATTTCAGCACGTAAGGCACGCCGCGCAACGGGCCATCTTCGCCGGAAAGCGGATAGGCGGCATCGACCTGGGAGAAGCGCACGCCGTAGCGATCCATCTTCCGACGCAGTAGTGCGGGATCCTCGTAAAGCGCGACATGCGGCTGGTAGCCGAGACCATGAATCCAGCTGACCCCGTCTATCAGGCCACACTCGATGAAGTGCACATCGTTGTCGCTCGCCCATTGCAAGCATTTTTCGAACGACCAATAGGCCGAGTTGAACGCGTCCGTGTGGAAACCTATCCGCACCGGCAAATCCTCCCTGATTCTCCTCCATGCCGTTGAGTTTCAACGACAAATCACGAAGCGCCTCCGTTTGCCGCTTGATGATGACGCAGCATTGCGCAATAAAGGAGCGTCCGCGTTCGAAATAGAGGACTGGTAAATTTTGAACATCGGCGGGGGAGAGCGATGAGCAAAGTCAACAATGAGCGAGCCGTCGGCCGGCCGGCGGTTTTCCGTGAGCCGGGTGCCCTGCTCTATGCCGGGAACTGCCAGGACCTGATGAAGGCGTCTCTTGCCGGACAGGTCTCGCTCAACGCATGGACGCGACGCGGCTATCCGGGCATCGACCTCGGCCACGCCTTGCCACAGGTCTGTTCCGTTGGCGGTTGGGATGCGACGAACCCGCAGGACTGGGGTCTGCGCGAACATTGCAACGAAGGCGTCAAGATCGCCTATCTCGCACGCGGCTCTCTCACCATTACGATGGACGGCCGCAAGACCACGCTCAGCGAAGGCCAGATGTTCGTCGTCCGGCCGTGGCAATTGCATGCGCTCGGCGACCCCAATATCGGCGCAAGCCATATCGTCTGGGTGCTGATGGACATGGGCGTGCGCCGCCCGCATGAAACCTGGCTCTGGCCCGATTGGATCGGCTGGCCGGAACGGGATCGCAAGCGGCTGAGCGAGCTTCTGTCCAAGAACGAGCAGATTTCCTATCTCGCCTCGCGCGAAGTCGCGCGCACCTTCATGGATATTCACGAGGTGGTGGCGAGCCGTGACATCCATGGCGGTGAAGCGCGCCTGCGCCTGCTGATCTCGATGATGCTGCTCCAGTTCCGCCAAATGCTGGAAAGCCAGGCGCCGGTGCTGGATCTGGCACTCGCAAGTTCCAAGCGCACGGTCGAGATTTTCCTCAAGCGCTTGAGGCATGCCCTCGACGAAGACTGGACCCTGGAGAACATGGCTGTCGAATGCAATCTCTCGCGCACCCAGTTCACCCAGCATTGCCAGGTGCTGACCAACATGACGCCTGTGCGCTACTTGCAGATGTTGCGCCTGAACGCGGCGCGCCAACTGCTCGAAAGTGGCCAGCAGTCCGTCACCAACGTTGCTTATGACTGCGGCTTCTCCTCGAGCCAATATTTTGCCACCTGCTACAAGAAGCGCTTCGGCTTCTCGCCCATTGAGACGCCGCGACAGCAGACGATGATGACCAGCTGAGCTTCCGTCAGGAGGCATCCCCCTACCGAACGAAGATCTGGTTGGCACAGGGGCGCCGGCGCTATGCGCAAAGAGAGCTTTGGAAGGACCGGCGTCTCGAGCGTTACGCGGACATGGCCAGGAATGACCATCAGCGACGAATCAAACCGGTTGCGGGACGTTTTTTCCTATCCGGTTGGTCCTCGTCTTCGGCTGCAATCACACCTGGCCCTGGATCCACGCCAGGAATTTGCGAACAGCCTTCCCGTTGCCGCGCCGATCCAGATGCACGAGTTTGGTCAGGTCGTAGCTTTGACTGCCTGCGAGCTGGCGACAACGTCAAATTCCGCCTCAACTGCCTTGCGACGACGGCGGCCTATCGAAGCAATCGAGTGTCTGCACTACCTAGATCCTTATCAGGCCAGGATACTTCGGGTTGCCCGCTGGTCTGCCAGGGAAACAAGGTCAGCCGTGCAAGAGCCTGGGCCCTGCGGTAGTCGAACTCAAATCGAAGGAGGAGACGTTGGAAGACGCTGAAATTGAAAGACGTGCCAGACAGCTATGGGTTAGAGAGAACCCTAATCGACCATGGCTCCCGCTATCTCAAAGGGCCGAACTCGGACAGGACATGTCGGCTAGTGCGACCGAGGAAGACAGGAAGCGCTATATTGAACGGGTTCGAAGTGGCGAGTAGGCTCAAGCCACTAAGCTTGGGAGGTCAAAACATGGGTCGTCGTCATCATCCTTGCAATTGTCTTCCTGCTTCCGGGAAAGACGACGACTGAAACAGCGACGCCGCCAGCGACCACCACCGAACCGACGAGTGCGCAGCCCTCGACAACGGCGCCATCGACGACTGAGCCGTCAACCACTCAGCCATCCACGACCCAACCTTCGACAACGGCGCCCGCTCAATAGAGGCGCATGCGTCGGAGTAAATATAAGCATCGGGCCCAACAAAAAAGGCCGGGGCGCGCTGGCTCCGACCTTCTTTCTTTGTCGCTTCCAAGACTAGTGCCAGTACATCCGTGGTCAAGAGTCGAAAGCAGTGCGCGATTGCCAGCATGGAGTTATCTCATGCTCGACAGATGCGCGTATACCAGTTTTATAGGACGACGGGTTTTCCGAAACAAGCTGTCCGTTTGGGCTATGACCTACGCCATATGCAGCCAAATAGGGATCAGATACTCATCCTCGACCATCAAAATGAGTGGCAGCAGACAACGAGGAAAAGCCCCATCCGCGACCCGGTGAACCCTGGAAAACAGCCAGGCTCTCAGGACGATTACCTTCCCTCGGCCGCAGGCCAATCGTTTGAAGGTTCATCAATAGTGGTCTTCGCTGTGTCGTCGTCTGCGGGGTCTGGATCGCGGATCCAGGCGCTGCGCAGACCATCGACATCCTCAAGGATGGCGGCGAAAACATCTTCCTGCTGAATGCCCGCCACGACGAACAGGTCTACCAACCCCTCAAGTCGCAGTCGAAGATCCTCGCGCCATGCCTGCGGATCTTCCTCAATCGCAATCGTCATTTTCGACCTTTCTTGCGGCTCGTCGGCCATTGAGAAAAAGCGCATTCTCTAATCGGTCGGGTATGCGGCCCTTGGCAATGTGACGCCGCCGGCCTCTAGCTCTGTTTCTTCTTCCACCGCGGCAAGTCGGGCACTGGTTGCGTCCAAAATAGCCGTCAGAAATTCTACACGGCCCCATCCGACCAAGTGGGCTTCTTCGACAAGGAGCTGCACTACGTAGTCAACCGTCTGGTCGAGCTCGACCTTCCGCTCGGATGTGCCTGGGGGCTGATTTGGAGGATCAATCATTGCATTCCTCAAACCGAAGATGGTGACGTCACAGAACGCCTGAAATATGAACCCCGTGATCGCAAAATCGTTCCAAAACTTCTCAATCGAAAATCCGGCTTTTCGGGTGCTGATAAGGGCCGGTCGGCCATTTGTGGAACCTCCCCACCCCATTGTCAGTTCCTCCTTCACACCAACAAGGAGAAACTCCATGGCAAAGAATGACCTTACAGCCGGCTTCACTGGCACACCCACCGAACCACCTACTGGCGTTCGCAAAGTAGCAAAGACAGCGGGAGATGTGGTGAAGCGCGAAACCAGTGCTGTGGCTGCTGCGGCCGCGGACCACCCACATACCGCAACGGGTTTGGTGCTTACGATCGGCGCCCTTGCCTTCGCGATCGGCTACATTATGGGGCGATCGTCGATCGAGGACACTAGGCAGGGCTATTGGCGGTAGGAGGCGCGCTGGCGCTTGGAACGCTTTAGTGGATAGCAGCGTCTGTTTGCCGCTGTCCGCCCGTCTCGGCGGGTTAAGCGCGGCACGCCATCGCACTCAGACGCCGAGTACCAATCGCGCTCGAATGGAACACTTTCCTTCCAATTAGGTTTCACCAGTTCATTTCAAAGGAGAAACGAAGATGGATCACACTAATCACGTCCGCCTCGCAGCCACAGAACTCACGCCCGCAGTCCTGGAAGGTGCGACAGTTTACGGAGCGGATGACCATAAGGTTGGCAAAGTTGATCATGTGCATGGAGCGGGCGCCGGCAGCAGCGTTATCATTGACGTCGGCGGCTTCCTCGGCATAGGCGCCAAGCCGGTCGCGGTTCCCCTTACCGATCTCGATTTCATGCGGGATGAGGACGGCGACGTCCACGCTATCACGACATGGACCAAGGATCAGCTTAAGGAGATGCCCGAGCATCGCCATTAGCCACTGTAGCCCGGCCTATGTGCCGGGCTTCCTCCGACTGTGGTCAAAAGCACCGCAGACGGCGAATATCTCCGATCTGATCACATTCGTTCAACGTGCGCACATTGGCGGACTCCCTCACGGAGCTACGGTAAGTCCGCTACGAAGATAGCCGGATGCAACGTATGTCGCCGACCGCCACAAAACTCACGCCTTGAGCGGCGATGAACCAGAGGTCTCGACAGCCAGCATGGTCGGCAGCTCCCAAATCGATGCGCGGCAGGCTCCGTTGCATGTTGCATTGCGAAATAAATGAGGTCATAAAAAAATCACTCACCACGGACCCGGTGAAACTCCGGGTGGCTCTTCTGGCCGCCGATCCGCCAGACCACGCAAAACCTGCATGCCAACTTCAGAACCGCTCGATCGAGCGCGTTCGCCATGCTTTGCGAGAACACATCAGATGCAATTTTCCTCCATCCGCCGGGATTGGTCCGCCGCCCCTATGCGCGAAATGCTCGCCGGGGCCGTCGCGACGTTCGCCTTGATCCCCGAGGTCATCGCCTTTTCTTTCGTCGCCGGCGTCGATCCTCAGGTCGGCCTATTCGCCTCCTTCATCATCGGCATTGTCATCGCTTTCACCGGCGGGCGTCCTGCCATGATTTCCGCTGCTGCAGGATCGGTCGCGCTCGTCGCAGCACCCCTCGTCCACGCGCATGGGCTGCCCTATCTCTTTGCCGCCGGATTGCTCGCGGGCATCTTCCAGATACTGTTTGGGCTCCTTCGGCTCGGCGTTCTCATGCGTTTCGTTTCGAAATCTGTCCGCACAGGCTTCGTGAACGCGCTTGCGATCCTGATCTTTGGAGCCCAGCTACCGCACATCATTGGCGGCGACTGGCTTGCCTACAGCATGCTGGCGGCAGGACTTGCGGTCATCTACCTTGCCCCAAGGGTCACCACGGCGATCCCATCGCCGTTGATCTGTATTTTGGTTCTGACCCTGGTATCGATCTCGTTACAACTCCCGGTGATGACCATTGCCGATCTCGGCAAGTTGCCTGACTCTCTTCCGATCTTTGGCTGGCCCACCGTTCCCCTGACACTGGAAACGCTGAGGATTATCGCAGGGCCGGCGCTCGCCATCGCCATGGTCGGCCTGCTTGAATCTATGATGACGGCCAGTGTGGTGGATGATCTGACGGGAACACCGAGTTCGAAGAACAGGGAGTGCACGGGCCTCGGCATTGCAAATGCCGCGGCAAGCCTGTTCGGCGGGATCGCAGGCTGCGGCATGATCGGCCAGACCATCAGCAACGTGAAGTACGGCGGACGCGGCCGACTATCCACGCTGTTTGCGGGGGCCTTCCTGCTGGTGCTGATGGTGTTGCTGAAGCCATGGGTGTCTCAGGTTCCGGTCGCAGCACTGGTGGCCATCATGGTAATGGTGTCGATCGACACGTTCGATTGGTCTTCATTGCGCAGTGTGATCGTTCACCCCAAGGTGTCGAGCGCGGTCATGATCGCGACCGTCCTCGTCACGGTGTTTACCTCGAACCTGGCACTCGGCGTGGCAGTGGGCGTCCTTCTAAGTGGCGTTTTCTTCACATTCAAAGTCGCCCGCCTCTTGCGGGTTGAAACCGCGGTCGACGCTGCTGCCGGACGTTTGACATATCGCGTGTCGGGCCAGGTGTTCTTCGCGTCGGCCGACATCTTCGTCGAGGCATTCGATATAGAAGAGGCAAGTGGCATGGCTGTTCTGATCGACGTATCACAGGCACACTTCTGGGACATCACCGCCGTCGATGCTCTGGATAAGGTGGTGGGACGTTACAAGGCGCATGGTATCGCCGTGGATATATTGGGCCTGAACGAGGCGAGTGCCACGTTGATCGGGAGCCTGAATGGAGCGATGAAGCTTAAAGAGGTCTGATCCAGATTATTTGATCCTCAACAAGAGCTGGCCATGAACGCCAAGGACCATGGCCCTCTTTGTTAAGGTTCTGTCGGCCAACAGCGGCCATCACAATCGTCACGCTTTTGTGGCCGAAGCCGACCTGGGCGGCCGGTACCAAAAGCAGTATCCCGACCTCACTGGGGGGCACCCAAGCGGTCGAGCCAGTCTGTCACCCTTTCAATCGTCTGTCGTTCCTGCGGCGCCTGCATGGAGAAGCCCTCGACCAGGTTCACGGTCGGCGCGTGCGTTGCGAGGACCGACAGGCTATCGCCAAGCCCGTAACCGCCATGGGTGATGAGTGGCACAATGGTTTTGCCCGATAGGTCATGCGCGGAAAGAAACGACCGTATCACCGGAGGCGCCGTCATGCCCCAGATCGGAAAACCGAGGAAGATCGTGGCATAGCTGGCGACGTTGTCCACCGTCGCCCTCAAGGGCGGCTTATAGCCTTGGTCGCGTTCCGATTGCGCCTGCGCGACCGTCTCGAAATAGTCGTCGGGATACGGTTGTTCCGGCTCGATCTCGAATAGATCTGCGCCCAGGGCACGGCGGACCTGCCGGGCGACAACCCGCGTGTTTCCGCTGCGTGAAAACACCGCCACGAGCGGCTTCTTGCCCTGTTGGGCCACGGTGGCGGACGCGCTGCCCGCCGCAAGGGTGAGGAACAGCGGCGCCGTGAGAAGGCCCCTCCGGGTCGGATTGCCGAAATCAGTCACGACGGTTCACCTGCCTTTGATTAGAGCCCGGTCATCTTGAGCGATGCTTCGGGAAGACGCTCGCCACGGACCTCGATTTTGGAGACCTCTGCATCGATCTCGGCAAGATCATTAGGCGCCAGCTCCAGATCGGCACTTTCAAGGTTTTCTTCCAACCGATGGAGCTTGGTGGTGCCGGGAATCGGGACGATCCAGGGCTTTTTCGCCAACAGCCAGGCGAGCGCGATCTGCGCGGGCGTAGCACCTTTGCGATCGGCCACTGCCTTGACCACGCCCACCAGCGCCATGTTCGCCTTGCGCGCTTCGGGTGTGAACCGCGGCACGTGGTTGCGGAAATCCGTCGGATCAAAAGCCGTGTTCTCGTCTATCTTGCCGGTGAGGAAACCGGCACCGAGCGGGCTGAAGGGAACAAAGCCGATGCCAAGTTGCTCGAGCGCCGGCAGAAGTTCGGCCTCCGGTGCGCGCCAGAACAGCGAGAATTCGCTCTGCACCGCGGTCACGGGCTGGACTGCATGGGCGCGGCGGATGGTCTGGACGCCGGCCTCCGAGAGACCGAAGTGCTTGACCTTGCCTTCGGCGATAAGCTCCTTGACGGTGCCGGCCACGTCTTCGATCGGCACGGCCGGATCGACACGGTGCTGATAGAAGAGGTCGATGCGATCCGTTCTCAGCCGCTTCAACGCGGCCTCCGCCACCGCCTTGACATGTTCGGGGCGGCTGTTGGTGCCGCCGTTGCGCGCGCCGGTCTCAAGGTCGATGTCGAAGCCAAACTTCGTGGCAATGACGACCTTGTCGCGGATTGGTCGAAGGGCTTCCCCCAGCAATTCCTCGTTGGCGAAAGGTCCATAGGCTTCTGCCGTGTCGAAAAGCGTCACGCCCAGGTCGTGCGCGTCGTGGATGAGCTGGATCATCTCACTCCTATCCCCAACGGAGCCGTAGACGCCCGTCATACCCATGCAGCCAAGGCCGAGGGCCGACACTTCAAGATTTCCGAGATATCTGTGCTTCATTGTTTATGCCTTACTTCTTCTCAGGCGCCTCGACGGCCGAGTAGGCCAGAACGGCATCGGGCAAGCGCTGGCCGCGCACCTTTATGGCAGAGACTGCGGCATTGAGTTCTGTGGTCTCTTCGGCGCTGAAGCTGATCGAAGTGGCGCCGATATTCTCAAGCAGGTGCGGCATCTGTGTCGTCCCGGGAATCGGAACAACCCACGGCCTTTGCGCCATCAGCCACGCTAGCGCGATCTGAGCCGGGGTCGCCTGCTTCCGTTCGGCCCAGTCATTCAACAATGTCACAAGCGCCAGGTTCGCCGGCAGGTTTTCCGGCGAGAAACGCGATTCGATCCCGCGGATGTCGCCCTGGGCAAAACGCGTCCGCGCGTCGATTGCACCCGTCAAGAAACCGACACCAAGCGGGCTCCATGGAACGAAACCGATGCCGAGTTCCTCGCAGACCGAAAGCACTTGATCTTCAGGCCCACGCCACAGCATCGAATACTCGCTCTGGACGGCCGACACGGGAAGTGCGGCGTGAGCGCGGCGCAATGTGTTAATCCCCATTTCGGAAAGGCCCCAATGCAGGACCTTGCCCTGGTCCATGAGGTCCTTGACTACATCAGCGACATCCTCGATCGGAACGTTCGGATCGACGCGGTGCTGGTAGAGAAGGTCGATGCGGTCCGTGCGCAGACGCTTGAGCATGCCGTCAACCACAAGCTTGATGTGATCCGGACGACTGTTGAGGCCGGGACGGCGCTCGCCGGTTTGGAGGTCGATGTTCCATCCGAATTTCGAGGTGATCACGACGTTATCTCGGAACGGTTCGATGGCTTCGCCAAGAATCCGCTCGCACTCATGCGGGCCATAGGCCTCGGCGGTATCAAAAAAGGTGACGCCGCGCTCATGGGCCGCACGGATGATGTTGATCATCGCCGGCCGGGACGGGATCGTCGTCTGATAGGTCCGGCCCATGTTCTGAACACCAAGGCCGACGCTTGAGACTTCCAGCGTTCCAAGCTTTCGCCGATCGCTCGACTGGACTGAGGCAGAACTGTCCGCGGTCCCTGCCTGTGCAAAGGCCGGCGAACTCGCACTGGCGAGCAGGGGAGCCAGCGCAAGACTTCCCGCCGCGCCGAGGAAGCCTCGACGGCCGATTGTCGTTGTGTCCTCATTCGTCATGTCTTTCGTCCTTCCCTGTGATCGGTTTGCAGACCGTTACCCATCGACCGTCGTGTTTCGGGGCCGAGTGCGTTGCGAACGCAGCCGGAAGAAGCTGGAAGAGATCCGAGTGTCCGGCTGCCCGCACCATTGAGTTCCAAGGTAGCGCGTGACGCCGATGGCGATTAGATGCCATAATCCGCATGAACCTTTTAGATGAGCTAACAAATCCAGATGGAAAACTTCAACGATCTCGCCGCCTTTGCGGTTATCGCCAGGGAGAAAAGCTTCACGCGGGCTGCTGCAAAACTTGGCGTCTCACCGTCGGCACTCAGCCAGACCATGCGCAATCTCGAGGAGCGACTGGGTCTGCGGCTTTTGACCCGCACGACGCGCAGCGTCTCGTCGACGGAAGCCGGCGAGCGCCTGCTGCGAACGGTTGCGCCGCGCTTCGAAGAGATCGAAGCCGAATTGGTCGCTTTGGGTGAGCTTCGGGACAAGCCGGC
The DNA here is from genome assembly GCF_001426785.1 of Ensifer sp. Root142. Lineage (NCBI taxonomy): Bacteria > Pseudomonadati > Pseudomonadota > Alphaproteobacteria > Hyphomicrobiales > Rhizobiaceae > Ensifer > Ensifer sp. Root142. The sequence continues at coordinate 336,201 of NZ_LMFK01000034.1, forward strand.
CGGGACGGTTCGCCTCACGGCCGGTGAACATCCCGCGATCTCGATCCTTCAGCCCGCGCTCAAACGATTTCTCCCTGATTATCCCGACATCGCGGTGGAAATCATCGTCGACTACGGCCTCACCGATATCGTCGCCGAAGGCTATGATGCCGGGGTGCGCATGGGCGAGCAGGTCGCCAAGGATATGATTGCAGTGCGCATCGGCCCCAATATGCGCATGGTGGTCGTGGCGTCGCCAGCCTATTTCGAGCGGCATCCGCTTCCACAAACCCCGCAGGACCTGACCGCCCACACCTGCATCAACATCCGTCTCCCGACCTATGGCGGGCTATTCCCTTGGGGTCTGGAAAAGGACGGACGCGAGGTGAAAGTGCGTGGAGATGGGCAACTCGTGTTCAATAGCCTGAGCATGCGATTGTCCTCGGCCTTGGACGGACTTGGCGTCGCCTATATGCCCGAAGACCAGGTACTCGCTCATGTTGCCGAGGGACGGCTGGTGCGCGTTTTGGAGGATTGGTGCCCCTCCTTCCCCGGCTATCATCTGTATTATCCGAGCCGTCGGCAGCAATCGCCTGCTCTCGCATTGCTGGTGGACGTTCTGCGGTATCGCGGCAGCTGAACGGACTGCGCTTGATGCCTTGAGCCCACGTCACAATGTAGTGCGTCAGGCACATGCAGGGCCCGGCAATGGCGAGGCAGTGAACGAAGAAGCCCGCGACAGAGTAGCAAAGGTAAGTGGCCCGGTGCGGCGCACCAAGGCCTTTCCGGTGCACGATCCACCGTCGCTCGGCACTCAGCCGGCAAGGATTTGGTTGCCATCAAGGGCGATATCTCGCTGCCAAGGCGGCGCAATGACCGCCTCGGCATGGATCTGGGCGAGCGCAACCTGCAACGCAGATGCGCTCGAGCATCACGCCGCCAGGTGTTCGAACAGCCGGGCGACGGCCTCCGCGCCCGGATCGACATGGCCCTCCAGTTGTCGCGCGTTGATATAGGCTGCGCGACCGGCATTGGCCTTGAGGAGCGTCGCCGTCAGGTTGGCCCCTTCCCGAGCCGCCAGAGCGGCCGAACGGACACCGTCGCTGAGTGCGTCGAGAGCCGGGGAAAGCGCGTCAACCATGGTGCGGTCACCGAGACGCGCGCCGCCGATTTCCTGCATCCGGGCAAGTCCTGCCTTCAGCGCATCGCGCATGGGAAGGCCGCTCGATGCAGCGTCGCCAGCCGCGGCGAAGAAAATCGCCAGCAGCACGCCCGACGATCCGCCCATCGTCTGGCTGAGTTCCTGGCCGATCGCGCGGTAGAGTTGGGTATGATCGGAGAGTGGCAGCCGGTCGATCGCATTGATCAGGGCGCGTGCGGCGCCAGCCAGTGTCGAGCCGGTATCGCCATCGCCCGACTTGGCATCCAGCGCATTCAGATCTTCCTCGGCTGCAACCAGGATCCGGCAGCATTTGACAATGAACTCGCGTGTCTCCCTGTGTTCGGACGACAGCGGCGCAATTGGCGTCAACCCATCGGGCAGCATGTTGACGATGACCGGTTTGACCGCCGACACGCCGGGCCATGCCGCCATGGAAACCGGTGCGCTCAGCGCCGCTATTTCCGCTTCGTCAGCTGGATAGACGGACACCGAAAAACCATGCATGTCGAGAGAGGTCATCATCGACGCGGGACCGACGATGTGCGAAATCCGCGCTCCGATCGAGGACGTGATCAGTTCGTGCGCTAGTACCGACATTTCCAGCGTTGAGGTGCCGCCGAGATTGTTGATGAGCGCCACATAGGATCTATCCTCCATGGCAGCTGCAAGTTTGCTTACGGCTGCTTCCATGGCCAGTCGAGCGTCGATGAAGTCAACTTGTTCGACACCGGCCTCCCCATGGATGCCAAGTCCAAGTTCGGCCATGTGGGCCGGAATGCGGTCTTCCTTTGGGGATCCAGGAACCGTACATGTATCAAGGGACATCCCTATGCTTTTCGATCCGGCGGCCACACGCCGGGCGGCCGCCGTCACCGTTTCAAGATCCGCACCGGCCTCGGCCAAGGCACCTGCAATCTTGTGAACGAAGAGAGTGCCTGCAACACCACGTGCTTGCGGCAACTCGGGCAATGCCACGTCATCGCCAATGATGACCATGCTGACATTGAGGCCGAAGGCACGGGCGCGTTCGGCGGCGAGACCGAAGTTCAGTCGGTCGCCGGTATAATTCTTGACGATCAGAAGGCAACCGGCCGGACCGGTGACCGCGAGAATGCCGGCAAGAACGGCGTCGACACTGGGCGAGGCAAAGACGTCGCCACAGACGGCAGCGGTCAACATGCCCGCCCCGACGAAGCCCGCATGCGCAGGCTCGTGCCCTGCCCCGCCGCCGGAAACCAGCGCCACCTTGGACTTGTCCCAATCGTTGCGCAGAACCACGCGAATATGCGGGTAGCCGTCGAGTCGTGCCAGCGAGCCGCCGCTTATCGCCAGCAGGCCGTCGATCGCCTCGGTGACGACGTCTTCCCTCTTGTTGATGAATTGTGCCATGTGATCCTTCCTCTAAGCTAAGCGGATGCCGGCCGCGTCGAAATAGAGCGGCTTGTCCGGCTGAATTTTCACGGTGTCGCCACTTTTCAGCCTGGTGTGGGCGTCGGTGACAGTGATGAGGTCGTTTTTCTTGAAGGACAGATGAAGGCGGGTCTGGTCACCAAGATGCTCGACCCGCCGGACCAATGCCTCCTGGCCGCTGCCCTGTGTGATGTGCTCGGGCCGCAAGCCGATGTGCACCGCTCTGGATGGTGCGCCAGGAAAAGTGTCGGCGGGAATAATGTTGATGCGGGGCTGGCCGAGCTTTGTTGCCGCATAGATGCTCACCGGATGCTCGTAGACTTCACGCGGGGCGCCGAACTGCACCAGCCGGCCTTCGTGAAGCACGCCGATATGTGTTGCCATTGTCATTGCCTCGATCTGATCGTGGGTGACATAAAGCAGCGTGGCGCCGGATTTGGCCTGGATGTTCTTCAGCTCGATGCGCAGGTCGGCCCTGAGCTTGGCGTCGAGCGAGCTCAAAGGCTCGTCCATGAGATAGATCTGCGGCGTGCGAACGAGCGCGCGACCAATCGAGACACGCTGCATTTCGCCGCCCGAGAGCGCCGTCGCCTTGTTGTCGAGTTTGTGGGAGATCTGCAGCACCTCGGCGATCGCATTGACCTTGCGGTCAATCGCCTCGCGTGGCGTCTTCAATAGCGGTGATTTCAACGGGAATTCAAGGTTCTGCCGCACCGTCAGATGCGGATAGAGCGAATACTGCTGAAACACCATCGCGACGTTGCGCTGCGCCGGTGAATGTCCCTCGACTGAGTGGCCGCCGAAATAGATATTGCCGCTATCGGGGCGATCGAGGCCGGACACCATGCGCAGTGTCGTGGTTTTTCCGGCGCCCGTCGGCCCGAGGAGAACCACAAAGGAACCGTTCGGTATCGTCAGCGACACGTTGTCCAGCGCTGTATGATTGCCAAACTTCTTCGTCACGTTTTCAAGAACGACGTCAGCCATGGCGCAACACTCCCTCATTGGCTTCGGACAGAAGCGCCTGCCCTCTCACGCCCTCAAATATCGTCACGGTGGCGGGATCGAACTCAAGACCGATGATTTCCCCGGATCTGACAGCCTGCCTCGAGGAGGCACGCGCCTTGACCTCGCCGTTCGGCGTCGCCAGCGTAATGATCTGCGTAGTGCCGAGATATTCCGTGGCAAGCACTCTGCCGCGATACTCAGAGGAATCGGAAAAACGGATGTGCTCGGGCCTCACTCCCATTGTCAGCTTGCCCCTGGCCCCTTGCCGCGATGACGGAACATCGACCTTCTTTCCCGAAAGCTCGACGACAGTGCCGCCGGCATCGATCATGCCGTCAAAATCGAAGAAGTTCATGGCCGGAGAACCGATGAATTTTGCCACGAATTTGGTTGCCGGCCAGTCATAGATTTCCTGCGGTTTGCCGAACTGCTCAACGACGCCGTGGTTCATCACCACGATCTTGTCGCCCATCTGCATGGCTTCCAGCTGGTCGTGGGTGACGTAGACAGTGGTCGCACCGATCCGGTCGTGAAGTGCACGCAGTTCCTCGGCCATATGCTCGCGGAACTCCGCATCGAGCGCGCCAAGAGGCTCGTCCATGAAAAATGCCTTTGGGCGGCGCACGATAGCACGGCCGAGGGCGACACGCTGGCGGTCGCCGCCCGACAATCCGCCGACCGGGCGATCAAGGATCGTCTCGATCTTGAGGATGCGCGCCACATCTTCCACGCGTGCCTTGACCTCGGCCCGCGGCATGCCCTGGCTCAGCAGAGGGTAGGAAATGTTCTTGCGCACATTCATATGCGGATAGAGGGCGAACATCTGGAAGACGAAGGCGATGTCGCGCTGGCTTGCCGGCTTCATGCCGACTTCTTCGCCATCGATGAAGATTTCACCGCTGGTCGGCAGTTCCAGACCGGCCATCATTCGCAACGTTGTCGTCTTGCCGCAACCCGATGGTCCCAGCAGCATGAAGAATTCGCCGTCCTCCACTGTGAACGAGGAGGACTCGACGGCAGTGAATGCTCCGAACTCCTTGCGCACATTCTGAATTCTGATCTGTGCCATGGGTTACTCCGGAAAATGGCTGACGATGATGAACATGACAGTGCCCACCAGGGTCACGATGAACGAGTAGGAAAACATCGACAGTGCGAACGGCTGCATCAGCATGAACACCCCGAGCGCGATGAGGATCGAAGCGACCATCTCCCATGCGCCGCGCCGGAACCCGCGCAACCCCTTGATAAATTCGGTCATTTGCGAACAGCTCCGAATGTGATGCCACGCAACAGGTGTTTGCGAAGGACAATCGTGAAAATCATGACGGGAACGAGAAACAACGTTGCACCCGCAGCCACGGCCGGCCAGTCCTGGCCGCCGACGCCGATGATCGTGGGAATGAAGGGTGGTGCCGTCTGGGCTGTGCCGGAGGTCAAAAGAACGGCGAAGGCATATTCGTTCCACGCGAAGATCAGGCAGAAGATCGCTGTCGAGGCAATGCCGGTCATGGCTTGCGGAAGGACGACCTTGTAAAAGGCCTGAAAGCGGGTGTAGCCATCGATCAGCGCCGCTTCCTCGTATTCGATCGGGATTTCGTCGATAAAGCCCTTGAGCAGCCAGACCGCCAGCGACAGGTTGACCGCCGTGTAGAGCAGGATCATGCCGAGATGGGTGTCGTTGAGGCCAAGCGAGCGGAACATCAGGAAGATCGGGATCGCCACGGCAATCGGTGGCATCATGCGCGTCGACAGGATGAAGAACAGCAGGTCATCCTTGAGCGGTACCTTGAAACGGGAGAAGGCGTAGGCGGCGGCCGTTCCCAAGACGATGCACAGCACCGTCGAACCGAAGCCGATGATGATCGAATTCCAGAACCGTTCCATGAAGCGCGACGGGCCGGCGATGATAAAGCCATCCTTGCGCACGATGCGGTCGTACCAGGTCGTCGGTTCCCCAAGGGCTTTCACGTCCTCCTCCGTTGCCCGCGTGCGGGTGGTGAAGAGGTTCACATATCCTTCGAGGGTTGGCGAAAAGAACGTTTTGGGCGGATAGGCGATGGCATCGGAGGGCGACTTGAAGCTTGTTCCGATGATCCACAGGAGCGGCAGGATCGTGATCAGTGCGTAAAGGACCACAAGCGTTCCCGCGAACAATTTCTGGCGACCCGAAGGTTCTGTTACGGAATAGCTGCTCATCTCTGTTTCACCTTGTTCAGGGCTTTGACGTAGATCGATGCGAGACCGAAGACCGTCACGAAGAGGATGACCGCGTAGGCGGAGGCATACCCCGTGCGCCATTTTTCGAAGGCTTCGCGTTTCAGGTTGATGGACGTCAGCTCAGTGGTCGACCCGGGACCGCCGCCGGTCAGCTGCACCACAAGGTCGAACATCTTGAAGTTTTCAATGCCGCGGAAGAGGATCGCCAGCATCAGAAACGGAAGGACCAGAGGAATTGTGATCGTCCAGAACTGCCGCCATTTGCTGGCCCGGTCGCATTCCGCCGCTTCATAGATGCTGCCAGGGATGGACCGTAGCCCCGCCAGGCAAATCAGCATGACGAAAGGCGTCCACATCCAGGTATCGACGATTACGATGGCCCATGGTGCCAGCGGCACGTCGCCGATCATCGAAAAGGCGGACGGGTCGGCTCCGGTGAGGAACCCCACGGCGTAATTGAACAGGCCGATCTGCGGCTGGTAGAGAAATGTCCAGAAGTTGCCGACAACCGCCGGGCTCAACATCATCGGCAGCACGATGATCGTCGTCCACATGTCGTTGCCGCGAAATTTCTTGTTGATCAGATAGGCCAGCGCGAAGCCAATCAGAACCTGGAGGACGATCGTCCAGATCAGGAAATGGGCCGTTGCCTGCATCGTCAGCCAGACGTCCGAGTCTGTCAGGATATTGATGTAGTTCTTGAGGCCGACGAAACTGACCTCGGCATTCGGCCGATTGACCCGAAAATTGGTAAAACTCAGCCGGATTGTCCATATCAACGGAAAGATGTTGACGGCGAGCAACAGGAAGATCGACGGTGCCACGAAAAGCCAGGCAATGGCCCGATCTGAGAGCCCTTGGATGCGTTTGGCAACGACTGGTGGCGTTGCGCGTGCCGCCCGTTCGATCGATGAATCGAGCATAGTAGTCCCCTAATTCATAAGCAGGTTGGTTCGCAGGACCGGCTAAAGAGCGCCGGTCCTGCACAGACATCTGAAGCCGCGAGGAGGTACGCGGTCAGCGTCTAGTATTTGCCTTCGTCGTCGAAGATCTCGGTCCAATCGGCAGCCAGGCCGTCAAGCGCTTCCTTGGCCGTGCCCTGACCGGCGACGACGTAGTTGTGGAAGCGTTTTTGCGAGGCCTGTAGGAGCGAGGCGTAGGACGGTTCCGCCCAGAAGTCCTTCACGATTGCCATGGAATCCAGAAAGGTCTGCGCGTAAGGCTGGCTCGTGGCAAAGCCGGGGTCTTCAACGACCGCGCGCAATGCGGAATAGCCCCCCAGCTGCCACCATTTGGCCTGGATATCGGGCTGAGCGAACCATTTGATATATTCAAGGGCAGCATCTTGCTTGTCTGATGCTGCGACTACGGAGATGCCCTGGCCGCCCAACTGCGCGAACTGCACGCCGTCGGGACCGGCCGGATTTGCGAAGTAACCAGACTTGTCGCCACCGACTTTGGGATCGGCATGGATGCCGGGCCAGGTGAAGGCGAAGTTCATCTGCAGGGCAACCTGGCCGGACTTGTAAGCGTCGATGTTCTCGGACATGTAGGCGTCGGACGATCCGGGAGGAGCGCAGCAATTATAGAGCTCCTTGTAGAATTCCAGACCTTTCACGGACTTGTCTGAATTGACAAACCCTTCGAGCTCATAGGGCTTGTCCGGATTCTGATATTCGAAGCCAAAGCTGTAGAGCACGTCCATCGCGCCCATTGTGATGCCCTCGGATCCGCGCTCGGTATAGATCGCGGCGCCGTAAACCTTGTTGCCGTCGATCTCGCGATTCTGGAAAAACGCGGCGATATCTTTGAGTTCTGCGAACGTCTTCGGCACGGCAAGATCGCGGCCGTATTTCTGCTTGAATTCCGCCTGCAGTTCAGGGCGAGAGAACCAATCTTTGCGATAGCTCCAACCAACGACGTCACCGAAGGCAGGCAGCGCCCAGTAGTTCGGCGAACCCTTCGGCCACTCGGCATAACCTGTGACGGTCGCCGGGATGAAATCGCTCATCTTGATGCCTTCCTTGCCAAAGAAGTCATTGAGCTTGACGTATTGGCCGTTTTCCGCCGCGCCGCCGATCCACTGGCTGTCGCCGATCATCAGGTCGCAAAGCTTGCCGCCGGAATTCAGCTCATTGAGCATACGGTCGGCGAAGTTCGGCCACGGCACGAATTCGAAACTCATCTTGTGGCCGGACTTGGCTTCGAAGTCCTTGCTGAGCGCAACAAGCGCATTGGCCGGATCCCAGGAAGCCCAGCACAGCGTCAAATCCTCGGCTTGCGCCTGCGTCGTTGCGCCCAGCGCCAAAAATGCGGTTGCGACACCGGCGCCAAGCGCCGTTTTCAAATATGAACTTGGCATGGAAATCTCCTCCAGCGTGACACTCCGACCTCCATCGGCACGTGCCTCGCGCTCTCAACGAGTTGCGACAGACTCGAAGATTCGCCCTCCTTGGAGCGACCCTCCCCTCCAGCGTCGGCGCACTCCTCTGGCCGCTGCTGTTGTCAATCATATAACTGAGGTGCGCACCTCAGTGCAAGGTTTTTTTGAGGTGCGCACCTCAATTTCTTGCTTTTTCGCTTGTGCTGTTGGAAAAGAGGCGGTGGGCGGCAACAGGAGGATGGTGAAAAAAGATGATGCGACCGACGGCGAAAGACCTGGCGGAAGCAGCCGGATTGAGTTTGGCGACAGTCGATCGCGTTTTGAACGACCGGCCGAATGTCAGTGCTGGAGCCGTACGAAAAGTGAACGAAGCCATTGAACGAATTGGTTTTTTTCGCAATCCGGCGGCTGTTGTCCTGGCTCGCAACAAGCTCTACCGCTTTCGCTTCGTTCTCCCAAGCAAAGGCGATCAATATCTTCTGGAGCTGCTGCAACGTGTTCGGGAGGCAAGTCAAACGCTCAAATCCGAGTTGACGGAAATAACCGTCGATCAAATTCCAACGGACGATCCGCATCAGCTTTCACGGCATCTGGCCTCGATCGAACACGAAGAGGTGGATGGCGTCGCCGTCATGGCGCCTGAGTCACCACAGGTGCGCGACGCGCTCAGCCGGCTGATGCTGCGCGGCATTCATCTGGTCCAGTTTTTGTCCGGACAGGAAAAGTTGGAAACTGCAGACTTTGTTGGCGTCGACAACTTCGCAGCCGGTGCAACAGCGGGCAAGATCATTGGCCGGTTCCTCGGCCGGGAAGTCGGCAAGATCATGATCGTCGCGGAAACCATGGTGGCGCGCGACAGTATCGAGCGCCGCCGCGGCTTTGACAGCATCATCAATCAGCAGTTCCCTCACCTGACGAACCTGCCGTCGCTCGAGACCTATGGGGATGAACGGCGGGCGACAGCGATTATACGGCAAGTCATGGAACATAATCCGGATATCAGGGCCGCTTATGTCATGAGCCCGGAAAGCCGCGTGCCTGTTACGGCGATCAGGCAGCGTATGGACGCGCAAAAGATCGTCATCGTTGTCCACGAACGCACGCCCTTCAGCGAAGAAGCTCTCCGCAACGACCAGATCGATACCATTATTGCACAGGACCCCGGGCACGCGGTGCGCAGCGCCATCCGCATCATGCGCGCTCGCACCGATGAGCGCGAGCCGATCGCGTCGCAGGAAAAGATCCGTATTGAGGTCTTACTCAAGGAGAATTTGTGATCGAGGGATGCGAGGCTGCCACTCTCTTGTGGCGTCGAACATTCAAGAAATAGAGGTCGGCCGCGAAAATCTCAATGTTAAGCCGGCCTTGCTTTCGCTCCTGTCGAAATGCCCAGCTGATCTTTGCCCGGACCGGACGCAGGGAGTAGTCGCCCGGCGACAAAGGTCGCCAATCGACGCCAAGAACTGGGCTGGACGACGCTTCCTGGTGAGTTTCTGCTTGAAACCCGTGGGCCGGGCTTGGTCCCTAGCCGCGCTGAACCGCTAGGAAAACAGCTATAATCAAGAGCAGGAACAGCCCGGCTGCGGCCGCCGCTATGCCCAGGACAGCGAACCATGTCTGCGCGCTAAGAAGGCTTGGTCGCTGGCCGTCAGCCTTCTTCGTGCCGAGAAACGCCAAAGTTCCGAGGAGAACCGGCGTGCCTCCTCCAACGACCATCGCCATTGCGCCTTCCGGAGCAGTGGTTCGCCAGATCATTCCGAACAGGTAAATGCCGGCAATCGTCCCAACGATGAGGGCGCCAAAAATCAGAAGAATGCGCATTGCGACCCTTTCGACGACCAGAATTTGAAAGAGTCTACGCGAAAAAGATTTGGATCGGCACTGTCGGCGTGGACCGCGATGATCGCGGCGCTTCCGCTGGCCATATTGTCCAGCTATGCACGGTCGCGTCCGGTGATGACTACGTTCGCTCCCCTCTCAACCAGAGCCAAGGCGATAGCTGTCGTATGTCATTCGCCACGCCCTTCTTCCTTCCACGGTCGCTTCATCATCAAGCGATCATTGGAGAATCCAGGGTCTAGCCGATTGACGCTCGCGTCAGGGTCAAGACAAATTCCTCTATCACTTCTTGCAAAGGCTCCCTTGCACGGCGAGAGTCTGCCCGCGCATAACGCTTCAGGATCGACCGGGCATTCGGAGTTGACGTCAATGATGGCCACGGGTGACGAAGGTGCGGATCGAATTCACTGTTTTGAGATTTCCAAAGACGCCTGGTACGCGGCAATTTTTGCACTGAGAGACCAAGGATGGTCTCTCGATATGGGTGGCGGTCTTGACCATTCATGGGCGGTACTGGAACGAGACGGCATTCGCATAGAGATGGAATACGATATCTGGAGCGAGGGAGAGATGGTCGTAGCCGCCGGTGACCTCGTGAAATTGAGAGCCAATTTTCCAACGACCGTACTTGTGGAATTGGGATTGATTTGAGGGAGGCGCGGAAGGAGCCGTGGCCCAAGGAGCTCGCCTCCTCATTCGTTGGCTAGCGCACCTTGCGCCCTGTGGTGGCTCGCCCGGAACAGGGTTCGGGTATAGTCGTGCTGCATATCGCCGGAGCGCAATTGCGCGCGGGTCAGCGTTTCGACCGGGCGGGCGTTCTGCATCACCATCAGCCGGTCGCACATGTAGGAGATGACCGCAAGGTCGTGGCTGACGATCACGAAAGTCAGGTTCAGCTCCCGGCGGAGCCGGTTCAGGAGGTTGAGGATTTCGGCCTGGACCGAAACGTCGAGCGCCGAGGTCGGCTCGTCGAGCAGGAGCAAGCGGGGGGAGAGCGACAGTGCGCGGGCGATCGCCACGCGCTGCCGCTGTCCGCCGGAAAGCTCGTGCGGGAAGCGGAAACGGTGCGCAGCCGTCAGGCCGATCATTTCCAGGAGCTCGACTGTGCGGGCGTCGACGTCCGACATGCGGTTGATCCACATCGGCTCGGCGATCGCCCGGCCGATTGTGTAGCGGGGATGGAGTGAGGCGTAGGGATCCTGGAACACCATCTGCGCCACGTGCACCAGATCTCGCCGTCGCCCCTTGCGCGGGTCGATGCCCCCGATGCGGATATCGCCGGTCCAGCGGGGCGTAAGGCCCATGAGGGTGCGCAGCACGGTCGACTTGCCCGATCCGCTTTCGCCGACGAGGCCGAAGCTCTCGCCGGCTGCCACCGACAGGCTGAGGTCTTGGACGGCCACCGCGCTGCCGAAATGGACGCTGAGATTGTCGATCCGGATCATGCACGCACCTCGTTCCAGCTTGCGTCCCGCTCCAGGGTTGGCAGCGGCGTCAGCGGCCCGTCGATGGCCGGCAGGCAGGCGATAAGCCCCCGCGTATAAGGATGCTTCGCTTCGTGCATCCGTCGCGCATCCAGTGTTTCGACGACCTGACCGGCATACATGACCAGCACCCGGTCGCAGAAGCGCGAGACGAGGTTGAGGTCGTGACTGATGAAGATCAACCCCATCCCGCGGCGTTGGACAAGCTCCTCCATGATCTCCAGCACCTGGGCCTGCACCGTCACATCGAGGGCGGACGTGGGCTCGTCGGCGATCAGCAGCTCCGGTTCGCGCACCACCATCATCGCGATCATCACGCGTTGGCCCATGCCGCCGGAAAGCTCGTGCGGGTAGAGATCGAACACCCGCTCCGGCGCACGGATGTGCACGGCTTCCAGCACCTCCAGCACCTTCCTGCGTATCGCCGCGCGGGGCAGCGAACGATCGCCGAGCCGGATGGCTTCCGCGATCTGCTTGCCGACGCGCATGACCGGATTGAGCGAGAATTTCGGGTCCTGCAGGATCATTCCCATGCGACTGCCGCGCAAGTGACGGCGCAGCCGCGGCGTGGCCGCCAGGAGATCGATGCCGGCAAAGGACATGGCTTCGGCCGACACCCGCGCATGGCCGGGCAGCACGCCCATCAACGCCCGGCTGGACAGGCTCTTGCCGGAACCACTTTCGCCGACGATGCCGAGCTTCTCCCGGCCGACACTGAATGACACGCCCTTGACCGCTTCGATGATCCCCCCACCCTCGCCGACAAAACCGACGCGCAGGTTTTCTACGTTCACAAGTGTCTCGCTCATGCGCGCCTCCTGAGGTGTGGATCAAGCAGGTCGCGCATGGCGTCCCCCAGAAGATTGAACCCGAGGCTGACGACGAAGATCGCAAAGCCGGGCATTGTCGCCACCCACCACTGGTCGAAGATGAACTTGCGACCGGTCGAGATCATCGCGCCCCATTCCGGTAGCGGCGGCTGCGCGCCAAGACCGATGAAGCCGAGCCCCGCCGCCGTCAGGATGATGCCGGCCATGTCCAGCGTCATGCGTACGATGACCGACGAAAGGCACATGGGAATGACGTGGCAGAAGACGATGCGGAATTCGGACCCTCCTGCAAGCCGCACGGCATTGACATAATCACTGTCGCGCACGACGAGCGCTTCCGCCCGCGCCAGCCGCGCATAGGGCGGCCAGGCGGTGAGCGTGATCGCGAGCGCCGCATTGACGATGCCGGGGCCGAGCGCGGCGACGAAGGCGAGCGCCAACAGTAGCTTGGGAACCGCCAGGAACACATCGGTTATGCGCATGAAGACCGCATCGACCCAGCCGCCGGACGTTCCCGCCACCGCGCCGATGATGAGGCCGATGGGGACCGATGTGGCGACGACCAGCCCGACGATCAGAAGGGTCAGGCGCGCACCAAAAAGGACGCGGGAGAAGATGTCGCGCCCCAGCTCGTCCGTGCCGAGCCAGTTCTCGCCGCTTGGCGGCGAGAGACGCCGCACGAGATCGGGCAGGTAGGGATCGTGCGAGGCGAGGAGCGGAGCGAAGACGGCGCTCAGCACCAGCACACCGAGGATGGCGAGGCCGAGCATGCCGAGCGGATTGCCCGCAAAGCGACGGGCGAACTGCCAGAATTCGCCGACGCGGGCCCGCCGCAGTTGGCGCCGGCTGTCGGCAAGGGCGAGGTTCGTTGCGGTCATGGTGGCCTCCTACCGGCGACGAAGGTTGGAGCGCGGATCGAGCATCTGGTACAGCACGTCCGAGATCATGTTGAGCAGGATGAAGACGGTGCCGACAAGCACCGTGCCGCCGAGAACGGCGTTGACATCAGCCCGGAAGAGCGACGAGGCGATGTAGTTGCCGATGCCCGGCCAGGCGAAGACCGTCTCGACGAGCACCGAACCCTCGAGAAGGCCGCCATAGGAGAGCGCGATGACCGTCACGAGCGGGATCGCGGCATTGCGCAGCGCATGGAGCATGACGGTCCGATACTCCGTCGCCCCCTTGAGACGGGCCGTCAGCACATATTCCCGCGATAACTGGTCGAGCATCATGGAACGCGTCATGCGCGAGATATAGGCGAGGCTGTAGTAGCCGAGCAGCACGGCCGGCAGCACGATATGGCTCCACGCATTGGCGAAGACCTCCCATTCGCCGGCAATCAGCGAGTCGATCAGCAACGAGCCCGTAACCGGCTTGACGATCCCCTGGAAGAAGATGTCGATCTGCCCTGGTCCCGACACCCAGTCGAGCCTGGAATAAAAGACGAAGAGGCCGACCAGCCCGAGCCAGAAGATCGGCACGGAATAGCCGATAAGGCCGACGAAGCGTATGAGATAGTCCGGCCATCGGTCATGCCAGTAGGCGGCGGCGACCCCCACGGGTACGCCGACCAGCGTGCCGATCAGCAGACCGAGCGTCGCCAGCTCCAGCGTTGCCGGGAAGAAGCCGGCAAGGTCGGACAGCACGGGCCGATTGGTGACGAACGACGTACCGAAATCGCCTTGCGCGAGCTTGCCGGCATAGACAAGGAATTGCTGCCAGAGGGGCTTGTCCAGCCCCATTTCGAGGAAGACGCGCTGGTAGACTTCCTCGCTCGCCTTCTGGCCGACCACCGAGAGGACCGGATCGATCGGCACCATGCGGCCGATGCAGAAGGTGAGCGCCACGAGGCCGAGCAGGGTGATGCCCACTGTCACGAACAGGAAGAGTATCCGGCCGGTGAAGCCGAGAACCCGGTTGAAGAGAACTGCCGGCACGACCCACTCCGGTTTGATTGTTTGCGATCGACGCTCGGCCGCGAACCGGGACCGAATCCCATTCGCGGCCGAGTCCTGTTCGGACGTTTACTTGCTCACGTTCCAGTAGCGGTCGTCGGAAAAGGTCTGCCCCAGGACGAGGCCCTTAACCGAGCTGCGCACCCCGACCTTGCGGACTTGCTGGAACATGTAGAGGAAGGGCGAAGTGTCGGTATGGGCCTTCTGCATGACCTGATACATGGCCTGCCGCTTCTCCGTATCCTGCTCGCGAACAGCCGCCATCGCATCTTGCGACAGTTTTCCGGCATCCCAGCCGAAACGGTCGGCGAGACCGGTGGAGCCATCCGGCGCGTCCTTCTTGTTGACGGCGAAAGCCTTGGCGTTGGAATGCGGGTCGGGATAGTCAGGTCCCCACAGGCCGAACCAGATGTCGAGGCTTGCCGAGCGGTAGCGCTCCAGCCATTGCTGGCCATCGACCACCTCCAGATTGAGCTTGACGCCGGCCTGCGCCATGGTCGCCTGGATGGCCTGTGCGAAGTCCGTGTAGGGCGGCGTGTTCCAGACGACGGAATCCAGCGTGAACTCGCCGGAAACGCCGGCCTCGCCGAGCAGCTTCTTGGCCTTCTCGATGTCCGGCTTGTAGGGGTTGTAGTCGATCGCACCGAGGAAGCCCTTCGGCACCAGCGTCTGGTGCACCTCCATCGTGCCGCGTGAGATCGTGTCGACGATACCCTGATAGTCCACGAGATACTTCAGTGCCTCGACGACCTTGGGCTTGGCCAGATACTCGTTCCGCACATTCAGGCCCATGTAGTAGATCGTGCCCGAACGGCCGTCGACGAAGCCGACATCCGCATTGTCCTCCAGCGCGCCGAAATCATCGGGGCCGAGCTTGTTGGCGATGTCGATGTCGCCCTTTTCGAGCAGCAGGCGCTGGGCCGCGCTTTCCGGAATGTGCTGGAGGAAGATGCGCTCCAGCCCACCGGTTTCGCCGGCATAGTTCGGGTTGCGGGTCAGTAGGATCGATTGCTTCGGCTCCCAGCGCGTCAGCACATAGGGGCCAGAGCCGGCGGAATTTTCGGCCTTCAGCCATGCATTGCCGAAGTCGCCGCTGACCTCGTGCTCCTGCACAAGCTTGGAATCGACGATGCCGCCCACATAGGAAGACAGGCAGTAGTAGAGGAACGAGGGTGCATAGGTGTCGCCGATCTCGATGACCAGCGTCATGTCGTCGGTCGCCTTGATGCGTTCGTTGGCGTTTTCCGGCGTGAAACCGAACTGGGTAAGGATGAAGGCTGAGCGCGACTTCATCTGGACCACGCGGCGCAGCGAATATTCCGCATCCTTCGCCGTCACCGGATTGCCGGAGGCGAACTTCAGCCCCGGGCGCATCTTGAACGTATAGGTCTTGCCGTCTGGCGAGGCCGTCCACGTTTCGGCGAGCACGCCGATGATCTTGCTGGAATCGTCGGGCGCGACGCTCACCAGCGGCTGATAAATCTGGTTCGCGGCGAGAACGCCGCCGAGTTCCGATACTTCACCAGGATCGAGCGTGATGATGTCGTCGATGGTGTCGGCCACGACGAGCGTGTTCTTCGGCGTTTCGGCCAGCGCATGGGTCGTCGCCAGCGCCAGCGCCATCATCGCTCCGCTTACCAGTCTTTGTACGCGCATGTTTCCTCCTTCAGCCGGCCAGGATTTCACCTGGTGCCGTCTGCTCCCGTGTTATTGTTCTGGAATTGCATTCCCGCGCAGCTGCACGGGCCTTGATCGTCCCACCTTGCGGGCTGGCCCTGTCACGAGGCATGGAACCGGCAAGGCAGCGTTCACCGGATCGGGCGACCTCCACCTCCCGTTCCGATACTTTAGTCAGGCTAAAGTTTATGATGGTCGCTTGTCAATCGCCTTCGTGAGAATTTCGTCTGAAACAAGCTCAAATCCGACACCTACAGCGCCGCGCGTCTTATTAGACGCGCAAAGGTCGCTGCAACACTTTGAACTGCTGCATGTTTTTATCCTTAAATCGAATAGGATTTGAGGAAACATGCAGTAACGGCCAGTCACCGCTCCGGTATGATCCGCGTCGTTCCGACCCAAAGTTCCCTCGCCTCGCCGGGACCGACATTGCAGGCGCGATGCGGCAGCGAGGCGGGAAAGTGCAGCGTGTCCCCCGCCGTCAGTCGGTATTGCCTGTCACCGATCTCGTAGAGCATCTCGCCCTCGATCAGATACAGGAAATCCTCACCTTCGTGACGCGTCAACTCGGAGACATAGCCGGGTGGCATGTGCGTGATGCAGCTGTTGAGCCGAGCATCGGGAAAGCCGCGCTGCAACAGTTGATATACCCGCTCCTCCGCCTCGATGCTGTAACCGTGCCGTTCGCTGGCATGCGAGACCATGGAATAGGTGGGATGTGGCACCTGCTGCAGAAAGGCCTCCACGCTGGCGCCGAGGGCAGAGGCAAGGTTGTAGAGCGAGATCAGCGACGGCGTCGAAAGACCGCGCTCGATCTGGCTGATGAAGCCCTCGCTGAGCCCAACCTCAAACGCGACCTGTCGCATCGTCTTGCCGATCTCCTTGCGCCTTTGCCGAAGCGCGCGGCCAAGTGAAACGGCGGGCGGAAATTGTGGAGAAATGGGGAACTGCCCGACGCCCCTCTGCCGCGTCACCCGTTCGTCGAAGCTCATATCGTCTTTCCGCTTTGTCCTGATTTGAGGAAAAACTTTAGCTTCACTAAAGTCATCAGCGCAAGCCAAAACGACATGTGGCCGCATTCGACAATCATTCACGCGGGATTTCGCGCAGGTTTCATTGCCGTCAACAAGACAGGCGCCTGGGCTAACAGCCGATCATTCCCCGCGACCCGTGCGCGCGCGCCGTAACAGCCTTTGCTCAGCGGCTTTGGGCGGTGAACGGTCCCAACACGCGTTCTCGTTCAGTCTACTGAACGCCTGTTCATCGCAAGATTTGATATTTTTTTATCGTTCATATTGACCAATGTTGGATTGCTAACATACTCTCACCCGAACAAGCCCGACTACCACCAAAAACGATCGACGCTGGGAGGCGCGGAAATGGGAACAGCAACAAGACTACCGCTCGTTGCGGCAACTTTATATCTAGGCGCTTCGGTCTTGGCCGTTCATCCGGCGTCGGCTTCCGAACTCATCAGGATCGTATCCCCGTACAAGACCACGACGCTCGACCCGTTGCGCTCTGCCGCCGCGGGCAACATCGAGACATACGGCCAGCTCTATGCGCGCCTTGTACAGCGCAACACCGCAAACGGCGAACTTGAAGCAGGACTGGCTGAAAGCTGGGATATTTCGGAGGATGGCCGCACTTATACATTTCGCTTGCGGGACGCAAAGTTCTCGAATGGCACAACCATCACGGCCGATGACGTCGTGTTCAGTCTGTCGCGCATCCACGATGACAAGCAGTCAGCCTATCCCGCCCCGCTCGGTGCAGTGGTGACCATCACGGCATCTGACCCCAAGACGGTGGTGATTAGACTGAAGTCTGCGTTCGCACCATTCCTGGGCAATCTCGAAATTTGGAACATGGGGATTGTTTCCAAGGCTGACGTCGAGGCTCAGGGCGCGGAGAAGGCTTTCAGCAGCGCGCCAGTGACATCGGGCCCGTACGCCGTCAAGGAATGGAAGCCGAATGATAAGCTCGTGCTGCAACCCAATGAGCACTATTGGCGCAGCGGCTATCCAAAATCGGACGCGATCGTCGAACTGAAAGAAGTTGCCTCTCCTGAGACGCGAGCGGCGATGTTGAAGGCCGGCGAGGCTGAAGTGGTGCGCGCAGTACCGTGGGCGCAGATTGATGACCTGAAGGCAACGGACAGCATCGATATGCGGCTCGAACCTTCGACCACGATCTATATGACGTTGATGAACCACAAGCGCGAGCCGTTTTCAAACATGAAGGCAAGGCAGGCCGCAGCCTATGCGATTGACAACAAAGCAATGGCAAAAGCGATCACGCGGGGTTACGCAGAACCCGCCAACACGACCCTGCCCGGCAGTATCGATTTCCACGACAAGGACAACCCTGGCATCCCCTTTGATTCTGCGAAGGCAAAGCAGTTACTGATTGAGTCTGGAATGTCCGGACACGAGGTGAAGATCCTCGCCACATCGGGCGCGACCGAACAGCAGATGGCGTTGCTGCTGCAGGCACAGTGGCAGGCCATCGGACTGAAGCCAGTCATTGTAAACGTTGACTCCGGTGCCTGGTGGGATGCAACCGCCAAGGGCGACTACGATGCGGCGGCAAACTGGTGGTACAACGAGACGCCCGATCCCGATCTGGCTGTTCGTTGGGCAGTCTGCGGCACTTGCGGCTCCAACTCCTACAACACCTTCTACGCCAACCCGAAGGTCGACGAACTGGTTGCGCAGGGCACCATGGAGACAGATCTCCGGAAGCGAGCGGAGATCTATAAGGAGATCCAGAGGATCACGACCGAAGAGGTGTCTCAGATTCCTCTGTTCTATGCGCCGAACGCGGTCGCCTACTCGAAGAACCTCGAAGGCATCAAGCTTACCCCCTCCCTCCAGTGGACCCTCGAAGATACGACGGTCGCCAAGTAGATGAGATCAGGCGGGGCGGCGGCGCTTTGGTGTGCTGCCCTTCCCTCTCACCGGAGGAACCAGATTGAACTTTCTGTCACTCATATCGCGGCGCATGCTGCAGTTGCTTGCCGTGATGGTCGGGATCAGCATCGTCACCTTCCTGCTGCTGCACCTCGCGCCCGGCGATCCCGCCCGTCTCCTTGCAGGCGACCGTGCGAGCCCCGAAACGATCGCGGCCATTCGTTCGCACTATGGTTTGGATCAGCCGCTCTGGCGGCAGTACCTGACCTACACCATCAATCTACTTGGAGGTGACATCGGTCAATCACTGCGATTCCAGCGACCGGTAAGCGAACTCATTTTGCAGTTCATGTGGCCAACCTTGTTCCTTACGGGTTACGTCGTGACACTGGCCGTTCCGCCAACAATTGCGTTGGCGATCACCAGCGCACGCGAACCAGGCGGTGCCGCCGACCAGACCATTCGGATCATCGGCATCATCGGCCTCACCATTCCGGTTTTCTGGCTGGGTATCATGATGTCGCGCTTCTTCGGTGTTTCCTTGGGATGGTTTCCTGTTTCAGGCTACGGCGAGACCTTTGCCGAGCATCTGCACCATTTGTTTCTGCCCGCGATGTCGACGGCGATCTGGCTTGTTCCGGTGCTGACCCAGAGTCTCCGCGCTGCGCTGATCGAAAAGACCACGGCCGACTTCGTAACCGCGGCGCGTGCTCAAGGTGCAAGCGAGCGGGAGATCTTCTGGAAAACCATCCTGCCCAACGCCGTTCTTCCGACGCTCAACCTTCTGGGCGTTATGGTCGCCTTCATGATCGGCGGGGCCATCATCGTTGAAACGGTCTACGCCATACCTGGCCTCGGCTCGCTGATGGTCGGCGCACTCCTCGGCCGTGACTACTATGTGGTGCAAGGGCTCACGCTCGTTTTTGCCTTCTCCACCGTATTCATAACGCTAGCCGTCGATCTTGTTTCGGCTTTGATCGATCCCCGAATCCGGCTCTGAGGTACCACAATGTTGAAATTGCCTGCTTTATCAGGGGTCATTGCATTCACAACGCGGCTCTCACCGATGATGGTGCTGGCGATCGCCATTCTTGGCGGCTGGCTGTTCATCGCCCTGGCCGCTCCCCTGATCGCGCCATACGACCCGGACACGATCGACATCGCCAGTATGCTGACAGCGCCCAGCGCAGATCATTGGTTTGGAACCGATCAGGTAGGTCGCGACGTTTTCTCCCGCGTCATTTACGCAGCGCGCGTGGACCTGTTTCTTTGTGTCATCGGCGTCCTGCCTCCGCTTGTAATCGGCACCATCGTCGGGCTCTTCAGCGGTTACTTCGGAGGCATGGTCGATAGCGTCTTCATGCGGGTCTATGACCTTACGGTCGCCTTTCCATTTTTTGTCTTGGTTCTGGCAATCGTCGGCGTGATCGGACCGGGCCTCGTCAATTTTATCATCGCACTGACGATCGTCGGCTGGGTCAGCTACGCGCGTCTTGTCAGAGCCGAAGTCCTGACGGTTCGCGAAAGCGAATTCGTCCGCGCCGCCGAATGCCTCGGCTACCCGAGACGAGCGGTCCTTTTCCAACACGTTCTGCCGAACGCGATCGGACCAGTCATTGCCTATGCCGTGAGCGACGCCGTGCTTGTCATGCTGGCCGGGGCGAGCTTTGGCTATCTCGGCATGGGCGCTCAGCCGCCGCTCGCAGAATGGGGCGTCATCATTGCCGACGGACAGGCGTTCATCCAGCAAGCATGGTGGATCTGCCTCTTCCCAGGTCTCGCGGCAATTTCACTCGGACTGGGCTTCGCCTTTCTCGGAGACGGTCTCGGCCAATGGCAGCGTCGGGAGGTGGCCGCATGAGCATGGCAAGCAAGCTCTCACCATTGATGGAGGTTGAAAACCTGTCGATCTCCTTCGGATCCCTCGAGACTGTGAAAGGCGTGTCGTTTAGTGTCAATGCTGGCGAAATCCTCGGCATCGTCGGGGAAAGCGGGTCTGGGAAGTCCCTCACGTGCCGCGCGCTCATGGGCATTCTTCCCAGGACAGCAACGACGATGGGCGCTGTCCGGTTGGAGGGGCGAAGCCTCCTCGAACTTGGCGAGCCTGACTGGTGCTCGATCCGCGGCCGCGAACTCGGTATGATCTTCCAGAACCCCGCTTCACATCTCGACCCGCTCCGTCGCATCGGCAAGCAAGTCGCAGCACCGATGGTGCGGCATCTGGGAATATCGAAGCGCGAAGGAGAGCGGCGGACAATCCAGCTGCTTGAGGATGTTGGCATCCACGATGCGCACGCGCGATCGCGTTCTTATCCGCACGAATTCTCCGGCGGAATGAAACAGCGGGCCATGATCGCCGCTGCAATCGGTTGTGGACCGAAGCTACTGATCGCCGACGAGCCGACCACAGCACTAGACGTTACTGTCCAGGCGCGCATCCTTAAGCTTCTGCGCGATCTGAACCGAAATCGCGGCTTGTCGATCATCCTGATTTCTCATGATCTAGCCGCAATCGCCAGCACCTGCTCGCGCGTGATCGTCATGCGCAACGGCGAAATTGTTGAGCAGGGCACGACTGAGGAAATCATTAACCGCCCCAAAAGCAGCTACACACAGCTCCTGATCGCGTCGCAGCCAAACGGCTGGAGCAACACCGGTGATCAAGCGCCTGCATCGCGGTCCACCCCCCTGATCAGCGTTGACAAGCTTTCCGTGTCGTTCGTGCCGCGAGGCAATCTCCTAACCGGTTCGGCATCCAAACGAATCCCATTCCTTGCCCTGAACGAAGTCGATCTTCAGGTCAGCGCCGGAGAAACGGTGGGCATCGTCGGCGAAAGCGGATCGGGCAAGAGCACGCTCGCGCGGGCGATTGTACGGCAGAACAAGCCGAGCAATGGCGCGATCAGTTTCGATGGCAGCGATGTGCATGAGTTGAGCGGCGCGGAGCTCAGGCGTTTCCAACGGCGCGTGCAAATGGTTTTCCAGAATCCGTACGATTCACTCAACCCCCGAATGAGTGTCCGGGACGCCGTCGCCGAGCCGATATGGAGGCACGGCCTGTCAGACCGACGCTCGGCTCTAATTCGCGCAGACGACCTTCTGGAGATGGTCGAGCTGCCGAGGGCGTTGCGAGAGCGTCGCCCCCGACAGCTATCTGGCGGCCAATGCCAGCGTGTCGGCTTGGCCAGGGCACTCTCGCTAGAGCCAGAATTGTTGATCGCAGACGAAATCACGTCCGCTTTGGACGTGACAACACAGGCACAAATCCTGGAACTCCTGGGCAGACTTCAGCGCGAGCGGCAACTCGCATTGCTCTACATTTCCCACGATCTCGGCGTCGTCAACAGCATTTGCCAACGGGTCTATGTCTTTAAGGGAGGCAGGATCGTTGAGAGCGGCCCGACACAACAGGTCCTGAACAAGCCACAAGATAGCTACACCCGCGAGCTTGTCGGTTCAGTCACCCACCTAAAGCCCCATGCAAGACAAGGAATGTGCCATGCGCCTCGATGAGTACGTCACCTACGATGGCGTCGGCCTTGCGCAACTCTTGGCAAAGGGTGACGTAAGCCCGAGAGATTTGGGGCGGTGCATTACGAGCTCGGTGACGGCAGTGAACTCAAAGATCAATGCCGTCATAGAACTGTACTCCGACGCCTTGGATTGCCTTCCGGAGAAGCCGGGCCCGGGCCCGTTCTACGGGATCCCGACACTGACAAAGGACTTTCCGGTCGAGGCGGGGCGCCCTGCCGAGTTCGGCAGTCGGCTTGCTGAGGGAAACCGGACGACGCAGGACGCCGTTTATTGGGAACGACTTAGAAACGCGGGCCTGGTCAATGTCGGCCGTACGACCAGCTCGGAGTTCGGCGTGGCCGCAACGACAGAAACGCTGCTCTACGGCAACACCTCTAATCCATGGGATCCCAAGCGCGGCGTCGCGGGGTCAAGCGGCGGTGCGGCCGCGGCAGTTGCAGCAGGCATTGTGCCATTCGCGCAGGGCAGCGACGGTGGCGGATCGATCCGCAATCCCGCCTCCTTCTGTGGACTGATCGGGCTCAAACCCTCACGCGGGCGCATTACCGGATCTCCACGCGCCAACGCTCCGCTTCTGGGACTCGCCACGGCATTCATGTTGACGAGATCAATTCGCGACACGGCCCTCCTGCTGGATCTATGCAATGGCCCTGACGCTGGGGATGGATACGAGATTTGCAGGCCGACCAGCAGCTATAGCGAGACAATTCAGCGTCCGCCGAAGGGCTTGCGCATCGCACTCTGCACAGACTCCTGGTCGGGGTTCCAATGTGATCCCGAAGTCGTGAACGCTGTAAGAATGACGGCGGGACTGTTAGCTGCCCTTGGTCATCACGTCGTGGAAGCGCGGCCAGAATTCGACTACGCCGCGTTTCTCCATGCCCAGAAAATCATCTGGGCAGCCGATAGCGCTTCGGGATTGTCGAAAATTGCAGAACACATGCAAAGGAAGCTCGGCCCTGAAACTGTTGGCACCACTGTCCTGGCCTTGCATCGCTACGGAACGACGCTTAGCGGCGCGGAGCTGATCGGTGCGCTTGCCACTTATGACGATGTGACGCGCCAAATCGGCCGCTTCTTCAATCAATACGATCTCCTCTTGACGCCGACCAGCGCCATTCTGCCGGAGATCGTGGGGACATTTGACCCCGCGCGGCCGGAAATCGATGCGGACGATGTCTTCGCCGACCTCGAACCGAAGGAAACGTTTACAGCTCTTTTCAATGGCACTGGTCAGCCAGCAATCTCGCTTCCAACGGGAACATCCTCAAGCGGAATCCCGATTGGCAGCCAGTTGGTGGCCCGGTTCGGGCGCGAGGACTTGCTGCTTGCAGTCGGACGCCAGCTCGAAGAAGGTCTGGATCGTAACAACGGCATATGGGGACAAGGATTTCCCCCTGTCTTTGCAGGTAGCATGCGGGAGTGATGACAGTGACATTTGCCAATGACGAAAGCTCGAACGAGGCTGGTGCGGAGAAGATCGACATTGAAGCGATCCTCCGCGCGCGCATGAACGAATTCTCTCCCTCGGAGCAGAGCCTCGCTGTCTACATGCTCGATAATGTTCAATTGTTGCCCTTTGAGACGGGCAGCACCATCGCGCGCGCAGTAGGCGTGAGCGAGATGACGGTGACGCGTTTCGTACGATCTCTTGGCTTTGAAAATCTTCGCGATCTGAAGAACCGGATGCGCAGCTCTGTTGTAGAGAGAGACGGAGAAGTCGATGACTACATGGCGCGTTTCCAGGTCCGCAACAGCCGACAGCAGGAACTCCAAGAGAGCTTGAAACTCGAGCTGGACGCGATCGTGAAGGCGTATGGGCTGACTGCGACTGAACAATGGGATGAGGCAGCAACGCTTCTTGCCAAGACCCGCCACGTCTATGTCGTCGGATTCCAGGCGTCCAAAGGTTTGGCGATGGATTTCTCGAGCCGCCTGCTATGGGCGCGCCCAAACGTTCTCTTCGCCGACAACGCTACAGGCACCTTTGGCGAAGTCCTCTCAAGCGATCCCAAACAGAGCGTGGTTGTACTGGTTGATACTGCGGCCTACGCCGCCCGAGGGATCAAGCTGGCTGACAAGCTCAAAGCATTCGGAATTCCACTTATCATTGTGACCGACCGCTACAGTCATTGGGGCTTCACCTACACGCCGCTTGTCTTTGAGGGGCACACACACGTGAAAACCTTCTGGGACTCGACGGCGAGCCTTGGAGTGATCCTCAACCTCATGATCGACTCTGTGGCGGTGAAGCTCGGCCCCAAGGCGAAGCGCAATTTTGCGACAATGAGCGAGATGGGTCAGTTGTTCGGCGAGTTCGTCGGCGGATCGTACCTAAGGCGAAAAGACTAGTACTATCAAGGAAATGCGAAAGAAGTACTGATGACATCGAGCTCTACGCTAACCTTCCGTGATCCCAGCAAACCCGGCGCACCCCTTGTCCCGCGGGCGGAGTGGGATCGCGCGCCGTGGAATCGCTGGACCTTCCAGAACGTGCGTTCGATCGTGCCCACAGCACAGGTCTGGCGAGGTCAGGGTGGACCAACGGAAATGCTCAGTGCGCATCAGGATATTGATCGCGTTGAGTTCGAGCTGGACGGGACCCGCCGGACGGTCGCTAACTTCATGCAAGCGCAGTATACCGACGCGTTTCTCGTTCTGCACCGCGGGAAAGTGGTCGCGGAGAGATATCTCAGCGGCATGACCGCCAGGACGCCGCACCTCTCGCAATCGGTGGCCAAATCCATTGTCGGCACCGTGGCGGGCATTCTTATCGAACGCGGTGAAATCGATCCGGCCGCTCCACTCACCCAGTATCTCCCCGAACTCGAAACCACAGCGTACCGGGGTGCTACCGTTCAGCATGTGCTGGATATGACCAGTGGCGTGGTATTCGACGAAACCTACACTGCCCACGATTCCCACATGGCGCAGTTGGATGTCGCAAGCGGTTGGAAAGACGGACATCAGCCAGACTGGCCGAAGAACGTTTGGGAATTGATCCTCACGCTAAAGGAGGCCGAATGCCCGCACGGGGCTTCGTTCCGCTATCGCTCTATCGAAACAGACGCACTCGCCTTCGTTCTTCAGCGGGTAAGCGGTCTGATGCTATCTGAGCTCGTAAGCCGCGAATTGTGGTCGCGTATGGGGGCTGAGGAAGATGCCTATTTCACTGTGGATCCCGCAGGCTATGCGCTTGGTGACGGCGGTTTCAATGCCACGCTGCGTGACTACGGACGCTTTGCATTGTTGCACCTCGGGCAAGGCAACATTGGTGGTCAGCAGGTTGTTCCCTCAAGATGGATCGAAGAAACTCGCCACGGAAAATCGTACCCGCTTGGAGACAACTATTGCCAGACCTTACCGCGCGGCAGTTATCATAACCAGTTTTGGATCGAGGACCAGAAAAGACGCGCCTATATGGCACGCGGCGTGTTCGGTCAGTTGATCTATATCGACCCGGAAGGCGACTTCGCCGCTGTGATCCTCTCAAGTTGGCCACAGTTCCTCAGCACGGATCGGACGCGGACGGCACTAAGTGCGATACATGCCATCCGTGATGCCTTGAATTAAGTGCTCTCGGACAAGGACAGCCCCGGCGCATGGTAAGCGTTCTGATGGCCTTGGTCATCGTGCCCTTCGCGACGGCAAGCACGCCTGTAGCGGCGGCTTCTTGCGCCGATTGTGTGCAACTCCACGACCGGCATCTTCATCACATTGCCAGCAGTCTCCCCTCGGCCGACGACGTCATTCGTCCATCAATCACGAGGCTGACATCCACGATCGACCCGTCTGCTTTGCGGTAGGGCGGATTACAAACTTGGCTGCCACAGGGGTGGCATCGCTTTTTTTTGAGCCACTGCGCCTTGAAGCGCATTTGAGCGAAACGCATTATTGTTGGTGGGAGCGATCGCGTCTCGAGGAGTGGTGCAAATGTCTTCCGTCGAGTCCCTTGCGGCGAGATTATTGTCGGCGACATTGATGTTCGATCGGGCGTCTTTGGCGGCACTCGAGGCTTTGGCTGCCGAATCCGACAGGCGGATATTGCGACGCGGTGAGGCTCTGGTTCGCGAAGGTGAGCCATCGGATCGGTTCTTTATCGTGCTATCGGGCCGCTTTACGGTGCACAAGGAAGACTATGCTGGCGCGGTCGCTGAGATCGGCCAGGGCGAGCTCGTCGGTGAGGTCGGTTTTTTTGCAGGGCTGCCCCGCATGGCGACCGTGCTGGCTGCCCGCGATTCGATCGTCCTTGAAATCCGCGGCAGCCAGTTCGAGAAGGCGGCCAAAGCTTTGCCAAGCCTGCGGCAGGCGGTCACCACGTTTCTCGCGCGCCGGTTCGCCATGCAGTCTCCGAATTCGTCGCGCCCAAAGGAACCTGCCAAGATCCGAACGCTTGCGATCATTCCAGCTGGCGGAAGTCGCATTTCACCAGTTTTCATCCGTCACCTGCGAGCGGCGTTCGCGGCGGGAATGCGCGCTGAGTTCCTTGCCCGGCCTGACATTGAAGCGCGGTTCGCCGGTCGTCCGATCGACGATCAGTCGGTTCTCAACTGGTTGAACGAACTCGAGGCCAAGACCGAGATCATCGTCTATGTCGCCGATGAAGAGCCCAGTGAATGGACACGGGTCTGCATTCGCCAGGCGGATAGCGTCCTGCTGCTCGCCGACGCGTCCTGCTCGCCCCGCCTGAACCGGTCCGAGGAATTGGCGCTATCGGTTCATTCACCCTCGACCGCGCGGCTCATCCTCATTCACGACAAACGCTCGGCAACGGTTTCTGGTACGGCGAAATGGCTAAACGAGCGTCCTCATGTTGGCCATCATCACCATGTTGCACTGGGGGACGGGTCTGACATCCAACGCCTGGTTCGATTCTTTTCCGGCAAGGCAAGGGGCTTCGTAGCGGCGGGGGGCGGGTCCCTCGGCTGTACGCATCTTGGTGTTTGCAAGGCCTTCGTCGAGGCGGGCGCTTGCTTCGACTATCTCGGTGGGACAAGTTCCGGAGCGGCAATGATGGCCGGTTTCGCCAGAGGGCTGAATGCCGATGAGATAGACCAAGGCACGCACAACATATTCATCAAGGGCAGAGCGTTTCGCCGTCCCACCCTCCCGCATTTCGCGCTCCTGGATCACAAGGTGTTCGATCAGGCCCTTCAGGCCGAGTACGGCGACGTTCTGATTGAGGATCTGTGGCTTCCGTTCTTTGCGCTTTCGACCAATCTCAGCACTCGTCAGCCTCATGTTCATCGCCGCGGAAAGCTCTGGCAGGCGGTTCGCGCGTCAGGCTCGATCCCCGGTGTCCTGCCGCCATTCTTTACGGCTGACGGCGATATGCTCGTGGATGGCGCGATTATGAACAATCTGCCGCTCGAACAGATGAAGGAACTCAAGACCGGGCCCAATGTCGTCGCGAGCTTGGAGTCAGGTGGTCCACAGAAATACCACATCGACTATGATCGCATCCCCGGAGCTTCCGAGTTGGCGCTCGCCTGGCTAAACCCTTTCGGTCGCGCCAGCTTGCCAAAGGTGCCCAGCATGATTCAGGTGATTGCTGCGAGCATGCTGGCACACCGGCCGCAGGACATTGCCATTGGCCCAGAGGATGTCTTGGTTTGTCCGCCGGGTTCGAGCGCGGTGAGCTTCATGGATTGGAGCAGGCATTCCGAATTGTTTGCCGGGGCCTACGACTGGGCCATCCGATGGATCGACGAACGCCTGCGCCAGAACGACCCGGCACTCCAAGCGGTGCTGGCCACCTCAACTCAGGGCCCGATCCAAGTCCGTGGCGACAGCATGGACAAGTCCACCACGTAGCGCGATCCGCCACGTTGTGCCACCAGAGAGCAGTCTCACTTCATGGCTGATTGAGGTACGCCCGTCTCTCGACCCACGGCCGAGCACGAGGAAAAGGAGTACGGATGCGATCCGCTACGGCAGCAAGGTTGCGCCGACTGTCGCCGAGCTTGAAAGGCACATTTGGGCGCGCTCGTGTGAAACCCGCAGAATGCGAATCCGATTCGCGTTCACGTTGCACGCGAACACAGGCTGGAATAAAGTCTAGGAATAGATCCGGCCTTGTTTCGGTAGGTTCGTTCCATAGAAGTCGCGAAGAGATTGTCGTTTGAGCTTATATAGTAAAGACATGGCATGCGTGGGCGTCTGCTTCGGGACGCCTGAAGCCCCGTGCCTGACCACCGTACCAATCCGCGCCGCGAGCTTTTCCGTGACCAGCATTTGCCGGGAGCTTTGGGCAGGTGACGCAAACGACGTTCGGCTTCCGGCCTGCGAGTCCTACTTTCTCATGCTCTATCTAGAGGACGCCGAACACGCAGACATCCGGTCGGACGGCTCCTGCGCTCCGGTTCGCCGCTTTGGGCGTGGCACGATCTGCATCGTCGATCTCGGGGACGGGGCGGCCATTCGCCTCAACAGTCGACTGCGCTCGCTGGCCTTCGTGCTACCCAAGGCCCTGTTCGGCGAGACGGCGGAGCTATCGCCGGACACCGGGCCACGCCGCCTGGTGTGCCGTCGTGGCGAACCGGATTCGGTGCTCTGCAATCTCGGCACGGCGCTGCTGGCATTTTTCGCCGGTAGCGGAAAAGCGCCTTCACCGGCGCCCCTGGGGCCTGTAGCAGTCGCTATCTGCGCCCACCTCCTGCACCGGTATGGCGAGCCGATTGAGGCGAGCGGTGGAAAGGCGGCAAGGGTGTTCCTGCGGGAAGATCTCGGCACCCCGCTATTGCCAATCGCCGCACGGATCGACAGGGCCAAGGCGTACCTCGCCAATCATACCCTCTCGCTGGAGGACATTGCCTGCGCGTGCGGATTCGGCAGCCTTGAACATTTCGCAAAGGCATTTGTCGGCGAAACGGGCGTTACGCCTTCGGTCTGGCGGCGGGGGTGCCTCCATTAGTCCAATTGCTTGAACGAAGAACTTGGCCAGTCTTTCGTTCGCCTGTTAGTTGGGAGTCGTACGATAGGGAGGCCGCCCCGGAAAGCACCCAGGAGCCGGACGCCATTCGCCGATCGATCCTCGGCGCATCCCCAATCTCCATCATACGGCTGAGATCCGATCGCGAAGACTTGGCACCGAGCCCGGCCAACGCGCGCGATGAGGCCTTCAACATTATCACGCAATTTTTCATGCAGGAACGCGTCGATTAGGCTCGCGACCTGCTCGTCTCCTCGCCGCTGCCAATCGCCGAGATTGCAATGGCGTGTGGCTTTGCCGACCAAAGCCACTTCACGCGGGCTCGCGTGTGGTCGGCACCACGCCGGAATGCCGGCAGCGCCATCAGCGTTGAGTGCAATCGCCGTTATGTGAACGGTGTATCCCTGCCGTCCGCCGAGCTTCCCTTCGTTGCGGGTAAACGGGAGAATCTTCAAAAAGCAGACATTCCGGACAAGAACCTGCAGCGGGATAGAAGCAATATCGGGGAACCACTTCCGCAACCGGCAATTACTCGGGGAGAAGCCGATGATCCTGGCAGTCACGCCGCCGTCATGCCCGACTGGTCACCGGTCAGGACCTTCGGTGGCTATGCCGCCTGGGGCGGTCCGGAAAGGCGCCGGCGCCTGGACATCACGCCTGCCGATCGCCGATCTCAAGGGCTTCTTCGCCGCGCTCGGCTGCGCCTGCAGGGCCGTTCAGCGATAGAGGAACGCACGGCATCGTTAGTTAAACTCCCGCAAAGGATCAAAGAATGAAAAACATGGCCGGACCTGCCGCAATAGCGGCAGTCTCAATCTTGGTCTGTTCATCTGTCGCTCTTGGCGATGACCGTGCCCCAGCAACGGGCAAGGCCCGCCCCTCTTGGGCGAAGGTCGTTGTGAACCATCCGACGCCGAAGCGTGGCGCCTATTACAAGGGGATATCCTCGACCGCGTTCGCAGCTTCGAATGGCAGCAGATCCGATGAGGGTGGTGGCACTCGCCCCACGTTAAGATGATGACCGCCAGAGAAGGAGGGTTGGCTGCCCATGAGTTTGCGTGGCTTACTGCAGCGTCGCCACGAAGGCAGGCACATACTGTTGCCAAACCAGGTCGGCACGCTGATGCGAAGCCGCCCCTGATCCGCCTTGTGGGCGTCGATCACGTCCTTGCGCGCCGTTTCGAGCGCCGGCATGGCGGGCTGGACCTGTGCGGCGAAGATCGCCCCGTCCGTCGTCAGCGACACCTGCCGCGTCGTGCGCACGAAAAGCTGGATGCCGAGATCGTCTTCCAGAATGGAAATGGCCCGTGTGATCGCGGCGGGCGCCAAGTTGAGCTCCCGCGCTACCTGGGCAAAATTTCGTTTTTCGGCGGCAAGCAGGAAGATGCGCAGGGCCTTGTAGTCGTTAATCTTGATTATTTCCAAAACCGCAATTCATTCGCAATTTTTATTGCAATTACTCGACGCAATCAACGGGACTACACCTATTCTCACCAAACAAGTTTACCGCAGAAACCGGCGAAGGCGGCGGCAGACGCCCTGCTTCCCACCAACTCAAAGAGGAGATAACCCATGTCCAGCAAACTCGAAGTCCTGACCCCGCAAAACAGCCAGCTCATCTTCATCGACCAGCAGCCGCAGATGGCTTTCGGCGTGCAGTCGATCGACCGCCAGGTGCTGAAGAACAATGTCGTGGGCCTCGCCAAGGCCGCCAAGGTCTTCGATATTCCGACGACGATCACCACCGTTGAGACCGAATCCTTCTCCGGCCACACCTATCCTGAACTGCTCGCCGTCTTCCCGGAAAACGACATTCTCGAGCGCACTTCGATGAACTCCTGGGACGATCAGAACGTCCGCGATGCGCTGGCGAAGAATGCTGCCAACGGCCGCAAGAAGATTGTCGTGTCAGGNCTCGAGCGCACTTCGATGAACTCCTGGGACGATCAGAACGTCCGCGATGCGCTGGCGAAGAATGCTGCCAACGGCCGCAAGAAGATTGTCGTGTCAGGTCTGTGGACCGAAGTCTGCAACACGACCTTCGCACTCTCGGCTCTCCGCGATGTTCCGGACTACGAGATCTACATGGTTGCCGACGCGTCCGGCGGCACTTCGGCCGATGCACACAAATACGCAATGGACCGCATGGTTCAAGCCGGCGTCATTCCGGTGACCTGGCAGCAGGTCCTCCTTGAGTGGCAGCGCGACTGGGCGCGGAAGGAAACCTATNGATTGTCGTGTCAGGTCTGTGGACCGAAGTCTGCAACACGACCTTCGCACTCTCGGCTCTCCGCGATGTTCCGGACTACGAGATCTACATGGTTGCCGATGCTTCCGGCGGCACTTCGGCCGACGCACACAAATACGCAATGGACCGCATGGTTCAAGCCGGCGTCATTCCGGTGACCTGGCAGCAGGTCCTCCTTGAGTGGCAGCGCGACTGGGCGCGGAAGGAAACCTATCACGCCGTCACCACGCTGGTGAAGGAGCATTCCGGCGCCTATGGCATGGGCATCGATTACGCCGTGACCATGGTCCACAAGGGCGAGGAGCGCGTCCATCACGGCAAGCGCATCGGTCCGAACCCCGCAAAATAATCATCACCGGTCGTCTCCCTGGTTTGTCGTCGAGACGCACCAGGGAGGTGGAGGCGCTGACCACAGGGTTCGATTTCCCTTTCGAGCACACGTTGGAGCACCGGACCGGTATTAAGGAGAAAGCACGCAGCACCTGAATAGCGTCGTTAAATCGCCTCACCCGGCCGTCGTCGGAGGACAAGCGTGGATCGCTTGCTGCGCCCGCTTTGCAAGAAGGGCCGGAATCAGTCTCAACCAATAGGGGTCACCGCAGACAATGCTGAATATACTTCGCGGGAAAAGCAATTCACTGGTACTGGCATTCGTCTCCGGATTCGCGGACGCGCTCTTCTTCATTCATTTGGGCGGCCTTTTCGTTGGACTGGTCACCGGCAATGTCGTGCTCCTCGGGCTGGGGCTGGTCGGTCACGAAAGAGGTGGTTTGCGTGGTCTTCAGATCATGTCATTCCCTCTCTTCATGGTGGGCGCGGGTTTGGCGGCGATCATGGTCACCTCGATCAAGCCTCTCGAACGCGCGACGTTCTGGACGCTCATGGTCGCCGCAGCTGCGTTCGCGATGTCCGCTCTTCTTGCAATCTTCGATGCCGGGCCGGTATCCGCCTGTGCACTTCTCGCCGTCGTCGCGATGGGGATGTTGACGGCGATCGAGCGTCTCGACACCAGGCTCGGCCCGCCGTTCTCGCTGATGACAGGCAACATCGCCGGGCTCGCCGCCGCCGCTGCTCGTCGCCTCATCGGCTACACCGAGAAGCCGGAAGAGTGGGGGCAATCATTGACCTCGACCATCCTGGTCCTTGGCTTTGTGCTGGGGTGCGCCGCCGGCGCGTTTGCGCAAGTCACGGTTGGCGTTGCCGGCATGCTCTTGCCAGCCTTTTTGTTGCTCCTGATCGGCCTTTTCTATTCGCCTCAGAGCGCACAGAAGTCGAGCTAAGCGGATGGTCGCTGTCATTTTGTCGCCCGAAGGTGCGATCGCTGCGGCTCGCCGGAGACCGCACGACCGCTCGTCGGGCAGACGTCTGGACCTACCCCCTATGCGAATGAGTGGCCTCACCACGTCGCTACTCTGTTGGATCTCTCAACTATGTCATCGACCGCGGTTGAAGGAATGACCTTCCGCAGACCCCCTGACGCACTTAGACATCCAAATCCGTTTGTGCGTAATTGAGGAAGTACCCCGTAAATACCGTCGCCCCCACGTAAGCAAACACGTCGGCTAGTTGCTCATCGCTCCAGCCGGCGAATTGAGCGGCCTTCCAGGTGACGTCGGCAACGTTTCCCGAATTGGCAGCCACTTCCCTGACCAGGCGGCCAGCACATCGATTTTGACGTCGTTTGTCGAGGTGCCCGTCGTTAAGGCACCGACCTGCTCTTCGGTCCAGCCATTCATCTGGGCGAGCCGACTGGCGATACGGCTCATGTAGGCGTTGCCGACCGCAGCCGCGAGGGTGAGGGCCGCACCCACCTTCGGGTCGAAGGTAGTGTGCTCGGCAAGCACGGCGCGCAGGGACGTGTACGCTGTCAGGACCGTGGCGCGCACGCCGATCTTGGCGATGTGCTTTTCGACCTCATACTTGCTGTCGAAGTGCGGGACGCCCGTCTGTCGATTGGCAGAGCCGACCGAGTTGAAGACGAGGTGTACGCCTGTGGCCTTGGCTGCGTCCGCGGCGGAGATACCCTGCCGCGTCTCGGCTTGCGGACCTCCTTCGAATGGCGTCGTCATCACGAAGAGAGAGGTCGCTCCTTCGAGCGCCTTGGTGAGCGTGGCCGTGTCTTCGAGTGAGGCGCGGATGAGCGTGGCGCCAGCGTTTGCGAGCTTCCTTGCCTTCGCGGAGTCGGTATTGCGCGTGACGGCGCGAACCTCGTGGCCGCGCTCCAGCAGGTTCTTCGCGACAGCGCCGCCTTGTTGGCCTGTGGCTCCCGTGACGACGACAGCAAGCTTCTGACTCATGACCAATCTCCTTTCACTGGACCAAATTGGGCCGCCGCCTGTTGGGCCGAGCGGCGACCCAACGCGTTCAGCCGACTGAAGCCAGTGCGGATGTGGCCTGACGCCCGGTCTGCAGCGTGTGGCTCCACCAGGAAAAGTCATCCAACAGAACGCCGGCCGCCTGTTCGAGATGCGGAAAATCCGCGAAATCCTTGCCCTGCTGCCAGATGCCAAGGAACTCGGCCATGCCGATGTTCACGGACTTGGGGATCGGCGCCATCTGAAGTTCGACGGCAACCATGCGCAGTTGCTCGATGGCGCGTGCGGCCCCGACGCCGCCATACCCGACGAAGGCGGCCGGCTTGCGGTTGAATTGCTGGAAGGCATAGTCCAGCGCGTTCTTCAGCACTGCGCTGTATCCGTGATTGTATTCGGGCGTGACGAAGACGAACCCGTCCAACGCGGCCAGCTTCGCCGCCCAACGCTCTGCGACGTGATCCTTCGGCTGCATCCAGGCCGGCGATGCCGGCTCATCGAAGAATGGCATCGGGTAGTCGCGCAGGTCGACAATTTCGACGCTGAGATCGCTGCGCCGAGCGGCAATCTTGTGAAACCATGCGGCCGCCCGCTCGCTGAAGCGGCCCTCTCGCGTCGAGCCGACGACGATGCCGATATGTGGGTTCTTGGACATGTGGGTGCTTCCTTTCAGGCTTGTCGAACAATCGGGACTGCGTGCAATTCCCGCTGTCCCTAAAATGCTCGCCGCATATTTAATTGACTAGGCGGGGCTATCGGATTTAACTCCCCCATTTTTAGAAGGAATATCGACGATGCTCGACCTGAACGACATCGGCCTGTTCGTGCAGGTTGTTCGCTTTGGCAGTTTCGCGGAGGCCGGACGTCGTTTGGGGATTCCCGCCAATACGGTCAGCCGGCGCATTCAGGAATTGGAAGAGCAGCTCGGCGCCCGGCTCATGCAGCGATCCACCCGGAAGCTGAAACTCACCGATGCCGGACATGAACTCTACGATAATAGCGCTGCGGCCGTGGATGGACTGCAACAAGCGGGAGAGGATCTGATTGCCGGCGCGCGGGTGCCGAGGGGGCTGATACGTGTGGCGATGCCCGCCGACTTCTTCGACTTCTACAAAATGGAATGGATAGCCGAGTTCCTGGCCTCGCACCCACAAGTGCGTATCGAGTTCGTGTTAAGCGACGCCACGGTTGATCTTATCGAAGAAGGCATCGATGTCGCCTTCCGAGGGAACGCAACGCGTGGTCCGAACTATGTTGTCCGCAAGATCCAAACCCGCTCGTTCGGACTTGTCGCCAGCCCCTCCTACCTTGCCGCGCGCGGGACGCCTGCCACATTGCAGGAGCTGACCCGTCATGACTGTCTGTTCATGCCACAGGCCCGGGACTATGCGACCTGGCGCCTTCAAGGTCCCGACGGCGCCGAGGAGGAGGTGACTGTCACCGGCCGCGTGATGGCGAATACCGCACAGGCGATCCGAAAGGCGGCGATAGCAGGCCTCGGCATCGCGTTGACACCAATCCTGGGCACAGCCGATTTCGCGGTCGGCCGACTGGTGCCGGTGTTGCCCCAATACATGCGCCGCAATCTCGGCATGAGCGTCGTCTACCCCAACCGGGCCCACTTGCCACTGGCGGTTTCGGCTTTCATCGACTCCGTCGTCGGCAAGATACGTGCCGAATTGTTGAGCGAACAAGGATTGCAGCAATTCGCGCCAGCTGCCGATCCAACTTCAGAAGGGCCCGACCCACGGCTCTGATATAGCATCGGTAGGTCGGCAATAGACGTCAAGATGCCCCGGTTTTCCGGGGGCCTATGTCAGTGTTCCGCTCCGTACGCGCTCCTGCAGGACTCCGGGCACGCTCGTCGGGTCCTTTCAGCCGCGAAGACTCGTCCGCCTCAGGAAATCGCCCCAAGCACCTCGTGGGTTATGGCCCACAATGCCTGCCGCGCATTCGGGTCGTCGGCGGGCGAGACAGGCTCCAGCGGCGTTGCATCCTCCACCGAGAGGGCGGCCGATTTGCGCCGCGGTCTCGTGAACCGCGCCAAACTCTTGTATGCTTATCGGAGCGCGTCTTGTCATATGCGATCTGAGAAAAGCGGGGGCGAAATGTCCACTCAAGCGCTGCTAATAGTGCATGCCGATGTTCCGAATGAAGTGGACCGAGCCCTCTTCGACCAATGGTACGATCGCCATATGCCAGACGCATTGCGCGTGTTTGGGGCGCTCCGGGCTTGGCGCACCTGGAGCCGAACCGATCCCTCGAAGCACACTGCCTTCTATGAGTTCTCTAGTTTAGAGGCGGCGAACGCCGCTATTCAATCCGCGGGCAACGAATTTGATACCAAATGGGGCGGGCGGGCGTCACGCACGCGAGACATTGTTGAGGTTGTTCAGCGGCTACCGGATTAAGACTGAGACACTATCAAAAGACTGCCTGCGTCTGTTTCGGGCCGATAGCTGACATCAACCAGCGAGTTACCTATCACAAATATCCGCCCGTAGCGGTCCCGAACTCAGCATCCATGGCGAGACGAACGATAATGTCCGCGCCTCGACGGGGATCGCCAATCTTCAGCCTCGTCAGGATCCGTTCGAGCATTGGCGCAATGCTCAGCTCGCGCCCCAGACCAGTGACATTAAAACCCGGGTCTAGGCAGATCACTGCCACGCCGGTTCCTTCCAGCTGCCGCGAAAGTTCGAGGGATAACATGATGCTATGGACCGTAGCGCGACTAGCCGCCTGGTGCGACAGCTAAAGCAAGCCGGAATCGTCGAGTCTCGTCCCGATCCGGCCGACAAGCGTGGCGTAATACTGTCCCTGACAGACCAGGGCGCCACCAAGATACGCGCAGCGATCAAGTACAAGGGCGAGGTTTTCGCCGTCGTCTCCACGGCTGGAGCGAGGCGGATCTACGCCTCTTTACGGCCCTGCTTCGTCGCTTCAACTCCGGCACAGCAAACTAGGACCAGCCCCCGAAGAGCACAGACATGGTGATCGGCCTTAGCGGAATCCGCCGTGGTTGCACGAGAACGGTCATTCGGGAACGTCAAGGCGGACGTAATCGCCGCAAGGAAGTCGCTTTTTCACCGTGGCAATTGCTGCAACGTCATCCGATGCTCGCCGTATGCTCGGCCACACCCCGACGCGGCCGGCCGCGTTGTAGCGCGCATCGTGTCGGTGATGGACAATCTCGCAAATCATCCGGCCATGGGCGTGTCGGCCGCTGTAATAGACAGATGGCCTCCTTTCGAGGAGGCCATCCTGCACACGATCCGGAGGGATTAAGTTCGGGATCGCTTTTGCGCGTGCACTAATATAATGGCGAAAGCGCAGGATTGTTCCCATCCAACGATCGGCTCGCGAGGGCTTCCCGCCTACCGGCGTCAAACCCTCTGCCGACTTCTTCCTGCCGGTCGAAATTTCGCGCAACGACCAATTGATATTATTGTTCCGCCTCTAGTTACCTACAAGGTAAAGCCCTGGAGGAACTACATGATACGCTATGTGCTTTTGCTGAACCTGGTCGCATCTCCAGCTTTCGCCCAGTCAGGGGATCTGGAAGCGATATGCGCCACGGTCGCAAAAAACTTCCTTCTGACCGATGTGTTGCATCTTGGAATTGTTCAGTCCTTCCCGGAACTGAAGCCGCCGGGCGTGCGGCTGACCTATTCGACTCGTGCCAACGTGGCAAAATCGGAAATGTCGGACACGTTTGAATGTGAATTCAGTGACGCAAAGCCGCCCTTTGCATTGGTCCGGTTTTGCCAATCGAACACCTGCTATACGCCCCAGGAGGAGGACGCTGCGCGAAAAAGGCGGTTCGATGAGATGCGTATCCTTTTGGAGCGATCACAAAAATAGCCCGGGACCCGGACGGCTGCGATGAGAGACCGCGCCAAACTTTTCCACTGCCGATCATCAGGTTTTGTGGCTGCGCCGCATTCGGGGATATTGAGGCTGTAGGAAGAGCACTTTCCTGATGGAGCAACTTCTCCTGTTCAAACACGATTGACGCTGCGGCAGTTCCACAGCGCAATTGACGAGCCGTGCCGTGCGCCATCCAACCATCGAGGATGTCGCCCGGCTTGCCATGCGTCGCGGCCGTTGGCGTGTTGACGATCGGGTATGCAAGAAACTTCGGAACGCTCAGTGGGAACTTTCCTTAACAATTAGGGTTTGCTCATATGATGATGAAAGGAGTTTCGCAATGATCCTGATCGCGCCCGATGGTGATAGACTTTATGGATACAGCGCGCTGCTGGATTCGATACGCGGTGCCGTGAGTTCCGAGGCACCGTTCGACACACGAGGCCTTTGTTTTCGTGCGCTCGGCGACGTGGTGATTATAGAAGGCGTACTGCGGGAACGGGACGCTTCGCAAACCATTCGACGGATAGCCGAGGAGATTGCCGGGGCCGAGCGCGTGGTCGTCCGCATTGGTTGCCCGCTGGATCTACCAGAAACCAAGTGACGCCGATCGAGAAAGAGAATGCTGGTTTTCGCTTTGTACATGGATCGGCGGCCCGTCGCAGGCGCGCTTACAGGGCTTCATGAGAGATTGGCGGTTTGGGGCGTCGTCAGCGCCGACGAGGCCGAGGAAGCCTTGAAGATAATTGCCCGCAGCAGCGAAATTTCGGCCGCCCGAGCTTCAAGTCCCTTGACCATCCACCCCTCCCAGCGGTCCCGGAACCTTCAGTCCCGTCAATCGCTTCTTGTCATTGAACCTGGAGGAACTGGACATGTCCAAGAAGACTGCTGACCCACCCAAGAGGGTCGACCCTAGAGCACAGCCAATCCGCCGTCCCGACGACAAGGAAGCGCCATCGGAGCCCGACGACCGCAAACATCCCGCGCGAGATATAAGAGAGATGCCAGCGCCGAACCCAAACGGTGACCCTGCAGACGGGAGTTAGCCCGGTCCACCGCTGCACATGAAGGTGATGTGAGAATCTCTTAAATTTCGCCAAGCACCGTCACGCGCTATCGCGCCGGAGCTTAATTCAAGATGGATTTCAAAGGGGCAAGGTCACGGCTAGATGTTTATGCGCGCCAGGGATATCTGGAGCAGCCCGGTGCGAGGTCAGCAGGTTTGGAACAATTCGCCAGCGCCCGCGTTTTATGGACACCCCATGACAGCTGGCAGTCCCCCGGCAACAGCTGTCGTTCTCTCGGCCCCTCCCGCAGGGGCCTTTTCTTTGCGGGCGTCAATTGCCCGCTTGAACATCCATTCGCTGCACCTAATTTAAACTGTCTTTCTTCATCCGCTTGCATGTGAAGGAGGAACCCATGTTCATTGCGGAAATGCCATGGTCTGTGCCGCTCTTGGTAAAGTTTCAGAACGGCACGCATCACGTCTTCTCGTCCGTCTACGAGGCTCTTGATTTCCTGGAAAATGAGTGGCCGCTTCGTCGAGGACAGCGCTACGAGCGCGCGGTCAGGACTTGCCGCGGTGCACTTCAGCGGGCGACCCCAGTCGCCGTCGCGCGCGAAGCGTTCATCGCAGCGTGTCTTGAAGCCGGTTTGCCGGCCACTGCTGCATTTGAGCAGGTGGAAGTGCCCCGGGGCAGCAATCCTCAAAGGGCTGCGTAAGGTTACATTGGCGATCACGGAACGACCTCCGGCGATCCACGCAAACCGGGGCCCTGCTTCTGCCGGGACCGCTTCGGAACGAAGGCTGCATCCGATCGTTATCCCTGCGAAGAAAAGGACAGGGCGATGATCGAAACTTGGAATGAATGCGTCATCATCCAGCTTCCCGACCTCGACGGAGTGCAGATGGTTTGGACGCCCGCGCGGGCAGCTACTTTGCTTAACGACAGCTGGCCGGTAGACTATGGCGTCGCCTTCACCGACGCCCTCAACAAGTGCACGGACGCAATGCTTGGTACCTACCCTTGGGAACAAGCCCGTGAGGCGTTTGTCGAGGCAATCGCCGAGGCCAAGATTACAAAACTGCACTGACATCACGCTGCCGCCTTCGTCTTGCACATACTGAATTGCGGCGTCGTGAAAACGAGGCGCCGAAAGCGGCCGCACGAAGGGAACTCGTCGGCCCTTCCCGGCGTTATCTGGCCGGAGGTACGCTCATGTCCAAACATATCAATGATCAAAAGCTGAGTTCGCAGCCCCACCAACCTGTGTTCGACGTCGTGGAGCATTGCATCCGCCACAGCATAAGCAGCAGGGATCAGGGCAGGCTCCTTTCCCTGTTGGGCAAGTTCGCGAGCAGACATGAGCTCGAAACCAACGCCCCGCCCAAACGACCGCGCTTTCGTTGACCCAACTGCGGTGCAGATCGTTTGACGAGTGTGAAAAGTGGCCCGCGAACCAATACGCTGGAAGGCGCCGTCGTTACCGATAGGAGTCGCCAGCGACGCGACCTCTTTTACCACTGGGCAGCCCCCGTCGGTGACGGTGTCAATATCGATTGATACAAGTACCGAACGTGACACGCGGGAAGCGCTGCCTCGGAAAGCGCAAATGACGCGCGCGCAGTGATTTCGCCTTCCCCCTCCCGGCCCACCTCACGCTCAAAGGCAGAGATTTTCCGCCCTGCCCTTCCCGGTCGGAATTATGAGCGGCGCTAAAGCGGACACGACGCCTCCCCTCGAACCTTATGTGAGAAAAGGGAGGGGCTGGTGTTGACCGCCACGGCCGCACGCGACCGAGTGACGTTTGCAAACCTTGGCTTCATCACCGCGCCGTCGACAACATGCCGGCTCGTACCGGACTTTGACCAAGGACTATGCTATTCAGGATCGTCAACGATTCTGAGTATGCGTGTGATGAGCTCCAAGACCCGCGGCTACCTCTTCGCCTTCCTGGCGATCTGCATTTTCGCCGCCCAGGACGCCATCACCAAGTACCTTGGTGACCGTTACCCGGCGCTTTTCATAACCATGATACGGTTCTGGGCGTTTGCGCTCTTCGTATTCTGTTTCGCCGCATCGTCACCGGGCGGATATCGCCGCGCCGTTCAGACGCGTCATCCTTGGTTACAGATTGCACGCGGACTTTTGCTCGTCGCGGAAATCGTCATCATCGTCTTTTCCTACGTTCATGCCGGGCTCGCCATGAGCCAGTCGATCTTTCAGGCAACGCCGCTGATCATCACGGTCCTGTCAATTCCGCTGCTGGGAGAGACGGTAGGATGGCGGCGCGGCACGGCGGTACTGGTTGGACTGATTGGCGTTTTGGTGATCATAAACCCCGTAGATGTTCACTTCGACATGTCGCTTCTTCTGCCGCTTGCAGCATCCGTGCTGTTTGCGCTCTACAGCATCGCCACGCGCGCGGTCAGCCATGAGGATTCGGCAGTCACAAGCCTCTTTTATGCCGGCGTCGTCGGTGCTCTCGCGATTTCACTCATTGGCCCCTTCTATTGGACCGAAGTCCAGACTTTCGACTGGCTTGCGCTGGCAGCGCTTTGCGTCTGCGGTACGCTCAGTCACTAC
This sequence comes from Ensifer sp. Root142, assembly GCF_001426785.1. NCBI lineage: Bacteria > Pseudomonadati > Pseudomonadota > Alphaproteobacteria > Hyphomicrobiales > Rhizobiaceae > Ensifer > Ensifer sp. Root142. The sequence goes on from NZ_LMFK01000034.1 coordinate 377,542, forward strand.
TTCCTGATCAGGGCGTATGGGCTGCTGCCTGCCGCCGAAGTTCAGCCTGTCACCTATTTTCAGCTGGTTCTCAATGTCATTGTAGCGGTGATGTTGTTCGACGAGAATTTAACGCACAACATGATCGCAGGCGCTCTCATCGTCGTCGGCGCGGGCCTTTTCACCATCTGGCGAGAACATCAATTGACGAAGCGGTCGTAGGCAAGATTGTGGGCGCCATCCGCGTCCAAAGGCCAGTGCCTCGCGGCGGGTGATTTCGACGTTGGTATGTTTTCATTCGAGTTATACCTTTTCCCCCGAAAGGTACAACAACGAGAGAGCGAGCAAGCGAGACCAATCGGCGGCGGCAAAAGTCCCTGTGCCGCGACGTTGCAAAACGTCCAACCGCGATGGCGGGAACACAATCACATAACCGATTGATCCGATGTCTCAGCCCATCCTACCCGCCTTGGCCGCGCTCATCCATTCTCGAACCTCCAGAACAGCGGCCGGGTGGCGCGGCTTGCGAGGCGAGACCAGATAGAAGTCCGCTCCAACGCGCAATTCTGGCGTGAACGGGCGGACAAGACGACGGGAACCCAGATCGTCCGTCACGAAGAACAGGCTGGCGAGAGCGAGGCCCTGCCCGGCCGCCGCTGCCTCGATCGCGAGCGAGGTTTGGTTGAACCGGATGTTCTTGCCCGAGGTGGCGACCCCTGCGGGAAAGGCAACATCCAGAAACTGGGGCCAGAAATCATGGGCATCATGTAGCAACGCATAATGCCTGAGATTTTCAGGCTGTGTTGGCGGTCCAAGCTTCTCGATCAACAGAGGGCTTGCGACAGCAACGATCACGTTTTCGTACAGGAGGTCGGCGATCAGACCCGGTCCGAAGGGCGGACGCCCGTAGCGCACCGCCAAGTCCACCGCGTCGGTTTGGAAATTGGAGATCCGGTCGGTCGCCAGAATGCGCAGGCCGATGTCGGGATGCATCTCCGTGAAGTCCGGCAACCGTGGGATCAGCCAGCGTGACGCGAAGGTTGGCGTCACGCTGATGGTCAGATGGCGTGGTTCGGGTTTCAGGGCTTCCGTCGCATCGGAAATCAGTTCGAAGGCGCGGCTGATATTGCCCACATAGCTGCGCCCAACGTCGGTGAGCGCAAGCGTCCGCGTATGGCGCTCGAATAGCTTCAGGCCGAGGGAGGTTTCCAAACCGCGCACCTGCTGCGCGACTGCACCCTGCGTCACTCCCAACTCTTCAGCGGCGAGGCGGAAGTTCAGATGTCGCGATGCGGCCTCGAAGGCACGCAATGCGTTCAGCGGCGGAAGTCGCCGATTACCGTCAGCCATGCGATAGTTTTTCTACTGGATGATAAGTGTTGTTCTGGTTCGTGAGCCTAGACGAAAGATGCTATCACTGTGGGTAATTAACGCAAATCCCGATGAAGGAAACGAATATGTCAGCAGAAAAAGTGGCGATCGTCGTGGCGGGTGGTTCTGGTATGGGTGCGGCCTCGGCCCGGCGTCTGGCCGCTGACGGGTTCAAGGTGGCCATCCTGTCATCCTCGGGCAAGGGAGAGGCGCTGGCGCAGGAACTCGGCGGATTTGGCCTCACCGGATCGAACCAATCCAACGATGACCTGAAGCGCCTGGTGGATGGTACGGTGGACCGTTGGGGCCGGATCGACGTGCTGGTGAACAGCGCAGGGCATGGGCCGAGGAAGCCGATCCTTGAGATTACGGATGAGGACTGGCACACCGGAATCGACGTTTACTTCCTGAATGCCGTGCGACCGACACGGCTGGTAACGCCCATAATGCAAGGCCAGAAATCCGGCTCGATCATAAACATCTCCACCGCATGGGCATTCGAACCAAGCGCCATGTTTCCGACCTCGGCGGTGGCGCGCGCGGGCCTTGCCTCCTTCACAAAGGTGTTTGCCGACACCTATGCGGCCGAGAATATCCGCATGAACAATATCCTGCCCGGCTGGATCGACAGCCTTCCGGCCACCGAGGAACGGCGCGAGGGCGTGCCTATGAAAAGGTATGGCACCAGCGACGAAATCGCCGCAACGGTGGCATTTCTTGCCTCCGATGGTGCGGCCTACATCACGGGCCAGAACATTCGTGTTGACGGCGGCATCACGCGCTCCGTGTGATCGCTGCTGTTGTATCGTCATGTGAGAAGGTTCGGGTCAACGATTGTTGGGTGGGATCCCGATTTCCTCCATCCAGGCCTGAGAGACCGGCATTTTACCGGCCCGGTCTACGGGCCTGTACAACCTCAATGGCCGGCTCAGTCTGCGTGCACTGCGGGCTCACTCATTGGGGCGCTACCCTTCTGGGCACCCCGCCCCTGTTCCTTGCCATTGATGGCTGAGCCATGCCATTAAGCTCTGACACGCAAAACGGCCGCGAAGGACCGCTTTGCAGCGCAAGGCGCAGCAGGCGGCACGCTCCGGCTGCTTCTCCGTGAGGCAGGCCGACACATTTCAGGAGAACTCATGTTTGACCACGTCAAATTCGGAGTGAGCGACTATGCAGCGAGCAAAGCGTTCTTCCTGAGCGCACTCGAACCGCTCGGTGTAGCTGTCGTCGCGGAGGGGCCGCCGACATACGGTGTCGAGCTTAGCCCAAAGGGCAAGGCTTCACTGTGCCTGTACCAAACCGAGGAGAAGCCGGCGCATCTTCATTTGGCGTTCACGGCCGACAATCGCCAGCAGGTCGAAGCTTTCTATCGCGCCGCTCTGGAGGCGGGCGGCAAAGACAATGGTGCGCCCGGTCTGCGCCCGCACTACCACGCGAACTACTATGCAGCTTTCGTCATTGGTCCGGACGGGCACAATATCGAAGTGGTTTGCCACGAACCCGGGGCCTAATCCTTGCATCGAGGGGACGTCCACAAGGGGGTTTTCCCACTTGCCGCCGCCGCTCATGTCAAACGATGAACGTCTGCTTCCAGCCCCAGAGGCCGACACAGGATCAACGCCTTGATTGGGTTCAACCCGCCCCCGTCGCGCATCACGCGCGACGAAGAGCCTCCAATGCGGCCCGATGGATTTTTTCGTTCGCCGCCATCAGCACGGTGTCATATCGGGGCGCGTCCGTTAGTGGCCTGCCTTCCCAATCCGTCACAATGCCGCCGGCGCCGAGCACGATCGGCATCTGCGGGAGAATATCGTAGTCGAAGACATTGCTTTCGACGAGGAGATCGATGCTGCCGAAGGCCAGGAGGCCGGCGGCGTAGCAGTCGTGTGAGAACCGGGTGAAGTGGACCTTTGCGGCCAACTCGGCGAATTGGCTATAGCGCTCGCGATCGAACTGTTCCAGGGCAGAGGTGTAGAGAATCGCCCGGTCGATAGCCGTTCGATCGCTGGTTCGGATCGGGTCACCGTTGAGGGTCGCCGGCGTGCCGGATAGGCCAAGCCAGCGTTCGCCCGTGATCGGCTGATTGATCATGCCGAGCATGGGTTCACCGCGATAAAGAAGGGCGATCTGCGTGCCGAAGGCGAGCGAGCCGGAGACGAAGGATTTCGTGCCGTCGATGGGATCGAGCACCCAGATCCATTCGGCATCCGTCCGGCAGGCGCCGAACTCCTCGCCCCTGATGCCGTGATCGGGAAAATGGACCTCGATCATTTGCCGCATCGCTGCTTCCGCATCGCGGTCGGCGATGGTGACGGGACTGGCATCGGCCTTGGCGTCGATGGCAAGGCGCTGGCGGAAATACGGGCGGATCACATCGGCGGCAGCGTCCGCCATGGCGTGGGCGAGCGCCAGAAAGGCCGGCGGGCAGGTTTGTGCAGGCGTCATGCTTGGTTCCTTTCGGCTTCGGTCGCAATCTCACGCAACAGGGTTCTGACAGTCTCGACCTGCCTTTGGGCGGCGGCGGCCTCCTGCCGCAGACGCGCTGTCAGATTGCCGGGCCCGATATCGGTAAAGCTCGCCGGGCGGGCGGCAATGAACGGGTCCGGCCCATCCGAAGGCAACCGCAGGGCGGGCGCGAAATACCCTTCTTCCTCCTCCAGCCCGAAGGCCAGAACCTGCGGTCGGTCTTCGCCCAGAAGCAGCAATTCCACAAACATCGCCGCCATCGGCAGATGCCCCTCGCCGGACAGGCAGGCAAGATGGGCCCAGCCACCACGATCCGGCTGGACGAGGCAGTCCTTCACATGCACTTCGGCAATGTAGGGCGCCTGTAGCGCCAGCGCCGGCAGCGGCAATTCGTAGGCGTTGATCATGTTGCCGAAATCGAACAGCAGGCCGAGGCGCGGGTTGTCGACGGCCCGCAGGATACGGATCAGCTCCCCGGATGTCAGGTCCTCGTGCTGTTCGAGCGTGTAGCGCAGCCGTGCCTGCGGATCGAAGTCGACAAGGCGCCGCAGGTCTGCGATCGTCCACTCGACGATCTCGGAAATGCGACCCTCGTAACGCGGATAGCAGCGCAGCGAGGTGGCGCCGGCGGCAAGCGCGATGCGCACGGCATCCGAAAGCCCCGTCGCTTCCGTCGTGCTGGTCTCGACATGCAGTTCCAGCCCGAGGCGCCCGACAGCCCCCGCAAAGGCTTGCAGAACCGCGTCCGGCATCCGGCTCAGGCTTGCCTGCTCGCCGTCCTCGACATGGATCTTGATGCCGCAAAGCTGCTGCGCTTGGGCGAATTCGATGAGATGCAGCGGCGTCATGCCGCCGAAGCGCATGTTGAGATGAAAGGCATAGGCATGCGCAAACAGCGGGGCGCTCCTCGCCCGCGCGGCAAGTCGGCCGCGGCTTTCAGCGGCAAGGGCTGCAATTCTCGCCCGCCAGTCCGGGCGCGGCATGGCGTTCCATGGCATATCCGTCACGGTGCCGGTTCCTCCGCAAGATAATCGTGTTGGTTGACGGGCGATCCGCCGCCGTCAGGCGGCCAGCACCAGCAGGTCGCGATCCGAAACGCTGACCTCGACTGGCGCGCCGATCGCCGGCGGCGGCCTGTCGGGCTGGTTGAACGTATCGAGCGAGAGGAGCTGGCCGGCGACCGCGACGCGGACGCGGATCACCGAACCGAGGAAATGCACCTCGGCGATATGGCCGGAGAGAACGACATTGCCGTCCTGCTTGCGCCCCAACGCCACCGTTTCCGGCCTAAGCGCCAGGCTGATGCGGTCGCCGGAACGCCCCGCCAGCGTCCGGTTCAGCGCCACCGGCACGTCGCCCAGCCGGATCCGGCCGGCAGCGGCGTCCGTGAGCTCGGCGTCGATGAGGTTCAGCGTGCCGACGAACTCGGCCACGAAGCGCGTTGTCGGCCGGTTGTAGATCTCGAACGGGGTTCCGACCTGGTCTGCCACGCCCTGATGCATGACCACGACGCGATCCGACATGGAGAGCGCCTCTTCCTGGTCGTGCGTGACGAAGATGGTGGTGATGCCGAGGTCGCGCTGGATGCGGCGGATCTCCTCGCGCAGGCTGACGCGGATTTTCGCGTCGAGCGCCGAGAGGGGCTCGTCGAGAAGCAACACCTGCGGGCGCACGGCAAGCGCTCGGCCCAGCGCCACGCGCTGCTGCTGGCCGCCGGACAGCTGGAAGGGATAGCGGCCGCCCAGCTGCGGCAGGCCAATCAGCTCAAGCATCTCGGCGACCCGGGTGCGGATCGCGGCCTTGCCCTCGCCCGCCACCTTGAGGCCGAAGCCGATATTGTCGGCCACCGTCAGGTTGGGGAACAACGCGTAGGCCTGGAACACCATGCCGATGTTGCGCCGGTTGGCGGCAATGCGGGTCACGTCCCGCCCGTCGATGCGGATCGAACCGGAAGTCGGCGTTTCGAACCCCGCCACCATGCGCAGCACCGTGGTCTTGCCGCAGCCGGAAGGACCGAGGAAGGAGACGAACTCGCCTTTTTCGATGCCAAGATTGAAATCCTTGACGACGCGCGTCGCGCCGAAGGATTTTTCCAGATGATGAATGTCGAGAAAGGCCATGGTCAGCGCCTCACGGTGGAGAATTTGGAAAAGCGGGTGAAAAGCTGCATCAATCCCATGCAGGCCCAGGTGATGGCGAAGGCGACCACGGCGAGTGCCGAGGGCTCGTATGCCCGGTTGCCGCCCATCCACACCATGTAGGGACCGAAGGAATTGACGTTGAGGAGTGCTGCGAAGACGTATTCGCCGATGACGATGGCGAAGGTCAGGAATGCCCCCGACATGACCGAGACGAAGACGTTCGGCAGGATGACGGCGGCGAGGATGCGCGCCCAGCCGGCCCCGAGGCTTTGCGCCGCCTCGGTGAGGCTCGCGATGTCGATGGTGCGAAGGCCGGTGTCCACCGAGCGGTACATATATGGCAGCGACAGCGTCGCGTAGCCGAACAGCAGCAGGATGTTCGTACCCCACCAGCTTCCCGTCAGCGGCAGGATCGAGGAAGTGTTGTAAATGCGGATATAGCCGAAGACGATGACGATCGGCGGAATGACCAGCGGCAGCAGCGTGATGAATTCCACAACCGGGCGCAGGCCCGGTAGGCGCAGCCTGACGAAATAGGCCGTCGGCACGACGATCAGGATGCCGAGCACGATGGTCAGGAGCGCCAGTACGACCGAATAGCCGAAGGTCTGCTGGAACTGCGGATCGGCCAGCACGACACGGTAGGCCTCGAAACTGTATTCGCCGCGCGTCATGCGCATCGAGAAATCGAACATGCCGAGGAGCGGCAGCAGGAAATAGAGCCCGCCGAGAGCGACGGCGAGCCAGGACCAGAGGCGTTTTCCCGTCATTTTACCCACCGTTCGGCGCGCATGCGCAGGAGGATGTAGATGCCGTTGGCGATGCCGGTCAAAACGATCATGGCAAAGGCGATGGCATAACCGAGGTGCGGATCGTTGAGCACGTCGCCGCGGATCTGGGCGAAGAGCACGATGGGCGCGATGGAGAGCGACGAGCCGGTGAGCGCGATGGCGGTTGCAACGGCGCCGAAGGCATTGGCGAAGAGCAGGGCCAGCGTGCCGAGCAGCGACGGCCAGAGCACCGGCAGCGCCACCAGGCGCCAATACTGGAAGCCGCTCGCGCCCAGACTTTCGGCCGCCTCGCGCCATTCGCGCCGCAACCCGTCCAGCGCCGGCGTGATGATCAGCACCATCAGCGGGATCTGGAAATAGAGATAGGTGAGTGCCAGGCCGAGGAACGAGACGATGTTGAAGCCGGAGCCGTAGAGGTTGATGCCGAACCAGTTGCGCAGCAGCATCGTCACGAAACCGAGGCGACCGAGTGTGGCGATGAAGGCAAAGGCGAGCGGCACGCCGGCGAAATTCGAGGCGACGCCGGAAAAGGTGAGTATCCCGTTGCGCAGTGGGCGCGGCAGGTCGCCGAGCGAGATGGCGGCGGCGATGAGGAAACCGATCACGCAGCCGAGCACCGCCGTCAGCAGGCTGAGTTCGATGGAGATCCAGAAGGCTCCCCGGATCGACGGCGAGAAGAGCTTGCCGATGTTTTCCAGCGTTGCCTGCCCGTCCGTGTTGCGGAACGCGCCGACGACGATGTTGAACGTCGGCAGGATCAGGAAAAGCAGAGCGAAGATGAAGAAGGGGGCAACCCCGAACCAATTGCGAACCTGCCGCGGCCTGAGGGCGGCCGGCAGGGATGCGGCGCTTGTCGTCATCGGATTTTTCCCTGAGGGTGGAGCCGCGAGAGGCTCCGCGGCAAGCGGAGCCTCTGTAGCAAACGCGAACCCTATTTCACGTTGGCGCCGACGACCTTGTCCCAGCCTTCGACGATGGCGGTCTTGTTGGCGGAGAGCTCCTCGACGCTCGGGAAGATGGCCTTCTCATAGGCTTCCGCCGGCGGCAGCTTGTCCAGAAGCGCCTGGGGGAACTTGCCGGCCTTCAGCATGGCGTTGAAGCGCGCCGGGTGGCAGTAGCCCTTAAGCCAGCCGATCTGGCCCTCGTCGGAATAGAGATACTCCATCCAGAGCTTGGCGGCGTTGGGATGCGGCGCATAGGCCGAGATCGCCTGCACATAGACACCGGCCACCACGCCGCTTGCCGGAACGACCACGTCCATTGGCGGGTTGCCCTTCAGGCCGTCGCGCCAGGCGAGCAGGTTGTAATCCCAGGCCGCGACGATCGGGGTCTGGCCTTGCGCGATGGTGCCGGCCTTTCCGAGTACCGGCACGAAGTTGCCAGCCTGGTTCAGCTCCGCGAAGAGTTCCAGCCCCTTGGCGCCGGAATCGGCACCGGGCTTCGCACCGCGCGAAACGCCCGCAGACATCAGCGCGAGGATCGCCTGCGCCGAGGAGCGCGGATCGCCCGTCAGCGCCACGGCGCCGGAGTATTCGGACTTGGCGAGATCCGACCAGTCGGCCGGCGCGGTTGCAAGCAGGTCCTTGTTCACGCCGAAGGCCATGACGCCGTAGTAGTCGCCGTACCAATAGCCCTTTTCGTCCTTGATGTTGGCCGGGATCTCGTCCCAGGTCGCCACCATGTAGGGCTGAAGCAGGCCCTCTGCAGCGGCGGCCGGCGCGAAGGCGAGGCCGAGGTCGACGACATCGGGCGCCTGCGAACCGGTATTGCCCTTGTTGGCCCGGATCGCTTCCAACTCATCGGCTGTGCCGGCGTCGGGGTTCAGCTCGTTGACGGTGATGCCCGGATACTTGGCTTTGAAACCGGTAATGACTTCGCCGTAATTGCACCAGTCATGTGGCAGCGCGATCACCGTCAGCATGCCTTCCTTGGTGGCGGCATCCACGAGGTCCTGCGGGGCTTCCGCACGGGCAAGCCCCGGTAGCGCGACCGCAAGGGCAAGCGTGGAGACAAACGCGCGGCTCGCGGCGCGGGATACGTAGCGTTTCATGGAGTCCTCCTGTTGACCGTCTGCGACGGTTCGTGGGCGATGGCTGCGTGCTGTCATTGCATCCGGTCGTCGGCGTCGCCGCCCTTCCGGTTCCCCTTGCACCTGTCTGCGTCCTCGGGAGCTGCATCGGTGCGTTTTTATGTAAGGGCAGGATGTAACAATTGGACAACAATCAAACGTCCATTATGGTGCATTTGACTGTACCAATTTTCGGAGGCACGCCTTGGCCAAACAGTTCGAAGGCCCGATCCTGCCCTTCCTTCGCCTCGACGCTGCAAGCGCCCTGCCGAAATTCCGCCAGGTGCAGGACCAATTGCGCATGGCGATCCTGCGCGGGCACCTGCGCGCGGGGACGCGCCTGCCGGCAAGCCGCATCCTTGCCGAGGAACTGGACCTGTCGCGCCAGACCCTGGTGCGGGTGCTGGAGAACCTGAGGGCGGAGGGATATCTGGAAGCACGGCAGGGCGCTGGCACCTTCGTCTCGGCGGCCCTGCCGCGCCAATTGACGAAACCGCGCTTCACACCTGTCCGTAGCGACGCGCCGGATATCGCAGCGCCCCGACTGTCGCGGATCGGCGAACTGTCGCGCGCGGTGTCGGCCGAAATCGGTCAGATGGAGCAAAAGCCCTTCCTGCCCAACCAACCGGCGCTCGACCGCTTTCCCTTCGCCGTTTGGCGCAAGTGCTGGAATGCGGTGACGCGCAGCGGCAAGGCGGTGGCCATGGGCTATGGCGACATCGCCGGCGAGTTGGTGCTGCGCCAGAGGATCGCCGAATATCTGGCGCTCCACCGGCGCGACCCTTGCGATCCGGAACAGATCGTCATCACTCCTGGCGGGCATGCCGCCTTCACGCTCGCTGCACTCGCGCTGGCCGATCCCGGCGACGGCATCTGGTTCGAGGATCCCGGCCCGGTGACCACCAGCAACCTGTTTCGAACGCTCGGGCTGCGCCTCTGCCCTGCCGATGTCGACGCCGACGGCATGGACGTCGCGGGCGCCATGGCGCGCCATCCCGACGCGCGTCTCGCCTTCGTCATGCCGTCGCGTCACCACCCGCTCGGGGTGACGCTGTCGCTGCCGCGCCGGCTCACGCTCCTGGAATGGGCACGAACGAACGACACCTGGATCATCGAGGACGATTATGACAGCGAATTCCGCTACGACGGCGCACCGCTGCCCTCCATGCGGTCCATCGACAGCCATGACCGGGTCATCTATGCGGGCAGTTTCAGCAAGGCGCTCTATCCCGGCATTCGCGTCGGATATCTGGTGCTGCCGCCGCAGCTCGTCGGCTCCTTCCGCAGCCTCTCGGGGCTGATCCACCGCAGCGTCCCGGTGGAAACCCAGCTCGCCCTTGCCGAATTTATCGGCGGCGGCCACTTCGCCAGCCACCTGCGCCGCATGCGCGGCCTCTATGCGGAGCGCCGCGCGGTGTTCGTGGAGGCCGGACGGGCGACGCTCGCCGGCCTCGCGCGCATCGACTGCTCCGACAGCGGGCTCAACGCGCTTGCCTGGCTGGAGGATGGCCGGAACGACCGGACCGTGCACGCCGCCGTCCGCGATGCCGGGCTGCAATGTTACCCACTGTCCGACTATACGATCGCAACACCCCGGCCGGGTGCCCTCATCCTCGGCTATGCGGGCGTTCCGACAGACCGCATGAAGCCTCACCTTCTTCGCCTGGCCGAGGCGATCGCCCGCACATGACGGCGCAACGGGCGACCATGCGGCTCAGGAACGCCTCGATGGCGATAGCCCAGTCCTGCGGCTCCTCGGTGTCGTCGCAATCCCGTCGGGCGATTATATAGCCTATGCCGCGCAACATCGCCGCCACCGAGCTCAGTGCCGGACGGCGCGCACGGGCGTACCGCTGCGCTGGGTCACCCCGACGCCGGGCGCAATACCCACGTCCGCATTGGAGGCGGCGAGCATCGGATTGCCGCGCACGATGTCGGAGGCGCGCTCAGCCAGCATGATCGTCGGCGCGTTGAGATTGGCGTTCGGCTCCGTGGGGAAGACGGAACTGTCAATGACCCGCAGTCCCGCGATGCCGCGCACCTTCAGGTCGCTGTCGACCACCGCCATGGCATCCTCGCCCATGCGGCAGGAGCCGCAGGGGTGATAGGTGCTTTCCATCGTCTCGCGCACCCAGGCGTCGATCTCGTCATTGCTGCGCACATTGGTGCCGGGAGCGATCTCCTCGCCACGGAAGCGGTCGAAGGCCGGCTGGGCGATGATTTCGCGCGTCAGTCGCAGGCAGCGGCGGAAGCCTTCGCGGTCCTCCTCGCGGTCGAGATAATTGAAGAGGATGTCCGGCTGCTCGTGCGCCTCCGGCGAACGCAGACGGACATGACCCCGGCTCTTCGGCTTGTTCGGCCCGGTGAGCACCATGAAGCCGTGGCCCTCGAGCGGCTTCTTGCCGTCGTAGCGCATGGCGGCGGGCAGGAAATGAAACTGGATATCCGGCCATTCGAGCGCGACATCGGAACGGATGAAACCGCCGCTCTCGAAATGGTTGGAGACTGAAAGTCCCTTCTTGAACAAGAGCCATTCCGCACCGATCAGGGCACGGCTGAGAAGGCCCATCTTGCCGTTGAGTGTGATCGGCTCCTTGCAGGCATATTGGATATAGACCTCGGAATGGTCCTGCAGGTTCTCACCGACGCCGGCCAAGTCGTGCAGCACCGCGACACCCGCCTTTCGCAGCACCGCCGCCGGGCCGATGCCAGAGCGTTGCAACAGATGCGGAGAGCCGATCGGACCGGAGGAGATCAGCACCTCGCGGCTGGCCTTCGCCACGACGCGCGTGCCGCCAAACTCATATTCGACACCGACGGCGCGTTTCCCCTCGAGGATCACGCGCCGCGTCATGGCGTGGGTTATGACCGTAAGATTCGGCCGGCTCATCGCCGGCTTCAGATAAGCGTTGGCCGTCGACCAGCGCACGCCGTCCTTCACCGTCATGTGCATCGGCCCGAAGCCTTCCTGCATATGGCCGTTCGGGTCGTCGGTGGCGATGTAGCCGGCCTCGCGGCCAGCATCGACGAAGGCGCGGTAAAGCGGATTCTGCATGCGGTTTCCGGCATTGGTGGCGAGCGGGCCGGAAGCGCCGCGATAGGCGTCGCCCCCGTCCTGCCAGCTTTCGGCACGCTGGAAATAGGGCAGGCAATTGGCATAGCGCCAGCCGCGCGCGCCTCGCTCCTCCCACTCGTCGAAGTCGCGGGCGTGGCCGCGCATGTAAACGAGCCCGTTGATCGAGGACGAGCCGCCGATGACTTTCCCGCGCGGGCAGTGTACCTGGCGACCGTCGAGGCCGGGTTCCGGCAGGGTCATGTATTTCCAGTTGTACTTCGTGCCGTTCATCGGGATGGAGAGCGCCGTCGGCATCTGGATGAAGATCGACTTGTCGCTGCCGCCGTATTCCAGCACGAGGACTTTCGTGGCCGGGTCTTCCGAGAGCCGGTTGGCGAGCACGCAGCCAGCCGAACCGGCACCGATGATGATGTAGTCGTATGTGTCGGTCATGACGGTTTTCCCAAGGTTACGGATACTGGCCCCAGCCGCGCCCGCGGGCGAAGAGCCGGGTCAGGACGTAGTGGACCGCACCTGCCGCGACACAGGCGGGTATGGAGGCAGTCAGGTACTTGAAGGCCGGCAGGCTCGCGAGTGTCTGCGGATTGAAGATGACGACGTAGACGATGCAGCCGACGACAAGGGCGAGGAGCCCGATGGGATTGAAGCCGGCCCAGAAGCTGTAGGGACCGTTTTTCTGGGGACCATGCAGGCTGCGCATGTCGAGCTTCTGGCCGCGCAGGAAGAAGTAATCGACGATGCCAATGCCGGCGAGCGCAGAGTTGAGCGCCGAGGTCCAGACAAGGAAAATGAAGAAACCGTCGTACATCTGCGGATAGAACACCACCAGGCCGAGCGGGATGAGGCAGAACAGGAAGAGGACCGTGCCCCAGGGAATGCGGCGCACAGACGCCGTGCCGACCTGGCGCAGCCCGACGATGGAGGTGTAGAGGATGTTCGCCATCGAGGTCATGTTGGCGAAGGCGACGAAGAGCAGGGCAATGATGCCGATGACCGGGCCGGCGATCTTGGTCATCCAGATCGTCGGATCGCTTTCGCCGAGTGAGACGGCCGCAAGCAGACCGACGATTTCGCCAAGGGCAGCCGCCCCGAAGATGCCGAGGATGTTCGGCCAGAAGGCGGTGCGTTCGTTCTTGGTGAGGCGCGCCAGGTTGCCGATATAGGGCCACCAGGAGAAGCCGGCGGCCAGATTGACCTCCACCGCGACGATGAAGTTCAGCGTATTGTCCTCGAAGGGCGGATCGAGCGCCGGCAGCGCCAGAAGCTCGCTGAAAGACCGCTGACTGAGAATGAGGTAGAGCATCACGCCCATCAGGATCACCAGGGCCGGTGACACGACCATGTTGAAGAACTTGATCGAGGTTGGGCCCTTGGCGACGATGAACCAGGTGACGAGGATGGCGCCGATCGCGGCAATGACCATCTTGACGCCAGTCGGGTTGGCCGCCTCACCGGCGCTGAGCGCCATCAGGCCGTCGATCGAGCGGCCGAACATCATGGCGAGCACCGCCAGCCAGCCCATGGTGAGCAGCACCACGGCCAGAACGTAGACAACGCGGCTACCGTTGTAGCCGAACTGGCTGCGCAGCGCGATGAACTGTTCGACACCGTAGCGCCCGGACATGCAGGTGGTAGCGAGCGACGTCAGCACCACGCCAACGATGTTGCCGATGACGATCGCGGCGATGCCTTCCTTCGGCCCGACGAACAGGCCAATCGCGCCGCCAATGAGGAAGGCCCAAGTGGCGATGGCAAGCGCCGAATTGGCATAGGTGAATTCCCAGAAGCCCCAGAGCCTCTCGGAGGGCAGGAGCGGCGCATCACCGCGCTCGGCAGCGGCGCTGTGGCGGGCGGCGTCCTCGCGTTCGATTTCTGCGGCCGAGAGACCGCCACGGGCGACATGATCGGTCATCTCAGGCCCCCCAAATCCAGAAGGCGGCGACGAGTACGAACGTCAACACGGTCATGCCGGTATAGTCGAGCGCAGTCATCGTGCCCTCGAAGCGGTGCCCCGCCTCGATATCCTCATAGATGCGGGCGCGGCGCGCCAGCTCGTTTTGCCAGGCGGTATCGTTGTCTTCCATTGTCGTTCCCCTTGTCGCGTCGCGCCTTCTGGCGTCTTTCCGCGAGAAATGCGGCTCCATCAGCCGCCGATCCTTGGAACCGGCCGCCCATGGGCGACGGCCGGGCGATGGGTCAGGGCCTCATGGCAGCGTGATCCAGACAGCCTTCGTCTCCATCAGGTAATCCAGCTGCTCCGGCCCCAGATCCTTGCCGAAGCCCGATGCCTTGAAGCCGCCGAAGGGCATGGAGGGATCGATGGTGCTGTGGGCGTTGACGTAGATCGAGCCGGCGTTAAGGCGCGGAATAAGCCCATGCACACGGGACAAGTCGTTCGAGTAGATGGCGGCGGCGAGGCCGAAAGCGGAGTCGTTCGCCAGCGCGACCGCGTCGTCCAGTTCGTCGAAGGCATCGGTCACAAGCACCGGGCCAAAAATCTCCTCCCGCACGATGCTCATCTCGGGTTTGCAGCGGGCGAAGATGGCGGGCTCAATGAAATGGCCCGGCCGATCGGGGCTGGCGCCCCCATGGATCAGTTCGGCGCCTTCGCGGCGGCCGGCCTCGATATACGCAGAAACGACCTTCTTCTGCTGCGCCGACACCAGGGGGCCGATATAGCAGTCGCGGTCCAGTCCGGGCGCGACCTTCAGCGTACGGGTGACAGCGACCAATTCGTCCAGGAAGGCGTCATGGACCGAGCGCTGGACATAGACGCGCGTGCCGGCATCGCAGACCTGTCCGGAGTTGAAGAATACGCCGTTGACCACCGCGCGGGCCGCACTTGCCAGATCCGCATCGTCGAGCACCAGGACGGGGGATTTCCCCCCCAGTTCCAGCGTGACATGCTTGAGATGCCCGACGGCCGTGCGCCCGACCTCCTGGCCGACCGGCGTCGAGCCGGTGAACGTGACCTTGTCGATGCCGGGATGTGCCGACATGGCCGCGCCGATCACGCTGCCCCGGCCCGTTACGATGTTGACCACACCGTCCGGAATGCCGGCTTCCTGCACCAGTTCGCCGAAGCGCAGGGTCGCAAGCGAGGTCAGCTCGGCCGGCTTGACGATAGTGGTGCAGCCGACTGCAAGGGCAGCTGCAAGCTTCCAAGCCATGGTCTGGAGCGGGAAATTCCACGGCACGATGGCCGCGACGACGCCCAGGGGCTCCTTGCGGGTATAGGCCAGGTAATTGCCCGGCAGGGACGGCTCGACCGTGCGCCCATGCAACTTGGAGGCCCAGCCGGCGAAATATCGGAAGGTATCGATCGTGCCCTGAACGTCGACCTCTCTGGCGAATGTCACCGACTTGCCCATGTCGATGGCTTCGATCTCCGCCAGTTCGTCGGCGTGCGCTTCGATCAGGTCTGCGAGGCGGTGGATCAGGCGCTCGCGTTCGAGCGGCTTGAGGCGGCGCCAGGCGCCCCCATCGAACTGGCGGCGCGCCGCCTTGACGGCGCGGTCGAGATCCTCGGTCGTGCCTGACGGCACCCGGGTTACCAGGCCAGTCGTGGAAGGTTCGAAGACATCGAAGGTTGCACCATTGCCGCTGTCGACCCAGGCTCCATCGATGAACATCTTCTGGGGCTTCGCCAGAAACCGCCGGGTCGCGTCGCTGACGCCGTATTGATCCAGATAATTGCGGACGTTTTCGTCCATGTCCTGTCCTCCTCGTAGGCCTGCGGCCTCAAGTTCCCCGTGCATGCATGACGCGACCGATCAGGTTCATGAGCACCTGCGCGGCCAAAGTGGATGTTGAACCGGAATGGTCGTAGTCCGGTGCGACCTCGACGAGATCGATGCCGACGACCGTGCCGCGCTTGACAAGTGCGGCGAGAATTTCCAGCACTTCGTAGTAGATGAAGCCGCCATGCGACGGCGTGCCGGTGCCCGGCGCGATCGACGGATCGAAGCCGTCGATGTCGATGGTGACGTAGTAGCGCGCGCCGGCCGGCACCCGCTCGGCCACCGCTTGCGTGCCGAGCGCGCGGATCTGGCGCACCGAGAGGATGTCGGAGCCCATCTTCCGGGCGTCCTCGTAGCCTTCCCTGGCAGTGGAGGAGACATTGCGGATGCCGAACTGCGACAGGCCGCTGACATAGGGCTTTTCGGCGGCGCGGCGCATCGGGTTGCCGTGGCCGTAGCGCACGCCATGGCGCTCGTCGACGAAATCGAGATGGGCGTCGATCTGGACGATGTGGATCGGGCCGTTCTTTTCGCAGTCCTCGGCAAAGGCATTGATACAGGGGATGTTGACGGAATGGTCGCCGCCCAGCACCACCGGCAGCGCGCCGGCGGTGAGGATCTTGCGCACGCCGAATTCGATATTGGCGTGGCTCTTCATCGTGTCGGTGTGGACGATGTCAGCATCGCCGATATCGACGATCGAGACCTCACCGCTCGGCAGATAGGTGACGTCGTCCTCGTGATCGTAGGCGCCGCCGTGGCCGAAGGAAAACAGCGTCGAAGCTTCGCGGATCGAGCGTGGACCGAAGCGGGTGCCCGCCCGCCACTGCGTGCCGCAGTCGAACGGCGCGCCGAGGATCGCCACATCGGCGTCGATGGCGTCCCAGTCCGGCTGATAGGGATATTTGCCGAACGTGCAGATGCCGACGAACGGCAGGTTCAAACGTCCGGTTTCGTAGGAATTGCTGGCCATGTCACCCCTCCATAGGTGGAAGGAGTGTGCCGGAGGCAGATACATTTAAAAGCATCTATGATTGCATGTTCACTTGTGCATTAATCAATGCATGATCAACAAGGTCCGCCACCGCGTCCTCCATCTCTCGCTCGGCGATGCCGAGCTTCGGCTCCTGCGGGTCTTCGCTTCGGTCGTGCAGCACGGCGGTTTTTCCGCCGCGCAATCAGCGCTGGGCATGACGCAGGCGACGATCTCCACCCATATGCGCCATCTGGAAGAACGTCTCGGCCTGCGCCTGTGCAGCCGTGGACGCGGCGGCTTCCTGCTCACCGACGAGGGGCGGCTCGTCTACGAAGCGGCCCTCGAACTCTTCGGCTCGCTGGAAAAATTCCAGGGCCGTATCGGCGAGGCGCAGGGAGAGCTTACCGGCAGCCTCAGCTTCGGCACCGTGGACGCCATGATCACCAACCGCAACCTCGACCTCCAGGGCGCGCTCGCCGCCTTTCATGCCAAGGCGCCGCGGGTGCACCTGGAAATCGACGTCGCCGCGCCGCAGGTACTGCATCAGGGCCTGCTGAACGGCACCTACCAGATCGTGCTCATGCCGTCCGTCGGCAGCGTCACGCCGCATTTCCGCAGCCAGCCGGCGTTTTCCGAGATGCAGAAGCTCTACTGCGCCGAGGGGCATCCGCTCTTCGCGACACCCGATGGCGACCTAACCGACGCCGTTCTGGAGACACAATCCTTCGCCGGGCGCACCTACATGCTGAACGAGACGATCTGCGGCGTGAACTTCACCTGGGCGGCCGCGACCCCGCATATGGAAGGGACCCTGCTGCTGCTCCTATCCGGCGCCTATATCGGCTTCCTGCCCGACCACTACGCAGACGAATGGGTGCGCGATGGCCGCCTGCGGCTGCTCGCCCCCGAGCGCATGAGCTTCGAAGACCTCTTCCACATCGCCTACCCGCGCAACAAACCCTCCCGGGCAGCCGAGACCATGGCGCAGGCGATTACCGAAAGCGTGCGTAAGCCGAGCTGACACCGATGACGTTCTGGGAAATGGCGGATCTGGATTGAGCGATTGTCGGACAAAAAAAAGCCCCGCCTGATGGCGGGGCAGGCGCGCGTCCTGATCAGGGGGACGCGAGGGAATGGCAACTTCTAAAGTCGCAGAAAGCGCCGCCGACCACGCTTCGTCGGCGAGCAGCCCTCGCGCTTCACGCGACCGATGCCTCGGGCTGAAGGAGCGCCGATCGCTTGCCTCGATGAAGATCCCGCGCAAAAATGCAGGCGGCGCTGTGGCCCGGCGAAAGGCCATGGGACGGCGGTATAGCCTTGGCACAGTCGTCCACCGCCAGGGGGCAGCGCGTTCGGAACCGGCAGCCGGACGGTGGGTTTGTCGGACTGGGGACTTCGCCAATCATCAACGGCCCCTTGCGGAGCTTCTCGACACGCGGATCCACCTCCGGTGCTGACGCCAGCAGCATCTGCGAATAGGGGTGGCCCGGATGGTCGTAAAGTTCCTGGGACGGACCATGCTCGACGATCTTGCCGAGATACATCACATAGACCCGCGAAGCCGCCTGCCGCACCAGTGCAAGATCATGGGCGATGAACAGGCATGCCACGCCCAGATCCTTCTGCAGGCGCAGGAACAGGTTCATCACCTGCGCACGAATGGAAAGATCAAGTGCGCTCACCGGCTCGTCGCAGATCAGCACTCGCGGGTTGACGGCGAGCGATCTGGCGATTGCCACGCGCTGGCGCTGACCACCCGAGAGCTCGCGCGTGTGACGGTCCCTGACCGCGGACGCCAGACCGACCTGATCCAGAAGCTCCTTCGTGCGACGATCCCGCTCCTCGGGCGATCTGGTGCCGGCGATGACAAGCGCTTCATCGATGGCCTCCCCCACCGTCTGGCGATCGTTCAAGGACGAATAGGGATCCTGGAAGACGTATTGCAGCGCCCTACGGCTATCGCGCAGGGCCGCGCCTGAAAGGCCGCTGAGGTCGACGCCGTCGAGCAACACCCGTCCGCTGCTCGCCTTCTCGAGGCCGACGATGGTGCGCCCGAGCGTCGACTTGCCACAGCCGGATTCACCGACCAGCCCGACGATCTCACCGGGATAGAGTTCGATCGAGACATCGTCGACGGCATGGACAAATTTGCCCCGCTGAACGCTCTTGAAGCGCGTCTGGAGATTTTCGACTTTAAGAACCGGTGCGTGTGTCATGCGGCAGCCTTTCCTTGATTGACGACGGGGCAAGCCACGAGAACCGCACCGTCGTCCGACCGGACCAAAGGGGGGCGGCTATTGCTGCATGCGGGGACGGCAAGCTCGCAACGCGGCGCAAGGGCGCAGCCCTTGATCGGCGCGCCGAGCGTCGGCGGAATGCCGGGGAGCCCTCGAAACTCCGACCCAATTGGATCCTCCCGCCTCGGTATCGCGTTGATCAGCCCCCTGGTGTAGGGGTGACGCGGGCTGACGAGGACCTTGTCCACCGGACCGCATTCGGCGGCACGCGCCGCGTACATGACGACGATGTTGTCGGCGGCACCCGCGACCACCCCCATGTCGTGCGTGATCAGCACCATCGCCATGTTGAGACGACGCTGCACGTCCTTCAGCAGCCGCAAGATCTGCGCCTGAACCGTCACGTCGAGGGCTGTCGTCGGCTCGTCGGCGATCAGCAGCTTCGGCTCGCCCGCAAGGGCAATGGCGATGACGATGCGTTGCCTCAACCCGCCCGAAAGCTCGTGCGGGTATTGCCGGAGCCGGGCCACGGGATCGGAGATCCCGACAAGCTTCACGAGCTCGAGGGTACGTGCCTCGGCTGCCCTCGGCGTCATGTCGAGATGCAATTCGGCCATCTCGGCAATCTGCCGCCCGATCCGGCGCACCGGGTTGAGAGCGCTCATCGGATCCTGGAAGATAAAGCCGACGGACTTGCCACGAAGCTTCTGGATCTCGGGCTCAGACAGGCCAATCAATTCGCGCCCCTCCAGCTTGACGGAGCCGGAGAGCATCGTCGACACGCCCGTCGGCATCAGGCCAAGCGGTGCGAAGTTCATCACCGTCTTGCCGCTGCCGCTTTCGCCGACGATGGCGAGACATTCACCCTGCCGGACCGAATAGCTGACACCGTCGACGGGGCGGACCGCCGATTTCGCGGTTAGGAGGTCGACCGTCAGATTGCTGACGTTCAGGAGCGGCTCGTCACGCATCGGAATTCTCCTTGCCCCAGCTTGCGACCTCAAGCCGACGCGCTGCGAGCATGCGCCGAGTGAGCGGTTTTGGAATGCGGTTGAGAGCGATGGACTCCCCGAGGGTGTTGAAGCCGATGACGGCGGCCGTGAGGGCAAGCCCCGGCAGCAGAACCTGACGCGGGTCGGATTCGAGATAGGGCAACGCGTCGACGAGCATCTGGCCCCATTCCGGCGTTGGCGGCTGAATGCCGAGGCCAAGGAAGCTCAGCGTCGCAACCGCCAGAGCGGCAGTGCCGGCGTCTGCCGTCGCATAGACCATCACCGAACCGATCGTACCGGGGAGGAGATGGCCGAAATAGATGCGCCAGGGACTGGCTCCCAGCACCCGCAGCGCCTCGATATGAGGTTTACTCATGATGCTGACGGCCACGGCGCGGCTGATACGCCCACTCATGGGCCACCAGGCAAGTGCCAGCGCCAGCACCATCGTCCAGTATCCGGGACCGACGATCCCGATCACGGCCAGCGAGATGATCAGGCTCGGTACGGACAGGCCCACATCAACGATGCGCATCAGGAGGTCGTCCACCCAGCCCCGGTGGTAACCAGCGATCGTTCCGAGCACGATACCGATGGTCATGGCGATACCGAGAACCGAGCCGACGCTCACCAGCGACGTGTTCGCAGCGATAATCAGACGGCTAAACGTATCACGACCGAGGTGATCGGTTCCGAGCCAGTGTGCGGCCGTTGGCCCGAGACCGGCCTCCAGCAGGTTTTGGGCGCTCGAGTCCTGGGGCGCCAGCCAGGGCGCGAAAGTACCCAGAGCAACGAATAGGCCGATGGTAATCAAGGCCGCCCGCGGCATCTTGTTCAATCGGGCCAGGATAGGATTGAGCATGTTCATGATCAGCTCCATTGGCGGCGAATGCGCGGATCGGTCAAAAGAACCGCTAGATCGACGATCAGATTCACCACGATAAAGAAGGTCAGGAAGATGAGCAGGCATGCCTGCACCACCATGAAGTCGCGAAAGCGGACGCCGGCGAGGAAGTAATCCCCAAGACCCTGCCAGGCGAAAAGCGGTTCGACGATGATCGCAGTGGCCGTCATCAGCCCGACCTGGGTGCCGAGCGCGTTGATGAAGAGGGGCGTGATGTTGGGCAACGCCTCGCGGAGCAATATGGCTGTGCGACCAAGACCCTTGCTCTTGGCGGTCAGAACGAAGGGACTCGTCATCGCTTCCTCCAGCCCTACCCGCACGACGCGGCTGAGGACGGCGGCCGGCAGAACGGCGACGGTGAGCCATGGCAGGATCCAGCTTTTGGGGCCGTTGAAACCGAACGACGGTAGAAGCTGGAAGGTGACGGAAAAGCCATAGATCATCAGCGCCCCGACGAAGAACGTCGGCGTCGATGCGCCGAGGAGCGCCAGACCGCGCGATACGCGGTCCGGCAGTTTGTAGGTCCAGAAGGCCCCGAGGAAACCCAAAGCCAGGCTGATGAGGGCGGCGATCACAGCCGAGCCTGCAATCAGTAGCCCGGTCACGAGCATCCGGTTCGCCAGGTCTGCGCTGACGTCCTGTCCCGTTCTGTAGGAAATGCCGAAGTCGCCGCGAACAGCGTCGCCAAGCCAATCCACGTAGCGCATCAGCAGTGGCTTGTGCAGTCCTATCTCTTCGGCGACCTGTTCGACATAGCCCGGTGTAGCGACCGCCCCGCGAAGCTCCGCGATCAGAACCGCAACATTGCCGGGTGGCGACACCACGAGTGTGAAGCAAACCAGGGACGCCATGAACAGAAGGACCAGGGAATGCTTCAGCCGCTTGCTGATGAAGTGGATCAAGGTACCCTCCTCCTACTCGGCCAGCAGAATGTTTTCGTAGGGCATGTCGTATTCGGTGACCGGGCTGCTGAAGCCATGGAGCCGCTTGGAATGCGCCCAGATGCTCGGCACGTAGACCAGCGGCGCAATCGCGTCGTTGTCCCGTAGCCAGTCATAGACCTTCTGAATGGTCGGCTGGATCTGATCGCCGGTCGCGGCCATCGCCGCATTGATCAACGGATCGAGGTTGACCGGATCGGTGACCAGCTTGCCCTCGACGTCGTTGTGGAAGGTCGACAGGCACAGTCCGACGATCGAGCCGAACGGATCGTAAGGTGCGCCATAGGTCAGGAAGAAGCCGAGATCGTACTTCTGTTCGAGCATGTCCGTGTGCTTGGAGGCATGGTCAACCGAGCGGATGACGAGGTCGATACCGATCTCCTTCATCTCGGACTGGATGACCTCGGCAATCACACGTGATCCCGGCACGGCGTCCGGGCTGACGACCAATTCGAGCGTCAGCGGCTTGCCGTTCTTGGATCGGATGGGGCTTCCCGTCCAGCCGGCCTTTTCGAGCAGCGCCGATGCGGCCGCAGCATCCCGGACAGGGGCATCACTTTGCGTTCCGGCATAAGGCAAGGCGCCCGAGAACATGTTGCCGGCGGGCTTGGCGTAGCCATGGTAAAGCACCTTGGAAATCGCAGCGCGATCGATGCCGATGCTGACGGCCTTGCGCACTTGCGGATCCTTGAGCGCCTCAGCACGGTCGGGATTATAGGCCATCACCAGCGTGACGTTGCCCGGATCGACGACGACGTTGAAACCGGCCGCCTCAAGCTGCTTGCCCTCTTCCGGGGTCAAGGGCGCGATCCAGAAACCGCCGATCAGGTCGAGTTCCTCGGCACGCAATGCCGCAACCCGTGAACGGGCATCAGGGATAACCTTGGCTTCAAGGCGTTCATAGGACGGCAACTCGCCCCAGTAGCCTTCGTGATGCTCGAAGACGCTCTGGGTGTCGTCCGCGCTGATCTGACGCCACGGCCCGGTACCCACAGGCTCCTTGAACTTGCCGTCGGCACCTACGGATTTAGGCGACAGGAAGCGCGTCGGCCGCGTGTAGGAAAGTTCCTGCATGAGCGCGAGCACCGGCTCCTTGAAATGCAGGGTGACGTGGTAGTCGTCGACCACGTCGAGCGACTGGAAGTGCTTTGAGCAATTCATCCAGCTGAACTGGTCGATGCCCATCCAGCGCTCGAGATTCCATTTGCACGCGGCAGCGTCGAACTTGGTGCCGTCCTGGAATGTCACGCCCTCGCGCAACGTCAGATGCAGCGTCTTGCCGCCGTCTTCGATCTTCCAGTCGGTTGCCAGGCAAGGTTCGATCTGACCGCCCTTGCCGTATTTCACGAGCGGCTCGAACATGAGGTCCTGAATGGCCCAGATCGCGTAGTGACTCTGCGGATCGAGATTGCCGGCAGGCTTGGCGATGGCAACCCTGAGCGTGCCGGCGGCACCTTGCGCATAAACGATTTTCGACAAAGCACCCTGCGCCATGGCCAAGCCGATAGCGCCGGCCGCCCCTTGCAGGAACGTACGTCTATTTACTGACATGAGTTTTTTCTCCTCCTTGGCGCGCCCTGCGCCCGCCTAGACACCGCGGCCTCCACGCCGTTTTGTATAGACAAATTGACTGTCTCATGTATACAATCCTGCGTCAAGATCGCATTTTAGATTGTAGACATTTTAGCCGACAAAGCGGTACGCGGGCGAGAATTGGGATGAGAATGCGCTGGCACAACCGACGTTATCGTCGCGTTTCGCCCACGACGAAACGCTGTTGGCGCGAATCCTGGCAGCTGCGACGCCATTCCACCTCAACAATATCGGCAGAACTTGTATACAATGCGAGTGGAGTTGAATGCTGACGAGACCATCGGCTTCCGGAAGGAGGAGGCCGCACAAAAAGGTGCGCTGATCGGCGTGTCCCGCCCGATAGGCAGGCCCAAGATAAATGCGCGGGCCGAGTTCGGTCGCCGCAATCGTTCATGTGTGGTTTTGGATGGAATCTCGACAACGGCGGCCTGCGTATGCGGCCGCCGTTGGTGTCATCAAGCGTATCGCAGCCGTTGCAGGAATGGGAGCGCTCGCAACGGCGGGTCGGCCTCAGGCTTTGCCGATACTGCCGAACACCAGACGCCCCTGGTAGAAGGTGGCGGTGCGCGCCGGCACGCGAGCCACCGCCTCCGCGGAGCAACTCGCACCGACAAGCGTGAAGGCGGCGTCATCTCCGGCATTTGGCCAGGCGCGCTTGCCTTCATCATCCAACGGCAAAACGCCGCCGGTGGCGATGGCCATGGCCCGTGACAAGTGGAACTCATCCGACCCGCGATAAAGCTGCGCGTAGAAATAGGCCTTTTCCAGCATGTCGCCGCTGCCGAACGGCGACCAGTGATCGATGACGCTATCCGTTCCGGTCATCACGAACACGCCCGCCTTGCTCAATTGTGGCAATGGCATCATCAGAGCACCAAGCGGGACCGTCGAGGCGATCGTCATCTGATTTTCCGCCAGGCGGGAGGCAGTCTCCTCCAATGCTTCAGGAGCCAGTGTAGTCAGGGCAAAGGCATGGCTGATGGTTACCTTGCCGCGCAGCGCGGGATTCTTCTCCGTGGTCTCGATCATGTAGTTGATCGCCGCCATCCCCGCCGGACTGGTTTCATGCAGGTGGATGTCCACCCCTTTGCCGGTATCGAGGGCAATCTGGAACATGGCGTCGAGTGACTTCTCCATCGCCCCATCGACGTTGGTCGGATCCAGCCCACCGACATAGTGCACGCCCATCTGCATCGCTTCGCGCATCAAGCCGTCGACCTTGGAATGCAACAAACCGTGTTGTGGGAAGGCGACAATCTCGCAGACGAAGTCATCGCGGTGATTTTCCAGCGCGCGCTGCAGGTGTTCAAGGCTTTTCAGGCCACTGACCGGATCGATGTTGCAATGGCTCCGTGCGACGGTGCTCCCCTTGGATTGAAGCAGCGCGATCAGGCCCTCGGCTCGTTGCTGCGAGGTGGGCAACAATTGGGGGATCAGCTTTTCTTCCAGCGCAATCATGTCCATGATGGTCTTGCCTTGGCGCGGCCGCGGCGCCTGCCAGGGACCACCGTAAAAGGTCTTGTCCAAATGTATGTGCATATCGCGCATGGCCGGCAGCATCAGTTGGCCATACGCCTGATAGCGCGCGACACCGCTGGGCAGCGTTGCGTTCGCGGGATGAAGCGCGGCGATCTTGCCGTCCTTGATCTCGACGGTGTACAGCGCGGTGCGGGTGCCGATGACGATGTCGCCGTCATACTCGAAACCTTCTTCCAGCCGCACGTCAGCCAGCAGGTAGTGACGATCCGTCAGCATGTTTGCTCCAATCTCGGCAACAGGTTCGGCCGTATTCGCAGATACCTCGTGAGCCAGTCCGCCAGTCAGCCCGACGACCGCGCAAGCGGTGGTCAGCTTCCCCGTTTGGCCGAGAAATGCCCGGCGGCTTTGCGACAGTGTCTGTTCCAACATCGTTCCCTCATCGTGGGTTTGGGGAGTTTGCGTAATGATGACAATTCGATTTGCACGGACAGCCGATAGCTGTCGCATCTTGCCGAGCTACGGGACAAGATGTGCTACGGTTGCAGACTGCAAAACGTTACCGTTTCGGCCGAACTGATCACTTCTTGGGAAATGGGCGTGAGAACCATCCGTTGATCAATGATGGGGTGGCACGCCGATACGAGATCACCGGACTTGTCGCGGGGATAAGCGTAGGCGCCAGCCTTCGAGGTCCGAAAGCCACCGCTCACCAATGCCTCGGCGAGCTTGACGGCTGCCGCCACGCCGTCGATGACGGGGACCCCCGTTTCGCGCGATAGCCAATCGCACAGTTCTGCCATGCCGGCGCACCCAAGCACGATGGCATCGACACCATCCTCGCGTATCGCAGCGCGCGCCTCATCGAGGAGTTTCGCGCGCGCGATTGCCGGGTCGGTTTCGAGTGCTAGCACCGGCAGGTCGACCGAGCGCACACGGCGGCATCGCGAGGCAGCCCCGTAGTGCGCGACAAGATCCTCAATCACCGGCACCGACCTCGGCAGCGTGGTGATCACTGTGAAGCGGGTCGCTACGGTTACTGCGATCTGCACCGCCGCCTGGCAGATACCGATGACGGGACCGGAGGCAACCTCGCGCGCAGCGGCAAGGCCGGGATCATCAAAGCAGGCTATCACGTGCGCCGATACGCCCCGCTTCTCGGCGGCACGGATCGCCGCCAACATCGCAGGCACGGCCATCGCCTCGTCCGCGTAGCCTTCGATCGAGGCGGGCGTGTCCGTTGCGGTCTCCGCCTCGATGACTGTGCCCTCCGATCGTGCTGCCTCGGCCGCACGTGCGATTTGGTCGGTCATTGAGGCTGTCGAATTCGGATTGATGACGTGTATGCGGATCATCGGGTGGCTCTCTCCGGCCTGGGGTTCACTTGTGCAAACTCGAAGCGCAGTAGCTCTTCCGGCTTTTTAAGTTCGAACTGGCGATCTGAAGTGATGTAGTTGTCGGCATGCAGCCTGGCGATCGGCTGGTAGGTTTCCGGATTCGCATAGCGCCCTTCGGCATCAAGGCACCGGTCCTGGATATGCATGTGCACGACTTTGCCGATGACGAGCACGCGCTTGTGATAGTCGAGGATGCGGTCGACCCTGCATTCGAAGCTGCAGGGACTTTCGGCGATGCGAGCGACGTCGATCTGGTCACACGGCACCGGTGTCAGACCGGCGAAATCCAGTTCATCCACTTCTGAGGCGAAGTTGACGCCGCAGACGATCATCGCCTCGGCGAGCGCCATGTCGACCATGTTGACAACGAACTCGCCGGTTCGGCGGATGTTCGAGACAGTGTCCTTCTCATCACCATTGCCGCGGTTCTGGATGCCGAGCACCACCAAAGGCGGCTCGTGGGCAAACACGTTGAAGAAGCTCATTGGCGCCGCATTATTGTGTCCGGCCGGCGACCGGGTTCCAACAAGCGCGATGGGGCGCGGACCAATGAAATTGGTCAGCAATCGATAACGATCGGGAGGGGGTAGCGTGGTGAAATCGATATTCATGTCCGGTTCTCCTCCATGACCGTTCAACCGCTTATCACTGCGCCGACGCACGGCGCGTCGACCGGCTGGGACGTCCCAGCGTGCAGCCGTAGGCACGGCAAACACCCACGCACAGGAGAACCTCGCCGAGCTTTCCGCACGGAAACCGGCGTATCTGGCACGTTGCTCTCCCGGCGTCGCCGAATACCATCTTTGATTTATATCGCATCCATTTTTGTGTCAATATTGCATCCAATTAATGCATACAATATTATCAGTCAATCTCAGGCGTGCCTGCGCCATATTGCCGGCGCGAACCGCTGGCACAAAGGAATGTTTGGGAAGACGTTTTAACTAATGCGCTGCCGCGAAAAAGGTCGCAACGATGTTGCCAATCACCGACTGTAGGTTTCGTTAAATCGTATTCGATGTAAAAACATGCAGCAATTCAGAGTGCTACAGCGACCTTTGCGCGTCTAACAAGACGCGCGGCGCTGTAGGTGCGTTGCTCGACGCGAGGGTATAAGCGAGAGTGGCATACGACGCGCGCCGAAATCTGCTCACCTTCCGCCCAATCTGCTGGCGGCAAGTTGTATACTATAGATGCCGAATATTGTATTATGTTATGGGTGCAGCCGTCAAAGCGCTACAGCGACCGCGCTGTAGCGGCGCTGTAGGAGTCCTGACTTTCGTCCGCGCGTGGAAAACGGGCATTGACGTCCAGCAGGGAGCGCCAGTGATCACGCTGGTCACAAGGCGGCAAAACGGTCTAAAGGCCCTCTTCTTTTGCGTAGGCAGCCAGGAGATCCGGCAAGTCGTTTTCCGAGTTGCTTTTCAGCAGAGCGCGCGTTGTGATGGCCCCGATGTGATGGTCCATCAATTTGCACGCCTTTTCGCGATCGTTCCGTGCAAGTGCGGCAATCAACTCGCGGTGCTCCGACACGGCGCAATCGGACGAATGAGGGCGACCATAGAGCGACAAAATCATGGACGAGCGCGAGACGAGCTCGGTAACGTATCGCGATAGGATGGCGTTCTCCGTCAGCTGTGCGAGCAGGACGTGAAACTCACCGGCGAGTTGGATCGAGGCCGACGGATTGTCGAGCCTTGCCTTGTCTTCGGCGTCGACGTGCGCTTCAAGCTCCTTGATCTTCGGGGCCGTCAGACTGCCGATCAGGCTATCGACGACCAACGTCTCCAACGCTCGGCGCACGGCAAAGATATTATGCCCTTCCTCCAGACTGGGGTGGCTGACGCATGCTCCCTTGTTCGGCCGCAATTCGATCAGACCCTCACCGTTCAGTCGCGCCAGAGCCTGCCGCACGATCGTGCGGCTGACGCCCAGCCGCTCACCGATCGAATCCTCGGGAAGTTTCGTGCCCGCAGCGAATGCTTGGTCGAGGATGGCACGCTTCAAGATACGATAGACCGCATCTGACTTGGGGACCGCCGATCTTGCATTGCTGTCGCTGGGTTTGGGAGTCATGATTTTCCTCGAAAATAGCCAAAGCGTGCGATTGATAGCGATTGCCAAGCGTTGGATCGCAAACAACTATCACCACGCAAGCCGAACCGTAAAGCCGCGGTCGGCGGCCCGCTGAACCGGCAGGTTAGGCCGTTGCATAGTGACGGCTCGACCGATCGCGGCCCGCCACTGCGAACACCAAATTCCCGACTTTTCGCCTTTCATCGAAAAAGCTTCATTCGATGGCCGGCAAATCGCCAGCCAATTCGCCGCCATTCACAACCACGCGGCCGCGCCGGATGACGGTGCGCCTATGCGGCGTCAGGGCGACGGCTTCCGCCAACGTGCGCGCGGGCACCAGCACCAGGTCGCCGAAGCAGCCTTCAGAGAGACCGTAACCGCCGAGACCGATACCTTCAGCACCACCGAAAGTGCAGATGCGGGCGGATTCTTCGAGATCAACATCGTTGGTCATACCGTTGCGTTGCGCCAGGTACTTCGCCCGCTCCAGCATGTCACCATTTCCAAACGGCTCCCAGGTCCCCTGAATGCCGTCAGAACCGGAGGCAACCGTGAGACCGCATTGGCGCATCAGTCGCAATGGCAATGCCGGGGCAGAGGGACTGCCGACGGTCATCACCGCGATGCGTTCTGCAGCGAGCTGGCCGATTAACGCGTTTTGCCGTGAGGCGTCGAGCGTCCCGAGGCAATAGGCGTGGCTCACCATCACCTGCCCCTGCAGCGACAAGGCGCGGGTCCGTTCGACGATGAGTTCAAGACAATAGGCACCGAGGTCGCCCGGTTCATGCAGATGAATGTCGACAGGTTTTCCGTGACGATCCGCGAGCGCGAAGATTGCATCGAGATGACGCACCGGATCGCGCTCGATCGTGGCGGGGTCGATGCCGCCGACGATATCGGCGCCGGCCTTCAGGGCCGCATCCATCAACTCGAGCGTCCCCTCGCGCGGCAGCATGCCGCTTTGCGGGAAAGCCACAATCTGTACATCGACCAGATCGCGCATTGCCTCGCGTGTTTCCAGCACGCCTTCGACATTGGCGATGCCGATCTCGGTGTCGACATCAACGTGGCTGCGAATGCTCAAAACGCCATGGGCGAGCGTCTGAAGGATCTGACGGGCCGATTGCCGGCGGGCGTTGATGCCAAGCTCGCGCTTGGCATTGCGGTCGGCCAGGATTCGGTCGTTGCGGGTCGGACCGACCCGGTTCTCGAACCAGTCCATGCCGACAAGTGTCTTGTCGAGATGCGTATGTGCCTCGACAAGCCCTGGCAAGGCGACATGTCCGGTCGCGTCGATCTCGGCCACCGGACGGGGACAATCTGCCGCAACAAACCGACCGTCTCGGATGAGAAGGTCCTTAACAGGCCCACCGAAGGGGCGGGCATTACGGATAAGAAGGTCTGCAGTCATTGTAGATCCTCAATTGTCCAAGCGCCTTACGTGCGATCACTAAGTCCGGCCCGCGCCATCGCCAGCCGAAATGCGCGCAGGGCACGGTCGAGGATCGCGTCTTCGTCCTGGCCGACGAGGCGTCGCCCGCGCATCAGAACACGCCCGCCGACGATGGTGGTGACCACGTCCGCCCCATTGGCGTATCGGGCAAGGCGCTGCACCGGATCGTGCGGTGGCCAGAGATGGGGCTGACGCATATTCACAAGGACGATATCGGCGCGCTTGCCGGTTTCAAGCGAGCCGAGTTCATCATCCATCATCAGGGCGCGCGCGCCGTCGATCGTCGCCATCTCCAGCAGCCGCAGCGGCGGCAGCACGGTATCATCTGAGAAATGGCGCGCGTGGTAGCGATGGGCCTGGAACATGTTGCGGAACATGTCGAAGGACCGATCGGGCGCCGCGGCATCGGTGCCGAGCGAAACCACTATGCCGTCCTCCATCAGCTCCGGTGCCGGGCAGCGGCCATAGACCGACATCAGCGCACTCGGATTGTGCGCAACCTTGGCACCGGTCCGCTTCAGGACCGCCCGGTCGGCCTCGGTCAGGTCTATGCAATGGGCAAGGAGCGACCGCTCGTCAAAGAGACCAAGTCGCGCATCGTTGGCGGCGATGGATCCGTCGCGATGACCGTCCTGCACCAGAAGGCTTCGCCTCTCACGCGCGCGGTCGCGGACTTTGCATGCAATCCTGTATACCGTTTCCCCGCGCAGTTCCTGCTCATCGAAAACCGGTAGCGAAAACACGACCTGCAGCCGGTCGTCGCGTCCAGCCCAGGCATCGACCAACTCGGTGGCCACGTCTATCTGCCGGTCTGGGGAGACGACGATGTCGTTGTGGGACGTCGGCGTATACTGGCGATACACGTGATTTTGCCCGGACCGGTTCGGCCCCACGGCCAGAACCTCACGCACTCCCATGGCGGCAACCGAAGCGAGATGCGCCTCCGCCGCCTCCGGTGCCTCGGTGCGCATGATATCCGGGCCGCCGCCGAACAGCAGCGCCGCAGTCGTCGTGCCGCACTTGATCCGCTCTGCCGCCGACAGCGCCGCTTCCGCTGCCCAGAACTCAGGGTCGGTCGCAGTCGCGTAAATGCGGCCGGTCACGTCCATCCAGTCCTCGGCTGCACTGCCCAACCCTTTGGTCAGCATATGTCCGGCATGAGCGTGTGTGTCGATCAGCCCAGGCATCGCGACCATGCCGGCAGCCTCGATGCGCTCGGCCTGCCATTCTCCGGCAAAGCTTCCCTCGCCGATGCCGGCGATGCGCCCGTCCTCGACCAGAACATGGCCGCGCTCAAGAACGCGACGGTCCGCGTCCATGGTAACGATCGTGGCGTTTTCAATCAGCAGTGCATTCGTCATCGGAAGTTCCCTTTCCGGCTGTCGGGCCTGGCGTTCTTTTTTGAGAAGCGTCGCCAAAACCACTTTTGCCATCTTGATATTGTTTGCATCAGATGTACACTATTACTGGGAACATTCGTATCCAATAACACAGATAATATGTATACGCCAAACGGGAGAAACCAGTGAAAACCTCTTTGAAGACCCTCTTGGCGGGTCTCGCCCTTGTGGCGCCGCTTTCCGCCCCCGCCCTCGCCGAGACACTGCGCTGGGCTTCATCCGGCGATGTCATTTCCTACGACCCCAACGCACAGGTCGACAGCTTTACCCAGAGCGTGCACCATATGGTTTTCGACCCTCTGGTGCGCCGTAACAAGGACCTGAAGCTCGAGCCGGCGCTCGCCACCTCCTGGGAGGTCATCGAGCCGACCCGCTGGCGCTTCAAGCTGCGCCAGGGCGTGAAATTCCATGAGGGCCAGCCCTTCAACGCCGATGACGTCGTGGCGACCATCCAGCGCCAGATCGACCCCGGCGCGCGCAACCGCGAGAACCTTTCAACCGTCGTCGGCGTCGAGAAGGTAGATGAATACACTGTCGACCTCATCCTGCGCGGGCCCTATCCGCTGCTCCTCAACGACCTTGCCGCCATCTACATCATGAGCAAGCCCTGGATGGAGGAGCATGACGCGCTGAAGCCGGGCAATGCTTCGACCGGAGTCGTCACCTATGCCAGCAACCATGCCAACGGCACGGGTGCCTTCAAGCTGAAGACCTACGAACCGGATTCGCGCTCGATCTTCGAAGTGAACAAGGACTGGTGGGACAAGCCGCAGCACAATCTGGACGAGGTCGAGTTCCGTCCGATCGCCTCCGACGCGACCCGCGTCGCGGCGCTGCTATCGGGTGAAGTCGACATGATTGCGCCCGTTCCGCTGCAGGACGTCGACCGCATCGCCGCCACCGATGGGCTGAAGGTCGTCGAGAACCCGTCCCTGCGTACCATATTCTTCATTTTCAGCTACCGGCCGGAACTTCATGCGACCCCCGGCAAGCCCAATCCGCTGCTCGATGTGCGGGTGCGTCAGGCCCTGTGGCACGCGATCGATACCAACACGATCCAGAAGCGCCTGATGCGCGGCAAGTCGCGTACGGCCGGGATGCTCGTCGCACCGGCGGTGACCGGCTACGACGAAACCATCGACGTGCCGCTTCCCTATGATGTCGACAAGGCCAAGGCGCTGCTGGCCGAGGCCGGTTATCCGGATGGTTTCAAAACGGGGCTCGCCTGCCCCAATGACCGCTACATCGCCGACGAGCAGATCTGCCTTGCGGTCGCCTCCATGTGGGCGCAGATCGGCGTCCAGGCCAATGTGAGTGTCGAGAGCAAGACGACCTATTTCCCGCGTACGGACAAGGGTGAGTTCGACGTCTATCTTCTCGGCTGGGCTTCGCTGCCGCCGATGGACGGCTTCAGCCCGTTGCAAGCGCTGCTGGCGACCAATGACGGCACCTTCGGCGGCAGCAACGCCGATGGGCTCTCCAATCCCGAGATCGACAAGCTGGCCTATGCCGCAGCCGTTGAACTCGACGAAACCAAACGCGTCGAGATGCTGAAGCAAGCCTTCCGCATAACCCATGATCAGGTATTCTACCTGCCGCTGCACCAGCAGCCGGTCGCCTGGGCGATGAGCAGCAAGCTCGACATGCCGCAGTTCCCGGACGAGTACGTGCGTCCGTGGTTCGCACAGATGAAGAAGTAGTCGGGATTCTCCCAAGGCGCAGTCCCGGCAAGCGAAGCCTGCCGGGACTGCGCTCAAACCGGGTCAACCCTTCCGCGTCGCTGGCGGCGCGGGGGACGCGGGAGCGCAACAGCCCGGTTTTCGCCCCTTCGGGCAAGATCGCTCCCTCAAGGACTATCCGATGATCAGACTCTTTTCAGTCAGGTTGCTTCAGGCCATCCTCGTGATGGTCGCAGTGACTGCCATTGCCTTCGTCATGTTCCGCTTCGTCGGCGATCCCGTCGCCTCGATGGTGCGCGAAGGCGCAACCCAGGCGGAAAAGGACGCGGTCCGTGTCGCTCTCGGCCTCGACAGGC
This sequence comes from Ensifer sp. Root142, assembly GCF_001426785.1. NCBI lineage: Bacteria > Pseudomonadati > Pseudomonadota > Alphaproteobacteria > Hyphomicrobiales > Rhizobiaceae > Ensifer > Ensifer sp. Root142. The sequence continues at coordinate 410,654 of NZ_LMFK01000034.1, forward strand.
CGGTCGTGGTGCAGTTCGTCGATTTCGTCGGCCATGTGCTGACCGGCGATCTCGGCACGAGCTACCGCTACCAGCAGCCTGTGACCAGCCTGTTGCTCAGCCGTCTTCCGGCCACGCTGGAACTGGTTGTCGTCGCCACCGTGCTGGCCCTGTCGCTCGGCATTCCGCTCGGAGTGCTCTGCGCGCTAAAACCGCGTTCCTTTCTCTCCCGGCTGACCCAGTCTGCGACACTGGTCGGCATTTCGATGCCCACCTTCGTCACCGGCCTGCTGCTGATCCTGGTTTTCGCAGTGAACCTGCGCTGGTTGCCGTCCTCCGGACGCGGAGACCTCGTCGATATCGGTTTTTGGGAGACCGGCTTCTTCACCCTTTCGGGCCTGAAGTCGCTGATCCTGCCGTCGATCACGCTGGCGCTGTTCCAGCTCACGCTGATCATGCGGCTGGTGCGCTCGGAGATGATCGACGTGCTGTCGGCGGACTATATCCGCTTCGCCTTCGCCCGCGGCTTGCCGCGCGCCTATATCTATGGGCGGCTCGCTCTACGCAACGCGCTAATGCCGGTCGTCACCGTTACGGGCCTGCAGATCGGCCAGCTCATCGCCTTCGCCATCGTCACCGAGACAGTGTTCCAATGGCCGGGCATGGGCCTGCTCTTCACGAATGCCGTCGGCTATCCCGACGTGCCGGTGTTGGCTGCCTACCTTCTGTTCGTTGGCTTCCTGTTCGTCATGATCAACATGATCGTCGACATTCTCTACACCTTCATCGATCCGCGCCTGAGGACACGATAATGGCTACGCAATCCCTGATGCGCCGGCTTCCGCCGGTTTCCGTGATGGTCGCCGGCCTGGTGCTCTTCATCATGCTGACCCTCGTCATCTTCGCCCCGCTGATCGCGCCGATGGATCCTCGCGACGTCTCATCCTATTCGCTGATCGACATGGAAATCCCCCCGGCGTTCATGGAGGGTGGTGATCCCCGCTTCCTGCTCGGCACCGACAACCAGGGCCGCGACCTCGTTTCCGTCATCCTGTTCGGGCTCAGGATCTCCGTCGTCATCGGCGTCGGCGCGGTGGTCTTCGCGGCCGTGGTCGGCGTCGTGCTCGGTCTCGTCGCCGGCTTCTTCGGCGGTGTGATCGATGGCATCGTTATGCGCATTGCCGATGTCTTTGTCAGTTTCCCCACCATCCTCGTCGCGCTGCTCATCAGCGGCATCGCCCGCGCGCAGCTCAGCGCCGAAACGATGCTTGCCTGGGCGCCGCTGGTGTTGATCTTCTCCATTGCCGTCAACGAATGGGTGCAATATGCCCGAACCGTGCGCGCCTCGACCATGGTGGAAGTCGCGCGCGACTACGTGCGCGCCGCCAAGGTCATCGGCCTGCCATCCGGCCGCATCATGGGCCGCCACATTCTACCGAACATCATGAGTTCGGTGATGGTCATCGCCACCATCAACCTTGCGGGCGCGATTCTGACGGAGGCGACGCTCTCCTTCCTCGGCGCCGGCATGCCGCCGACCTATCCCTCGCTCGGTACGTTGATCCGCATCGGCAATCAGTTCCTGTTCTCCGGCCTCTGGTGGATTGCGGTGATGCCGGCGACTGTACTGGTCGTCCTTGTGCTGGCCGTCAACGTGATCGGCGACTATTTGCGCGACCACTTCAACCCGAAACTGATGGTTCGCTGAGATGACCGAAACCACGCTCCCCGTCCTCGACATTCGCAATCTCTGCGTCGAGTATCCGCTGGCCAACGGCAACACGCTTAAGGCCGTCAAGAACACCGATCTCATGATCCGCCCCGGGGAAATCCACGCCCTCGTCGGTGAATCCGGCGCCGGCAAGACCACTGTCGGCAATGCGCTGATGGGTCTCCTGCAGGCCCCTGGCAGAATCGCATCCGGCTCCATCGTCATCGCCGGCAAGCAGATCGACCTACGCACCGGCCGCACCGAAGGCATTGTGCCCGGACGCGATGTCGGCGCGATCTTCCAGGATCCGATGACGAGCCTCAACCCGCTCTTCACGGTGGAAAGCCAGCTCTGCGAAGGCATGCTCACCCATCTGAAGCTTTCGTCCAAGGAGGCGAAGGCCCGCGCGCTGGAACTGATGAAGGCCGTCGGTATTCCGGAGCCCGAACGCCGGCTCAGCAGCTATCCGCACCAGCTTTCCGGCGGACAGCGCCAGCGCGTGGTCATCGCCACCGCACTCGCCTGCAATCCGCAGCTTATCGTCGCCGACGAGCCGACGACCGCGCTCGACGTCTCGGTGCAGGCCCAGATCCTCAAGCTCATCCGCAATCTTGCGGACGAGCGCGGCGTCGGCATTCTGCTCGTCACGCACAATATGGGTGTCGTCGCCGAGATCGCCGACCGCGTCACCATCATGCAGAACGGCGCGGTGGTAGAGAGTGGGTCGACGCGCGAGGTGCTGACCGCGCCGAAGGCGCCCTATGCCCGCACGCTGATCGCCGCCGTGCCGCCGATCGAAACACGCCTTGAGCGTCTACCGGTACCGAGTGAGGAAACGCAGGTGTCGCTCGACGCCCGCGCCACCGTGCGCCGCAAGAGTGCAAAGACCGAAGCGGGCAGCCGCGACGACGTGGTACTTTCCGTGCGCGACCTTGCGGTGGAGTATGGCAGCCGCTCGTTGATCCCCGGCCGCAAGGCGTCGGTATTCAAGGCGGTCAAGGGCGTCTCGTTCGACGTCCGGCGCGGCGAGATTTTCGGCCTCGTCGGCGAATCCGGCTGCGGCAAGACCACCGTCGCCAACTCCATAGCCGGCCTCGTCACCCAGAGTTCGGGCACCATCGATTTTCAGGGAACGGCGCTCGGCGCCCGACGTGAAAAATCGGTGCGCCAGTCCCTGCAGATGGTGTTCCAGGACCCCTATTCGGCACTCAACCCGCGCCTGCGTATCAACTCCGCGATTGCGGAGCCCATCCTGTTCTACAAGCTCGCCTCCAATGCGCAGGAAGCCCGGCAGGACGCCACGACGCTGCTCGAAGCTGTCGGCCTTCCCGCCGACGCCGGCGCGCGCTTCTCGCACGCTTTCTCCGGCGGTCAGCGCCAGCGGATCGCCATTGCGCGCGCTCTCGGGCCGCGCCCTTCGCTGCTCATCTGCGACGAGCCGACCTCCGCGCTCGACGTCTCGGTGCAGGCGCAGCTCCTCAACCTCCTGAAAGATCTGCGCGACCTCGCCGGCCTCTCCATGCTGTTCATCAGCCACGACCTCGCGGTGATCCGTCAGATGTGCGACCGCGTGGCCGTCATGAAGTCAGGGCAGATTGTCGAGCTTGCCGATACCGAAACGCTCTTCACCGCGCCGCAACACGAATATACCCGTGAGCTTCTTCGCCTTGCCCCGTCACTTGAGCGCATCCTGGGCGCGAACTCGCCTCGGCCTGGCCGTGGATGGCAAAACGGATGAGAATCTCCCCTTGCCGGCACGCCGTTCTCGATGCCGCCCAGCTTGAAGCCGATCTCATGATCGACTGGTCAGGTTTGCGCGATACGCTGGAAACGCCGCGCGTCTTCCGCGTCACAGCCGAGATACGGATTTGATTGAATGAATCCCGTGCACGGCGTGGCTTTGCTGCTGTGCCGAAGTTATTGCACGTCGCGAACGAATTGGTGCACCACTGCGCGCATGGCTTTTCGGGTCACCGCAATAAAAAGAAGACGTAAAGGAAACACCCGATCATGCCGAAATCAACCCAGCCCGCGACGGGCCGGCAATGGATGCTGCTCATCCTCGTCTTGCTGGTTGCTGTCAATTTGCGGCCGTTTCTCACCGCACCGGGGCCCGTGCTGTCCGAGATCGTCGCCGAAACCGGAATGGGATATGGCAGTCTGGCCTTGCTGGAGCTGCTGCCGATGATGCTGATGGGCGTCGGCGCCTTCGTGTCGCCCTCGCTGCAGGCCAGGATCGGCACGCGCCGCGGTATTCTCATCGCCCTGCTTGTGCTAGGCGCCGGCTCCCTGCTGCGGCTCGTCGCGCCCGGCGGCGCAGCGTTGGTGACAACCGCCGCCCTTTGTGGCGCCGGCGCCGCCTTCATCCAGGCGGCCTTTCCCGGCATCATCAAGGCGGAATTTCCCCAAAGCATCCCGGTTGTCACTGGACTCTATTCCGCGTTCCTGATGGGTGGCGGGGCCTTAGGCGCGCGGCTGACGCCACTTCTCGTCAATCACGGTTACGGCTGGCGCCCAGCGCTGGCCTGGCTCGCGGCGCCCGCACTTGTCGCTCTCTGCGCCGCATGTTTCATCCTGTCGGACTCGCGCAGCGACCGTCCAGACAAAGCGCTCACCGGCAGATTGCTCCGCCGGCCTCGTACATGGACGCTTATCGTCGCCTTCGGGTTGGTCAACGCCGGTTACTCCTCCGCCGTCGCCTGGCTGGCCTCCTATTACCAATCTCTTGGCTGGAGCAGCGGCGACAGCGGCAATCTCGTGGCATTGATGGCAATCTGTCAGGCAGCGGCGGCCCTCGCCCTGCCGGTTCTTGCCCGCCGCAGCATCGACCGGCGAGCGTTCCTCCGCATGACGCTGGCGATGCAGGCAGTCGGCTTTGCCGGTCTCGCTTTCATGCCGCAGGCAGCGCCCGCCGTCTGGGCAGCCTTGTGCGGCGCCGGCCTCGGCAGCAGCTTCTCGTTGGCGATCGTCACCGCCCTCGATCACCTGCCGCGGCCGGAGGAGGCGGGCGTGCTGGTGGCGTTGATGCAGGGTGGCGGTTTCCTGATCGCGTCCCTCGGCCCCTTCGCCACCGCATTCCTGCACGACGTCAGCGGCAGCTTCGCCCCTGGCTGGGTGATGCATCTTCTCTGCGTCGCCAGCGTGTTCTTCCTTTACATGCGCTTCAACCCATCACGCTATGCGCAAGCGATGCAATCACCGATCTGAGCGAAAATGATTTGCTCTGGATCGGCGGTGGCACTTTGGCCTCGTCACGTTCGGTCGACGTTGATGCCTCGGACCTCGCACAGGACGGGTGTCGAAACAGCTTGCCTCTCGAGATACCAAGGCACTGGACATGCCGCCATTTTGTATGCAATTCGAGGTGACAATCACCAGGATTTGGAGAAATCAGAATGGCAAAGAAAGAGAGCGATGTAGGCGGTGGCCGCGCTCAGGCCGTTCATCGTGTCCTGAAACGCGCAATCCTCGACCAGGCGCTTTCGCCAGGATCAAAACTGCCGGAAGATTCTATCGGCGAACGGCTTGGTGTCAGCCGAACCCTGGTCCGCGAGGCGCTGGTTCGCCTTAGCCAGGAGGGATTGGTCGAGTTACGCCCGAACAAGGGGGCGATGGTTTCACGGCCGACGCTCGAAGAAGGGCGCAATCTGTTCCTTACTCGGATGGCGCTGGAACGGCTCGTGGTGGAAACACTTTCGGGCAAATTGACCAGCGAGCAAATCGACGTGCTTTCCACGCATATTTCGCTCGAGGAAGCCGCTAAGAAGGAGCGGGCCCCGTCGATCCGGCTGGCGGGCGAGTTCCATACCCTCCTTGCGCAGATGACGAACAACACGAGCCTAATTCGTTACGTGAACGAACTGGTCGCCCGAAGTTCCCTGATCCTCGCGCTCTATGGCCGACCGCATTCTTCGGAATGCGCCGTATCGGAACACCGGGACCTTCTGGACAACTTGATTGCTGGCAAGACCGACGAGGCGACCACCCTTATGGGGCATCACCTCGAGTCGGTTACGACACGCGCACTCCTTCCCACGGATGGCGACCGAAACATCAAGGAGGTGCTGTCCGCCTACGCTGCGGCGGAGGGCCTTGCCTAGAGCATTTCGAGGAAAAGTGCGAAGCGGTTTTCCGTCAGGAAATGCGTAAAAACAAAAAGATAGAGCGTTTGTGCGGTTCCGTCTAAATCGGAAGCGCTCTAGACGAAACAGGGTGAGACGGGTGACGACCTCGTATCCCTGAGCGCTGCGCTCCGACACGTCAGGATCGCCGGATCACCCAGACTGAGCCGCAAGAGCAGGAAGACGACGAGGATGACCGGCGCCACGCCAAGCATCCTCCTCGCAACGTAGCCTGGCGTGCAACTCCAACCAGATTGAATGCATTTCTCCTATAATCTTGTATTCAATCCGCACAAAGCCACCGAAAAGTACGGAACTCTCCGCCGAAACAGCCAATACCCTAACCTTTCCCGGGCGGCCCGTAGCCAATGAAGAGCATGCTGCAAGACCCAGCGAGCGCCTTCCGGCCCCCATGCGCATGTGCTCCTTGCCTCAGCGCACAATGAGGAACACTCCGCTGACGATGGCAAAACTCAAAACGGCAACGCGAAGACCACGTCCGCCGATACGATGATGCGCCAATCTGGAGACAGCGCTTCCAAGCAGTACCGCGGGTGTCAGATAGAGTGCCGCAAGCAGCTGCTCAAAACCCAGTCGTCCGGAGATAGCCAGCACGACCAGCGACATCACCTCCCCGACGAGAAAGCAAAAGGCGACCGTTGCGCGCAAGACCGGTGCCTTGGCATGTTGGTAGAGCAAGGCGAGAGGTGGGCCACCGATGCCAGTGGCGGTTTCGGTGACGCCCGTGAACAGGCCGACACCGAGGGCGCTCGGTTTGTTCGGCGTAAACGGTGGGGCAACAAGAGCGGCGGCGGCGGCAATCACCGTGAAAATACCGACCGCAAGGTCCAACTGGTCGAGTGAAAGCGCGGCCAGCAACCAGAGACCGGCGAACGTTCCAGCAAACCGGCCAACGGTGATCCAGGTCGCGCCCGACCAGTCGACGTGCGCGCGCTCGTGTAGCGCGACATGCAGATTGAGCGGCAGCATCAACAGGAGCAGTGTCACTGGAAGCAGTTCAGGCTTCAACATCCCGACGACCGGCGCGACAATCAGGGCAAAGCCGATCCCGAGTGCGCCCTGGATGAACGCGGAGACGAACGTCACGATGGCCAGAATGGCGATAAGGCTCATGCTCATTGATAGTGCCCAAGACCGCGATGCGCTTCGGAAAGCGGGTGAATTCTCTGGATCGGCGCCGCCGCGATAACAGCAGCGGCCGCGCCCCTTATCTCCGCCAACAATGCCCGCGCATCCCAGTCGATGGGCCAGCCTTGCCAAAGCCTGAGGCGCCCGCCGGTGAAGACGGCATCGATCTGGTCGCGATTGCCGTAACGGACAAGCTCCCACATGAGATCGTGCGAGGGGGTAAACTCCGGGCGGTCGAGATCGACGAGCAGGAAGTCGGCGGCAAGGCCTTCGGCAATCGAACCGGTTACCGCCGATAGGCCCGCCACGTTCGCAGCACCGGATGTCGCACGATCCAGCCAGAGTGAGCCGCCACCGCAGGACGAATCTCCCGTAGCAAGGCCAATGCCCGCGCGCTGCAAGCCTTCGGCCGCATCCATGAGCCGAAACCCGTCGGCGCGGGTACCGTCGGTGCCCAGCCCGAAGCGGATGCCGAGGGCTGCCATATGCAGCGCTGGCGCCACCGCATTGCCCTTCCACAGACTTGCCACTGGATTGTAGGCGACGGCGGTGTCGGTTTTCCGCAAGAGGTTGAGTTCATGCGGTGTGACGAGCGTTGAATGCGCCAGCAGAACCTGGTGGCCGAGGGCCCCCAGGTGGTCCAGGTGTTCGATTGGCCGGCGGCCCCTCGCCACCAGCGAACGTTCCACGGCAACGAGATGTTCGTTGACATGGGTCTGGAACACGACCCCGGCCGCGGCCGCCATGTCGGAAACCGCCTTCAACATCGCATCGCTGGCGGCTTCCGGAATGGATATCGCCAGAGAGGGATGGATCAGCGGATCACTGCCAAAGGTCGACAGGTGCTCCTCGGCCTGTTGCAGGATGACGTCTGGTTCAGGGATGTGCGCGGCGCCGCCAAGATCATTGCAGATAAAGCCGACGACGCTGCGAAGCCCGACTTCGCGCGCGGCGCGCACGAGCGCGCCGATATAGCCCTGCGAACGGGTGCCGGCATCGACGGCGGTGGTGAAGCCACCGCGCAGACACTCCAGTCCGGCGAGCTTGGCAGAGAGATAGACCATTCGCTCGTCCAGACTGCCTTCCAGCGGCACCCAGATCCGTCGAAAGATCTCGGACGGCTCCCCGAATACCAGGGCTTTGCCGAGTGACTGGGTCAGGTGCGTATGGGTGTCGACGAAGCCGGGCATCAGCAGATGACCCGGCAGGTCGGTCGGCGCGAGCTCCGGATAGTCCCTGGTTATCGCCTGCGCCGTGTCGACCCGGTGAAATTTGCCGGCGCGTATGACGACGGCCATACCGGCCCGTGGCCCTTCCGGCAGCAGGATGTAACCTGGACGCAGAAGCAGGTCATCGGTTGTCGACAGTTTTTGGCGGATTGCGGTCACTCGTTTGCTCCCTGGGCAGTGGATTTCAGTGAAGGCGCCGATGCCGCAGTGCCGGCGCCGTAATGGGAAAAGAAGGCGTTGACGACGACGGCCGTGATGGTGCCAGCGGCAAGCCCGTTGCCGAGGACCATCTGCGTCCATTGCGGAAACTGGCTGTAGACGCCCGGCACCAGGATCGGCAGAAGGCCGATCGACAGGGCTGAGGCCAGGGTGAACATCGGACCGTGTTCGCGCAGATCGACACGACGCAAAAGGTCGATCCCGATGACGCCGATAATCGAGAAGACGATGACCGCCGTGCCGCCGACGACAGCACCAGGCAACGCCGTGGCCATGCGTCCGACCGGCGCGACGAGAGCGATCAGGACGAGAATTGCGCCCGCCATGGCGGTTACGTAGCGCGACTTGACATTGGTGGCGCGCACGATGCCGACGTTCTCGCCGCTGGTGATGATCAAGGAGGTGCCGAACAGGCCGCCGACGAGAGACATCAACGCATCGCCGCGAATGGTTGCCGGAACGATCGCATGCACATCTCCCCTCCGCCCGACGATCTCGGCGGTGGCGATGGTCTGACCGGTCGCCTCCGCCATCGAAATGATCGAGAAGACGATGAGAGGCACGGCGGCGATAAGATCGAACTTCGGCATGCCGAACGGAAACAGCTGCGGAACGGCGACGACCGGGCCGACGAGGACGCCGGACAAATCCATATGGCCGAGGGCAAGAGCGACGAGTGAACCGCCTACCAGACCGAGCATGACGGCAAGCCGCTGAAGCGTACCGCGAAAGACGCGCGCAGCGACGACCGTCAGAATGATGGTGATCAGGGCCAGACCAACCTCGATCGGCGCCGCGAAGCCTTCCGTTCCGGGCTTGCCGGTGATCGTAACGCCATAGATGCGCACGAGGTTGACAGAGACCAAGAGCAGCATCGTTCCAACGACGATTGGCGGAAAGTAGCGCAGAAGTCGGCGAAAGACGGGCAGCGCGAGAAAATAGAAGATGGCCGTCACAATGACAGCGCCCACCGCCGTCTGGACATCGGTCTGCTGCGCAATCACCAGGAAGATGGCGATCGACGCGCCGCCCGGTACCATGACAAAGGGCAAGCGCGCGCCAAAACCCTTCGGACCAAAGCTCTGGAGCATCGAACCGAGGCCGCAGACAAAAAAGGTTGCGCTGATGAGCGAGACCGTCACGGCCTCGGAAAAGCCAAGAGCCTTGCTCACCAGAAAAACGGCGGTGATAGGAGACGCCGCCATCACCAGGACGTGCTGAACGCCAAACAAGACCAAGCTGCGCAATGGCAGCCTTTCATCGGCCGGATCGACCACTCCATTCATTTCATTTTGCATCATTTCCTCCTCCCGGCCTCCTCAAGCCGTCATGCAAATCGTTTTGCATGACGCGACTCGTACCATGGAATTCGTCGAATGCAAATCGATTTGCAGAGTGCCGGCGACATGCTAAGAAGGGCAAACTGGAGGCATCATGGGAAAACCTACTATCGCCGACCTAGCCAAGGCGGCGGGCGTGTCTGTCACCACCGTGTCGCACGCGTTTAGCGGGCGCCGCTATGTTGAGCCGGAAACACGCAAGCGCATCGAGGCACTCGCACACGAAATTGGCTACAGGCCCAACCACCGTGCGCAACGCTTGCGAACCGGAAGGGCCGGATCGATCGCGCTCGTCTCATCGATGCCATTCGCGGTTGCTGCTGGTCCCTCGCGCCTGGGTTTCCTGATGGAGATCGCCGCAGCCGCAGCCGTCGCAGCCTTTTCGCGCGGCATCGCGCTGTGCCTTGTCCCTCCGCTGGGTCCGAGCGACAGCCTGGACGCGCTTGAAGTGGATGGCGCCATCGTCGTCGAGCCGGAACTCAATGATCCGGTGCTGGATTTCTTCTTCGATCGCGGCGTCGATGTCGTGTCCATCGGACGCGCACCCGGCCGGGACGACCTTCCTTTCGTGGATCTGCAGAGTGGGGCAACGGCCCACCTAATGCTCGATCACCTGCTCGCAGGCGGCGGTCGCGTCGGGCTGATAACCGGCGTGCAAAGACGCAATTCCTATATCGAGATGGAAACCATCTATGCGGAGCGCATGGCGAAAGCCGGCCTCTCACCCCTTGCCGTTCGCGTTGACGAACGGGGGGGCGAACAGGCCGCGGCCGTGGCCGCCGAAGCTCTCCTGCGGGCGGACCCCACCATTTCTGCCCTATGCGTGCCGGTCGACGCCTTTGCGACCGGCGTTCTGGACGCGGCACGCTCCGTCGGACGCAAGGTTCCCCAGGACCTCCGCCTTGCGACCCGTTATGACGGCATGCGTGCCAAGTTGGCCACCCCGCCCCTCACGGCGGTTAATCTTCATCTCGATCAGGTGGCGGCGGGGGCGGTCGATCTGCTCCTGGCCCGTCTGGGCCACCACGACCACGAACCAGGCGTTGTGTCGCCACCAACGCTGGTGCCGCGAGCTTCGTCGGGGGCGTCACCGGTGTAGGTTTGTACATTGCAATCCTGGAGGGGCACCGGACATTTCCCTGACTACTCGGACGCAACGCGTGATTTCGCGACATCTGCAACGACCGAAAGGGCAAGCGAATTCGCGTCCCTTGCCTTGTCGAAGATTCCGATTGGAGCCATGATGCGGGCAAGGTCGGCCTCACCGTAACCGCGCTGCCGTAGGACCGTGCAGCGCTTGGCATGGGTGCGCCGGCTTCCGAGTGCTCCGATGTAGAAGACCGGCGATGCCAAGGCACGCTCGAGCAATGCCAATTCCCGGTCGATATCGTGGAACAGGAGCGCGACCGCGGTATCCCCGTCCAATTGATCCTGCGGAGGCATCCGGCCCCACTCGGCGGCAATGATCTCGTAGCCGGACGCGGCTGCGACGCGTGCCACGGCGCCGGCTTCCATCGGCGTACCGGCGACGAGAAGCCTCTGCCGTGGGCGGTAGGCGCGCACGAAGCAATCCCCTTGCCAACCGGTCGCCCCCTCGCCCGGCTCGAAGACGAGCGTCCGTTGGCGGGGATGGTAGCGCAGGCGAACGGGCGTGCGCTGCTGTAAGGCCGCAAGTGTCCGGAGCAGAACGGCTGCATCGCGGATGACGTGGATCGCGAGCGTGATGCCACCGCCGCAGGGCAGCACGATGTCGAGGAAGGGCGAACCTTCGCCGAACCGGAGATTTCGGTCCGTGCCATTTTGCAGGGCGATCACGGCCTCAGCCGCAACCGCCGCCTCGGTGCAGCCGCCGGAAACAAACCCGCAATAGAGGCCGTCTTGCCGCACCGCCATTTGCGCGCCGATAGCGCGGGCCGCACCGCCGTGGATTTGAACGAGCGTAACCAGGGCGGCAACGTAGCCGTCTTCAAGAGACTTTGCGGCAAAGCGCAGGATGTCGATCGCATCGTCCGACAGGAAAGCGGCGCGGGGAACTTGCGCGATCGGTTCCAGGTCGGGAGCAATGCGGGCGGTCATGCTATTCGGCCCCTGCCTGCGTTCCCTGCCAGCGCCGTACGATGCCAGGGTCGAGGTCGAAGAGGTCGAGCACGCGGCCAACCGTATGGTCGACCATCTCGCCGAGACTTTGGGGCTTGGCGTAGAAGGCCGGCACCGGCGGATAGATGATACCGCCCATCTCCGTGACCTGCGCCATGTTACGGATGTGGCCGAGATGGAGCGGCGTCTCGCGCAGCATCAGCACGAGGCGGCGGCGCTCCTTCAGCACCACGTCGGCGGCGCGCGAGAGCAGGTTGTCGGTCGTGCCGGTCGCGATCTCTGCCAGCGTCTTTACCGAACAGGGCGCGACGATCATGCCGAGCGTCTTGTAGGAGCCGGAGGAACAGACGGCTCCGATATCCTTGTTGGAATGGGTGGTCGTGGCGAGCGCCTCGAGATCCTGCTTCGAAAAATCCGCCTCGGCCGCAAGCGTGATGCAGGCCGCACGCGACATGATCAGGTGCGTTTCGATGTCGAGGTCGCGCAGCACTTCGAGGATGCGCTTGCCGTAGACCACGCCGGAAGCGCCCGAAATACCGACGATCATACGTCTGGGCCGCGTCGTCATCGCCTACCCCACACTTTCGAGGAGCGCCGCAGCACGGGCGGATGCCTCGTCGCTGATGCGGGCGCGCACGCCGTGGAAATTCGGCCCGCGCGTGGCATCGAGGCCCATGCGCGAGGTCGTGCCAATGCCGCTTGCCGAGGGATCGAGCGCATTGCCCGGCAGGCCCTCGATGATGACGACGTCCTTGTGGGGCTGGAAATGGGTGGCGAGCGCCCAGAGCACCTCGCTGTCGCGGGTGATGTCTACATCCGCATCCACGACGACGACAGTCTTCAGATACTGGTCCCAGCCGAGGAGGCCGAGCATCACCTGTCGGGCCTCACCCTCGCGCATCTGGTTCATCGCGATATAGGCGTGGAAATGAGTGCCAGAGGACGGGTAATGCACTGCCGTGATCGAAGGGAAGCGAGCCCTCAGCTTTTCCACCACTTCCGCCTCACGCGGCACACGGCCGAGATTGAGGTGTTCGGCGGAATTGCCGCCCGCAACGCTGATGAGGATGGCATCACGCCGACGCATAATGGTTTCGACGGTGAAGAGATTGTTCGTCGAGCGGTCGGAGGAATAGCCGGTGAATTCGCCGAACGGCCCCTCTTCCACATGGGCTTCCGGATCCAGCACACCCTCCAGCACGATTTCGGCATGGGCGGGAACGCGGATTCCATATTTCGGCGTGCGGACCACCTGCAGGGGTTCGCCCATCAGACCGCCGGCCACATCCCGCTCATCCTCGCCAAAGGCAAGGCGGGCGGAGGCGGCGAGCATGAAGAGCGGATGGCCGCCGATCACCATGGCGACCGGCATGGGCTCGCCCCTCTCCTTCGCCATATTCATCAACCGCCAGAGATGACCGCGTGAATGCAGCGAGGTCGCGAGCGAATTCCTCGAATGGATCATCGCGCGGTGATAGCTGAGATTGCCGGCACCGGTCTTGGGATGCTCGCCGATGATGATACCGCTGGTGATGTATTTCGCGCGGTCCGTGTCGAAGTGCTTGAGCATGGGCAGCGCGTGGAGATCGACGGCATCACCTGAAATGATCTCGTCAGTGACCGGGCCACTTTCCAGAAGCTCCGGCGTGAACGGCCGGTTGGCGCGCGCCTGATAGGCTTCATGCAGGGCGTCGGCGGTCGAGCCCAGAAGACGGGCGATGCGGTCACGCGAGGCGAAGATGTTCGAGAGCACCTCAGCTCCGATGCCGCTGACATTCGTGAGGTGCAGCATCGGATGCTGGCCCTTGTTGGCAAGGGTCCAGATCAGCGCGGTCACGTCCTGATCGTCCGAGACGGGCCGGTCGATGGTGATGACGTCCTGGCCATGTTCTTCCCGGTAGTCGGCCAGGAAACGGCGGACGTCTTGCTTGTGATACTTGGTCATGTCTCGGCCTCGATGCTGCGGATGGGTGGCGGCGCCCAAAGGGCGCCGCTGTCGTCAAATCAGGCGAATTCCAGATGCCGGCCGGTGGCGCGATCGACACCGGCATAACTGTCCTTCAGGCGCGCTTGGGCGTCCCTCAGGTCGCGCGGCGGCGGCGATGGGTCGATGCCGACGAGCTTTGCGATATTGTTGCCGAGATAGCCTTCCAGATCGTCCTCGGAGAGGTTGATGCCGTGCGGCGGGTCCTTGCAAAGCACCTCGAGTTCGCGCAGCCACATGCCCGGATCGTTCGGTGGGCTGTCCGTCCCGAAGACAATCTTGTTCTTCGGCAGTTGCTGGGCAAACTCGACGATGCGCGACTGGAAGCACCAGCCGGATTCGCAATAGACATTGGGCGTGTCCATGGCCATCCAGAACGATTCGAACGAATAGTTGCCGCCCGTCTGAATTCCGAAATGGCCGATGATGAAGTTGACCATCGGGAATTCGCGGATGATCGGGTAGAACATCGTGGGGATCGTATAGGGCCCGTCGCCGGTGTGGATCAGCACGACCACGCCGAGTTCGGCGCACTTCTTCATTGCTGGACGCAGCCAATCGAGCGCGCGGTCGGGACGATAGCCGTGCATGTTGGCGTGCAGCTTCAGCATCTTGAAGCCGTATTCCTTGACATGGAATTCCAGCTCCGCCGCGCCGTTTTCGGGTCCCCAGCGCGGGTTGTAGTTGAAGTTGCCGATGAAGCGGTCCGGGTATTTCTGGCAAAGCTCGGCGCAATAGGCCATGTAGTCGCGAATGCCGTCGCGGCCCTTGCGGTTGCCGTCGCGGTAGCCGGTATTACCCGGCGGCGGCTGGATGAAGCCCATGTCGATCCGGCGCGGCTTGCCGTTGATCATATAGGGGCCGTCCATCAGCTTGAGCATGCGCTCGCCAGTGAAGGGCTCGCCCGTGTGACGCCACGCCTCGTCGACGAGGTTGGTCGGGTGAAGATGGGTATCGATGATCATTGTTCACTCCGTTCAAATTTACGCGGCAAGTGCTACGCCGTGCTGGCGCAGATACGCCTCGGCTTCCTCGACGGTGGCCGGTGGTTTCGTCGCTTCCAGCCCGATCATCCGGGCGACGTTGTTGCCGAGATAATCTTCGAGCGTATCCTCATCGAGGTTGAGGCCCTGCGGCGGCTCGTGGCACAGCACTTCCAGAAGGTTGATCCACATGCCCGGCTCGTTCGGCGGTGTGTCGGAGCCGAAGAGGATCTTGTGCTTGGGCAGGACCTTGGCGAATTCGACGATACGCGACTGAAGGCACCAGCCGGATTCCACGTAGACGCTCGGCGTGTCGAGCGCCATCTGCATCGGCTCGAACACATAGACGCCGCCCGTCTGCACGCCAAAATGCGCCAGGATGAAGTTCACTTCCGGGAACTCACGGATGATCGGGTAGAACTCCGTGGGGATCGAATAGGGACCGTCGCCGGTGTGCACCTTCACCATCAGGCCGAGATCGGCGCATTTCTTCATGGCCGGCCGTAACCAGTCGAGCGCGCGGTCCGGGCGGTAGGCGTGCATGTTCGCCTGGAGCTGCACCATCTTGAAATCGAACTCCTTGGCGTAGCGTTCGATCTCTTCGGCACCATTTGCCGTGCCGTAGCGCGGGTTGTAGACGAAGCAGCCGAGGAAACGGTCGGGATGCTCCGTCACCATCTTTTCCGTATAGGCCATGTACTGGCGGATGGCGGCCTTGCCTTCCAGGTCCATGACCTCGTGGGTATAAATGGTGTTGCCCTGCGGCGGCTGGATGAAGGCCTTGTCGATACGGCGCGGCTTGCCGTTGACGTAATAGGGGCCGTCCATCATCTGCAGCAGCCGCTCACCGGTGAACGGCGCCCCGTCGTGGCGCCAAGCCAGGTCCACCAGGTCGGTGGGGTAGCAGCTTAGGTCAATTATCATTGCGTTCTCCTGTCGTAGAGGGTCCGGTCGATGCGGGGCCGCGCAGTGAACCAGGCCGGCCGAAGCGGGCGTGGATCCGCGATCTCAGGAAATGCCGATGACGGGGAAGGAAAGCTGGTGCGGATGCCGCAGGGCGGCTGCAACCAACGGGTATTCCATTCTTCGTGAGCATCGACATCGCGGCCTCATCTTCCAACAGACGGTGAGCAATTGTCGGTGCTTCTACTCGCTGTCGAGGAAACCACGGGACGGGCTCTATGTCAATAAAAAAATCTATCTAACATATTGTTTTTAAACGCTTTTTTGCCGACAATGGCAGCGACCGCCCGCGCGCTGGAGGGCGCGCGGGCGGTTCAGACAGAGGGACTTGCGCAAGCGGTGTTCGCGGCGGGAGAAGTGCCGCTAGGTCGCCAGGCATGCACGCAAGTTTCTGTCTATGCCGTCACGGTCGAGATTGCGGCCGATGAAGACGAATTTCGACTTCCGCTTGTCCTCGCCCCATGCGTGGTCCGGGCGGAAATCGACCAGCTTGTGCACCGCCTGGAGGACGAAGAAGCGATCATCATCGGCGACCGAAACGATGCCCTTGGTGCGGAAGATGTCGTCGCCGAGCGCACCGAGATAGCCCTTCAGAAAGGTCGCAAGCTTTTCGCGGTCGAAGGGGTCCGGATAGACGAAGGAATGGGATTTCACCGTCGCGTCGTGCTGGTGCGGGCGGCGAACGGGCTCGTGCGCATGGCCATGATCATGGTGGTGGTGGTCATGGTCGAGGTGGTCATGGTCGGGGTGGTCGCAGGCTGGATCGTGGCAGTCCGCGTGGATGTGGTGATGCGCGTCGTGGTCTTCGTCCAGGTCGATGTCGAGGATTTCCGCACGGTCGCGCACATAGGACGGCCGGAAGCCGTTGATGCCGAGGATGTTGGAGAGTTCGACGACGCCGTAGCTCGACCGCAGGATCGGCGCCGTCTGGTTGAGCTTGCGCAGCGAGCCCTCCAGCGAACCAAGCGCCTCTTCGCCGGCAAGGTCGATCTTGTTGACGATGATCCGATCGGCCGCGACAATCTGGTTGACCGCCTGGTTGTCGCTGCCGTCCAGCACCGGATCGTAGAGGTGCTGGTCGATATGTTTAGCATCCACCAGCGTCACCACCGCATCCAGCTCCACCTCGTCGGCGACGGTGCGGTCAACGAAGAAGGCGGTGGCCACAGGCGTCGGATCAGCAAGTCCGGAGGTTTCGACGATGATGTGGTCGAACTTGTCCTTGTGGCTGAGGAGCTTCTTCATCACGTCGATCAGGTCGTTGCGCACGTCGACGAAGCAGCAGATGCAGCCGTTCTGCATCTGGAAAATTTCCTCGTCCGAGGCAAGCACCAGGTCGCTGTCGACGTCCACCTCGCCGAATTCGTTCTCGATCACCGCGATGCGGTGGCCGTGCCGTTCGGTGAGGATGTAGTTGAGCAGCGTCGTCTTTCCCGATCCCAGGAACCCTGTCAGGATCGTGATCGGGAGCTTCTGCTGGTTCGCAGCTTCGATATGGATGTTCATGCGCCCTTCTCCCTCAAGGCTTTCAGAATGTCTTCCGGAGTGATCGGATAGTGGCGGAAGCGAACGCCGATGGCGTCATGGATGGCGTTGGCGATGGCCGGACCGATCGCGATGATCGGGTCCTCGCCGACGCCCTTTGCCCCCCACGGGCCGCCCGGATCAGGGGCCGCCTCGAGGATGATCGTCTCGATCTCCGGCATGTCCATCGACAGCGGCATCTTGTAGTCGACGAGGCCGGCGTTAAGGGACCGGCCGGTCGTCTTGTCGATCACGTAGTCCTCAGTGAGCGTATGGCCGATACCCTGCTGGATGCCGCCCTCGATCTGACCTTGCGCGGCGATGGGGTGGATGACGCGACCGACGTCATGCACCGGCACGACACGTTTGACCTCGACGATGCCAGTATCGGTATCCACGTCCACTTCGGTGAAATGCGCGGCGAAGGAGTAGGATTTGGTCGGCTCATAGGTACCGTTTGCAACGATATTGGCTGCAGGAATGCCGCGCGAGGGACCCATCGCCTCGGCCACTGTCATAACGCTGGTGGGATCCGTGATCAGGAAGACCTTTCCTTCACTGAGATCGACGTCGGCGGGCAAAACCTGCAGCTTCATTGCCGCCCGCTCCAGAACAGCAGCGCGGACCTTGCTGGCGGCCATCTTCGCAGCTGTGCCGACGAGATAGGTCGTGTGACTGGCAAACGCGCCGATATCCCACGGCACCACGTCGGTATCGCCGTGGATGATGCCGACATCCTCGAAGCGCACGCCAAGTTCCTCCGCGACAATCTGTGCCAGCGCGGTATGGGCACCGGTGCCAAGGCCTGCAGCGCCGGTCAGGAGGGTCACGGTCCCGTCCTCGTTGACCTTCACGGTGGCATTGCCCTGTTCCTTGATGCCCGGGTATGCAGACGACCCGTGCATCTCGCAACCGATGCCCCAGCCCTTGCGGATGTGCGGGCGCTTCGGGTCCGGCGTGCGGTCGCGATTGCGCAATGCTTTCCAGTCGACCACGTCGACGCCGTGCTTGATGCACATTTCCAGCCCGTGGCCGATGATCGGGTGGCCGGAGGGCGCAATGTCGCCCGCACGCACCGCGTTTCTCAGCTTCAGCTCGGCCGGGTCCAGGCCCAGACGCTCGGCCGCCTCGTCCATCTGGATGTCGAGCGCATAATAGCTCTGCACAACGCCATAGCCGCGGAAGGCGCCGTTGATCGGCGTGTTGGTGTAGACGCAACGTCCCTCCAGCCGCACATTCTCGCAGCGATAGAGCGAGGTGGCAGCAGTGGTGCCGACGATCGTCACTCCCGGCCCGTGCGAGCCGTAGGCGCCGGAGTCGTAGACGAGCTTCATGTCGCGCGCGACGATGGTGCCGTCGTTACGGAAACCCTGTTTCAGCCAGATCTTGCAGGGATGGCGGGCGCGGCCGGCAACGAAGGTCTCGTGCCGGGTAAATTCCATCTTCACCGGCCTACGCGTTTCCTTGGCGAGCAGCGCGCAGAGGAATTCGTGCTGGAAGAGGTCCTGCTTGGCGCCGAAGCCGCCGCCCATATGGTCGACGATGACGCGCACCTTGGTGAGCGGCAGGCCGAGGACTTCGGCAAGAATGCCGCGCACCATGAACGAGGTCTGCGTCGAGGTCCAGAAGGTGAGCTTGTTCGAACCGTCCCAGTCGGCAATGCAGACATTGGGCTCCATGTAGGCCGGATGTGGTCGCCCGCCGGAAAAGACGCCTTCGAGCACGAAATCCGCCTCGGCAAAACCGGCTTCCACATCGCCGCGGCTGACGCGCACCGGATCGAGCACCAGGTTACCGCCAGGCCCGACCTCGTGGATCAGTGGCGCGCCAGGCTTTGCGGCCTCCTCTGGCTCGAACACCGCCGGCAACGGCTCGTATTCGACTTCGATCAGGTCCAGCGCCTCGTCGGCGATCTCCTCGCTGATCGCGGCCACGGCGGCGACGCCCTCGCCCCAGAAGCGCACACGGTCGTCGAGGATATACTGGTCCTTGGTGCAGGAGGCTGAACGGGGATGTGGCGAGCCGTAATGCAGAACGCGCGGCACGGTCTCATGCGTCAACACCGCCTTGACACCGGGATAGGCGAGCGCCTTGCTGATATCGAGGCTCTTGATGCGGGCATGGGCGATTGCCGCACGCTTGATCTTGCCGTGCAGCATGCCGGGCAGTTTGACGTCGCCGGTATACTGCGCCTCGCCCGTCACTTTTTCGAGCACGTCGTCGCGGCGAACACTCTTGCCGACGATTTTGAAGTCGCGCTTTTCGATTGGGGTCGTCATGTTCATGATCTTGCTGCCTCCATCTCGCGCGCGGCGGATTTGATCGCGTCGAAAATCTTGGTGTAGCCGGTGCAGCGGCAGATATTGCCGCTGAGCCCGAAGCGTATGTCTTCGTCGGTGGGCCGCGGATTGTCGTCGAGCAGCTTCTTGGCCATCATCAGGATGCCCGGTGTGCAGAAGCCGCATTGCGAGGCTCCGTGCCGCATGAAGGCATCCTGCAGGGGATGCAGCGTATCGACGCCCGGCTGAAGCCCCTCGACCGTCTCGATCGCGCGGCCCTCCGCTTCGACGGCAAGCATCAAGCAGGCGTTGACCGGCTCGCCGTCTACGAGCACGGTGCAGGCGCCACAGTCGCCGACGTCGCAGCCCTTCTTGGTGCCGGTGAGACCGACGTCGTCGCGAAGCGCGTCCAGGAGCGAGCGGCAGGGATCAACCGCCATGTCGCGCGGCTCGCCGTTGATGGTGAGTTCGACGATCCGTTTCATGCGAAAGCCTCCAATGCCTGTTTGATGGCGCGGCCGGTCAGCACGCCGACCATGTCGCGGCGGTAATCGGCGCTGGCGCGCACATTGCTGATCGGCGTGCACTCCTCCATCGCCTTCGCGGCGGCACTCTTGACTGTTGCAGCGTCGAGCGCCGTGCCGCGCAGCACGCTTTCGGCCTGTCGCGCACGCAGTACCGTTGCACCCACGGCACCAAGCGCGATGCGGATGTCGTTGCACACGCCATCCTCCATGGTCAGGCTGACGGCGACGCCGACCGTGGAGAGCTCCATCGCTTTTCGGCGGCCGTGTTTCAGATAGGCCTTGCCGCTGTTTTCGAGCGCCGGCGGCACGGTAATGCCGGTGACGATCTCGCCCTTGGCGAGCACGCTCTTGCCAGGGCCAGTAAAAAATTCCGAAAGCGGGATCACGCGCATGTTCGTGCGGCTGTAGATGTGCACGAAGGCCCCGTCGGCGATTAGCGGCGGAATCGTATCTGCCGAGGGTGAGGCGCGACAGATATTGCCGACAACAGTGGCGCGGTTGCGCACCTGGATGGAGCCCAGCGAAGCGAACGCGGCCCTAAGGTTCGGATAGCGCGCGCCCACCAACGGCAGACGCTCGAGGCGACCGACCGTCACCAGCGCGCCGAAGGTCAGGCCCCGCGTTTCGTCATAGGTGATTTCGGAAAGGCCGGGGATTTGCTTGATATCGACGACATTGCGCACGCGCCGCAGCCTCTCCCTGATCTCAACCAGAAGGTCCGTACCGCCGGCGAACAAAAAGCTGTCGTCGCCGAGCTCGGTGAGTAGACGAGCGGCATGCTCCAGCGTTTCCGCCCGATGGTATTCAAAGCGTCTCATGGGATTTCCCTTCGTTCGGGGTTCCGGCGGGGTTCCGGCGACGCGATGCCGCCGGACATGTGTCGGGTGCTCTTCAAATCGCGTCGGGCGCAGCGTTCTTAAGTTCAGGCTCCTCCGGCTCCTTGGCGGGAATGCCGTTGAAGAGGATGTTGAGAAGTGCCGCGGCAAAGGTGCCGACGAGAACACCGCTATGCAGGAACTTTTCGAGCGCCTGCGGCAGCTGGTCGAAGATCTTGTCGGCGACCACGGGCACCATGGCGAGACCGACGCTGACCGCCACGATATAGAGATTGCGCCGGTTGTTGGTGAAATCCACCTTGCTCAGGATCTTGACGCCGGTGGCCGAAACCATGCCGAACATCACGATAGCCGCACCGCCCACCACATAACTCGGGATGGATGCGCTGATGAAGGCGACCTTGGGCAGCGAGCCGAGCAGGATCAGGATGACGCCGCCCGTCGCCACCACCCAGCGGCTCATGACGCCGGTGATCTGCAACAAGCCGACATTCTGCGCGTAGGTCGTATAGGTGAAGGTGTTGAGGATGCCGCCGATGATGTTGCCGACACCATCTGTCCTCAGGCCGCGCGCCAGATCCGCCTGGGAAATCTTGCGGCCCGTCATGTCGCCGACCGCAAGGATCTGCCCGGTCGATTCGACCATCATCACCGTCATGACCGCACAGAGCGAGAAGATCGACCAGAACTCGAATATTGGCCAGCCGAATGCGAGCGGATGAATGATCCGGACCCAATCGGCATCCCCCACACCGCTGAAGCTGACCTTGCCGGCGGCAATCGCGATGGCGAAACCGACGCCGATGCCGAGCAGCACGGCGAGATTGGACAGGAAGCCCTTGAGATACCGCGTCATGAGCAGGATCGCGACGAGCACGATCGTTGCGACGGCTAGCGCGAAAGGCGCCCCGTAGGCCGGGTTGGGGATCATTCCGTCCGGCCCCTTGATCATCGGCTGCCCGCCGGCCGCCCAGTTCACGCCGACGCGCATCAGCGACAGCCCGATGATCAGCATGACCGTTCCGGTGACGATCGGCGGGAAGAACCGCACCCATCGACCGAAATAGGGTGCTGCCAGAAGCGTGAAGACGCCGGATCCAATCACGGCGCCGATGACGCCGGGCATCCCAAGCTCCGGGTTGGTGCCCGTCGCGATGATCGAGGGAACCGCGGTAAAAGCGATGCCCATCATGATCGGCAGGCGAATGCCGACATTGCCGATGCCGACAGCCTGGATGATGGTCACCAGACCGCAACAGAACAGGTCTGCGCTGACCAGCATGGCGATCTGTTCCTTCGGCAGATGCAAGGCGCTGCCGATGATGAGCGGCACGGCAACTGCGCCGGCATACATGACGAGAACGTGTTGCAGGCCCAGAGCAAAAAGGCTCGGGATCGGATACATCTTTTCGACGGGATCCGTCGTTGCAGGATTGGACATTCGCTTTCCTCCCAGCGAATAGCTTCCGGCGCGGTGGGGCTTCGTGGCCTCGTGGTTATGTCACCGCACGCCGTACGAGGAGGATCATGCGGCTGGCCAAATCAGCAAACAATCGGCATAATTATATTTATTCATCTAGTAACTGAATGAATGCGGCATGGACATTACGCTGAAGCAGCTTCGGGCTTTCGTCACGGTGGCCAATCTCGGGCAGTTCACGCTGGCCGCCGACAAGCTTGGCTCATCACAGTCGGCCGTCAGCACGTTGGTGCGGCAATTGGAAACCAATCTCAATCTCCGCCTCTTCGACCGACATACCCGTCTCCTGCGCCTCACCCAGGCCGGCATCGACATCCTGCCGGTCGCGTCGCGCGCCGTGGCGGACATCGAGGGCATGGTGGAAAGCTCGCGGGAGCTGAACGCGCTTCGACGGGGCAAGGTCTCGATTGCGGCGGGTACCGTGCAGGCCGCGCTGCTGCTGCCCCCGCTGATCAATGCCTTCAACAAGCTCTACCCCGAAATCACCGTCGCCCTGCATGACGTTGCCGAAAAGGCGGTACTGGACTATGTCGCCAACGGAACTGCCGACCTCGGCGTCGGCACGGTGCCCGAGGAAGACACCGACCTGGTCGGCACCCGGCTGACGACTGACGAATTCCTGGTGGTGCTGCATTGTGAAGATGCTCTGGTGAAACGCCCGGAGCTTCGCTGGACCGACCTTGCTGAGCGCAAGCTGATTGGCCCGCAACGCGGCAACCCCATTCGCGACCGTCTGGAAAGTGAGTTGGCGCGCAACGGAATCGTGCTGCCGCTCGACAAGGCGATGCAGGAGGTGGCGCTGCCGTTGACCATTATCGGCATGGTCGAAGCCGGCCTCGGCGTCGCGATCATGACCTCGGCGGTCGTGCGGCTGGCGACATCGATGGGGCTGATCGTGCGCACGCCGACCGAACCACTCATCCGGCGCGAGGTCAGCCTCATCCAGAAACAGGCCCGCTCGCTCTCGCCTGCCGCCCGACGCTTCCGCGACTTCCTTCTGAAGGCCGTGCACTAAAGCGCGTCGCGATCTTTCAGATTCGCTTTCCGCGCTTTAAGCTCTTGTTTTTGCGCATGTCATGATCGCAAAACCGCTGCGCGCTTTTGCGCGACATGCTTTAACCAAATCCATTGCAGTACGCAGCAATTCATCATCCGGCGCTGCACAAGTACCGTGGTTGACCGGACGAAATATTCAGCGCTATCTGGTATCGCTGCTGGACTGCGCATTGCGCGGGCAGGCAGGGCGCAGAGGACTTTGTAGTCTTTTTCTGCGCGCGGCGTCCGACGCACCATCGCATCTCGGCCAGCCGCCGCTCCCAGCCACACCAGATCAGGAGCACCCATGGCCCACTCCCTGAAAGACCGTGCCGACCATTCTGAGGCCTCCGGCCGACCGAACCGCCCCGACCTTTCCACAGACACCATCCGAACCGCCAGGGAAGAGCTCGCCGCCTGTTTCCGCATGGCGGCGCGCAATGGCTTTGAGGAAGGCATCTGCAACCACTTTTCCGCAGTTGTGCCGGGGCACGACGATCTCTTCATCGTCAATCCCTATGGCTACGCCTTCCGCGAGCTGACCGCCTCGAAGCTCTTGGTCTGCGATCTCAACGGTACCGTCGTCGAGGGTGAAGGCGAGCCGGAGGCTACGGCCTTCTACATCCACGCCGAGATCCACCGGCGCCTGCCGCGGGCCAAGGTCGTCTTCCACACGCACATGCCCTATGCGACGGCTCTGTCGATGACGGACGGTCCGCCGCTGATCTGGGCGGGTCAGACGGCATTGAAGTTTTATGGCCGCACCGTCGTCGACGAAAATTACAACGGCCTTGCGCTCGATCACCGCGAAGGCGCTCGCATTGCCGGAACATTGGGCGATGCGGACATCCTGTTCATGAAACATCACGGCGTGCTGGTGCTCGCACCTACCATCGCCGAGGCCTGGGATGACCTTTACTACCTCGAACGGGCGGCGCAAGTGCAGGTCCTTGCGATGTCCACGGGCCGCACGGTCTGCCCCGTCGATCCGGCAATCGCTGAAGCCGCTTATCGGCAGATACGGGAGGGAGATGCCGCCTCCGCGCGTGCGCATCTCGCCGCCATCCGTCGACAGCTGAACGCGGAAGAACCGCAATATCGACATTGAACATCGGACGTCGCACGTCTTGGCCTGGATAGGTGGGCGTGCGACCCCGACCGCGAAGCGAACGGGCAAGGCGCCCCCAATTGTTACGAATTATTCATTAAAACATTGAAATAATGAATTTGTTTAAATTAACGGTGCGTGTTTAGTTTCGCCTCACAACAAAAAGGTGGGGACGAATGGCACGGGACAATTCAATTGCGTCGCTCGCAAACCTGGCCGCCGGTCAGTCCTTTGCGCTCACTGGCGGCACCATCATCCATGACGATGGCACGCAATCGATCAGCGACATCATCGTGGGCGCCGACGGGCGGTTCGTTGTCGTCGAACCCTTTCTCAACACGATCTCTTGCAGCGCCTGCGTCGACATCAGCGGCATGCTGGTTTCGCCGGGCTTCGTCGATGCGCACCAGCATCTCGACAAGACCGGCGTGCTGCGGTTCACGCCCAATCCATCAGGAACGCTCCAGGGCGCCCGCGAGGCTTTTGCCAAGTATGCTCGCACCGCTGGTCCCGACGACATTCACAAGCGGGCAACGCGCACGGTTGAGCGATGCCTGTCCCGCGGCACGACGGCCATTCGCAGCCATATCAACGTCGACAAGGATGCCGGTTTCGACGGCATCGAGACGCTGGCGGGCATCCGCGATGGCGCGAAAGACCGCATCACCCTCCAGCTCGTTGCGTTCATGACGCCGCACCCGGGCCAGGACTTCGACTGGCTGGGCCAAAACATCGACGGCGCGGTGGCGCTCGCCGATGCCGTCGGCGGAACGCCGGCCGTTTCCGAGGACCCGCCACGTTATCTCGACATCCTGTTTTCGGCCGCCGTCAAGGCGGGCAAGCCGGTTGATCTGCATCTCGACGAGCACCTCAACGCCAGTGTCCACCTCATTGATGCCGCCCTCGACCGGGTGGAGCGCTTCGGCATGCAAGGACGCACCGTGTTCAGCCATGTCTCGGTCTTGAGCGCCCTGCCTCGCCGGAAATTCGAAAGCATCGTCGAGCGCATCCTTGCCCTCGACGTCGGTGTCGTTACCCTTCCGGCCGCAAACCTCTACCTGCAGGGGCGTGATTACGAGATGCTGCCGCCGCGCGGGCTGACCCGGGTCGCCGAACTGCATCGCGCCGGCATCACAATCGCCACGGCCTCGGACAATATCCAGGATCCGTTCGTGCCGACCGGCTCGGGCGACATGCTCGAAATCGCCCGCTGGACGCTGCTTGCGGGGCACCTGCGCGGCGACGAGCTTGCCGCGGCCCACCGCATGATCACCACGGCGCCAGCCCATCTGATGGGGCTAGGCAAGGACTATGGGCTGCGCGCAGGCGCCCGGGCCGACTTCGTGGTCACAGATTGCCTCGACACCGACACGCTGATTGCCGGCGGGCCGGATCAGGCCTTTGTCTTCTCAAGGGGACGCCTCGTCTCAGAAACGACGACCGCGCTCATGCGCGTCGAAAACAGCCGCTTGAGGGAGGACGCATAACCGATCGGCGACTCCGGGGGGATTGAAACGACAATCTAATGGGAGGAATGAAATGAAGAAAACTGCATTTTCACGTCGCTCGCTGCTTGCGTCCATTTTCGGATTGGCCCTCGCCGGAATGATCCGGCCGGACATTGCGCATGCCGAAGACTTCAAGATGGGCCTTCTCGTGCCCGGTAGCGTTTCGGAAGAGGGATGGAACCGGATCGGCTACAATGCGCTGAAGGGCGTTGAAGACCAGCTCGGCGCCAAGATCAGCTATGTCGAGTTGCAACAGAATCCGGCATCCTTCGAAAAGGCCTTTCGCGACTACGCGAGCCAGGGCTACAAGGTAATCCTGGGCCACGGATTTGAATTCCAGGACGCAGCACTCGAAGTCGCACTCGATTATCCGGACACCTATTTCCTGATCTCGTCGAGCAGTATCCATGAAGGCAATGTCATCGGCCTCAACACCGATACGAGCCAGCCCTTCTACCTTATGGGCGTCATCGCCGCGAAGATGGGCCAAAAAGCGGGCCTCGTCGGCGGCATGGAGATCCCACCGATCCAGCAGGCCTTCGCCGGCTTTAAAAACGGCGCCAGGAGTGTGAACCCGGACTTCCCGATCAGCGAGGCCTATATCGGTAACTTCACCGATACGACGGCCGCCAAGGAGGCCGCGCTTAGCATGATCTCGCAGGGTGCCGATTTCGTCGTGCCGAACGCCTCGGGAGCCACCGTCGGCGGCTACCAGGCGATTTCGGAATCCGGGCCGGACGTGCGCTCTTTCTCGATCTTCAGCGACTTTACCGAAGTTGCGCCCAACAACATTCTCGGCCTCTACGTCGCCGATTATGCGCAGGGCGTGGTGGAAGTTGTGCGCTCTATTCACGACGGCAGCCCGCCCACGCAAAACGTCGTCTTCGGGCTGAAGGACCCGAAGGTCATCTCCTTCACCTTCCGCGATGACGGCCCAGTCTCGGTGCCGGAAGACATCCGCGCTGAAGTGAAAGCGATCAGCGCCAAGATCGCCGCCGGAGAGATCAAGACAGACACTCAGTGACGGGCCTTTCGCTGCGACCGGCCATGCCTGGTCGCAGCGAACCATTTCAATGCCACACCATTATCGGGACCGATCCATGGAACAGGTAAACCAGGGAGCGCGTGATCACGTGTATCCTCAAGCAGCCCACGCTCTCTACCGGACGCTCTCGCAGGCGGTTATCAGCGCTGCGACCCCGATCGCCGCGGTCCTTGTCGCCCTTTCGTTCGGCGCGGCGCTTTTGTGGCTGAACGGCTTCACTGGGACCGACGTGGTTACGGTGATGATCATGGGGTCCTTCCAGGATGCGCGCTCGATCGGCGAAATCCTGCTGAAGGCGACGCCGCTCATCCTGATCGGCGCAGGGCTTTGTGTCGCCTTCCGGTGCAGCATCTGGAACATCGGCGCTGAGGGGCAGCTTTATGTCGGTGCGATCGCCGCCACCTTCGTCGGCACCAGCATCGATGGCCTCTCTGTCTGGATCCATGCCCCGCTCGTCATGCTGGCGGGCGCGTTGGCCGGCGCCGCCTGGGCCGGCATCGCCGGCTATCTCAAGGTACGCTTCCAGGCGAGCGAGATCGTCACCACGATCATGCTCAACTACATCGCCCTCATCCTGACGAGCTATCTCGTCACCGGGCCGATGAGGGACGCAAGCGCCGCCTATCCGCAATCGGCCCGGCTGGTGCGCGAGGCCTGGACGCCGCGCATCGTCTCGGACATGCGCCTCCATATCGGCATCCTCGTCGCCATCGTGCTGGCGGTCGCACTCTATATTTTCCTGCAACGCAGCAGCCGCGGTTTTGCCTTGCGCGTCGTCGGCCTCAACCCGCATGCGGCGCGTTATGCAGGCATGGACGTCCGCCGCAACGTGATGATCGCCATCTGTATCAGCGGCGCGATGGCCGGGCTTGCCGGCGCCTTCGAGGTCGCGGGTGTCACCCACCGGCTCTATCAGAACATCTCACCGGGCTACGGCTTCGAAGGCATTGCCGTGGCGTTGCTCGCCAACAACAATCCCCTGGCCGCGATCCTGTCGGGCGGGCTCTTCGCGATGCTCCGGTCCGGCTCTGAGGTCCTCCAGATTACATCGCAGGTCCCGCAGGTTCTCGTCCTCGTCATTCAGGGCATCGTCATCCTGTCGGTCGTGGCCTTCGCCAAGTTCCGCGGTGTGCTGACGAGCCTGCGTTAGCCAAACCGCTCCCCCGCAAGGGATGAAGATGATCAAGAGAGGTCCGCAACCATGGACGACATGATGTTTTTCACCTTCCTCGCGGCGCTGATGGGCGCGGCCTGGAGGCTCGCGACGCCCCTCATCTTCGCCTCGATCGGCGAGGTCTTTTCCGAACGGGCGGGGGTGCTCAACATCGGGTTGGAAGGCACGATGCTGGTCGGCGCATTCTGCGGTTTCGCGGCCGCCTTCGCCACCGGCAGCATTCCGCTCGGCCTTCTTGCCGGGATCGGCGGCGGCATGCTGTTCGGGCTGGTTTTCGCCTTCTTCACAATTACCATCAAGGCAGACCAGATCGTGGTAGGCGCGGCACTCAACCTGCTTGGCATGGGCCTCACCGCCTTCCTGTTCCGCACCTATTATGTCTCGACCGGCAAGGGCATCGAGATCGCCCAGCCGGTCCATATCCCCTGGCTTAGCGATCTGCCCTTCCTGGGAGAAGCCTTCTTCCGGCAGAACCTCATCGTCTACAGCACGATCCTTGTCGCAATCCTCGCCACCCTCGTGCTCAATCGAACCTCCTTCGGACTGACGCTGCGTGCTGTGGGTGAACACCCCAAGGCCGTCGACGTCGCCGGCCGCAACGTCGCGACCTACCGGTACGCCGCAGTGATGGTCGGCACAGGTCTTGCAGGTCTCGGTGGCGCATTCCTGACGCTCGGTCATTCCAACCAGTTCGTCGAGGGCATCACCTCCGGGCGCGGCTTCATCGCGCTTGCCGTCGTGGTCTTTGCGAGATGGTCGCCAATGTGGGCCTTCTTCGTCTCGCTGCTGTTTGGCCTATTCTATGCCCTGCAACTGATGCTCCAGGCACAGGCGTCAATCGTGGTGCCTTACCAGGTCCTGCAAGCCCTTCCCTACATCATGACGATCATCACGCTTGTCGTGGTTCGCGGCAAGGGCGCCGCGCCGAGCAAGCTCGGCCAGCCCTACGAGATGAGGTAACGGACATGTCCCCCAAACCATTCCTGCGCATCGATAATATCCACAAGCGGTTCGGCCCCATCATCGCCAGCGACGGCGTGTCGCTGCAAATCGAGGAGGGCGAGATCCACGCGCTGCTCGGTGAAAACGGCGCCGGCAAGAGCGTGCTGATGAGTATGATCTGCGGCATGGTGCGACCCGACGCGGGCGAGATCGTCTACAAAGGCGCGCCCGTTCGCTTCAACAGCCCGCGCGAGGCGATCCGCCAGCGCATCGGCATGGTACACCAGCACTTCATGCTCGTGCCGAACCTCACCGTCGCGGAAAACTATATCCTCGGCCAGGGATCAGCGTTCCGGATCATCAACGACATGGACAAGATCCATGCGAAAATCCGCGAGCTCAGCGATCGCTATGCGCTCGACGTCCGCCCTGACGCCCTCATCGAAGATCTCTCCGTCGGCGAGCAGCAGCGCGTCGAAATTCTGAAGGCTCTGTTCAACGGCATCGATCTCCTCATCCTCGACGAGCCCACCGCTGTGCTGACGCCGCAGGAGACCGACCGCCTGCTTGGCCTGATGCGTGACCTGGCCGCCGACGGGAAGACTGTCGTCTTCATCTCGCACAAGCTCGACGAGGTGATGCGGGTCAGCGACCGTATCAGCGTCATGCGCGACGGGCGCGTGGTCAATACCGTCGGCGTCGACGACACGGATGCGCGAGGCCTTGCCCGCATGATGGTGGGGCGCGACGTTGGCATGGAGCTGGTCCGCGACGCTGCCGCCCCCGGTCGGCTCGTGCTGTCGGTCGAAAACCTCAGCTGTCGTAGCGAAACCGGGCTTCCGGCCGTGCGCGGCATCAGCCTTGATGTGCACGCCGGCGAGATCGTCGGCATCGCCGGCGTTTCCGGTAACGGCCAGAGCGAATTGTCACTGGCGCTTGCGGGCCTGTTGCCGGTGGATTCGGGCCGCGTCGTACTCAACGGCAAGGACATTACCGGCCTGGACCCCGCCCGCATCAATGCTTGTGGGTTTTCCCACATCCCGGAAGATCGGCACAAGCATGGCATCGTGCTTTCGCTCTCGCTCAGCGAGAACACCATCCTCCAGCGATACGACCAACCGCCCTTTGCCGCCCGCGGCATGCTCAATCGGCGCACGATCGGCACGCATACCCGCGATCTCATCAAGCGCTTCCGCATCAAGTCCCGCGATGAGAACCAGCGGATCGGCGACCTTTCCGGCGGCAACCAGCAGAAGCTGGTGGTCGCGCGTGAGCTGGCGCGCAATCCCGATTTTATTCTCGTCAACCAGCTCGCCCGTGGCATCGACATCGGCGCGATGGAATTCGTCATGGAGGAGATGCTGAAGCAGCGCGACAGCGGCAGAGCGATCCTGCTGATCTCGACGGAACTCGAAGAACTCTTCGCGATCTGCGATCGGATCCTCGTGATGTGCCACGGCGAAATCCTTGGGGAACTGCCGCCGGACCGTTCTCGCCTCGAGGAGCTGGGACTGCTGATGGCAGGTAAAGCTGCGGATCGCCTTGAGCAACCGACACCTGCGGGCTAGACAGGAGAGGCCGCGCCATCGTTTGATGTAAACCGCACAACCGGCATGTTCGAAGGAGGGCGTCGCGTCCATGAATATAACCCTGCGGCAACTCAGGGCCTTCATCGCGGTGGCCGAACTCGGCCAGTTCAACATCGCCGCAAGGAACCTTCACCTCACCCAGTCGGCGGTCAGCATCCTCATCCGGGACCTGGAGTCGGAAATCGGTGTGCGCCTGTTCGACCGCCACACGCGCATGGTGTCGCTGACGCTCGTCGGGCAGGAATTCCTGCCGCAGGCCCGCAAAATATTGAAGGACCTGGAGCTCGCCGTCGGCGACGTGCGCGACAATGCCTCGCTGAAGCGCGGCCAGGTCACCGTCGCTGCGGCCATCGTGCTCGCCGCAACCATCGTGCCGCCGATCATCGCCCGGTTCCTGCGCATGTATCCGGAGATTTCCGTCAGCATCCGCGACATGCCCGAGGAGGCGATCAGCCCGGCGCTCAAGCGCAACGAGGTCGACATCGCCGTTGGCACACTGTCTGAAGAGGATCCGGAGATCACGGCCACCCCGCTTTTGCGCGACAAGCTGATGCTTGTGTGCCGGGAGGACCACCGTTTCGCCAAACGGAAGTCCGTGCGGTGGGAGGAGATGAAAGACGAATCGCTTATCACGCTGGCCGCCGCCAACCCATTGCGCAGCATCGTTGAGCATAACCTCATCCGCGTCGCTCCGAATTTCCGGCCGAAGTACGAAGTGCGCTTCTCAACGACCGCCATCAGCATGATCGCCGCCGGCATGGGCGTCGCCGTCCTGCCGGAGAATTCCAGCCAACTCGCATCCGCCGTACACGTCACGACCATCGACCTGATCGAACCGGACGTGATGCGAGATGTCTCGCTATTGCAGCGGCGCCAGCACAGCCTTTCGCCCGCGGCCGAGCATCTCAAAGCGGCCTTCGTCGCTTGGGCTGCTGACCGTACTGGATCCTCTGTCCGCGATTGAAACCACGGCAAGTCTCCCAACCCGCAATGCAATGCATGCGCACGACAGATGCAAAGCCCCTAGCGCGATCCCACAAGCTCTTGACCTTACCATCGTTGGAAGCCCCATAAGGGTCGCGTTACCCTTCATGGTACCGAGAGCATGCGAGCTCGGCTGACCGTGAGAGGTCCCGAAGCCTGCCCGCATGTCCAGAGGAAAACATGAGATCTTCACTCAGCGCTGACTGGGACTTCGAGCGGGAAACCCGTTCAATCCTTCTGCGGTTCGTCGCCTTCGCCATACTTCTCGCTAATCTCTTGCTGGGCGGGGGTGCAGAGGCTGAAGGGACCCATTTCGCCGTCATTATTTGCTATCTGGTTATCAGCATCGCATCTGTGATGAGCGCCCGCTTCCTGCCCGGACGATCCTGGCTGAAAACGCTATTTGTCGTTCTTGACGCACTGCTGGTCGCGTTGATCCTCTATGCCCATATCCTTGGCGGCCCGGTCACAGAGAACCACAATGTTACGACGAGCAGCCTCGTCGTCGCTTTCATTCTCCTCAATCATGTTGGCCTCAAGCTTGACCGTCGGCTGGTTCTTGTCTTTTCAGGCATCGTCCTTGTTGCCTGGATCGGCATGCTCGCGGTTACCGCCGCCAGGCATCACACGGCTGACGCTGTCTCGTTCGTTGCTTACTTTTTCAATCAGGATCTTGGTCTGACGGTGAGTTATGGCTTCACCGCCTTTGCAATTTATCTCCTCGCCAAGGATCACGATAAGACGCGGAAGGAGGCTCTGTTGGCAGACAGGCGACGCCTCAATCTGTCGCGGTTCTTCTCGCCACTCGTTGTCGCCGACCTTCAGGAAGGAAGTTCGGCTCTCGAACTCGAACGGCGCAATGCCGTGATCATGTTTGTCGACCTGCGTGACTTCACCAGTTTTGCCGAGACAGCACCCGCTCGCCAATTGGCAGCGGTGCTGGCTCAATACCGTCATCTCGTTTCGGGGATCATTTTCGACCACGGCGGAACCGTCGACAAGTTCATCGGAGACGGCGTGATGGCCGTGTTCGGCCAACCTACAGCAATGAAGGATGACGCAGACCGTGCGCTCGCTTGCGCTCTCGACCTGGTCGATGCGTTGAATGACTGGAAGCACCAGAATTTGGTTGGCGGGTATCCTGCCCTAAGCGCTGGCATAGGCTTGCACTATGGCTCCGTCGTCGGTGGCGTCCTGGACAGCGGGTGTCATAGCGAATTCACAGTCATAGGGGATGCGGTCAATGTCGCCCAGCGACTTGAAGCCCTTACGAAGGTTCTGGGCTCACCGCTTGTTGTCTCATCGGCGCTGGTCAAACAATTGCGCAAACCTGCGCCATCTGCACTGTGGACGGTACAGAATGAGGTTGCGCTCGCTGGCCGGCGGTTGCCGATTGACATCTGGTACTTGCAGACCGAGGTGGATAGCAGTGTCCCTTCCCCCGTAGCCGGCGGTGCAAAGACACGCCTCCAGAGGCCTTCCCTCCAGTCCTCGCCGTTTACAGCGCCAGACGTCGGGATTGGATAATCAATCCCTCTCGCGGTGGTCCTGACAAGCTCATCTATCGTTCGGGCAAAGACTCGCCAAAGATCGATTGGCACGCGCCACTGCCGGCCACTGCATTCTTGATCTGGGTTCCATCTGGACCGCGATCACCTGACGAACGCTGCTTTAGATTTCGTGTCACCGCGTCATTCCTCGACGGCCTTCAAACTGCCGGGTCCATCAGGAACTATTTGTAATTAGCAAGCCAAAACTCCTTGACATTTCAATCAAAAACGAAGGAATTAAGATAACAACAAATTCTTGGAGCTTGTTTCATGCTGGCCATTGTCGCCGATGATCTGACCGGCGCCCTGGATGCAGCCGCCCCATTCGCCAGCAGGGGCCTGCATACTGAGATTGCGCTTACCGTCGAAGCCATCCCCGGGGCGTTGAGCGAGCACCCGCAGGTCATGTCCGTCAATATTGGCTCGCGGGAAATGGATGTCGTATCAGCGCAGCAAGCAACTGCTGCGGCGCTTGCCGCGTTGCCGCCGGGCTCGCGCCTTTTCAAGAAGATCGACTCGCGCCTCAAGGGCCACATCGCTGCCGAGCTCGACATTATCCCTTTTCGCTCAGCGCTGGTTGCTCCCGCCATTCCGGATTTCGGACGGATGGTAAGGGCCGGCCATGTACAGGGCTTTGGGGTGGATACGCCGATATCGATTGCCGAAAAACTTGGCAGGCACGCGGGGAACATGACGATCCCGGATATCGCGACCGCGGAAGAAATGAGCCGCTCGCTTCAATCGGCCCAGGAATCGGGAGTGGACCTGCTGATCGGTGCGCGCGGATTGGCCGAGGCACTGGCACGCCAAATGACCGGCGACGCAAAGGCGCTAGCTGCCGAGATCCCAGAAGGGCCCGGACTTTTTGTCATCGGCTCGCGTGATCCGATCACGCTAGCGCAGATTGAAGAATTGCGTGCCACGCTCGAGTCGCGTTATCTGCCGGCACCAAATGGCCGCCTGAGCGACACGTCTTCGGATGGCAGCTTGATCACTCTTGTGCAGGCAGTTGACGGAGATGTCGCAATTACCTCCCAGGAAGTCTCCCGTCTTCTAGCGGAAAGCGTCTTTCCAGCTTTGACACAGGCCGCCTCGACGTTGCTTCTTTCCGGTGGTGCCACTGCACAAGCCGTGCTGGACAAGATGGGGATTAAACGTTTCCGGCTAATGGGTGAGTGCATGCCAGGTCTGGGCTTGGCCTTCGCCAACGGACATTGCATCATCGCGAAATCCGGAGGATTCGGTCACGCGGGGACGCTGAGGGAGATTGCGGGCAGAATGCTCCGCGACATGAGATGACAATGGGACTGGAGAACGGAACGACACGCAAGAGCCTGGCCGACCTCGTCTTCGAGCGGATGCATCGCGCCATTAAATCGGGGGCCTACAAGCCCGATGAACGCTTGCCGACGGAGCACGACCTCGCCGCCGAATTCGAGGTGTCCCGACCGGTCATCCGCGAGGCGCTTCGCCGCATCCGTGACCAGGGCCTGATCTATTCTCGCCGGGGCGCTGGCAGCTTTGTTCGTGCTGTCGGCATGAAGGAGCCACTTGGCTTCGGACAGCTAGAGAACGTCGCGGATCTGCTGAACTGCTACGAGTTCCGGCTGACGGTCGAGCCGGCAGCAGCAGCCGCAGCAGCGGCACGCCATGATGACGCCAGTCTTGGCGCCATTCGCCAGGCGCTGGAGTTGATGCGGGACGCGACCAACCGACAGTCGCATCGCGAGGACGCGGACTTCCAATTCCATCTGGCGATCGCGCGCGCTGCCCAGAACAGCTATTTCTCGACCGCGATGGAAGCCCTCAAGGACCATATTGCCGTCGGCATGAAATTCCATGGCGCGTCAGTCAAGCGCGAGACAACCGGCCTCACGCGTGTTTTCGCCGAGCACGAAGCAATCTGCGATGCGATCGCTGCCGGTGACGGCACGAAGGCAAAGCAGTTGATGCACGATCACTTGACCGGCTCGCGCGAGCGGTTGTTTCAGACGACCCGGTAAATCGGCGACACTCGCAACGCGAAGCGCCCCGACCTTTGGCCGAGGCGCTTGAAATTGGGCGATGGCCCAAGGCGCCTAAAGCGCAGTAGCCTCTCAGGTTCGCCTACTGCGCGTTAGGCACTTGTTTGTTGCGCATGTTCTCGCAAAACCGCTGCGCACATTTCCGCGACATGCGTTAGAAAGCCGCCCTGTAGACCTCCAGCACCTCGTCGACACTCATATCAACAGGATTGTTGTCCATCAGGCGACGGTTGGCATGCGCCTCGCTGGCATAGAGCGGCAGATCGTTCGACGTCGCGCCGTGGGCTGAAAGCGACATCTCGATGCCGAGATCACTGCAAAATCCGCGAGCAGCGCTCAGAAGTTCCGGCGCCGAAAGAGCCTCGCCCAGTCCCAGCGCCTGTGCGACCTCATCCGTCTTTTCTGCTGCAACGGAACGATTGAAGGCAAGTACATGTGGGAAGATGATGGCGTTGGCCAGCCCGTGCGGCAGGCGGAGCCTGGTTCCCAGCGGATAGGCGATGGCGTGGCCGGCAGCCGTGTTCACCGGGCCAAGGCATATGCCGCCATAATAGGAGGCGAGCATCAACCCTTCGCGGGCCTCGGTATCTGTCCCGTCCTTGACCGCGCGTGCCAGATATTTGCCGACAAGATGGAAGCCCATTCGCGCAAAGCCATCGATCATCGGATGCGCCCGACGATTGGTGAAGGCCTCGACACAATGGGCCATCGCATCGACACCCGTCGCCGCCGTGACGGCCGGCGGCACGGAATAGGTCAACTCCGGATCGAGAACGGCAAAGTCCGCGATCATGTACGGGCTTTCCACTGCGATCTTGTTACCTTTGCCGGGATCGGTAATCAGCGAGCGAATGCCCGCTTCAGAGCCGGTTCCAGCCGTCGTCGCGACTTGAACCAGGCGAGTGTTGCGGCCCGCGACGCGATTGGGGCCCGCGACATCGACGAGCGTTTGATCCGAATCCCAAAGCGCGGCAACCAGCTTTGCGACGTCGAGTACTGATCCGCCGCCAAGACCGACAATCAGGTCCGGCTTGCACCGCCTTGCGGCCTCGAGCGCTGCGTCCAGCGTTGCGATGTCTGGCTCTCCGGGTATCGCATCGAATACAGTGACGCGGCCGGAAAGCCGCAATCGATCTGCAAAGCCTGCCGTGATCGGCGTTGCGATCACGAGTGCTGAGCCGGCTTCGGCAGCCCAGGCACCGACCTCGCCGACTGTGCCTGCGCCGACTATTAGCCGGCGTGGTTGATGAAGGGTGATTTGAGCAATTGTCATGGCCTGGTCATCCTTGCTTGGCGCTGCCGGCCACGAGCTTGCGCGCGTAGGCGATGGCGGAGTTCATATTGCCGTGGTCGGCGATGCCCTTTCCGGCGATGTCGAAGGCCGTACCATGGTCAACCGAGGTACGATCGATCGGCAGATCGACCGAGACGTTGACCGCGGTATCGAAGGCGACCAGCTTGATCGGGATGTGTCCCTGGTCGTGATATTGCGCGACGATCAGATCAAAAGCGCCGGAATAGGCGCGGTAGAAAACCGTGTCCGCCGAAATCGGCCCATAGGCGTCGATACCCTCGGCGCGCGCGGCTGCAACCGCAGGCGCAATCTGGTCGTCATCCTCAGTGCCGAACAGGCCATTTTCGCCGCAATGCGGATTGATGCCGGCAACAGCGATCCTGGGCGCGGCATAGCCGGTGCGCTTGAGATGCGCGTCCCCGGCCCTGATCGTTGCCAGAACTCGCTCTGTCGTCGCCCTTCTGATTGCCTCCTGCAGCGAGACATGCGTCGACACATGGATAACTTTCAGTCGTTCGGAAGCGAGCAGCATGTAGGCAGCCTTCGACCCGGTGAGGCTACGCAGCATGCCGGTATGGCCATCATAGTGATGGCCTGCGAGGTTCAGCGCTTCCTTGTTGATCGGTGCGGTGACGATGCAGCCGATCGCACCGGATTCGGCGTCGCGCACCGCTTTCTCGATGAAACGAAAGGCAGCATCGCCGGCGACCGGGCTCAGTTGGCCCCAGGGCAGCGGCGCGCCCTCGATCGGCAGATCAACGACATGAGGGCTGAGGTCGATGTCCAGGCCGAGCGCAGACCGAGCGGCCTCAAGCGTCGCCAGATTGCCATAGATGCGCGTCTGTGCGCGATCTGCACTGGACATTTCAGCCAGGGCCCGCACCGAGATCTCGGGGCCGACCCCACAGGGATCGCCCATGGTTATGCCAATGATATTGCTCATGAAACACTCCGTCGAGCCGCACTGTCCCAACCGGGAGCCAAGCGGACATATTTGATCGCGCGCCGATGATAGGTGTAGGCGAGATGCATTGCGCCGTCGGGACCTTCAAGCAGCCAGGGATAGGACATTTCCTGGTTGCGGCCATCGGTCGAGTCATTGGACAGGCAGGTTCCCGGGCCATCTTCGATCGACTGGCGAAGCGCAAAGGAATGCCCACCGTCGTTGGAGAGGCAAAGTGCAACGGGTGCGCGCGGCACCCCCCAGACGGGAACGCAGCCTCCGCTTGGATCCGCATCGGGCCGGCCATCATCTTCGCCCAATTCGTCATAGAGTGAGGCGCGTCGGTCGGACGACAGAAGCGCGTTCACCGGGTTGCAGATCATGGCGATGCGGCCGTCGCGCAGGCGGATTGCCGCTAGCGACGAATTGTTGTTCGGCACTTCCGTGGCATGAGGCACGGACCAGGACCGCCCCCCGTCGACGCTCTCGCTCCGGTAGACAAAGTCGGCCTGACGACGCCGGAAGAAGGCGGCGTAGCGCTCCCCTCCGAGTGCGACCGGCGACATGTGCACACAGCCGGTGGACTGTTCAATATCTTCGAGCCGCCACGTCCTGCCTGCATCATGGGAGACACCCACTGCGGCCGTGTCATGGCTGCCGTTCCATTTCTGGCCGGGGCGTTGCACGCATCGGAAAATCGGCAGCAGCCACGCACCATCGTCGCGCACGACGACAGGGGCGCGGACAAAACACCCGCGCGGCAGGTCGAGGTAGCGCCCCTTTGGCGCTGCGAGCTTCAGTGGGTCGGCGGGATCGCGCACCACCTCAGTCATGCGGATCCGGCATTCATCCTGATTTCCTGATGGTTGGGAGGTATGAAACAGCCAGAGAGTGCCGTCCGGCGCGGAAAACAACACCGGGTTCTGTTCCGAATGTGAAGGATCGTCACTCAGTCGCTGCGGCGGTCCCCAGGCGGTCGAGGCTTGCGTCAGTACAGACGCGAAGATCGAGATATCCGACTTGCCCTCCAGCGTGCCGCCGAACCAGGTGCAAACGAGCGCACCGTCATCGAGCAAGTGCAGGAATGCCGCATGGTTCTGGATCATTGGCGAAGGCAACAAGGCTTCGCCGCGCCCCGGGGACACGGATCGAAGCACGCCGTTCATGTTGCGAGCGATTTCATCGGGATGCATTTAGGCCCTCCTGTCAGGTTCGAAAATCATCAAAATTCCAAAGTTGTCAAGTTCTTTAATGTCATTTAATTTCTCACATTAACCATGCTATCATACACAACTACCTGATATTGCTTGTTATTTGTAAACAATATCCGCGATCAATAATTTTACATAGGAAAACGATTTGACAAACTTTGCCGAAAGATAGATGGTCATGACAACACGGCGCAAGGATGCCGGGGACGGAGGACCTTCATGTACAGCGCCAGCAGTCGCCACCAGGCCACGACGGCCGTCGTCTTTGCAGCAGGAGCAGCAACGCTCGCCGCGACAGATGCCGTGATCGTGCGTGCGCTGAGCGGCGCCGTGCACCCGTTCGTCATCGGATTTTTCCGGGCGTTCTTCGGCGCACTCATCCTTCTTCCCTGGATTGCGCTTCGCCCATCCGTTCTTCGCACCACGCATCCGGTGCGCCAGCACGCCCTGCGCGCCGGCTTCAAACTATTGGCGATGATCGCGCTGTTCGCCGCCTTCAGTTGGGGACCGCTCGCCGACGTCACCGCCATCGCCTTCACCTCTCCGATTTTTGTCGTGCTGGGTGCAGCGTTGACGTTGGGCGAACGACCGGGCCCGGCGATGATTGCAGCGGTCGCCCTTGGTTTTGCCGGAGCCATGCTGGTGATCGGCCCGTCCGCGACGGGCTTCACGCTGGCGATCTTGCTGGCGCTTGCGGGCGCCGTGCTTCAATCAGCGATCCAGCTAATTTTGAAATCCATGTCGAAAGGCGACGCCACGTCCACGCTCGTCGTGTGGAACCTTCTCTTGACCGTGCCGATCGCCCTACTGCTCGCCATCCCGTTTTTCGCCATTCCTGGCCCAAGGGAAATGGGGTTGCTTGCGCTTCAGGGCGTGGTCGGCACCGCATGCATGGGGCTGATGACCCATGCCTTTTCGCTGGCGCCGGCGACTGTCGTGGCACCGGTTGACTTTCTACGCCTGCCGCTTGTGGCCTTCGGCGGATTTGCCCTGTTCGGCGAAACCGTCGCGCTGACCACCATCGGCGGCGGTGCACTCATATGCTGCGCCGCATTGATCGCCGCGCGTTCCGGAAAATTCAGGTCTGGCAAGACGCCGGACTGAACGAGACTTTCTAGGGAGGAAAATGCAATGAAGAAAACGCTTATCCTGGGGGCGCTCCTGTTGGGCTCCGCCATGTCGCCTGCTTTTGCCGCATCGGGACCGATCAAGATCGTGTTGGCCGAGGAGGCCGATCTGCTCGAGCCCTGCATGGCAACCCGCTCGAATATCGGCCGCGTCATCATGCAGAATGTCAGCGAGACTCTGACCGAGCTCGACGTTCGCGGCGACAAGGGCGTCGTGCCGCGCCTTGCAGAAAAGTGGGAGCAGAATGAAGACGGAAGCTGGCGTTTCCATCTTCGCCAGGGGGTGAAATTCTCTGATGGCACGACCTTTGACGCCAAGGACGTCAAGCACAGCTTCGACCGCATCATGAGCGACAAGAATGCCTGTGAGTCTCGTCGATACTTCGGCGGGATGACGGTTACTGCCAATGTCGTCGACGATCACACGATCGATTTCAGCGCGGATCCGGTTCAGCCGATCCTGCCGCTGCTGATGTCGCTCGTCACGATCGTTCCGGAAGAAACGCCACTCGAGTTCATCCGCGAGCCGATCGGCACCGGCCCCTACAAACTGACCAACTGGACGCCGGGCCAGCAGATCGTCCTGACCGGGCGCGATGACTATTGGGGCCAGAAGCCGCAGGTCACGGAAGCAACCTACCTGTTCCGCGCAGATCCGTCAGTGCGAGCCGCAATGGTTCAGGCCGGCGAAGCCGATCTCTCGCCCTCGATCTCGCAGCTCGACGCAACCAACCCGAAGACCGACTTCTCCTATCTCGACAGCGAGACCGTCTATCTGCGCATTGATCACAATATCGAGCCTCTGAACGATGTGCGCGTGCGTCGTGCCCTTAACATGGCCATCGACCGTCAGGCGTTCCTGGGTACTCTGGTTCCCGATAGCGCGCTGCTCGCCACCGCGATCGTGCCGCCCCCGACGCTCGGCTGGAACCCTGACGTGAAGGTCTTCCCCTTCGATCCAGAAGCCGCGAAAAAACTTCTGGAGGAAGCCAAGGCCTCAGGCGTGAAGGTCGATACACCGATCACCATCATCGCACGCTCGGCAAACTTCCCGAACGTGACCGAGATCATGGAAGCCATTCAGGCGCAGTTGCAGGAAGTCGGCTTCAAGATCGATCTCAAGTTCGTCGAAGTGGCCGAACATGAAGGCTACTATTCCAAGCCGTTCAAGGAAGGTCGCGGGCCGCAGCTCGTTGCTGCCATGCACGACAACTCCAAGGGTGACCCGTCCTTCTCGATGTTCTTCAAATACGCGACCGAGGGCACGCAGTCGGGCTTTTCAGACCCCAAGGTCGACGATCTGATCAAGCGCGCCTCGGCGGCTGTCGGCGAAGAACGCGCCAAGCTCTGGTCTGAAACCATTGCCTATGTGCATGATGAAGTGGTGGCTGACGTGTTGCTCTTCCACATGGTTGGATTCTCGCGCGTTTCCGAACGCCTGGACTTCAAGCCCACCATGGCGACCAACTCGATGCTTCAGCTCTCGGAGATCGGCATCAAGTGATCCGTTCTGGCGATGATGAAATCCGCCAGTGACAGACGCAATCAAGGCGGCGGGAGGATCCCGCCGCCCTATGCAATCGAGAGGCACAAAGATGAGCTTCATTCGCAAACGGGCACTGGCCAGCCTGATTTCCCTTATCGGGCTGATCGTGATGGTCTTTTTCCTCTCGCGCCTGACGGGAGATCCCGCCGCCCTGTTCCTTCCCGTCGAAGCCTCGGCGGAAATGAAGGACCAGTTTCGCGAGATCCACGGCCTTAACGATCCGATCATGGTTCAGTTTGCCCGCTATGTCGGTGACGTCGTAACCGGCGATTTCGGCGAGTCGCTGCGCAAGGCACGGCCGGCACTCGATGTGGTTCTGGAAGCTTTCGTGTGGACGCTCTGGCTTGCCACTATCACCATGTCGCTGGTGACGGGCGCTGCCATCGTCGTCGGCTCACTGGCCGCGTTCCGCGCCGGCGGTTTTTTCGATCGCCTCTCCTCGGTGATATCGCTGATCGGCGCGGCCGTCCCGGACTTCTGGCTCGCCATTGTCGCGATCGTCGTCTTCTCGGTGAACCTTGCCTGGCTTCCGACATCCGGCACCGGCTCGCTCCTGCACTGGATTTTGCCCATCGGCGTGCTGTTCGTCCGCCCGTTCGGGATCATCGTCCAGGTCGTTCGCGGTTCGATGATCAGCGCGCTTTCGTCTGCCTACGTGAAGACGGCACGCGCCAAGGGCGTGAAGTCCGGACCGATCATCTTCATCCACGCGCTGCGAAACGCCATGCTTCCCGTCATCACCGTCATCGGCGACCAGGCCGCGAGCCTCCTGAACGGTGCGGTCATCGTCGAAACCATCTTTGGTTTTCCCGGCGTCGGCAAGCTGATGATCGACAGCATCCTGCAGCGTGACTTCAACGTCGTTTTGGCCGCCATTCTCGTGACCGCGCTGGCGATTTTCGTCATGAACCTGTTGATCGACCTTGCCTATACGCTTCTCGATCCACGCATCCGTCATTGAAGAGTTCAGCCATGACCTTACAGACGACAGATACGGCGATAACCCAGGAACCGACCTTTGCTGTTCGCATGGCGCGCATGCTGTGGGCGGACAAGTTCGCCCTGTGCGCTGCAATCTTTCTGATCACAGTCCTCATTCTGGCGATCGTCGGGCCGAGCTGGCTTGGCGACCTTGCGACGAAGCAAAACCTGCGCGGCCGAAATGCAGCGCCGTTCGAATGGGAACGCGGCTGGGTCTGGTGGATGGGGGCGGATGCGCTTGGACGTCCGCTGTTTGCCCGCATCATTGTGGCAACGCAAAACACGCTGATGGTTGCTGCCGGCGCCGTCGCGATCTCCGCGATCGTCGGCACCACGCTCGGTCTGATCGCTGGTTTTTCCTCCGAGCGCGTCAACCAGGTCATCATGCGGCTGGCCGACGTCATCATGTCGTTCCCGTCGCTGCTGATCGCGGTTATCGTGCTCTATGTCCTCGGCTCGTCGATCCTGAACCTGATGCTGGTTCTGGCGATCACCCGCATTCCGGTCTATCTGCGCACCACCCGCGCGGAGGTGCTGGAGATCCGCGAGCGCATGTTCGTGCAAGCTGCGCGCGTCATGGGCGCCTCCAGCAAGCGCATCCTCTTCCGGCACATCCTGCCCGTGGTCCTGCCAACGCTGACGACGCTGGCGACCCTCGACTTTGCCTATGTGATGCTGGCGGAAAGCGCGCTTTCCTTCCTCGGCATCGGCATTCAGCCGCCCGAAATCACCTGGGGTCTGATGATTTCTCAAGGTAGGCAATATCTCACCAATGCTTGGTGGCTGTCCTTCTGGCCCGGCCTTGCAATCATCCTGACGACCATGTCGCTCAACTTGCTTTCGAACTGGATGCGCATCGCCCTTGATCCCGTCCAGCGCTGGCGCCTGGAAATGAAAGGTCGCAAGAATGGCTGACCATCTGCTGGAAGTCCGCAACCTCTCGGTCGAATTTCACACCGTGATGGGTGTGGTCAAAGCGGTCCGCAACATCTCGTATCACCTCGATCGCGGCGAGACGCTGGCGATCCTGGGCGAAAGCGGATCAGGCAAGTCCGTATCGTCGTCGGCGATCATGAACCTGATCGACATGC
Organism: Ensifer sp. Root142; assembly: GCF_001426785.1. Classification (NCBI taxonomy): domain Bacteria; kingdom Pseudomonadati; phylum Pseudomonadota; class Alphaproteobacteria; order Hyphomicrobiales; family Rhizobiaceae; genus Ensifer; species Ensifer sp. Root142. The sequence goes on from NZ_LMFK01000034.1 coordinate 454,227, forward strand.
CGCCCGGCCGTATCAGCTCGGGCGAGATCCTGCTTGACGGCGTCGACCTCTTGACGATGCCGACACACAAGCGCCGCGAAGTGAACGGTCGCCGCATCGCAATGATCTTTCAGGATCCGCTCAGCCACCTGAACCCGGTTTATTCGGTCGGCTGGCAGATCCGTGAGGCACTGACGACCCACGGCACGGGAAGCACCGAGGCACAGGCGGAAGCTCTGCGGCTGTTGACCCGCGTCGGCATTCCCGACCCGGAGAAATCGCTCGACAAATATCCGCACGAGTTCTCCGGCGGTCAGCGCCAGCGCGTCATGATCGCCATGGCGCTTGCACTCCGCCCCGATCTGCTGATCGCCGACGAGCCGACGACGGCGCTCGACGTGACTGTTCAGGCCGAGGTGCTGGCGCTTCTGGAGGAGTTGCAGCAGGAAACCGGCATGGCAGTCCTGATCATCACGCATGACCTTGGCGTCGTCGCCGAGGTTGCCGACCGCGTCGTGGTGATGGAAAAGGGCGAACTGGTCGAGGCGGGAACGGTTCGCGATGTCTACAAGAACCCGCAACATCCCTACACCCGTAAGCTGATCGCCGCTGCCCCCGGAAAGGGCAAGATGCATTCGCCGGGCGCGCGCGGCGAGCCCGTCCTGTCGGTTCGCGACGTCCGCAAGCACTATGGCAGCTTCGAAGCTCTGAAAGGCATCTCCTTCGACCTCATGCCAGGCGAGACCATGGCCGTCGTCGGCGAAAGCGGCTCGGGAAAATCCACGCTCGCCCGCATCCTGCTGAGGCTGGACGAGCCCGACAGCGGCAGCGCGCTATGGAAGGGCCGTGACCTTTTCCAGCTGTCGCCGGCGGAACTCTACAAATTGCGGCGCGACCTGCAGATGGTGTTTCAGGACCCCACCCAGTCGCTCAATCCGCGCATGACCGTCTACCAGCTGATCTCCGAGGCATGGGTGATCCATCCGGACATCCTGCCGAAGGCGAAATGGCGAGAGCGCGTCGCCGAGCTTCTGGTTCAGGTCGGCCTTGGGCCGGAACATATGGGGCGATATCCACATCAGTTTTCCGGCGGTCAGCGCCAGCGCATCGCCATTGCCCGAGCGCTGGCGCTCGAGCCGCAATTGATCATCTGCGACGAGGCCGTCTCGGCGCTCGATGTCTCGGTTCAGGCCCAGGTCATTGCCCTCCTTGACAAGCTTCGCAAGGACATTGGCATTGCCTTCATCTTCATCGCCCACGATCTTCCGGTCGTTCGCGACTTCGCCGACCACGTCATGGTGATGCAGAAGGGCAATGTCGTCGAACTCGGCACCGTGCGTGAGGTCTTCGAGACCCCACGCCAAGACTATACGCGCGCGCTTCTGGCTGCCGGACTTGATCCGGATCCCGACGTCCAGGCGGCCAATCGCGCCGCCCGCCTCGAATGCGCCTCTTGAGAGAGCGCTCCCATCACTGGAGATAACAATGTCCAAGCAAGCCTTTGTCGCGCTCGTTACCTGCTTCAACGACGATGAGACGATCAACTACGACGCGACGCGCGCTCAGGTCCGCCGACAGGTGGACGCCGGCAACAACATCATGTGCGCCGGTACGAACGGTGATTTCAGCGCCCTGACCTACGACGAGAAAGTGCGCCTGACCGAGGAGGTCGTCGATGAGGTCGCCGGCCGCGTCAAGGTCATCGTCAATGCCGGCATGCCCGCAACCTTCGAAACGCTGAAACTCGCACGCGAATTCGATCGCATCGGCGTCGATGGTATTGCCGTGATAACCCCGTTCTTCATCGCCTGCACCCAGGATGGTCTGATCCGTCACTTCTCGACCGTTGCGGACGCGGTCGAAACCCCCATCTATCTCTACGATATTCCGGCCCGCACCCAGAACCATATCGAGCCGGAGACCGCGCGCAGGCTTTCACAGCACGGCAACATCGCCGGCATCAAGGATTCCGGCGGAGCAAAAGAGACGCTCGAAGCCTATCTCGAAGTGGCCAGGGACGTTGAGGGTTTCGAAGTCTACTCAGGCCCTGATCATCTGGTGCTGTGGGCGCTGCAAAACGGTGCGGCCGGCTGCATATCGGGCCTCGGCAATGCCATGCCGCACGTGCTGGCGGGAATTTTGAACGCCTTCAATTCAGGCGACATTGCCGAAGCCGAAAGACAGCAGGCGATTTATTCGGCCTTCCGCACGGATCTCTACGCGCTTGGCTTTGCGCCTGCGATGGTGAAGCGATCGCTCTTTCTACAGGACAGCTCCGTTGGTGCCAGCCGCGAGCCGGCCCTGCTGCCCAACAAGACCCAGGACGACCAGATCGAGGAGATCCTGCACCGGTATGGGCTCCTTTGAAGCGGGTGCCGAAACAGCACCACACGCATAAGCGTTTCCCCCGAGCGGCCGGAGCCATGCCCTCGCCGCATAGGCGCTAGGGCAACCGCCGTTCGGTTTGCGCGTCGAAGAGGTGAATGTTGGCGGGCGCGAAGGTCAGGCCGACCTTGTCGCCCGCAGTCACACTCGATCGACCATTGAAGACCACCGAAAGCTCCGGCGTCGTTGCCATCGTCAGGAAACACGTCGCCCCTGTCGATTCGAGCAGCGCGACCGGGACAGAGAGAGCGCCTTTATCGGGCTCGGCAATCTCGATGTGCTCTGGACGCAATCCAACGGTGAGGGCCTGCCCCGGTTGCACAGGCCGATCGAGGACGATCGCCTGTTTGACACCGACGTCGAGGATGACCGAGCGTCCATCCTGGCCCCCCACGGCGGGTATGAAATTCATTGCCGGGGATCCGATGAACCCGGCGACGAATTTGTTGACCGGCCGATCGTAGAGTTCAAGCGGGCTCCCCTGTTGTTCGATGACGCCATCGCGCATGATGACGACGTGGTCAGCCATCGTCATGGCCTCGATCTGGTCATGGGTGACGTAGACGGATGTGGCGCCCAACCGATCGTGCAGCGCACGGATTTCCTTGCGCATATGAACGCGCAGTGCTGCATCGAGGTTCGAAAGCGGCTCGTCGAACAAAAACGCCTTGGGATGGCGGATGATTGCCCGGCTCATCGCCACGCGCTGGCGCTGGCCGCCCGAAAGCTCCCGCGGATAGCGCCCGAGCAGATGGGTGAGCCCGGTGACGGCTGCGACTTCGTTTGCGGCCTTCTTGCGTTCGGCCTTCGCAACTCCCCGGATGCGCAGGCTGTAGGTCAGGTTCTCCTCGACCGTCATATGCGGATAGAGCGCGTAGGACTGAAACACCATCGCCACATCGCGCTTGCGCGGCGGCACGGCGTTCATCACCTCGCCGGCGATCCTCAAGGTGCCGGACGATATGCTCTCGAGCCCTGCGAGGGACCGCAGCAGCGTCGACTTTCCGCAGCCAGATGGACCGACCAGCGCTGTAAAGCTGCCCTTGCGGATCGAAAGCTCGATGTCCTTCAGCGCGTGGTAGGCACCATAGTATTTGTTGACGTTGGTCAGTTCGATCTGGGCGGTCATTTGAGCGCTCCCGAGGTAAGGCCAGAGACGATGCGGCGTTGCAGGAGGACGAAGATGGCGAGGATCGGGGTCACGTAGATCGCCGCATAGGCCATGATGTTGTTCCATTCGTTGGTGTTCGGCCCCATGAAGGAATTCAGCCCGACGCTTGCCGGCTGCAGTTCGACAGCCTGGATCATGGATTTCGAATAGACGAACTCACCGAAGGCCTGCATGAAGATCAGGATGGCGCTGACGAGAATACCATTGCGCGCGAGCGGCAGGACGATGTTGAAGAAGGCACCGACGCGCGAATTGCCGTCGACAAGCGCGGCCTCCTCCAGTTCCTGCGGCACGCTCATGAAGGTCGCGCGCACCAGAACCACGAAAAACGGCATGCTCTTGGCGGCAATCGCCAGGATGACCGCAAGCCTGGGATAGTTGAGCAACCCGACCTGAGAAAAGCCGACGAAAATCGGCGTCACCATCAGCGATGCCGGAAGCACCTGCAGCATGAGGACAAGGAAAAGGCCGATATCGACCCATATGTTGCGATAGCGCGCCAGGACATAGGCACAGCCGACACCGAGCACGGTGATGACCGCGACGGCGCCGCAGGCGATAACCAGCGAATTCCAGATATAGCGGCCCATGTTCCGACTTAGCCAGACGTCGCCGAAAATGTGCCATTGAGGATCCGTCGGCCAAAAGGTCGGCGGGGTGGCGAACATCTCTGAACCGGATTTGATCGTGGTGATGTACATCCAGTAGAGCGGGAACAGATAGATGCCGGCCAGAACGATTGCGATTGCCAGCATCAACCGGTCGCGGGATACGGTATTCATCCGCGCACCTCATGCCGTGTCGAGCGCACGTAGACGACCGAGGCGATCATTACGAAGACGATCATGATCACCGAAATGGTCGCGCCCTTGGCGAAGTCGTACTGCCGGAAAGAGAGGTCCCAGGCCCAATATTGCGTGACGTTCGAGGCATTGTTCGGCCCTCCCGAGGTGATTGCCGCGAAAAGATCGAACTGCTGCAGGGTGAAAATCAGCCCCAGCGCGATGATCGCGCCGATGGACGAACGCATCATCGGCAGCGTAATCGTCCAGAAGCGTTGCCAGACATTGGCGCCATCGAGTTCGGACGCCTCGTAGAGATCGCGCGGAATTGCCGAAAGGCCAACGGACATCAGGATCATGTTGAACGAGGTGCCGAGCCAGATATTGGCGATGATCACGGCCCAGAGGGAAAAATCGGGGTCCGAGCGCCAGAAGATATTGCCACTGATGAGACCGGTTTCACGCAGGATGAAGTTGAGCACGCCGAAGTCGCCGGAGAGGATCCAGTTCCAGATCGCGCCAACGACAAGTCCCGGCATCACCCACGAGACCAGAAAGAGGCCGCGCAGCCACGAGGCGCCCGGAAAGTTCGTCCAGAAGAACAATGCCAGGCCAAATCCGACGAGGAACTGGCCGGCAATCGAGGCGATGACGAAGGTCGCCGTGTTGGCAAGGATCGGCCAAGTTTCCGGCTGGGCGAACAAATCCCGGTAGTTCTTGAGGCCGACGAAAGGGCGCCAGAAACTGCCAAGGCTGAACATGTCGACTTCCTGGAAGCTCATGATGATATTGTAGAGCAGCGGCAGCCCGGACAGAGTGAGCAGGAACGCAAGCGGCAGGCTGACGAGGCCGATATCGAAACCGCGACCGTCGATCATGCTGGACAATAATCGTTTCATGGGCTCCTCCGCCGCCGAGATGGCAGCCGACATCGGCGGCACGCGTCTCGACCTGCAAAACTAGAACGACCGAACTGATGCCGACAGCCGGCACAAATTTCCTGGCTTTCCGCTCCAGCGCCTAAGTACGATGGAGCATTGCTTGATCGGGGTGGCGAACGCACTTCAAGGCACGCCCAGAAGCACGTTCGCCCCATTCAAGAGGTTAGAGCGTTTCCGGCTTTGACGCGCCACAGAACCGCTCCAGCTCTTTGTTTTCACGCATTCCCCGACGGAAAACCGCTTCGCACTTTTCCTGGATATGCTTTAACCAAGCACCGCCTTTATTTTTTCGGCCGCCTGATCGAGCGCTTCCTTCGGCGCCATCTGCCCGGTCAGGGCCGCCTGGATCGCATCCTGGATCGCCTTGGAAATCTTCGGCCATTCCGGGTGCGGACCGCGCGGCTTTGCGTATTTGAGCTGCTCGTTGAACACCTTGAGGGCGGCGTCCTTGAGCGGCACGCCGGTTTCAGGAATGGCGATGTCGGAGCGGGCCGGCAGTTGCCCGAAGTCCTTGAACATTCGGTTATCCTGGGAGGCGAAATATTCGAGCACCTTGAAGGCTTCGGCCGGATGTTGCGTGTTGGAGAAAATCGCCCAGTTGAAGTCGCCCATGGCCGAAGAGCGCTCCGCACCAACTTCAGGGACCGGTAGCAGTGCCACGCCCCAATCGAACTTCGCTTCGCTCACCATGCGGTCGAGCTCCCATGGCCCGGAGATCGCCATGGCGGCGTTGCCTGAATTGAAGGTGCCGGTCGAATCCCATTGGCCGCGAGTCAACGTATCCGGCGAGGCCAGTTTCTCGGTGATGATCGTCTTCCAGACCTCGAGCGCCTTGACCGCGCCGTCCGAGTTGATGTGCTCGTAGCTGCCGCCAGCCATCTGCGCCCAGGGCAGGAACTGGAATGTCCCTTCCTCGTTCGCCTTGGCCGAGAAGGCGAGACCATAGACGTTGGCAGCGGGATCCGTCAGCTTGCGCGCCGCATCGACCAATTCGTCCCGGGTCTGGGGCGGCTTGTCCGGATCAAGGCCTTTCGCCTTGAACATGTCCTTGTTGTAGTAGAGCGCAATCGTATTGGTTGCCTTCGGCAGGCCGTAGTTCTTGCCGTCCCACATGGTGGAAGCGAGCGGCCCGGGGAAATAGTTCGACGTCTTGACCACCGTCGACTTGGCGATCATGTCGGTGAGATCAAGGAAGGCGCCGCGCGACGAAAACAGCGCATGCTCGGGATTATCGATGGCGATGATGTCCGGCGCCTGGCCGGTCGAATAGGCTCGCATCGCCTCGCTGACGACATCATCGAACTGGATCTGGCGATATTCGACCTTGATGCCGGCGTTCAACTTGTTGAAGTCCGATATCAGGTTCGGTGCCGGCTGGATGTCGCGATCGAGCGACCAGACGTTGATCGTGACGTCTTCGGCTTTGGCCGAGAGCCCGAACAAAGAGACACCTGCAAGGGCGAGAACGCCCAGGATTGCGGATCCGCGGATAGCCATTTTCTCCTCCTTTGGTTATCCCGCAGCCGGCATCCTCCATGCCGGCCGATATGCACACCTCAGACCGGATCGGCGACGAAGTCGCCGCCCCGGCAAGCCTTGAGATAGTTCAGGCCATGGACCTGGCCGGTCATCTCCAATGCGTCGCGGTAGACCGGATCGTGCCAGCCCTCGATGTCGATCGAGCCGGACCAGCCGGCCAGCCGAAGCTCGGAAATCACGTCGGTCCAATTGGTGTCGCCGAAGCCCGGCGTGCGCATGAAGACGAATTTCTCCTTGCCGAAGATGCCGTGTTCGCGGATGACGTCCCAGCGGATGGTCGCGTCCTTGCCGTGCACGTGGAAGATCTTTGTCGCCCATTTGCGGATCTGCGGCAGTGGATCGATCAGATAGACCATCTGATGGCAGGGCTCCCACTCGATCCCGATGTGGTCGTCCGGCGTCTCGTTGAAGATCAGTTCCCAGGCATCCGGATTATGGGCGATGTTCCAGTCACCGGTCTGCCAGTTGCCGTCCATGGCGCAATTCTCGAAGGCAATCTTCACACCCTTGTCGGCCGCGCGCTTTGACAGTTCGGACCAGATTTCCCTGTAGCGCGGCAGACTGTCGGTCAACGGCTTGCCGCGGATGCGGCCGGTGAAGCCGGCAACGCAAGTAGCGCCGAAATGATGGGCATTGTCGATGCAGTCTCGCCAACCCTGCAATGTCTGTTCGTCGATCGCGGTGGTCTCAAGCGGGTTTCCGAACATGCCGAGCGTCGAGATGGTGATGTCGCGGCCGCCGATCGCCTCCACGCAACGTTTGCCGAGCTCGGCAAGGTCCTGACCATTGGTCGTCTGCCAGAAGAAGGGTTCGAAGCTTTCGAAGCCCATTTCGGCGATCTGGTCGATGCGTTTGTCGGCGCCACCCTTGGTGGCCGAGATCATGGTGCCGATGCGGATGGATTTTGCAGGGTTCGTCAAGATAGGCTCCTAGGCTGCAATGGTGACGCGTTTGCCATCACGGGCGCTGTCGATCGCGCCGAAGACCATGGCAAGGCTCTTGATGTTGTCGCTACCGTCCGTTTCCGGCACGGTTCCCGTGTCGATCGCGCCGATGAAGCGCTCGATGACGCTTACATGGCCGTGCGTGTCGGCACCGTCTTCAGCCTCGGGAACCGTGATCGGCTCGACCGCCCGCAGGAAACCTTCGCGACCGCTGACGACATTGGCTTCGAAGCGTTCGCCGCCATCCCAGATGAGCGTTCCCTTGGAGCCGGTGATCCGCCACGCACTTTCCCAGCTGGTATTGGCGCCCTGCGCGCACCAGGATCCGCGATAGGTGAAGGCGACATTGTCGGAGAATTCAAAGATCGCATTGGCTGCAGCGCCGTGGCGGTACCAGGAGCCTTGCGGATTGTATTCGTGGCAATAGACGGCAAGAGGATCCTTGCCTGACATGAAGCGCGCCGCGTCGAAGGTGTGGATGGCCATGTCGAGCAGCAGGACGTTGTCCATCTGCTCGCGGAAGCCGCCGAAGTGTGGACCGAGGAAGAAATCGCAATGCAACGCCGTCAGTTCACCGAGGCTGCCGGATTGGATGAGGCGGCGGATCCGGCGGACGCCGTCGATGAAACGGCGGTTCTGGACGATCGCGTGAACACGTGAAGCGTCAGTTGCGAGCCGGCGCAGTTCGCGCGCCTCATCGAGCGTGGCGGCCATCGGTTTTTCGCTGAGCACGTGGCAACCATGGGCCAGACCGGCCGCCACGACCGCGCGCCGAGCGGCCGGAACGACGACGTCAAACAGCAGATCGGCCCTACTCTCGCGCAGGACTGCCGGCAGGTCTGTACCGATGATGATGTCGTGAAGCTTGAACTCGGCAGCGAGCGCTTGCGCGGTCGCCTGATCGAGATCGACGAGGCCCACAACCTCCACCTTCCCCCTCAGAAAGTCGCTCTCCGTCAGAGCCTTCAGCCAGCCTTTGGCCATAGCTCCGCACCCGCACAAAACGGCCTTGTGTCTCACGTGATTTCCTCCAGGAACGAAAGCCGAAACTCCTCAGTTGGCTTCCGTAAACGTTTACGATACTATGCGGCAAAGGGTTTTTGTGTCAAGAGGTGTGAAAATGGCCAGTCGCGGGTCTGGGGAGGAACGCGGAAAAATGAAGGGGATTCGCCAACTTGCCGAACATCTCGACATTTCGATCGGCACGGTCTCCCGCGCGCTGAATGGCAAGCCCGACGTCAACGAAGAGACGCGCAAGCGGGTTCTAGAAGCGGCGGAATCCCTTGGCTATGTCGCCAACCAATCGGGCCGTGCGCTGAGGAAGGGCACGACCGGCGTCATCGGCTTCATGATGCAGACGGGGTCCGAAATCACCGGCCAGGGCGACACCTTCTTCATGAGCGTCTTCGACGGTGTGCAGACGGTCTTTGCTCGTCACAAGCTCGATCTGGTCGCCTTGCTCTGCTCCTCGCAAGAGGACCCGAACGACTATCTGAAACGCGTCGTCGCCCGCGGCTTTGCCGACGGCATCATCCTGTCGGCCACCCGGCGCCACGATGCCCGCTTCGAACTGCTGGCAAAGCGCAAGATCCCCTTCATCACGCTCGGACGAAGTCTGACCGATGTCGGCCAGCCCTGGCTGGACCTCGATTTCGAAGGCATGGCCGAGGCATCCATCGACCGGCTGGTTGCCCGCGGGCACAAGCATATCGCCGTCACCCGTCCGCACGACGACATGAACCTTGGCTATGTGTTCGAAGAACAATGCCGCGCCACCCTCGCCCGGCACGGCCTCAACCTCGACGCACGTCACATCTTTCGCTCGACACCCAACGAGGCCGGGGGTTACCAGATCGCCCGGGAACTGAGTGCGCTTGAGACACGTCCGACGGCAATCGTCCTCATCAACGAGGCCATTACCGTCGGGCTTTATCGCGGACTGGTCGAAGCCGGAATAAAACCCGGGCGCGACCTGGCGATCATCGGGCGTCAAAGCCCGCATTCGCAGTTTCTGTCGCCACGACTGACATCGTTCAGCCTGTCGCTACGGGACCTTGGCATTGCACTTGCCGAATCCCTGCTTGCGACGATGCCGGCCTTCGCCGAGATATACCGCGAGAGATCCGCGCGATGCCTGTGGCCCATGGATCTCGTTCCTGGTGAAAGCGACTGATCAAGCGGCTTCACGAAGCGGCCATCAGGCTTTCCGCATATGCCATCATCAAGGGCCCCACACCTTTGGCGTCATCCGAAACGATGGGTTCGGTGAGATAGTAGCTCGGTGAACCATCGCGATAGTTGCCCTCGAAACCTCCAAGACCGGCGACATGGACAATGGTCGTGAAGCGGGTGATCCCTTCGGCATCGGCAACGAGCCGGGTATTCAACAGCGCGTCAAGGGCGCGCTGCCCGGCCGCAGCCGCCCCCGCAGCAGTGTCCGCCTCGACTAGACCAAGACGAGCGGCGCGCAAAAGCGAATAGGCAAACATGACCGAGGCAGAGCTTTCGAGGTAGTTGCCCTTCAGATCCGGCGCGTCGAGCACCTGATGCCAAAGGCCGGAGGAGGCTGCCTGACGGGCCATGATCTCCTTTAGCAGCAAGCGGGCGCGCTGGCGCAACGAGGCGGTCGCCTGGTCAACAGGAAGTGTCGCCAGAGCATCGACCACTGCCATTGCCAGCCAGCCCACGGCCCGTGCCCAGACAGCGGGAGACTTGCCTGTCACAGGGTCAGACCAGCGCTGCTGGCGGCTGTCGTCATAGCCATGAACATAGAGGCCGCGTGTAGTCGCCGTGAGTGCTAAAGCCGTTGAAAACTGCTGCAACGCATCGGCGATCAGGTCCTTGCGGCCGGTCATCGTCGCATATTCGATCTGAAAGGGCAGCCCCATATACAGCCCGTCCAACCAGACCTGGTGCGGATAGCGCTTCTTGTGCCAGTAGTTACCGGCGGAAATGCGTGGGTGCGTTTCCAACTGCCTAGCCAGTCGATCGGCGGCCAATCGGTAGCGCACTTCGTCGGCACCTTCAGCCAGCGGGAATAAGGCGCGCCCGGCCAGGATATTGTCGATGTTGTATTCCTGGGGGTGGTAGCCCGCAAGCGCGCCATCGGCCCCGATCTGCTGATCGGCGAGACGATGAAGATGCGCCTTCCAGCGCGTGTCGCCTGTTGCATCAAAAAGAAGACTGAGGCCGCGATAGACGCATCCATCCTCGTAGCACCAGCTACCGCCCTTGTAGTGGTTGTAGCGCTTGGCGAATTCGTCGAAATATTCTGTCGGGTTCACGAGAGCATCTCATCGAAAGGAAGGGACACGGGGGCGGCGCTCAACAAGGAGGGATCGTCGCAATCGACCTCTGCCCGCTCGCTGACAATCGTCTCATGGCGCATGGCTCGCACGCGGTCGGCCATGATGGGTGGCGTTGCGACGGCTGCGGGATTGCTCGAGGTGATTTTAAGGCGGCGGATACGGACGTTGCGGATCGGGGCTTCGGGCAGTCCGAGAAACGCGCCTGCCGCATGTGCGAGCCCGCGGATCTCGACGTCTTCTATGGTGACGCCGTCGATGAGCGGCGTTCCAGAATTGACGACCGCCGGCTCACGGGACTGCACCCAGTCATCGTGGCCATCCGCGTCGCAATGATAGTGAGCGTTGGCCGACAGCGCGGTTTCGACGCCATCGAGCAACACGCGGCGCATTGCGATATTGGTGATCGACCCGCCGCGACCGCGACGGGTCTTCAGCCGCAGGCCGCGATCGGTGCCGATCATCTCGCAATCCTCGACGGAGACGTCATCGACGCCGCCGGACATCTCCGAGCCAATTACCAAGCCGCCGTGGCCACGCTCCATCAGGCAGTGACTGACACGGACGCCGCGCGTTTCGGCAAGGTGATCAGCCTCGCCGTTCGGGCCGCGTTTTCCTGCCTTGACGGCAATGCAATCGTCGCCGACTGAAAAGCGCACGCCCGCAATCACGACCTCACGACAGCTCTCAGGGTTGAACCCATCGGTGTTCGGGCTGTCAGCTGGGGCAACGATGGTTAGTCCGGCAGCGGTCAGCCGAGCGCAGCCTTGCGGATGGATCGTCCAGGACGGTGCATTGCGGATCGTAAAACCGAGCAGTGTCACATCACGGCAGTTGATAAGATGCAGGCCACGCGGGCGACGCGCACCATCACGCGTCTCTTTCGGCCAACTCCACCAATCGCCCCTGTCGCCAGATCCGTCGAAGACGCCCCTGCCCTCGATCACCAGGTTATCCGCCTGCACCGCGTTTACCGGGGCATTAAAGCAGGCCGCCGGCAGACCTTCCCAACTTCCAAGCATGCTGCCGTTGTGATCGTGGGAAGGGAGAACAGGCCAGCCCGCGCGCACCGAAGGCGCTTGGAGGGTCGCCCCTTCGGCAAGGTGCAAAGTCATTTGACTTTTGAGCCTAAGTGGAAAGGACGTCCACAGGCCTGGACCGAGATGGAGCGTACCTCCGGTTGGAACGGCTGCGACCGCTTCACAAAGGGCCGCAGCATTGCTGCGCGCGCCTTCAATATCGTCAGGCGCAATATCGGCGACGAGTCCGAAATCGGTTGCTTCCACGACACCTGCGCAGGGCGCAGTCTGAAACGACAGCGGCTGAAATCCCTCCACCTCGAAAAGATAACGGGTAGCCGGACGAAGCTCGTGCAGAAGGGTGACGACCGTTTGGGCTTCTCCGTGTTGCAGAACGCCGGTCTCATCCGGGGATGAAAGCCGCCAGACCGTCCTCGATTTCAAACGGTAGAGGGCTCCGGGCTGCGGCAGGCATAGCGCCGCCGTTCGCGCCGAGCGCGCGATGATGGAAGGTCGGGTCATGTCGTGCCTCGTGTTGCGTGCCGCCAAGAGACGGAGGACCCGCCGCGGCATCCGCGGCGGGCAGTATCAATGGTCAGTCGAACTCGGCCAGAACGTCGTTCACCGTGTCGATGATCTGTTTGGCGCCATCTTCTGCGCTGATCTGGCCATAGGCGTACTCCTCAAGCGTATCGATGAAAGCGGCACGAATTTCTGGGTGTTCATTGAAGGGCGAAACCATCGGCCCCGTGGCGGCCATGACGATCGCATTGGCGGCGCGAACCTCGGGTTCGCCCTTGTCGCCCAACCTGGCGGCGGCCGCTTTCGACGCGGGAAGACCGCGCGAGGTGCCTAGAGCATCGATGCCTTCCGGCTCGTTCAGGAGGCAGTTGACGATCTGCGCCGCCGCATCCTGGTTCTTCGAGTTCTTGGAGATCGAAAACACCATGGAAGGCTTGCGATAGACGCCTTCGGTAACCGCATCCGAAAGCTTCAGCATTGGTACAGGCTTGAGAACCTGACCATCCTTCAACGGGTCGGCATACTTGGAGTAAGTTGAATCCCATTCGTAGGAGCCGGCGACCTTGCCTTCGGCCCAGGAGGGCTTTTCAAACAGATTGACGTTGCCGTCGGCGGCCTCCTCCTTCTGCGAGCGGATCGCGCCGGTTTCCACCAGCTTGCCGAGGAAGGAGATGCCTTCGGCGAGTTCCTCTGGCGTCCATGCTACGCGGTTGCTCGTCTGATCGACGAGATCCTTGCCAGTCTTCTGCACGACGGCAAGGGTCACCAGCAATTGGGCAGTCTCCTTCACCGCGTTGAAGGTGTAGTGGTCCTTGCCGAGCTTGTCCTTGATGGTCGCGGTTGCGGCGAAGAACTCGTCCCAGGTCTTCGGAATTTCGACGCCTGCCTTTTCGAAGGTCGTCGCGTTAAAGAAGAAGACACGACCCGTCGTCGAGACGGATAGCCCCTGCAGGACCCCATTCATCGAACCGGCCGCGAGATCGCCTTCCGTCCAGTTGGACAGGTCGATTGCCTTCAGCGTGCGAAGGTCGGCGAACCCCTCGCCATTCTTGGAAAACAGCGGCAGCCACGGCCAGTTGACCTGAACGATATCAGCTTCGGTCCTGCCGGCCATTTGCGTCGTCAGTTTTTCGAGGTAGCCGTCGAAGCCGGTGAACTCGCCCTTGACCGTGTGGCCGTATTTCTGGCCGCAGGCAGCTGTCGCCTTTTGAGTGGCTACGTGACGACTATCACCGCCCCACCACGCCATGCGCAGTTCGGCGGCGCCAGCGGTGGCACCGAACGTGAGCGCGCCATAGGCGACGCCGGTCAATGCAAGCAAGGTTTTCGCAGTCTTCATGGTTCTCCTCCTTCTTGGTGTATGGCCCAACGCCGCCTCCTCAAAGCGACACGTTGCGACCGTCAGTCTTGTCGAAAATGTGCAATCGTTCCGGATCGGGACGAAGGCGGATGATCTCCGACCCTCCCAGTGCTTCGAACTCGGCTGCGCCGACGACGCTCACCACCTTGCGACCCTCGAGATCAGCGTGGAGATAGACCTCGTGCCCCATGAACTCAGCATTAGTGAGCTTCGCGGTGAGCGCCGGCCCGTCCGCCGCCAGCGATAGATGCTGTGGTCGGGTGCCGATCACGGCTTCTGTCGGGCGGGCCGAAAGCCGGCCTTCAAGGTGTGGTCCGAGCGGCAAGGTCTGGCTGCCGATCGAAAAGGACGATCCGTCGAGCCGGGCGTCGACAAGGTTCATTTCCGGACTGCCAATGAAGCCGGCAACGAACAGGTTCGCCGGGCGATCGTAGAGTTCCTTGGGCGTGGCCACCTGCATGATGTGACCCGCCTGCATAACGCATATGCGATCCCCCATCGTCATGGCCTCGGTCTGATCATGCGTCACGTAGATGACCGTCGACGACAAGCCCTCCGCTTTGAGCTGGCGATGCAGGTCGGTTATGCGGACGCGCATCGAGGCTCGCAACTTGGCGTCGAGATTGGATAGTGGCTCATCGAACAGGAAGACGCCCGGCTTCTTGATGAGCGCGCGACCGAGAGCCACGCGCTGGGCCTGACCGCCTGAAAGCTGCTTGGGAAGGCGGTCGAGAAGCGGCTCGATCTCAAGAATCTCGGCCACTTGCTTGATCGCGGCGTCGATCTCCGCCTTCGGCTTGCCGGCGATCTTGAGCCCGAAGGCCAGGTTGCCGCGAACCTTCATATGAGGGTAGAGGGCGTAGTTCTGGAAGACCATGGCAATTGAGCGCTTGCCCGGCGGCAGATCGTTGACGCGCCGATCCCCAATGAGGACTTCCCCGCCGGAAATCTCCTCAAGTCCAGCCACCATGCGCAGCGTCGTCGATTTGGCGCAGCCCGACGGACCGACGAAAACCATGAACTCGCCGTCGTTGATGTCGAGATTGATGCCATGGACCGCCTTGAAGGCGTTGCCATAGACCTTTTCGAGATTTTTCAGTTGAACCTTAGCCATGTTCAGCCCTTGATCCCCCCGGAGGAGATCCCTTCAATGAAGTAACGTTGCGCAGCAAAGAACACGATCAGAGCAGGGGCGATCGTGAGCACCGACATCGCGAGGATGCGGTTCCATTCGAAAGCTTCGGTCGTGTCGATCGAAAGCTTGAGGGCGAGGCTGACCGGATACTTGTCCACCGAGGACAGATAGATCAGCGGCCCGAGGAAATCGTTCATGGTCCACATGAACTGGAACAGGCACACCGAAATCAGTGCCGGGGCGAGCATCGGGACCACGATATAGATCAGCGTCTGGATGCTATTGGCACCATCCACCCGTGCCGCCTCCTCCATGTCTGTTGGCAATGAGCGCAGGAATTGCACCAACATGAAAACGAAGAAGGCGTCGCCAGCGAGCGCTGACGGCACCCAGAGCGGCAGAAAGCTGTCGAGCCAGCCAAGATCACGGAACAGGATATATTGAGGAATGCGGGTGACGACATTGGGCAACAGCAGGATTGCAATGACCGAGCCGAAAAGGATCTTCTTGAATGGGAAATCGAACCGGGCGAACGCATAGGCCGCCAGCGTGCAGGAGATGGCCGTCCCGATCACCTTTGGCAGGATGATCAGGAAGGAATTCCAGAAGAACCGGCCGAACGTATAGGGTGTCGATGTCTGCCAGCCCTTGATGTAACCTTCGGCAGTCGGGTTCTCCGGCAGGAAGCCTGCACCTGCGAAGATTTCGGAATTTGTCTTTAAGCTCGCTCCAACCAGCCAGATGAGCGGATAGAGCATGACGAAGCCGACTGCGAAGAGCAGAACATAGCGGACCGCCGTCGAGACGAGACGGAGCCTTGCCCTGCGAGCGGCCTGGAGATCGTTGAAGGTTGCGAGATCGGTCATTTGCGGTCAGCTCCTCTTGTCGCCTGCGTAAAAGACCCATTTCTTCGATGACCAGAAGGCAACGAGGGTCAGGGCGGTGACGATGGTGAAGAGCACCCATGCTATGGCCGAGGCATAGCCCATGTTGAACTTCTTGAAGGCCTCGTCGTAGATGTAGAGCGGCAGCAGATACGTCGCCTTCAGCGGACCACCCTGTGTGATGATGTAAGGTCCGTTGAACTCCTGGAATGCTTGAACCATCTGCATGATGAGGTTGAAGAAAATGACCGGGGTCAGCAGTGGCAACGTGATGAAGAAGAAGGTGCGCACCTTGCCCGCGCCGTCGATGGCTGCCGCCTCGTAAAGCGACTTGTCTATCGACTGCAGAGCGGCGAGGAAAATCACCATGGCTGATCCGAACTGCCAGCATCGCAATAGCGTAATCGTGAACAGCGCGTTCGTCGGATCACCAAACCAGTCAACCGGAGAAAAACCGACCGTCGTCAGCGCCATGTTGGCAAGTCCCTCCGTGGCGAAGATGTAGCGCCACAAAACGGCAATGGCGATCGAGCCGCCGAGGATGGAGGGAACGTAGAAGGCGGTTCGGAAGAGACCGATGAACATCAGCTTGTAGTTTAGGATCGCGGCGATGAAGAGCGCGAAGGCAAGCTTCAACGGTACCGTCAGGAACACATAGAGCAGTGTGACGTTCAGCGACTTCGTGAAGGTGCGATCGCGTGTGAAGAGCCGTTCGTAATTGGCAATCCCTGTCCACCGAGGTTCGCTCATAAGGTCATAGCTGGTAAAGCTCAGGTACAGCGACCCGATGAAAGGGATCGCCGTGAAGACCAGAAGGCCGATGATATACGGGGCGAGATAGCCCAGCCCCATAAGGCGCTGCATCTTCATGACATCCCTCCCGGGCAGCCCTTGAGCGCAGCCTGCATAGATGCAATTTTGTACAAATCTGGCTCCCAATTCGGTGCAGGAAGAATGGGCGGAATGCCACGTTTCTATACCACGAACCGATCTCCTCCCCAGAAGACACGGTTTATTCGGTGACATTGGGCTATTTTCAGATCAGAATGAATTCACAAAGGGAAGGAAAAAGATGGACGAAATCGAAGGTGGTATTCTATCGGCGATTCCCGCCGCGGCGTTGACGCTCAACCTGACGCGCGCGGCGATCCGCATGGAGCATTCGCAAACCTGGCGGATCGACAAATCCAATCCGGTCGACGATCTCGTCATCTGCCTTGAGGGCCGCGGTCATTATCTGATCGACGGCGAACCACGCGTGATGGAGCGGGGCGACGCCATGCTGATCAGCGGCGGCCAACACTTCATCGGCTGGAATGAAGGGCGCGAAACCTATATAGGCGTGGCGCAGCACTTTACGCTCGACATCTATGGTCGTCACAATCTCATCGAGCAGATGCAACTCAGGCCCAAACTGCAACTGAGCCGCTGGCCGTTTCTGGAACCGATTGCCCGTCACTACCGTCAGAGCGCGCCCCCTTCCTCGGTATCGCTCGGCCAGCACCATCTTTTCATGGTCCTTCTCATCGCCTTCATCGAGGATGCGTTTCTCGGGTGGCGCGACCACGCGACCTACCAGCCGGAGGGCGCGGATGCGATTGACCTTGCGGTGATGAAGGCAGCAACGATGATCTCGGCCAATCCGCTTGAAACCGACATCGCCATGAGGGCGGTCGATGCCGCACCCTACAACTACGATTATTTTCTGCGCGAATTCCAGAAGCGCGTCGGCCGCACGCCACGCAAATACCAGGAGCTCAAGCGAATGGAGCGCGCGATGCATTTTCTGGAAGGAGGGCTTTCGGTTGCGGCAGCGGCTGCGGAAGTCGGCTATGCAGACCCCTATTACTTCTCGCGCATGTTCAAGCGCACACTTGGGCTCAGCCCCCGCGACCACCTGAACAAGGTTCATCAGAGCCGGCATGGCGACTTGATGCAACTCGACGAACCGGAGCAGGAAATACGCCTTGCAACCGCCCGCACGATCGAGAAGCGATAAACGGACGATCGAAATTATGAAGCTAGCGGGCCAGGACCCCTTAGATCCATCGGAGTCAGCCTAGTTCACGGCCACGCTGCGTCTAAAGCGCCGCTTTGCAAACGCGGTACGCGTGCTGGAAGACTGCGCTCGTTCGTTTCACGATTGGAGCATCTTGAATTCGACGAGGGCATCACGATTGATCTCGATCCCGAGACCTGGACCATCTGGAATAGTGACGACGCCATTGACCGCCTCCAGTGGTGTCTTAAGCACCGCCTGCCGGAATGGATTCTCCGTTCGGTCGAATTCCAGGATGGGCTCGATCGGATTGGCGCGGACCGGATCGGGCACCATCGCTGCCATGAATTGCAGTGCCGCGGCGATCTGCACGCCTGTCCCCCAGACATGTGGCACGACGCGGATACCATGAAGTGTCGCCAGGCTTGCGATCTTCTGCGCTTCGGAAAAGCCGCCGCAGCCGCAGAGATCGGGCTGGAGAATGTCGACCGCACGGGCCTCCAGCGCCTGCCACATGCCGAACCTTGTATGCCAGGTCTCGCCACCCGCAACGGGGATCGGCTGACATGTGCGAACCTCCAGGTAGGCCGACAGCTGTTCGGGCACCACCGGCTCCTCGAACCAGTCGATATCATACTCCGCTGCTGCTTTGCCGAGCCGGATCGCTTCGGTGACGGTGTAACCGTGATTGGCGTCGATCATCAGGCGCATTTCGGAGCCTATCGCCTCGCGAACAGCGCGGATGACGCGCAGATCCTCGTCGACGCCGAAACCAATTTTAATCTTGCAGGCGTGGAACCCCTGTGTGCGGCGCTCCGCCATTTCGTTGGCGTTGTCGGCAACCCGATCGACGCCGTCACGCTTGAAGCTACCCGTGGCATAGGCGCGCACGCTTTGCCGCCAGCGTCCACCAAGCAGCATGGAGATCGAGGCGCCGTAGTGCTTGCCTTTGATGTCCCACAACGCGATGTCGATGCCCGACAGTGCGGTGACGGTGAGACCACGCTGTCCCTGATCGCGCAGTGCATTGTAGAGCACGGCCCAGATTTTCTCGGTTGAGCGCGGGTCCTGACCGATAAGCCAGCGCGAAAAGGCTGCGACCACCGCCGCGTTGGGTTTTGCCGGACCGAGACATTCGCCCCAGCCGATCGTTCCATCATCGCATTCTATCTCCACCAGGACATGAGCACGGCGGTCAAAGCGCATCGAGGCGCTTTCGAACGGCGTGTCGAGCCGGTGTTCCAAGAGATGCGTGCGAACGGCGGTGATCTTCATGCATTCCTCCGGAAGTCGCGGTATCAGACCTTGCGTTTCTGCCCGCCGATGAGCTTGTCGAGCATGCCCAGTTCCTCATCCGTCAGGTCCACCAGCGGCGCGCGCACCGGTCCCGCGTCGAAGCCCTGTAGCCGCACGCCGGCCTTGATCGCCGAGACGGCGTAGCCCTTCACCCGGTTGCGGATCGCCATGAACGGATAGAAGAAATCCACCAGGATGCGCTCGCAAGTAGAGCGGTCGCCGGCGCGCAGTGCCACGTAGAACTCGTTGGCAAGGCCCGGTACGAAGTTGAACACGGCGGATGAATAGGTCGTGACGCCGGCGCCGAGATAGGCTTCGGCAAAAAGCTCGGCCGTCGGCATGCCACCGAGATACATCAGGCGATCGCCCATCTTTGCGGTAACCTGGCGCAGAAGCCCGATGTCACCCGTGCCGTCCTTGAAGCCGATCAGGTTCGGGCATTCGTCGCACAGCCGGGCAAGCGTATCGGCCTGCAGCACCGAATTGTCACGGTTATAGACCATGACGCCGATACCGACCGACTGGCAGACTTTCTTAATGTGGGCATAGAGCCCTTCCTGAGGCGCATCGATAAGATAGTGCGGCAGTAGCAGGATGCCGTCGGCCCCAGCCTTCTCGACCGATCGGGCGATATCGACAGCGATTTCGGTGCCGTAGCCACAACCCGACACGATGGCGGTTTCGCCTGCAGCCTCCTTGGCGGATGCGACGATGCCTGGGATTTCATCTGGCCGCAACGAGAAGAACTCCCCCGTGCCACCGGCTGCGAAAAGCACCGGGGCCTTGTAACCCGCGAGCCACTCGACATGCGCCTTGTAGCTTTCTGGCGCAAAGCGGCCTTGCGCATCGAAATGCGTGACCGGGAAGGAAAGAAGGCCGGAGCCAAGAGCAACCTTGATTTGTTCGGGGGTCATTTCAGTATTCCTCTGTGCATTCAACTGACCGTAGCCATAGCTAGACATCATACATATGTCAATCAGTCATCATACAAGTTAAATGACAAATTGCCACGAGCCGACGATTAACGCGCCAACCAGCCACCGTCGACATTGAGGACCGCACCGTGGACGTAATTCGCCGCTGGCGAGGAGAGGAAGACCACCGCCCCTGCGATGTCCTCGGGGCGACCCCAACGATTGGCAGGGATGCGATCGAGGATTGCCTTGTTGCGGGCGGCATCAGCGCGTAGCGCCTCGGTATTGTTGGTCTCGATGTAGCCGGGGGCAACTGCGTTTACATTGATGCCCTTCGCCGCCCATTCGTTGGCAAGCAATTTGGTGAGACCGGCGACGCCGTGTTTTGCGGCCGTGTAGGAGGGAACGCGGATACCGCCCTGGAAGGAAAGAAGCGAAGCGATATTGACCACGTTTCCAGACCGCTCCTTGGCCAACAACTCCTTTGCGAACGCCTGGGTCGTGAAAAACAATGCCTTCAGGTTCACGTCGACGACCGCGTCCCAGTCCTCCTCGGTGAAATCCACCGCATCCGCCCGTCGGATGATGCCGGCGTTGTTGACGAGGATATCGATGTCCCGGTCGACAAATATGTCTCGTGCCGCCATGGGATCCTTGAAGTCGAGCTGCATGCCACTCGCCTTGCCGCCGGCCCTGCCGATTAAATCCAGAGTTTCGTCGGGCGAGCGGCGGGCCGCGCAGATAACCTCGGCGCCTGCGGCAGCAAGTCCTGCCGCAATCGCTTGACCAAGTCCGGTATTCGATCCCGTGACAAGAGCTTTACGCCCTTGAAGCGAAAAGGAATTTATCATTTCAGATCCTCCGGTTGGATGAAGTCCATGTCGGTATAGTCGACGTTGTCGCCAGCCATGGCCCAGATGAATGTGTAGGAGCCGATGCCCGCGCCGGAGTGGATGGACCAGGGTGGGGAAAGCGCGCCTTGCTCATTCGAAATGAACAGGTGGCGGGTCTCCTGGGGCTCGCCCATCAGATGAAGCACCCGGGATTTTTCATCCATACCAAAATAGAGATAGGCCTCCATGCGACGGTCATGGATATGCGAAGGGATGGTGTTCCAGACGGAACCGTCCTCCAACGTGGTATAGCCGAGCACCAGTTGGCAGCTTTCCATCACGAGCGGATGGATGAACTGATTGATGGTGCGCTTGTTGGAGGTTTCCGATGCGCCCATCTTCACTTCCTTGCTTTCGGCGGCCGTGATGAGGCGCGCCGGCAGGCTGCGATGGGCCGGGCAGGACGTGATATAGAACCGGCCCTTGCCAGCAAAGGTGACCGCCCCCGATCCGGCACCGAGATAAAGCACATCGCCCCGGTTCAAGGTATAGGTCTGCCCGCCGGCGGCAACAGTACCGGTCTCGCCAATGTTGACGATGCCCATTTCACGGCGATCGAGAAACAGCGGGGTCTTCGTTTCCTCCACCTTGTCAAGCGTCAGGGGCGCATCACCCGGCACCGCTCCACCCATCACGAAACGATCGTAGTGGGTGTAGACCAGTCGGATCTCTCCGGCCCTGAACATATCCTGGGCCAAGAAATGCTTTCGAAGTCCGGATGTATCGAGTGTTTTGGCGTATTCCGGGTTGACCGCCTGCCTTGTTTCAACAGTCAGCATAAATTCCTCCTTCAAGTTGTCGACAACATATAATATGTGTTACCGTTATTGTATGATATGTCATCGGAGGTCAAGGTGCCCGCAGGAATGACGCGAGACCGAATGTGGTTTCGAGTGAAACGATGGCAGCTTTTTCGGGCACGAAGACCGCTAGAAGGTTGAGGCTCTGCCGGTTCACGCCATTGGCAGGTCGAAATGGCTGCGGTGCCGTGCCTGGCAATGCGGCAATGCGCAAAGGAATACCCCAAATGAGACGCCTTTTGATCACCGGCGCGGCGGGCCAGCTGGGCCGGGTCATGCGCAAACGGCTTGCGCCTCTCGCCGATACAATTCGCCTTGCGGATCTTGCTCGGCTTGACCCGCCCGAGCGCGATGAGGAGTGCATGTCCTGCGATCTTTCTGACGCAGCAGCAGTCCATGAGATGGTCGCCGGCTGCGACGGCATCGTCCACCTTGGCGGCGTTTCCGTCGAACGGCCCTTCGACCAGATCCTTGCCGGCAATATTGTCGGCCTTTACAATCTTTATGAAGCTGCACGCTCTCACGGTCAGCCCCGCATCGTCTTTGCGAGTTCCAACCACACGATCGGCTACTATCCGCAGACCGAGCGGCTCGGGCCAGACGCCCCATACCGCCCGGACGGACTCTATGGGGTCTCCAAATGCTTCGGCGAGGCCCTCGCTCGCCTGTACTTCGACAAATTTGGCCAAGAAACCGCCCTGGTACGCATCGGCTCCTGTACGCTCGAGCCAACGAACTATCGAATGCTGTCGACCTTTCTCTCTCACGACGATTTCGCTTCGATGATCGAGGCAATTTTCCGCGTGTCGACCCTTGGCTGCCCGGTCATCTGGGGCAGCTCGGCCAACGACGCCGGCTGGTGGGACAACTCGCATCTTGGCTGGCTGGGCTGGAAGCCCAAAGACAATGCCGAGGCCCATCGCACCCACATTGAGGCCCTCACCCCGAGGCCCGACCCGAGCGACCCGACGACACGTTTCCAGGGCGGCGACTTCGTAAACAATCCGATATTCAAGGAGTAAGAAATGACCTATGAGCCACATGGCAAACACCTGATCGCCGGCGAATGGCGCGCAGCGCAGATCAAATTCCGCAGCGAGCCCGCCCACGGCGATGCCTTTGACTTTTCCGTCGGCACCGTCGAACTGGTCAACACGGCGGCCGAATCCGCCGAGGAAGCCTTCTGGTCCTACGGTTATTCGTCCCGCGAGACGCGCGCTGCCCTCCTCGACACCATTGCCGACGAAATCGAGGTCCGTGGGACCAAGATCACTGAGATCGGCGCCTCGGAAACCGGCTTGCCCGCCGCCCGCCTCGAAGGCGAGCGCGGCCGCACCACGGGTCAGCTGCGCCTCTTCGCTTCCCACATCCGCAAGGGCGAACATCTGGACAGGCGCCATGACGAGGCGCTGCCGAACCGCACCCCCCTGCCCCGACCGGATATTCGTTTGATGCAGCGCCCAATCGGCCCGGTCGCCGTGTTCGGCGCTTCCAACTTCCCGCTTGCCTTCTCGACGATGGGCGGCGACACCGCCTCTGCGCTTGCCGCCGGGTGTCCGGTCATCGTCAAGGGTCACTCCGCCCATCCCGGCACAAGTGAGATCGTGGCGGAAGCCGCCGATGCCGCCATCAGGAGACTTGGCCTCCACCCGGGCGTCTTCTCTTTGATCCAAGGCGGTCGTCGCGATGTCGGCACCGCACTCGTCACGCATCCGCTCGTCAAAGCGGTCGGCTTTACCGGTTCGCTTGCCGGCGGTCGCGCGCTCTTCGATCTCTGCGTCTCACGTCCCGAACCCATTCCCTTCTTCGGCGAACTGGGCTCGGTGAACCCGATGTTCATCCTGCCGGAAGCGCTGAAAGCCCGCGGCGCGGAAATCGCAAAAGGGTGGGCGAGTTCGCTGACGATCGGCGCCGGGCAATTCTGCACCAATCCGGGCATCGCCATTATCCTTTCCGATCAGGCCGACGCGTTCGCCGAAGCGACCCGTTCCGCGCTCTCAGGGGTCGGTCCGCAGGCGATGCTGACTGACGGCATGGCCAAAGCCTATCGCGAGGGAAGCATGCGCATCGCTGCCGGCGCCGGTGTGCGCGAGGTCTTGACCACCACCTGCGACCAGCGCGACGCCACACCCTTCCTCTTCCGCGTTTCCGCCGAGGACTGGCTCTCCAACCATCTACTTTCCGAAGAAGTGTTCGGTCCGCTCGGCCTTATTGTGACGGTCGAGACTATCGAGGAGATGATTGCCGTAGCAAAGAGCTTCAATGGCCAGCTTACCGCCACGTTGCATCTTGATGCGGGCGACACTCAAGTTGCACGCAGCCTGTTGGCGATCCTGGAGCGCAAGGCGGGTCGTGTTCTGGCAAATGGTTACCCGACCGGGGTCGAAGTCTGCGATGCCATGGTCCACGGCGGCCCCTATCCGGCATCCACAAACTTCGGCGCAACGTCCGTTGGAACCCTTTCCATCCGAAGGTTCCTCAGGCCCGTCTGCTACCAGAACCTGCCTGAGGAGCTGCAGCCGGACGACCTCAAATCGATCTAGGCACGGATTGCGCCGTTGTGGGGCAATGGCGTATCCACAATCAACGGCGGATTCCCGCCTTATTCACCGAATGGCGGCACGCATGACGAAAGTGACCACCCACGAACCGGCTCCGCTGCCAACCACGACGCTGGTGGTCAAGGTTGCAGACGCGCTTCGCGCACGCATGTCCAAGGGTCATCACAAGCCGGGTGATCGGCTGCCCTCCGAGGCCCAACTGACGCAGGAATTCGGTGTGAGCCGCACGGTCGTGCGCGAGGCAATTGCAGCACTACGTTCTGACGGACTGGTGGAGCCACGCCAAGGAGCGGGCGTCTTTGTTCTCGCTCCAACGCTTGCCACCCGCCGTCCGTTTCAAAATGTCGATCTGGCGCGCGTATCTTCGCTGATCGAGATGCTCGAACTTCGCACCGCCGTAGAAGGAGATGCTGCAGCCCTTGCGGCGCTTCGCCGCTCGCCCGGGCAGGAGGAAAAGATCATCGAGGCCTTCGATGCTTTCCGCACGAGTTCCGCGGAAGGCCGACCGAGCGCAGAGGCCGATTTTGCCTTCCACCTCGCGATTGCTCAGGCCACCAACAACCCGCGCTTCGCAGAATTCCTGCAGATGCTCGGTCCGACGCTTATTCCGCGCCGGGCGGTGACCGAGAACGGTGAGGAGACGACGCTGCCCTTGGTCGATATCGAGCGGCTCGTGGACGAACATGAAGCGATCCTCGTCGCCATTCAAAATGGCGACGAGACACAGGCCCGCTCAGCCATGCGCGCTCACCTGAAGAACAGTCAGGCGCGGTACCGCGCCATGCTACGAGTGCTTCGCTGAGGTACAGGTTTAGACAGCCTGCCCTTGCATTCGGACAGATAACCGATAACATGCCAGACAGGTTCAATGCAGGTGAAGCAGCAATGGAAGCCCAAAACAATCACGCGAGAGGCACGTCGCTGGCGGCAAAGATCAGCGCCGATCTGCGTCGCGACCTGACCGAAGGCGTCTTCCAGCCCGGCGACCGGCTTCCGAGCGAAAGTGCGCTCACACGCGAATATTCCGTGAGCCGCACCGTAGTGCGCGAAGCAATTGCAATCCTTCGCGCCGACGGCCTGGTGGAAGCGCGCAAGGGCGCCGGCATCTTCGCGCTGCAGACGCTCGAAGACAAGAAACAACCATTCAAGGACCTGACCACCGAGCGCATTTCCTCGGTCATAGAGCTTTTGGAGCTTAGGACAGTCTTTGAGGTGGAGTCCGCCGGGCTTGCGGCCTCGCGCCGTTCTGCTGCACAGATCGAGGCGATCCTCGAGGCCCATCACCACGTTGGCGAATGCCTCGCCACCGGGAGCCCCACCCGTGACGCCGATTTCGAACTGCATCTCGCCATCGCGGAGGCTACGCAGAACCGTCGCTTTCCCGAATTCCTGCAGCTCATCCGGTCCGGCATCATTCCTCGAGGCGAACTGCAAGGCTCCGCTCCCGGCTCGCGCCCGAAGGACTATAACCTTCACCTTCAGGAAGAGCACGGCCTGATCGTGGATGCCATTATCGAAGGCAATAGCGACACTGCGCGCGAGCGCATGCGCGCCCATCTTCGCGGCAGCCTGGATCGCTACAAGGTATTGCTGCGCTCGCGCACACTGGCCCCCGAAGAGGTCAACCTGTCTTAGCTTGTCATACAGCCTGCAATGCATGTATGTTGGAGATGTCGTACATCATCAACGAGGCATCCATGACCCTTCCCACCTATCCCGCGATCTCGACCGATACTGGCGTTACCCGGCAAGTTCTTTCGCACTCACCGGAGATCATGGTCGTATCTTTCCGCTTCGAAAGCGGCGCTAGCGGCCGACTACATAGCCATCCGCACGTTCAATCCACCTACGTCTCGCGTGGCCGTTTCCGCTTTTTCCGTGACGGCGAAGCCCATGAATTGAAGGCCGGCGATAGTCTCGTCATCCCCTCAAACACTGAGCATGGGTGCCAATGCCTGGAGACCGGCGAACTTATTGACTGCTTCACACCCCGCCGAGACGACTTCCTGTGAGCAGATTAGCTTGACAGTACCCATAACCTGTGACAGATTTCCTTAAGTTGTCATACAGGACGGGAGCCTGTACCGCCTCACCTTCCGGCGGATGACAAACGGAGGATTCATGTCTTTACGTCGCATACGCTTCTACGGAGCGGCCGGGCAGATCGGGACCATTGCGGTCACGCTTCTCGGCCTGCTTCTCCTGACTTTTTTCATTGGCCGGCTCATGCCCGCTGATCCGGTGCGGGCCATAGTCGGAGAAGATGCGACCCGCGAGACCTATGAACAGGTCTACAACGCGCTCGGCCTGGACCGTCCTCTTTGGGAACAGTTCATATATTACCTAGGCGATGTCTTCACCGGCAATTTCGGTACCTCTATTCGCACCGGTCAGCCGGTCATACAGGACATCCTTCATGTCATGCCGGCGACGATCGAACTGGCCACTTTCGCAATCCTTATTGGAGCAGGCCTGGGTGTGCCGCTTGGCGTCTTTGCCGCCGTCAACAAGGATCGTTGGCCGGATCATGTGGTGCGTGTCTTCAGCCTTTTCGGCCATTCGATGCCGATCTTCTGGACAGGTATGATTGCGCTCATCGTCTTTTACGCCCATCTCGGGCTGGTCGGCGGCAGCGGGCGGATGGACCAGTTCTACATCGGTCTCGTCGAAGAGCGTACCGGCTTTCTCTTGATCGACAGCCTGATCGCCGGCGAGATGGACGTCTTCTGGTCCGCGGTGAACCACATCATCCTGCCAGCGGCGCTACTTGGCTATTCCTCCTCCGCCTACATCACCCGCATGACCCGCAGTTTCATGCTCGATCAACTCGGGCAGGAATATGTGACGACCGCGAGAGTGAAGGGGCTTTCGCGCAATCAGACGATCTGGCAGCACGCCTTCGTCAATATCCGGGTGCAGCTCGTCACCATCATCGCGCTCGCCTACGGTTCACTGCTCGAAGGAGCGGTCCTTATCGAGACCGTCTTTGCCTGGCCGGGCTTTGGTCAGTATCTCACCAACAATCTCATCACCGGCGACATGAATGCCGTCATGACCTGCGTATTGATCGTCGGCGTCATCTTCATCGGGCTCAATCTACTGTCCGACGTTCTCTACCGCATCTTCGATCCAAGGACACGCTGATGTCTACCCGCACCGAACCTACGTTCCGCCTGCCGGCTCCGTTGCACGCATTGAAGAACATCGTGCTGTTCCTTTTGAAAAGCCCGACCTCGACATTCGGCCTCGCCGTCCTGGTGCTGCTCATTCTGGTAGCTGCCTTTGCACCTTTGATCGCCACCCACGACCCTTATGTGCAGGATCTTGCCAAAACGCTGCAGCCGCCGGGCAACGGGCATGTCTTCGGTACCGACGAGCTTGGCCGCGACATTTTCAGCCGCCTTGTCTGGGGTGCCCGCATCACGCTGACAATCATCTTCCTCGTGTCGATCGTCGTCGGCCCCATCGGCCTCATCATCGGTACGACCGCCGGCTATCTCGGTGGCAAGATCGATACGGTGATGATGCGCATCACCGACATTTTCCTGTCGTTTCCGAGCCTCATTCTCTCGCTCGCCTTCGTCGCGGCGCTAGGCCCAAGCCTCAACAACGCAATTGTCGCCATCGCGCTGACCTCCTGGCCACCGATCGCTCGGCTTGCCCGCGCCGAGGCAATGACGTTCCGCAAGGCAGATTACATTTCTGCCGCAAGACTTCAGGGGGCATCGCCGGCGCGCATCATCTTCAAGTCGATCATGCCCATGTGCTTGCCTTCGGTCCTCATCCGTCTGACCCTCAACATGGCGACCGTCATCCTCACGGCTGCCGGCCTCGGTTTCCTCGGCCTCGGCGCCCAGCCGCCGCTGCCCGAATGGGGCGCGATGATCGCAACCGGCCGCCGGTACATGCTGGACAGTTGGTGGCTCGTCACCTTCCCGGGCATCTCGATCCTGTCTGTCAGCCTCGCATTCAACCTGCTCGGCGATGGATTGCGCGATGCGCTCGATCCCAAGCAGATAAATCGGAGGTAGCCCCGTGGAAAAATCCATACTCGAGGTCGAAAATCTCCGCATTCGCTATGGCGGCGCGCCGGCAGAGGCCGTGCGTGGGGTTTCCTTCACGCTTGGCCGGGAACGGTTGGGGATCGTCGGAGAATCCGGTTCAGGCAAGTCCACGGTTGGACGCGCTCTTTTGCGTCTTCTGCCCGGCGCGACAATCACGGCCGACACGTTGCGCTTTGGGAACCTCGACCTCCTGACGCTCTCCGAAAAAGAGATGCTGAAGGTTCGTGGCCGGCGGATGTCAATGATCCTCCAGGATCCCAAATTCTCGCTCAACCCGATCCGGCGTGTTGGCGACCAGGTGGCAGAGACCTATCTGCGCCACTTCAGATGCTCGAAGGCAGAGGCCCGTGACAAGGCGCTCACCATGCTGGAAGCCGTCAAGATTCGTGACCCGAAGCGGGTCTATGATCAATACCCGCATGAAATATCCGGCGGCATGGGTCAGCGTGTGATGATCGCGATGATGCTTTTGGCAGACCCAGATCTTGTCATCGCCGACGAACCCACCTCCGCGCTCGACGTTACCGTCCGGCTTCAAGTGTTGAATATCCTCGACGGCCTCGTGCGCGACCGCGGCATTGGCCTCATCATGATCAGTCACGACCTGAACCTTGTGCGCAATTTCTGCGACCGCGTTCTCATCATGTATGCCGGTCGCGTGGTTGAAACACTCGCCGCCCGCGACCTCGACAGGGCCGAACACCCCTATACCCGCGGCCTGTTGGCAGCCCAACCAAGGATCGGTGGCGGGCGTGCACCTCTCGCCGTGCTCGACCGCCAACCCGAATGGCTGGAGGAGAAAGCCTGATGTCCGTTTCCGTCGAAACCCGCGATGTGTCCATCACCTTCGGCGCTGGACCAACCGCCACCAAAGTCTTGCCGAGTGTCAGTTTCTCGGTAAGCCCGGGCGAGTGCTTCGGCCTCGTCGGAGAAAGCGGCTCGGGCAAATCCACCGTGTTGCGCTGCGTCTCCATGCTGACCGATATCTGGACGGGCGACATCCTCATCGGCGGCAAGCCTGTGCGCGAGATGCCGCTTATCGAGCGCTGCCGCACGCTGCAGATGGTGTTTCAGGATCCGTACGGCTCGCTGCATCCGCGCCAGTCGGTACGCACCGTGCTCAGCGAGCCACTCGTCATTCACAAGCTCGGCGATCGCGAGGATCGCATGCGCAAGGCCATTGCCGATGTCGGCCTGCCCGTTTCCTTCCTCGACCGCTTTCCACACCAGCTCTCCGGTGGCCAGCGGCAGCGGGTGGCGATTGCCCGCGCGCTCATCCTGGAGCCCTCTTTGTTGCTACTGGACGAACCCACGTCGGCGCTCGATGTCTCCGTCCAGGCGGAAATCCTGAACCTGCTGCAGCGCCTGCGCGAGGAACGCGGTTTCACCTACATCATGGTCACGCACGATCTCGCGGTGGTCGACCACATGTGCGATCGTTTTGCTGTCATGCTCCACGGAGAGATCACCGAGGTGCTTCCACGCGATGCGATCCCCGGAAACGGAGCGACCCACCCCTATGCCCGAGAACTCATCGGCGCCTCACTCGAATACGAAAGCGCGCACTGAGCTCGACTAATTGAAGCTCGGGCACTCCGTCTGAAATTGCCCTCGACGTGCCAGCTCCCCGGTCACGCGAAAGCGGCATAAGCAAGCCCAGAGCGCTGCCGATCGGCAGCAGCCCAATTCTTCACATGACAACCCACAACGGCCCGTGGCTTAGCGCAAGCCGTGGGCAATACAGGCCGACGGGATGAGATGCCAGCGCGTGAAGCTCCGTGGCATCCACGCGCCACAAGCAGTCACGGCAGCAGGCCCTGGTCAAAATCAAACGTCAGGACACTCACCGAGCATGGAATGGCGGGTTGTTCGCCATCACTCCTTCGTTGGTTCCCAGAGCTCGATCGGATTGCCCTCGGGATCGTGGATCCGGGCAAAGCGACCGACTTCCGAGTTCCACTCGGCTCGCGTTTCCACCGCGATCCCGCTCGCCGTGAGGTTTGAAATGAGCCCTTCCAGATCATCTACCCTGAAATTGATCATCCATTGTTGTTCTCTTCGTCCCAAATAGTCGGTGTTCTCAGAGAAGGGCCCAAAAATTGTCATTCCTGCCTCTTGCTGCCACACGGACTTGTGCAGGTCATCAACACCAATACCATTCGGCCAGCCCAGCCGGGTCCGCTGCCCTGAAGAACACACCGCCTATTCCAACGACCTTTGGCATGAGCCCCCCTTGGCTTGAGACAGGACAATGCCGGCGAAGGGGCTCACCTGCAACCTAAAGGTCAAGCTCGACGTGACGTCCGCAAGGTTGCAGAACATCGGTTACCTTTTAGTACTGCTGAGTCTGGAACATCGCCTCGGATGGAAAAGCGTGTCCTGGCGTCATTGCTTGCCGATGGATGTCGGGCGGCTCCCGACAGGTAAAAAGGCGCCCCATCGGGCCACTCCGGCCCGTGGGAAAACCACTTGCATGGGGGAGATGCTTGTCCGTCGAGCAACGCCACACCTCTGGAGCCATTATGGGGCCAAACCTCATTGAAACGCGAGAAAGGCGCGTGCCAGCACGCGCCTTTTCGTTTTGGAGAATGAGACGGGTGGTGGTATCAGCGCTCCTTGGTCACGCCCTCGAAACGTGAAAGCCACGGACTGACGATCATACCCTTGACGTCGCTGCGATAGGCCGCAGTGTCGACAACTTCGGAGAAGGGCTGGATCGACATCACCGCCTCATCCATGTAGGCCTGCACGCCTTCATAGAGCTTGGCCTGCTTGGCGGGATCGCGCTCGACCAGTGCTTCCTCGATCAGCTTGTTCAGCTTCTCGTCGTAGAAGCTGGTGCGCCAGCTCTGGTAGTTGGTCAACTTCGCCTCGTCGGAATTGTCAGGATTGTAGGCGATGGAGCGCAGGTTGTTGTCCGGATGCGGCTGCTGACCGCCGCCGCCGCGGCCGACCAGCAATTCGAAGTTTCTCTCCCGCATTGCGCCGTAAATCTGGTCACCCGAACCGCTGATGAGCTCCGCCTGGATGCCGGCCTGGCCGAGCGTGTTCTGGATCGCCGTCGCCGCCTTCATGAACGGATCTTCGGACAGGACCCGCAGCGTGGTGCTGAAACCGTTCGGATAGCCGGCTTCGGCGAGCAACGCCTTTGCCTTTTCCACGTCCAACTTGTAGCCCTCGTCCGGAAGGGCGCCGAGCACGCCGGACGACAACGGACGCTGATGCAGCTTGCCGTAATAGGGCATGACCGCCTTGTCGAGGCCTTCATAGTCGATGAGGTAGCGCAGCGCCTCGCGGACCTTCTTGTTGGCAAAACGCTCATCCTTCATCGAAACGCTGAGGTAGTAGAAACCTGAACCCGGCGTCGATTCGATGACAATCGCCTTGTCGGCCTCCAGCGATTTGAGGTCCGGTGCCTGCAGAGAATAGGCGACGTCTATGTCGCCTTTTTCCAACAGCAGCCGCTGCGACTGGGATTCCGGCAAGTGGCGCATCAACACGCGCTTCATCGCGGCCTTTTCACCCCAATAGTCATCGTTGCGTGTGAGGATGATGTATTCGTTCGACTTCCACTGCGTCAGTGTAAAGGGACCTGAACCAGCGGAATTCAGCGTCAGCCAACCAGCACCGAGGTCGCCGTCCTTCTCGTTCTCGAGCGCGACCTTGCTGTCCAGAATGGAGCCAGGGCCATTCTGCGCAAGGATCATCAGCAACAGGTTCGGGTCGTCGGGCTTCTGCAGATGAATCACGAAGGTGTGGTCGTCTTCAGCGACCAACGCCTTGTCGGCATTCTCAAGCGTGAAGCCACGCGACTTGAGGAAAGATGACTGCGCCAGGTTGCGGGCAAGCAGCCGCTTCAGGCTCCAGGCGACGTCGCCGGCCGTGACAGGATTGCCCGAAGCAAATTTTGCATCGCCGCGCAGGTGGAAGCGGATCGACTTGCGATCCTCGGCGATCTCCCAGCGTTCGGCGAGGCGAGGCTGAACGCTACGGTCTTGCGGCGAAAGGACGACCAAAGTGTCATAGATGTTGTTGAGCACCTGTACGGTCTCGCGGCCGGTAATGGCAGCGGGATCCAGCGTCAGGATGTTGCTCATGGTCGTGGCGACGACCAATTGGTCGGCCGGTGTCTCGGCGAACACGCCAATCGGCGAGGCTGTGGTGAGCAGCACGCCGAGGGCGGCCGTTGCAAAAAAGTGTCTCATGCTTCCTCCTTTTGCGGCCGTCCATGCGGATTTCGGCCTACCAGTTTCATGATCCGCCTGCCTGCTCCTCCGCAGGTGTTGGGACGGATCAGCCAAGAATTGCGCCGACGGGCGCGGCGAGCGCCCGGCCAACGGCTGCGGTCGCCGCGGCTTCCAGATGCACACCATCGACCTGTGATCCACGGGCAACCGCGCCGGCATCGAAGAACGCGTGCCCGAGTTCGCAGGCGAGTTTGTGGTAAAGCGGGGCAAGCCGCTCGGATTCTGCTACGCTTCTGCCAGCCGCCGGGTGTCCATCTGGACCGGGCGAACAGGGTGGTGGCGCAACGATCAGAAGCTTCGGTTTCGCGCCACTCGGCTTGTACGGAAATGTGTCCACGATCTGCGCCAGGCGGCGCATGCCGGAAACCGCACCCTCCGCACGACCTCCGTGCACCGGCTTGATATCATTGGTCCCAAGCATGATGATCACGAGATCGAGCGGCATATGGCTGGCAAGCGCCACTTCCAACGCCTTGGCGCCATTGCGGCAAGCGGGCCCGGCATGATCGTCATAGCAGGTGGTGCGGCCACCGAGCCCTTCCGATATGATCGCCGCCGCGTCACCAAGTTCCCGGTCGAGAACCTCGGGCCAGCGGCCCTCGGGCGGATGACGCAGCCCAGTTGCAGGGTCCGCCCCCCAGGTCAGGCTGTCGCCAAAGGCGAGAACTGTCTTCATTGCCCAATCACCTCACTGTCATCGCGCGCGGTTGTTGTCGATGAAGTCGAAATCGATATCCTCGCCGAGCCCGGGGCGATCAGGCACGTGGACGTAGCCGTCCCCATCCATCGGGTCGGAAAGTGACTTCAGATAATCGTGGCCATCATCATATTCGAGGAACGGGTGCAGCAGGCCGCGTTCGTACCAGCGGCAGTTTTTGGTGGCGGCGACCACATGCAGGTTCATCGCAGTGTTGCCGTGCACCTCGCATTCCATGCCGAAAGCTTCAGCGAGATGCATGGTCTTGAGCGCAGGGGTTATGCCGCCGACGTCGTTGACGCCGGTGCGAAGTATGTCGCAGGCACCGGCCTTGATCCACTCGGCGCGATGCCAATGCTTGCCCGCGGCACTTTCCGGCCCGACCACAGGAATGTCGAGATTGTCGGCAAGCCACTTGTAGGAAGACAGCGACTGCTCGTCCATCGGCTCCTCGATCCAGTCGAAGCCGAGCTTTTCCAAGCCCCGCCCAAGTTCGAGCGCATCCGTACGGGAATACCAGTGGAAGGCGTCGATCATCAGACGGATATCCGGACCCACCGCTTCGCGCACGGCAGCACAGGCCTTGATATCCATCTTAACATCCGGCGCCCAACTGACCGGCGGCATCCAGGTGTGTAGTTTGATGCCCTTGTAGCCGCGCTTGACCAGCGTTTCGCCAAAACGGCCGTAATCGTCCGGCGTCGCCAGGCCGCCGTCCAGTTCATCGCCGCACATGATGGAGCCATAGGCCAGTACCTTGTCGCGGTAAGCGCCGATCAACTTGTATACAGGTTGGTTGAGCGTCCTGCCTGCAAGATCCCACAGCGCACAATCGACAGCCGCAAGCGTGCGATCGGTGAGCTGCGCGGCTGAGCCCCGCTGCCAGTGGGCGAGGTCCTGCCACAGCTTTTCTCGATCACGATGGTCCTTGCCGATAAGAACCTTCTTCACGAACTTATCGATCAGGTGCGGACGAACAATTTCCGGCGCGGTGAAGGAGTGCCCTTCATGGCCGTCTTCCGTGCGAATGGTCAGAATTGCCTGCTCCACCTGATGCGGCCGGCCTGGATGCGCGTGGCCAGCACTGTCCGAATGGCGGCGCGTGGTCGTGCGGAAGACTCGCACATCGACGTCGGTGATGATCATTGTTCCTCCGGTATGCGAAAGTGGCCGGCTCCCCGCACCATTCTGTATGACACATATTTAGACAGATCATCACAGCTTTGTCAAATCTGTATGACAGATTATTAAAAATGACGGACAGGTTCGCCCGATGCCGTACGGCCAGCGGCGAGAATACTGGCCCCCGGCGGCAAGTTCGCAACGAACGTTGGCCATTTGAGACGAGGCTCAAATGATCCGAGTTCAGTTGCAGTTGTGAGAGAGTTCGGTCCGGTAGCCGGTAGAAGAGATATCTCAAAGAAAGCGGAAGAAAACCGAGACGTAATCGGTCGAGCGACCCAAAGGTATTGCGATCACCAGCTGTTTTCGCAATTTACGCCGCTCAATGCCGGCAACCCCTGCTTCAAAGATCGCTCATGCTGCCGTTTCCAGCAGATCCATTTTGCGCGTTTGATACAGTCATCCCGACCGCGGAGAATTGCACTTGGCGAGCTTGTGAAACAATACACCGAGCCCTGCCAGTTGCCTGGAATTTAATGCAACGGGAGCCAGAGGAAACCAAAGTCTCCGGTTCGTTAGGACCGGTCCACCCGACACCTCAACCAGAACTGCCGCCCCGCCCGGTAGAGCGAGGCAGAGCGACAACGAATTCGCAACGATAACAGCGCCACGCCGATATCGGTCGCGACCATCTGTCCACCGATGGAAGATGTCATGACGGAGACGCTACGTCCTCAACGCTGGAAAAGCGCGGAAACAAAACCTTGTTTTCCAGATGCATATGCGCGACCAAGTCCTCGGAAAACTTTTGAAGACCGACGTAAAGAGCCGTCCAGGATCGGCAGGCGCCGTCTGGAAGTGCAAACCCGTGGGTGAGATGCTCGATGGTGGCTAGGCTTTGGCCTTCGCACGCATGATCGTCTCGCATTCTGCCTATCAAGTGCTCGATATCGGGGTCCGGCTCGTGGCGCATCATCGGAAAGAGGGCGAGTTCCTCGCGGGCCATGTGGGGGATCAGTTGGTCTTGAAGGTCGACAAGCGCCTTCGCAAGGCCCATCGGCGCGCTGCTATGGGCGGCGTGAACGTGTTCCACTTTCTGCGCAAGCGGGATCAGCCATTCGAGGTCGTTTCGGTGTGTCTGGTGATATCGCTCCAGAATATGAGCGATAAGCTCGTTGGTGCCGTCCGGCGCATCGCGCCTTGCGGCTTGCTCGAGTGCCCGAAGGCGGTCAAGCAAGTCGCTCGCCACAACTCCGGCATCGGCCGCCGCATCACCAAGCGAGACATCGCCATCGCAGCAAAAACCGATTCCAAGCTGTCTGAAGAGTTCGGCTGCACCCGGAAGTTCGCATGCAATCGTCCCGACGGTGGCGTCCAAGTTCAAGTTCAATTCCGTCAATGTGCTCTCCTCAATGCCCGGAAGGTTATGTCAGGAGAGACGTTGCGGTAGTTCGGCCGATCGTTCTTTGTCGAAACGCAAGTTCATTGTGGCGAGGTCGCAAGCGTTGCCGCATTCTTCTTCGCTCTGCCACGGAGGGCCTGCAAACAATCGATCGTGGCTGCTGCAAAGGTCTGTGCGCGTTGCCGCAGACCATCGTCGCCCTCACGCTCGGACAGGTCGAGATAACGCTCAAGCAGGAACTCGCAGAGCACCATCGCCGAAATCGTGCCCCCCTCAGGCAGTGGCGCTAAACCCAAGGGGGCGGCGAAGGGAACATCGATCATCTGGCGGGCTCTTTGCCGGGCATCAGTTGAAAGGGACGACCATGACGCGGTGCCCTCTGCCCTTGCATCGCCTGCGTTCATTTCCAGCCAATCGGCAAGCTGCGTTTCAACCGCCGCCAGGTCGTCAGCAACGATTAATCGATGGCTCCGCAGGTCGTGAAACGCTGTTCGCCTGGCTTTGCGCAGGATGCGGACATGGCCGAGTTCCTCCAGCGCCATGCGTTCTGCTGCCTGTCTGATTTCGGTGGAAGCCGCATCCGCCGCCACATAGCTCCAAAGCATGAACGCCTGCTCCTCGTTGCGCACGGCGACTGAAAAAGCCCTGTAGGCGTTGAGCAGTTCCGGGGCCACGATAAGCGCATCCCCATCGTCAAACATACCTGCATTGTCTGTCGC
The DNA here is from genome assembly GCF_001426785.1 of Ensifer sp. Root142. Lineage (NCBI taxonomy): Bacteria > Pseudomonadati > Pseudomonadota > Alphaproteobacteria > Hyphomicrobiales > Rhizobiaceae > Ensifer > Ensifer sp. Root142. The sequence continues at coordinate 490,907 of NZ_LMFK01000034.1, forward strand.
GGCGAAAATCCGTGCCGGACCTACAGGTGGGTTCGCCTCTTCAATCCAAGCGGAAACCATATCGAGATGTCCGCGCTCATCAGCTGCAAGCCCTTCGAACAGATCCGCTAGATCGGCTCGATTTTCGCGGCGCATGCGTTTTGCGAGCATGACGTAGCCGTCGATGGCTTCGCGCTCAAGCCTGACGGCAAGTTCAAGAAGTTCCCCAAGCGTTGCGACCAACGGCGGATCGATCCTGAGTGTCGGCATGACGGCTCCTTCGCTTGCGCTATGCGACTGTTTTACAGGAACAAACGCACCTCCGTTTGTTGCAGCGCAAAGAAGGTGATCGGACTTTGCGTAGGTTGCCGGTCAATTCGCCGGAAACAAGGATGCCCGCCAAACCGAGCAGCCAGTCTGTCGGGACGGAACGACAAGAAATGCGCAACAACAACAAAAACCGCCACCGTCTCCGCTTGCTCTGCATGATGCTCGCGACGCTCCTTGTTTTGCTTGGAGCACACGGCTCCTATGCCGCCGGCGGGCTCGATGACTATCTTTCAAAGATAGTGCCCGCCGAGCTCTTTGCGGGTGCAGATCGCTTCGGCGCCACTGTCGGCGAACCACCGATCGCGCCGGTGTTTCGGGGTACCGAACTGCTCGGCTATGCCTATCTCAACTCGGATTTCACCAGCGCTATAGGCTACTCCGGCAAGCCCATTCACATCGCCGTCGGCATCGATCCAAACGGCATCGTCAAGGGGATCAAACTTGTCGATCACAAGGAACCGATCGTCCTGATCGGCATTCCGGAACGCAAGGTCGTCGCCGCCTTGAACGCCATCATCGGCCGCGACCTCGGTCGCGTTGCGAGGGGACAGGAGCGACCGCCACAGGTCGATATCGTCAGCGGCGCGACCGTCACCGTTCTGGTCATGGGCGACAGTGTTGTTCGTTCGGCCGTTCGCCTGATCCGCAGCAATCGCCTTGGTACCAAGGCGAGCGTCGCCCAAGAGCCTGCGCCTCCCGTCCGCAAGCTCGATCCGGCAATGAACGAGACGGCCGACTGGCAGAGCCTGCTCGGCGACGGCTCGATCCGCAGCCTTAGAATGACGGTCGGCGAAGTGTCGGATGCATTTCGCCAGGCCAATCAAACGACAGCGGCAGAACGGCCGGAAACGGTAACGCCCAACGACCGCTTCATCGACCTTTACACAGCGCCCGTGAGCGTTCCGGCCATCGGCAAAAGCCTGCTCGGTGAGGAAGGCTACGGTCGCCTTGTCAAACGCCTTAAACCCGGTCAGAGCGCATTGCTCGTCGCGGGCGATGGAGCCTACTCCTTCAAGGGTTCGGGCTATGTGCGCGGCGGCATCTTCGATCGGATTGAATTGCTCCAGGACGGCCAGGGCATGCGGTTTCGCGACCGCGACCACACGCGCCTGACATCGCTTGCAGCGCAAGGTGCGCCTCATCTTCGCGAGATCGCCCTTTTTGTCGTGTCGCCCGACTTCGCCTTCGATGTCACGGCACCATGGGAGGTACAACTTCTGGTGCAGCGAAGCGCCGGTGGGCGAGACAAGGCGACATTGCCTTTCAACCTCGGCTATGCCCTGCCACAGAAGTATCTGGTTGCCGACACGCACCCGCTCGAGGTCAGCCCTTCTGACGGCACAGCGCCAATTGTTGGCGAGGAAGCAGACGGCCAACCACTGTGGGTCAGCATCTGGCAGATGAACCGTGTCTCGGTCGCCCTCACCGCAACGGCACTTGTGTTTCTGACTGCGATCTTCTTCTTCCAGGACTGGCTCGTCCGACGCCCCATTCTGTTTGCCTGGATCCGCCGCGGTTTCCTTGTCTATGCACTTGTCTGGCTCGGCTGGTACGCCAATGCGCAGCTTTCAGTGGTCAATGTCCTGACGTTCACAAACGCCTTGATCACCGGTTTCCGCTGGGAGTTCTTCCTGTCGGCACCCCTCATCTTTTTGCTGTGGGCCGCCGTGGCGGCAGGACTTCTATTTTGGGGGCGTGGTCCGTTTTGCGGCTGGCTGTGCCCCTTCGGCGCCCTTCAGGAACTGACCAACGACATCGCGAAGTGGCTCAAGGTACCGCAGATCAAGGTTCCTTGGGGCCTTCACGAGCGTCTCTGGCCGATCAAGTACATCGTTTTTCTCGGCCTTTTCGGTCTGTCCTTCTATTCACTGGCGCTCGCCGAAGTCTTTGCCGAAGTCGAGCCCTTCAAGACCGCGATCGTCCTTAAGTTCGCCCGTGAATGGCCCTTCGTCGTCTTTGCACTGACGCTGTTGGCGGCCGGTCTTTTTATCGAGCGCTTCTACTGCCGTTACCTTTGCCCGCTGGGGGCAGCCCTCGCCATTCCAGGACGCATCCGCATGTTCGAATGGCTAAAGCGTTGGCCCGAATGCGGCTCGCCCTGCCAGCGCTGTGCCAAGGAATGTCCGGTTCAGTCGATCCACCCTGAAGGGCAGATCAATGTCAACGAGTGCATCTACTGCATGCACTGCCAGGAACTCTACCAGGACGATACGCGCTGTCCGCACATGATCCAGGTCCGGCTCAAGAGAGAAAAGTTTCAGGCCCTTTCGACCCCCACATCGCGAGGCGAAGCGCCAAGCAGGACGGCGGTTACGCACAAGGGAAAACCGATCGTGCGCGACGAGCCGCCGCCAGCCACACCCATCTGAAATCCACACAAGGAGAAATCGAAATGGCAACAGAAGACAAAGCAGTGCGCCTCAATCGACGTCAGCTTCTCGGCACGACAGCCGCGGCGGCCGTCGCCGGGGCGGCAGGTGTTGGTGGGGCGCTTGCGCTGTCCGGCACAACCGCATCACCGGCATTCGCTCAAGGCACAGGCGGCTTGCCCTTCGAGGTAAAGCCAGGCGAGCTCGATGAATACTATGTCTTCTTCTCCGGCGGACACAGCGGCGAACTGCGCATTCTCGGATTGCCATCCATGCGCGAGCTGATGCGTATCCCGGTCTTCAATCGCGACAGCGCCACCGGCTGGGGCCAGACCAATGAAAGCCGCAAGGTGCTCACCGAAGGACTTTTGCCCGAAACGAAAGCATACCTGGAAGACAAGGGCGGCATCTATCTCAATGGCGACCTGCATCATCCGCACCCCTCATTCACGGAGGGAACCTATGACGGGCGCTACCTGTTTGCCAACGACAAGGCAAATACCCGCGTCTGCCGCATTCGCCTCGACGTGATGCGCTGCGACAAGATCATCCAATTGCCGAACCAGCATACGGTTCACGGTCTGCGCGTACAGAAATATCCCAAGACGGGCTATGTCTTCTGCAACGGTGAGGACCGTGTACCAGTGCCGAACGACGGCTCGGTTCTCGACGATCACAAGCAGTATCACGCCATATTCACCGCCGTGGACGGCGAGACCATGAAGGTCGCCTGGCAGGTCATGATCGACGGCAACCTCGACAATGTCGATGCCGACTACCAGGGCAAATATGCCTTCGCCACCTGCTACAATTCCGAAGAGGGCGTCAATCTTGCGGAGATGATGGCCAAGGACCAGGATTGGGTGGTTGTCTTTGACCTCAAGCGGATCGAGGAGGCCGTCGCAAAGGGCGAATTCAAGGAGATGGGCGGCGTCCCCGTCCTCGATGGTCGCCACGGCTCACCCTATACGCGCTACATCCCCGTATCGAACGGACCGCATGGAATGAACACTGCGCCTGACGGTATTCACATCGTCGCCAACGGCAAGCTCTCGCCCACTGTTACGGTCATGGATGTGCGCAAATTCGACGACCTTTTCGCCGACAAGATCAAGCCGAGGGACACCGTTGTTGCCGAGCCGGAGCTTGGTCTCGGGCCGCTGCACACGGCCTATGACGGCAAGGGCAATGCCTATACCACGCTGTTCATCGACAGCCAGATCTGCAAGTGGAACATCGATGACGCCAAACGAGCCTTTGCCGGCGAAAAGGTAGACCCGATCCGCCAGAAGCTTGATGTCCACTACCAGCCCGGACACAACCACACGTCCATGGGACAGACAAAAGACGCCGATGGCAAATGGCTGATCTCGCTGAACAAGTTCTCCAAGGACCGCTATTTGAACGTCGGTCCGTTGAAGCCGGAAAACGATCAGCTGATCGACATTTCGGGCGACCAGATGGTTCTGGTGCACGATAATCCGACCTTCGCCGAGCCGCATGACGCGACGATCGTCCACAATTCCAAGATCAATCCGGTGAGCGTCTGGAGCCGGGACGATGTCTTCTTTGCCGATGCCGTGGCTCAGGCAAAGAAGGACGGTATCGATCTTTTGATTGATTCCGAAGTCATTCGGGATGGCGACAAAGTGCGTGTCTACATGACTTCGGCCGCACCGGCCTTTGGCCTCGAAAGCTTCACGGTCAAGCAGGGCGACGAAGTGACCGTCTACATCACCAACATCGATGAGGTGGAGGATCTGACGCACGGCTTCTCGATCATCAACTATGGCATCAACATGGAAGTGGCGCCCCAGGCGACAGCCTCCGTCACATTCCGCGCCGATAAGCCCGGCGTGTGGTGGTATTACTGCTCCTGGTTCTGCCATGCGATGCACATGGAAATGAAGGGCCGCATGCTCGTCGAGCCGAAGAAGGCCTGATGCACGCGCGCACTCTCATGCTCGGTGTTTCGATGGCGGCGCTCTGCGCCGCCATCGGCACCGCTTGCGCTGCGACGATCCGTGTCGACGCTGATGCCAGGCTGCAAGATGTCATCGAAGCCGCAACGCCCGGCGACACGCTCATATTGCCACCGGCGCGCTTTCTGGGGCCAGTTACGATCGACAGCGCGATCTCGCTGATCGGCGAGCCTGGCGCGACCATTCTCGGTAGTGGCAAGGGCAGCGTCGTCACCATCAACGCCGCTGACACGATCCTGCGCGGGCTTCGGATCGAGGGTTCGGGCAGCAACCTTGAAACCATGGACTCCGGTGTTTTCGTTGCCGCGACGGCAAAAGGTGCATCCGTTGAAGACAACGAGATCATCGGCAATCTCTATGGCATCTACCTGCATGGCGCCGCCCGATCCCTGGCGCGCGGCAATCGCATTGTCGGGACGAAGGACAGGCGCTTCAGCGAAACCGGCAACGGCGTCACGGTCTGGAACGCTCCCGGGGCACGTGTCATCGACAACACTATCAGCTTCGGACGCGATGGGATCGCGACCAACGCCAGCAAACGCAACGTGTTCAACGGGAACAGGTTTGAGAACCTGCGCTTTGCCATCCACTACATGTACACCAACGACAGCGAGATCAGCGGCAACATCTCCACCGGCAATTCTGTCGGCTACGCCATCATGTTTTCAAGCCGCCTGAAGATCATCGGAAATGTCTCGGACGGCGATCGCGATCACGGCCTGCTCCTCAACTACGCCAACAGCTCCAAGATCACCGGAAACGTCGTACGCGGGCGGCTTCAGAATTCCGACCGTTGGATGGCGAACGGTGGCGCCAAGGAAAAACCCGAACACGGGCTGCCGGCCGCGCAAGACACGTTTGCCGAGGGGACGGCCGTCCGATTGGGGCCGGAAAAATGCGTCTTCATCTACAACGCCAACAAGAACCGCTTCCGCGGCAATGTCTTTGAGGGCTGCTCGATCGGCATTCACTTCACGGCGGGCTCGGAGGGCAATGCACTGTCCGACAATGCCTTCATCAACAATCGAAACCAGGTCAAATATGTCGGCGCCCGGTATCTCGACTGGTCCGAAAATGGCCGCGGCAATTACTGGAGCGACAATCCGGCCTTCGATCTCAATGGTGACGGGGTCGGCGACAATCCCTACCGGCCGAACGACTTGATCGACCGGGTACTTTGGACCGCACCGCAGGCCAAGGTTCTGATCACAAGCCCGGCCGTTCAAGTCATTCGCTTTGCCCAGTCGCGCTTTCCGGCGCTGTTGCCGGGCGGCGTAATCGACAGCCATCCCCTGATGATGCGCCCGGACGACGAGGACCAGCAACCATGACACCTACGGTGAGCGTCACCAATGCAGGCAAGAACTATGGCAAGACGGAGGCTCTTCGAGACGTCTCGTTTGAGCTGGGTGCCGGTGAAACGATCGCCCTTGTCGGCCATAACGGCGCCGGCAAGACGACCTTGATCAAACTGATGCTCGGCCTTATCCGACCGACGACGGGCCGGGTCAGCGTCCTTGGCGAAGACCCGGCCTCAGGCGATTTCGGCGTTCGCGCAAGACTTGGCTATCTGCCTGAGAGCGTGTCCTTTCACCTCGCCCTGACCGGTCGGGAAACGCTTGCCTTTTATGCCCGCCTGAAGCGCGCTGACACGACCACTGCGACCGAACTTTTCGATCGCGTCGGCCTTTCCAGGGCGGCAGTTGACCGGCCGGTGCGAACCTATTCGAAGGGGATGCGCCAGCGTCTCGGCTTGGCCCAGGCTCTGCTTGGCGACCCACATGTCCTGCTTCTCGACGAACCCACGAGCGGGCTTGACCCGGCGCTGAGGCACAATTTTTACGAACTCATCGAGGCCTTGCGCGCCAAGGGAACGACGATCCTGCTTTCGTCGCACGCGCTGACGGAACTCGAGGGACGTGCCGATCGCGTCATCATCGTCAACGGTGGCAACAAGATCGCAGACGGCACCCTCGATGATCTTCGCAAGCTTGCAAGGCTGCCAACCCGCATTCGCGTGACCACCAAGGCTGGAAAGTCGCTTGAGGAGGAAATCGCGGGCCAGGTCGTCAAACACCACGACGGCGATCTCGAAATAGAGGTCAGGCAGGAGGACAAGCTCGCCGTCCTGCACCGTTTGAGCGCCGCCGCATTGGGGATTGCAAACCTCGTCGTCCTGGAGCCGACCCTCGACGAACTCTACGCACACTTCCTTCAGGGTCAAAAGGATAGCCGATGAACAACATCATGATCATTGCGCGCAAGGAGATCCAGGAGGGCATGCGCAACCGCTGGGTCGTGGCGACGACCCTTCTGCTGGCGGCTCTGGCGCTCACCTTGTCGTTCCTCGGTAGTGTGCCGACAGGCAATGTCGGTGCCAGCCGGCTTGATATTGTCGTCGTCAGCCTCTCGAGCCTGACCATTTTTCTTGTTCCGCTCATCGCGCTCCTGCTCTCGCACGATGCGATCGTCGGCGAAACCGAGCGTGGCACGATGTTGTTGTTGCTCAGTTATCCCATCGGCCGCAGGCAGATTCTCATTGGGAAGTTTACAGGTCACCTGACGATCCTGCTGTTTGCAACGCTTTGCGGCTATGGCGCTGCCGCCGTTGCACTTGCAGTCGTCGATGGCAACATAGCGCGCTCAAGCTGGCTTGCTTTCGCCTCCATGATCGGCTCGTCCGTCCTGTTGGGCGCGGTCTTCATCGCGATCGGCTACCTCGCAAGCACCGTTGCCAGCGAACGCAGCACTGCTGGCGGCATCGCAATCGCGGTGTGGCTGTTTTTCGTTCTGATCTATGACATGGCCCTGCTCGGGGCGCTTGTGGCAGGGCAAGGCCAGGCACTGCCGGCGGGCCTGCTCGATACCTTGCTGCTGCTCAATCCGACCGACGCCTATCGACTGCTCAATCTGGGCTCGGGCGACGCAGCGTCGCTGTCGGGGATGGGTGGCGTGGCCGAGCAATCGGCACTCGGCAAGACCGGGCTCATCCTGGCGCTGGTGTCATGGACATTTGCGCCGCTTGCGGTAGCCACTGCGATATTCTCAAGGAGAGAGCTATGAAAACGCGCAACCTCGTCGCCGTGGCGATGAGTGCCTTCGTGCTGGTTGGATGTGCCGCCGAAGAAGCAGACAGCCCGCCTCTTCCATATTCACTGACCGACGACGCCATGGGGCGCTATTGCGGCATGAACGTGCTCGAACATCCCGGCCCCAAGGGTCAGGTCATCCTCAAGCAGATACCCGAACCGATCTGGTTTTCGTCGGCCCGCGACACAGTCGCCTTCACCTTGCTGCCAGAAGAACCAAAGGAGATCGCCGCTATCTACGTGTCTGACATGGGCAAGGCGCCGACCTGGGAGAAGCCCGGAGCGGACAACTGGATCGACGCCAAAAGCGCCTTTTATGTCGTCGGCAGCAGATTGCGTGGCGGCATGGGGGCAGCCGAGGCCGTTCCCTTCTCCTCAAGGCAAGATGCGCTCAGCTTCACCGAAAGGCATGGCGGCCAAATCGTCGGCTTTGGCAACATACCGCAAGACTATGTGCTGGGAGCAGATGGGGCATCGCCTGCGTTGACATCATTTTCCGAACCGACGGAGGCTAGTCATGACTAGGATTATCGGGCGGCGGCGTGCAATCGCTATCATCGGGGCGACCATAGGCCTGCCTCTGCTGCCATTACCCGGCGCAGCCAGAGCGGCCCTGCGTCCGGTCACGTGGAGTGGCCAGGCGCTTGGGGCATCGGCAACACTGATCCTTAATCATGAAGACGAAGCAGTGGCACGCCGACTGCTGGACAGAGTCGTGGTCGAAATTGACCGTCTGGAGGCGATATTCAGCCTCTACCGCAGTGATTCAGCCCTTTCGGTCTTGAACAGGATGGGCGCGCTCGTCGCCCCGCCGGCGGAACTGGTACATCTTCTTGAAATCTGCGCGTCCTTTCACAAAATGACCGGCGGCACATTCGATCCGACGGTTCAACCGCTCTGGACGCTCTATGCCGATCATTTCGCCAAACCGTCCTCCGATCAGCGCGGTCCGTCGGCACGCGCAATCCGACAGGCACTGGCTTACGTCGACCTCACCCGTGTCCGGTTCAATGGCGACCGGATCGCGTTTGCAATGCCTGACATGGCTCTGACTCTGAACGGCATAGCACAGGGCTACATTACCGATCGCATCGTCGATCTGCTTCGTCAAAACGGCGTGGCGAGCAGCCTGGTCCATATGGGGGAAAGCCGGACGATCGGGGCCCGCGCAGATGGCAGCCCATGGCAGGTTGGGCTGGCGGCAAGCGACGTGGACGCTGCCTCAGACATCGTTTTACCGCTCGTCGACAGGGCGGTCGCGACGTCTGGCATTGCAGGCTTCAGTTTTGATGAGGCGGGACGGCTGTCGCATATTCTCGATCCCCGCACCGGCTTGACGATGCAGTCTTATCGGCGCGTGAGCGTTGTCGCCGATGACGCGGTCACAGCGGATGCGCTGTCGACAGCCTTCAGCCTCATGGAGCCGCAAGAGATAAAGGCCCTGATCGATACCCGGACCGATCTTGGCGCGGATCTTTTGAGCCAGGCAGGCACTCGGAGGCGCTTTGGTCTCGGCGCGTAACGAGGCCGACGCACCCGATGCCAAGACAAACCTGGCGCCTGTCAGCGACGCTGGCTTGCGTCCAGGTGACGCCGGCGCCAGTTCGCCAAGCGCTCGCGATCAAACGAAAAGACTTCGTCGATGACCGTTCCGTCCGCAGACACCGTCGCAGTCCAGCAGCGACCGCCACATCGCAGCGTTAGCCTGAACGTTCCAACGTGCTCGCCCTGACCGACCTCGACCTGGCTCTTGACCTCGCCTCGGCTCAGGCGGTTTTTCAACTCCGCCGGGGGCAGGCGGAGTGCCGATGACATCGTTGGCGCCGGCACGGAAAAATCGCCCTCGGGGTCGCGTTCGACGCGGATAACCCGCCTATTGGTCAATGTCAGCATTGAACGGATCTCTCTGAGGACCAGGTTTTCGTCATGAAGGATAGAGCGCCATTCGCAAATATCTCAAGCCGGGGCCCGACATTGACGGCGTGTCGAGACGTTCTGGTATGCAAACAGCATCTAGCGATGATCTCAATGGCCACCCTCAAACGAGTGTCGTCGAGGTCGACAGGCGCGCGTCCGGCATGGTTCTCGCCCGTTCCGAGCGGTCGCGTATTCTCTCGAGGCGGTGCGCCAGAAGATCGAGTAACTGCCCGGCCTCAGCATTATACCCCGGCATGCAGGCGAACCACTCGGCGACCTCGATCGTGCAATCGCACAATGTCTCATCCCTCATCCCAAACTCGATCATGTCCTGCATCTCCGCCTAGTCCGTGAAGACGGTTTCTCCACGCGAGCTCGTCCACGTCCTTGGTAGGCGCAAAGCGGTGGAGCCTCTTTGCGCTGACGCAAGCGATCATCGTTCGACCACCCGAACGGCCTATGTCAGGACGACACCATGCCGCATGGCCGCGGATTTACAGCGCCGACCTCGTGGCCTACTGCATGTTTCCTTAAATCCTATTCGATTTAAGGATAAAACATGCAGCCATTCAAAGTGCTACAACGACCTTTGCGCGCCTAATAAGACGCGCGGCGCTGTAGGGAATGGTGAACCACAAAGCATCGGTGAAGACCATGTGTGCGACACTGCTTCCAGCCAGCATGTCCGAAGAACTGATAAGGGCGGTCGTTCACGACTTCTACGGCCGCATCCGCCACGATCCCATGCTCGGGCCGATCTTCAACGCCCGCATTGGCGAACATTGGGATCTGCACCTTTCAACGCTGGTCGACTTCTGGTCGTCGATAGCCCTGAAAACGGGACGCTATGGCGGGAAGCCCCATGTCGCCCACCAGGGTCTCGATCTTGTTCCCGAGCATTTCAATCACTGGCTGGAAATTTTCGAAGGGACTGTCGGCAAACATTGCAAGGGCGAGGCCGCTGCCTTCTTTCTCGACCGAGCGAGGCGCATCGCCGACAGCCTGCAGATTGGCCTGAACATCGGACCGCATGCCATCAAGCTGCCGCTAGCCCACACCACCGGGCAGGTTTAGAGAGCAAGCTGCCAATCCGCGACCAATCCAAGCCTGGCCGGCATCCCGTCACGTCGTAAGAAGGCTAGCGCACGATCCGACCGCCACGAATGCAAACTCAGAGTTTATCGACCATGCTCAACTGCATCCTTTAATTGCCTGATGAGTTCTGCAATCTGTAAATTGTCCGGCTGCAGACGGGCCAAGGCCTGTGCAAATTGGAGCGTATCGGCATAACGGCGGAGTTTGAGACCGATCTGAATTGCCGTGCCGAGCAGACTGGCGTCCGTTGCTCCGCTTAAGGCAGCAGCATCGAAGAGCGCAAACGCCTGCTCCGTTCGCCCGACTGAATCCAGGGCAATCGCCGCTGTCGTCCTGTATCTGGAATTGACGGGATCCAGGCGAACGGCCGCGTTCAGTTCTTCTGTCGCCTCCTCCATTGCCTTCTGACGCACAAGCGACAAGCCATGCCCGTAGCGAAGGTCGGCTCGATCCGGATCGGTTGCCACGGCTTCAGCGTAGGTCTGTTCGGATTTCTCGCCCTCCCCTGTTGCGCGGTAGAGTTCGGCGAGGTTGATGCGCGCGCCCGCAAGGGTTGGATCGAGATGGATCGCCTGACGGAGCGCCTTCTCCGCTTCCTCTGGACGTCCTTGTTCAAGCAGAAACGTTCCATAACTGCTTTGTGTCTCGGCAACGTGCGCGTTCGCTTGAACATACGTTTTCAAATCGGCCACCGCACGGTCGAAATCACGACGTCGATCACCGAGCAAGTCCAGCGACTGCGTGCTTCCTAGTGCCCTGGCAGCAGCCACCCGCACTGCGCGTACGTCGTCGCTGACAAGTCCGCCGATGGCATCAAGCCGATACTCCCGCGGCAGGTTGGCAGCAGCCTCGGCTGCCCCCAGACGCACCAGCGGATCGGGGCTCTCCGCCGCCGCCTTCACGTCTGCGGCGACGTCAGCTCCAGCGAGCCTGCTCATCTCGGCAATGGCGCTTCCTGTGACTATTCCAGCTTGTTTTTCGTCCCCGACGAATGCCCGCAAGGCCTCGATCGAGGCAGCGTCGTTTTTCGCCGCGGCGGCGAACGCATGTGCGATCGTCGGGCGCTTGCGCCAGCCTGCACCAAACCAAGTATCCAGGGTCTCCGATGCCCACTTGTTCGACCTACCGTCGTGGCACGACGTACAGGCGTTCGGCGTTCCGTACATGTCGGAAAGGTCTGGGCGCGGAATCACGAAAGAATGGTCACGCCGACGATCGACCTTCATGTATGTCCGCTCGGGCATATGGCAGTTGGCGCAGAGCGCGCCAGCGGAGCCTTCCGGATGATGCGTATGGGCTGGAGTGTCGAAAGCGCCGCCCGGATCGGTGCTGGCAAAGCGCTTTGGCGCATCCTGGGTGTGGCATTGGGTGCATAGCGCGTTTCCAACGGCCTTGACGCTGCCCTCATGCGGACGGTGGCAGTCGAAACACGTCACACCTGCTCTTGCCATCTTGCTCTGCTGGAACGATCCGTATTCGAAGACCTCATCCAGAATCTGTCCGTCCGGAAAGTAGAGATCGCTACGCAGCAACGCCGGGGAAAAATTGTCGAGAAAGGAGCCTCCCGGCTGATAGCCATCGACAAGCCGGGCGCGCCGCGCGTGGCAGGCGAAGCAAGTGTTCGCGTCGACCTTCGACAGGCCGAGGCCCGCAATTGCTGCCGTTTGAGCATTCCCGACCTTGGCTCTCGCCCATTCGACATGTTTTGCACCGCCGCCGTGGCAGGACTGGCAGCCGATGCTGGTCGCGACATAGGATGATTGATACTCGTCCGTCTGCGGCTGGAAGTTGGTCTGGGGATCGGTGGAATGACAGTCGATGCAGGTGCGGTTCCATCGATAGAACGGGCCTGTCCAGTGAAACGTCGAGCCAGGTTTCGCCGAGGAGCCTTCGCCGAGCCAGAACCATTTTTGCTTTTGCGTGTCCCAGGCGATGTCGAGAGCCTGCAGCTTGCCACCCCCAATATCGACCAGGTACTGCTGCAGAGGCTCGTAGGCAAACGTGTACTTCACCTCGAAGTCCGCCGGTTTGCCGTCAGGCCCTTCGGTGCTAACGAAGAAGCGGCCATCCCGGCGGGAAAAAACTGCCTTGACGCTGTTCCATTCGAACTGGGTATTGTTGAAATCGGCGAGCACCGTCTTCTCGTTGGCAAGAGCCATCGCCTTTGCATGGTGGGATTTCGCGAATGCGGCGGCTTGACCAGCGTGGCAGGAAGCACACGCCTTCTCATCTACGAAGCTATCGTGAATTTCGATCTGCGGGTCCGCGGCAGGCGGCACAGCCATTTCCGCCGTAGCGGCGGCGGCGAACACCGATAATCCGCAAGTCAGCAGTGCCGTCCGAGAAACAGCCGCTAGACAGAATGCAATCTTCAATCTCACGCCTCCCACTACTCCAAAAATGATCAGGACGCACGGAGCGGCGCAGCCGAAGCATCGGCAAAGGAACGAACCGAGGTAGCCTTGGTCAGCGATGCTTGGCACGTTTCTCGGGACCAATTGCTCTTCTGTTTACTGGAATAGGCTTCCGGCTAGTAGAAGGGAGGAAGGGGGAGACGACACAGCCTATCAAACCCGCGATGCGATTGATCCTCATTGTGATTTCTCCTCCCCATTGGAAATATCGGCGATGCCGCGTGCGAAACGCTCGGCTTCATTTCGCGGGAAAGATCTGCTTCCAGTCTGCCTTCATGTCGACCACCGTCCAATTGTTGTCGGCCGCGGCATCCAGTGCCTTGTCGAGGCGGCCGAACGGGCTGTCGCGGTCATATGCGTATTCGCGCTCCGCATCGGTATGATGGACGATCAGGCCGAAGCGAGTGGTCGTGCCGCCCAACGTGGTCCATTGGAGCATTTCGAGGTCGCCGTCAGAATTTCCGAAGGCGGCGATCGGCCGGCGGCCAATAAACTGGTTGATCGCAACAGGCTTGCCGGCCTTGTCATCGATAAAGTCGATCTGTGGCAGGCGAAACAAGGTCGACACGCCCTCACGCATCTCGAACTGCGTTTTGATGGTCGACCCGATGACTTGCTCAGGTGGGACCCCGTAGACCTGCTCGGCCCAGGGGCGAATGAACTCCACGCCTCCACCGGAGACGATGAACGTCTTGAAGCCGTTTTCACGCAGATAGGCGAGCAGTTCGAGCATTGGCTGATAGACCAGCTCGGTATAGGGTTTATTGAACCTCGGTTGGCGCGCCGTGGCGATCCAGTCGGAGGCGATCTTCTGGAATTCCTCCGTTGTCATCCCGCTATGGGTCGCCAGGACCAACTCCACAAGTCCCTTTTCTCCCGTTGCGGCAAGGGCTTTCATGTCGTTGTCGAGCACGGCCTTGAACGGCTGCGTGTCCTTCCATTCCGGGTGGGTGGCAGCTTCCGTCTTGACACGATCAAGTGCGAAGGCGAGTTGCACGTACATCGGCTGCTCGGTCCACAGTGTGCCGTCATTGTCAAAGACCGCGATGCGTTCGACCTCGGGCACATAACCAGGCGTATCTTCCGCGGTTACCCTGTCCACAAAGGCAACGATGGCCGCCTTGGCCCCGGTGTTGTTCCACGAGGGCAATGGATCTGTCTGGGCGAGCACGGATGTCGTGACAAACAGGCAGGCTGCCATGCCGAGCAGCACGGTGCGGGTGAATTTAAAGAAAATACATGTTGCAATCATCAGAGCCTCCGTCGACTAACTGTGTGCAATCTCAGACCGTTAAAGAAACGGCGGCCCCCGAACGAACGGAGCCGCCGCGCCAAGGTCAGTTGCCGGTTGGCATCGGAATACTAACACCCTCCTTCGCCAAGGAGTCCCGCACCCATTGGAAACGCTCATAGTTTGAAAGCGTAATCGGGCCCGTATATCCCATGCTCTGCAGCTTGCGTGGAGGATATTTCACGTATGTCGCCATGATCTTCTTCAGTTCTTCCCCCATGACAACGCCCATCCAAGTCCGCTCAGTGAAGTTGTTCATGAAGATATCGTAGCGTTCCTGAGGGTCCTGCCAAAGGTCAAACACCTGAGGTACGGTGGCCACGTATTTCTCCGCGCCCTTCCATCCAAGGTTTGAGTCAACGGCCAGTCCGCCGGTCTGGGCTCCATCGTCGCCGCGAAGATTGAACGCGAACTTGTAGTTGTTTACGCGGATTGCGCCGGGTGAAAGTTCGTTCTCCGTGAAGTAGAACCAGGATTTGCGTGGCGATGGGCCGCTACCCGTCAGGACCGGTGTCATATCGTAGCTGTCGAAAATGATTGGCTTGTCTTCACGATCATTTTCGGGCAGTGGGACACCGCCGACCGAAGCGAACGTCGCCATGAGATCGAGACCGCCGATGAGTTCGTGGTTCCTGGTATCGGGCTTGATCTTGCCCGGCCAAACGGCGATTGCGGGAACACGATTTCCACCCTCGCGCAATGTGCCCTTGGTGCCGCGAAACGGAGTGTATCCCGCGTCCGGATAGACGTCTTGCCAAGCGCCGTTGTCGGTTGTGTAGAACACCAGCGTGTTCCGGTCCATTCCGGTTTCGCGCAGCTTGTCCATGATCCGGCCGATACGGGTGTCGAGCTCCACGACCGAGTCGGCATATTTCGACTTGGACATCGATTTGTGCTCGAACTCCGGTGCCGGCATGTTCGGCTGATGCACCTTCATGAAGTTGACATTGATGAAGAACGGCTCATCCGGCTTCTTTGCAGCCTCATCGAGGAATTCGATGGCCGCTTTCTCGACATAGCCGTCGAAGAACGGAATGCCGACAACGCCTTCCTTGCCGTCGATCACCGGAGTATCGACATACTGGCCGTTGATCTTGAAGTCTTCCTTCGCCTCGCCGCCGGCCTTGCCCGAAAGCGCGCCTTTCGTCACCTTCTGGAACATAGCCCGCAGTGCCGGGTCCATGTCCGGGAACCAGGTCGGATCCGCATAGGTATAGGCGTTGAGATGGTAAAGGCCGACATATTTCATCTCGTCATAGCCCTGGGCGATCGGAAGCGCATAGTCCGCCTCGCCGAGATGCCACTTTCCGGTGAAGTACGTATGATAGCCGCCGCGCTTCAGCACTGACGCCAGCGTCCACTCCGCTGCCGGCAGACCACCACCCTGCCCCTGGAAAGCCACGGTCGTCATGCCGCTCCGGTTCGGAATGCGCCCGGTCTGCATTGCAGCCCGGCCTGGCGTGCAGCTCGGCTGGGCATAGAAGGAGAAGAAGGTCATGCCTTCATCGGCCAGCTTGTCGATGTTCGGCGTCGGCATGCCGCGTCCTTGGCCGCCGCCATAGGGGCCCAGATCGCCATAGCCCGTGTCGTCGGAAACGATAAAGAGAATGTTGGGTTTTGACGGCGACTGGGCTTGCACTTGGGATGCGGCCCCAACGAGAAATGTCGAAGCCGCCAAGGCTCCGACAGAGCACATGAAGCGAAAATTCATATTGACTACTCCTCCGAAGGCTTGGGCGGATCGGGTTCACCAAACGCACGAGTTCTGATGCGTTTAAGGGGATCCGCCGCCTGTCCTTGCTGTATCGAAACGAAGCAAATTGAAGCAATGCTGTAGCCTGAACGCCCTCGATCGAGGGCCTCTCGTCTGGATGCCTGTGGCCAGCGCGAGGCCACCCACGACGGTGAAACTATCGGACGTCTTGCGGCGGGGATATTGTACCATCGGGCAAAACCGCACTTCGTTAGCTTGCGCTTGAATTCTAAAGCTCTGGTTGTATTAGCAAGTTCGCCTTGGTAGATTGCGCCTATCTGTCGGGGGAAAGTCATGGGCGTTCTGGGTAACCGGACCAGGCAATCGCACTGGCTGATCAGGGGTGTGGTTCCGGGCCTGTGTGCATTCCTGGCGACTGCGTCAGCGGCGACGGCCGGTCAGGCAGTTGTTGACAGTGTGCCGCGTGTGCTGGTGCTCTATCCTTATGACGAGCGGATCGCGGCGACCACCGCAGCCGGGGAGGCCGTCAGGTCGCGGCTTCTCGACGCAACCAAAGGCCGGATCGATCTTTTCTCCGAATTTCTCGACCTTTCGCGATTTCCTGAGCCGAAGCACATGCGCCGTATGGCTGAATATCTTACGGCCAAGTACGGCGATCGCCGCCCTGACGTGGTGATTGCGCTCGGCGAGGAGTCGGCTCGGTTCATCTCTGCCAACCGCAAGGAAATCTCGGGCGATGCAAGGATAATCGTCGCGGGCTTCAGCAGTTCCGCTGCCGAAGCAATGGACTTGCCCAGCGACGTGATCGGAGCTTTCAGCGAATTTGACATCGTAAAGACCGCTGAGATGGCCCGCGGTCTCCAGCCTGATGCGCGGCATCTCTTCATAGTTGGAGGATCATCCGAATTCGACCGTTCATGGCTTGCTACCGCGCGAGCCGATCTTGCGGTTTTCTCAAGAACGTTTGAAACGACATACTTGGAAGACCTGACGATCGAAGAGTTCACCAAGCGAGCCGCCGAGCTACCTCCCGACAGCATTGTACTGGCGCTGACGATTTTCAAGGACGTTACCGGGCGCAATTTCGTTCCGCGCGAAGCGATCAAGCAAATATCGAAGACTGCCAGTGCGCCGATCTACGGCCCGTACCCGACCTACATCGACTATGGCATTGTTGGAGGCAACGTGGTCACGTTTGGGTCACTGGGCAAAACGGCGGCCGACCTTGCGCTCGATGCCATCGCTGGCAAGCCAATCTCCAGTCTCCGGTCGCCCCAAACATATGTCGCCGACGTGAGGCAGCTCCGACGCTGGGGGTTGTCGGAAAAGGATCTTCCTGCAGGCACGGTCCAGATGTTCAAAGAGCCCACTTTCTGGGAACAATACTGGTTCGCGACCGTCGTCGCCCTTGCCATTGTTGCTCTACAAGGCACAGTCATTGCCGGACTTCTTGTCGAACGCCGTCGCCGCCAGGCGGCGGAGGTCGAATCGCGCCTCCGTCTGCTCGAAGTGGTTCACCTCAATCAATCCGCAACAGCCGGCGCGCTTTCAGCCTCAATCGCGCACGAGCTTAACCAGCCGCTGGGTGCAATCCGCAGCAACGCCGAGGCGGCGGAGGCAATTCTGATGTCCGAGAGGCCCGATCTCGAGCTGATCAAGCAGATCCTCATAGACATTCAAGACGACGATCAGCGTGCCCATGACGTCATTTCGCGGATGCGAGGCCTACTTAAGAAGCGAGGAGAGATCGACTGGCAGGAGTTCGACCTCAATGAGGTCATCACAAGTGCGATCAGGATTCTCCGCGGCGAAGCCGAGCAGAGGGGCGTCGTCGTGAGTTCCAATTGGGCCCGGCGGGAACTGCCGGTCCGAGCCGACCGGGTCCACGTCCAGCAGATCATTCTCAATCTGGCAACCAATGCAATGGATGCAATGCTCGACGTGGTCGCGACCGAGCGGAGGCTTATGCTTGAGACAACACTGACGAAGGATTCCAAGGTCGAGCTGTCGATTTCGGACACCGGTCGTGGAATACCAAACGAACAGCTCGCCAGCATTTTCGAGCCGTTCTATACTACAAAGCCCTCCGGAACGGGGCTTGGCCTTTCCATCGTGCGCGCAATAGTCGAAACCTACGGCGGCACGATCTGGGCCGCCAACCGCCCAGAAGGCGGAGCAGTTTTCCGAGTTTTACTGCCTCTCGCGCAAACTGGATGAACCATGGAACCAATCGTTCACATCGTCGATGATGATCGATCCTTCCGCACCGCAGTCGGGCGGCTGCTTTCGGCATCCGGGTACCGCGTGTCTCTCTATGAATCAGGCGATCAGTTTCTGGCGCAGTTTCCGCATGACGAACCTGGCTGTGTCCTCCTTGACCTTGATTTACCTGGGCTGAGCGGTCTGGAGCTACAGAACAGGGTCACTGAGCGAGCGCCGCTTCTGCCTGTCGTGTTTCTCACGGGACGTGGCAACGTCAAAGCCAGCGTTCAGGCGATGAAAGCGGGCGCCGAGGATTTCTTGGAAAAGCCGGCGCCCAGGGGGGCACTGCTGGAGGCCGTCGAGCGGGCGTTGCGCCGGTGCGAGACGCAGCGTGTCGAGCAGGATCGTATCCAAACCCTTAGGGCGCGCATTGCGCACCTGACACCACGTGAGTTCGAGGTTTTCGGCTTCATCGTCCGCGGCAAGCTCAACAAGCAGATCGCTCATGCTCTCGGCACATCCGAACGGACGGTCAAGGCGCACCGCCACAACGTCATGGAAAAGCTTGAAGCCCGGTCCCTGGCCGAGACCGTGTCGATCGCCGAGAGATTGCGCCTTTTCGATCCAGCCTCGGATGCGCTCCCACGATAACTTGGAACGCGGCGCTTCACCAAAGGTCAATAGCCAGCCTCCAATGTTGGTCCTACGTTCGTCGTGATCGGGGCTGCTCCTGTTCTTGGCTCCAGAAAGGCCTCAAGTGGAAAGCCCACAACGCACAGTGGCCGTTGTCGAGAACGACGCAAGCGTGCGCCGGAGCGTCGTGCGACTGTTGAACGCAAATGGTTTTGCAACCGAAGCATTTGCATCTGCCGAGGCCTTTTTAAGCCATGCCGACGCAAGTCAGTTTGGCTGTATCGTCCTCGATATTCATTTGGGTGGCATTTCAGGCATCGAACTATGGCACCGCTTAAAGGCATCGGGCAGCGAACTCCCGGTTATCTTCATCACCGCCGTTGAGGATGAGGCGCTTCACGTGGAGGCGGTCAAGGCGGGCTGCATCGCGTATCTACGCAAGCCGTTCCCCGCCGCCTTGTTGATCAATGCTGTCGACAGGGCATTGGGGCTTTGAATGCATTGCGATCCCGCTTCCCCGAAGGACAATAGGCAGGGTTCTGTTTTTGGCGCACAAACGAAACAGCGGATCGGGAGGCCAGCGGGCGATCATTTTGGAGCGGCGAGCAGACGCAGCGGTATTGAAAGATGTTCCCGTCCGCAGCAGGAGCACCCGGCGTCCGCCTGCCCGGATTTGGAAACAGTGGAGAGACGCAGCATGACTTGGCTCAAACTGTGGCCGTGGACGCGCGACGCACTTGCGATCGGAGCGTCTCTCATTGCTCAATCGTTGTTTGTCGGAGCGGCATTTGCGCAGCAATCGACGCCAAACATCCTGTTCATTCTGGCTGATAACATCGGCTATGGCGACATTGGCGCCTATGGCGGCGGGGAGCTGCGCGGCTCACCGACGCCGCGCATCGACCAACTTGCTGCGGAAGGGCTGCGGCTGACGCAGTTCCTAGTCGAGCCGTCTTGTACGCCATCGCGCGCCGCGTTGATGACAGGACGCTACTCCATACGGTCCGGGCTTTCGTTGGTGGCGGTGGCTGGCACATCTATCTCGCTGCCAGCCGACGAGATTACCATGGCAGAGATGCTACGCGACGCCGGCTACGCCACGGCGATCTTCGGCAAGTGGCACCTTGGCGGACAAATCTACAGTCAGCCGCAGAACCAGGGCTTCGACGAATTTTATGGAATCCCGCCCAGCGACACCTGGGACGCGTTCGGCATGATCCGCCAAGGTCTCCAGACCAAGTCCGTCGACATCTCGCTCGAAAATGGACCGCACATCGTTGAAGCTAAACGTGGAGAGCCGCTAACGCTGGTCAAACCCTACACGGAGGAAGTGCGTCGCGGGATCGACTGGGAACTGGTTGACCACGGCATCGATTTCATGACGCGCCAAAAGGCAGCAGGAAAGGCGTTCTTCCTGTATTTGCCGATCTCTCGCACGCACTTTCCCAATCTGCCTTCGAAGCGTTTCGAGGGAGCTTCACGCATCGGCCAGTTCGGGGACTCGCTGATGGAGGGCGATGCAATCGTCGGCACAGTACTCGATGCATTGAAAGCGCTTGGCCTTGAGGAAAACACGATTGTCGTTTTCGCATCCGACAATGGGCCAGACGGCCCTGGAGCGAGCCGGTTCGGCGCTGACATGCCCGACATGGGAACGACGGGCCCCTATCGTGGCGCGCTGGGCGATGTCAGCGAGGGCGCGATCCGCACCGCCGCCGTGATCCGCTGGCCGCAAATGATCAAGCCGCGCTCCTCCTATGCGATGTTCTCAATCATGGATTTCTTCCCGACCTTCGCACGTCTTGCTGGCGGCAAGGTCCCCAGCGATCGGCCAATCGACGGAATCGACCAAAGCGACCTGCTGCTCGGCAAGAATGACACCGGACGGCGAGAGCATCTGCTGACCTTCGTCGGGTCTGATCTCGTCGCCGTCCGCTGGAAGCAATTCCGGGCGTATTTCGTCGACGTAGGGCCTGGCCGCAGCGGCCCTGGCGGCATGATGCCAATGGGGGGAGTGGGATCCAGCGCCGCGCCGATGAATGGTTACCCAAAGGTGTTCAACGTCGAGTCGGACCCGCAGGAAGAGCACAATATCGGCGAAATGTACAACTGGGTTCTTGGGCCATTGCTGAAGGCAGTGGAGGAATACAAGACAACTCTGGTGCGGTCACCCAACCCGCCCGGTGCGAACATGACGAAGTTCTGAAAGCGCTGGCCGTCAGAGCCGAAGAAAGCTCAGCTTGAGCTGCCAATAACGACCGGAACCGGAATAACTATCCCCCGGCAACCCGCACCGCTTTGTTAAGGAGGCGCACCCGAAGCAAACACGCGGTACATACCCCACCTGCTCTCGGCTCGATCAATCAATGATGTGATAGCCGCCATCGACATAGAGCACCTGCCCTGTCATCAGGCGCGCGGCATCGTGGGCAAGAAAGGCGGTGGCGACACCTACGTCGTCAATACTGACGAGTTCGCGGGCTGGAGACTTCCGGATGGTCTTTTCCAGTAGTTCGTCGAATTCCGGAATGCCCGACGCAGCACGCGTCGCTACCGCTCCCGGCGAAATCGCGTGGACGCGAATTCCCTTCGGCCCGAGTTCTGCGGCAAGGTATCGAACAGCACTTTCGAGTGCCGCCTTCGCCACACCCATGATGTTGTAGTTCTCGACGACCATCTGCGAACCGTAATAGGTCATCGTGAACAGTGTGCCTCCGTTTTTCATCAACGGTTCGGCGAGGCGAGCCATGTGGATAAAAGACCAGCAAGAGATATCCATGGTCGTGAGAAAACCATCGCGCGGCACGTCGACGACCCGACCACCGAGCGTGTCCTTTGGCGAAAAGGCAATTGAGTGGACGACGAAATCGAGCTCACCCCAGGTCCTTTCAATCCGATCGAACACAGCTTCGATTTGCCCGGGAATGGCCAGATCCACCGGCATCAAGATCGACGCCCCGACCTCATGCGCGAGAGGCTCCACATAGGGCTTGGCCTTATCGTTCAGATAGGTGACGGCCAGCTCGGCACCAAAGGCGCGAAAGGCCCGCGCGCAACCCCATGCAATGGAACGATCGTTCGCGATACCGACAATCAGCCCCTTTTTCCCTTTGAGAAGCTCCGCTTTGACGACCGGGCTGGACATTGATTGCTGCTCCTGTGAGATCTGGTTTCAGGGCGTACTGCATGTTTCCTTAAATCCTATTCGATCTAAGGATAAAACATGCAGCCACTCAAAGTGCTACAGCGACCTTGGCGCGTCTAATAAGACGCGCGGCGCTGTAGTGGTCAGGGCCTGGTGATAAGCGCATGAACGTGGCGCGCGATCATCAACTCCTCATCCGTCGGCAAGACATAGAGCGCTACGCGGCTCGCCTGCGTCGATATACGGGTTTTACCCGCGTTGTTTGCTGCGTCATCAAGCTCAACCCCGAGCCAAGAAAGGCGCTCACTGATACGCGCGCGAATTGGCGCCGAATTCTCACCAACCCCGCCCGTGAAGACGAACGCGTCGAGACCTTCGAGGGCGGCGGCAAGCATGCCCACGCTGAGCGCGCAACGATGGACGAAATGATCGATCGCGAACGCGGCGCGCGGATCATCGCTAGCCAGAAGATCACGCATATCGCCGGAGATGCCTGAAAGACCTTTGAGACCAGACGCACGGTAAAGAAGATCTGTAACCTCTCCCGTTGTCATTCCTTTCTGATCGATCAAGTAGAGCACGACGCCCGGATCCATCTGCCCTGGCCTGGTGCCCATCGGCACACCATCAAGTGCTGTAAAGCCCATCGTCGTCTCGACGCTGCGCCCTGCCTTCATTGCGCACATGGAAGCGCCGCTGCCGAGATGAGCAACCACGACCCTTCCCTGGCCGACATCGGGCGCTAGGTTGCCGATCCGGTCTGCGATGTACTCGTAGGACAACCCGTGGAAGCCATATCTTCGTACACCTTCCTCGTAGAAAGCCATCGGCAAGGCGTAGCAGTCCGTATGAGGAGCATGGCCGCGGTGGAAAGCCGTGTCGAAACAGGCGACCTGCGGAACCAGCGGATTAATCTCCATGGCAAGCCGGATCGGCGCGAGGTTGTTCGGCTGATGCAAAGGTGCAAGTTCTTGGAACGTGGCGAGCTTATCGAGGATGTCGTGATCGAGCAGGATCGGTTGCGCATAGTTGGGTCCGCCATGGACGACGCGATGGCCAATAGCCCGCAGAACGAAGCCATCGAGCGATCGCAGCCAGTCACCTGCTTCAGCGATGGCAGCGGGCAGATCGCCCATCGCGGCCTGCTCGTAACTGCGATCGACGAGGACCTCGCCCGAAGCGGTCGCCGCACGCAAGCGGGGCCGCGCCCCGATCCCGTCGATCTGACCACGGATGCGCCGCTCCAACTCTTTGCCCACGATCTCGAAAATCTGGAACTTGAGGCTGGATGAGCCGGCGTTGACGACAAGGATCGCGTCCACGCTTCAAGCCGCCACTTGTGTAGAGCGACGGCGGGCCGTCGCGTAAAGGGTCGCAACTGCGCATGATGCCAGGCGACTGCGCACTGTGTCTGCCCGCGAGGTAAGAATAATGGGCACGCGCGCACCAAGCACGATCCCCGCGGCGTCCGCATGGGCGAGAAACGTCAGATTCTTGGCAAGCATGTTGCCGGCTTCAAGATCTGGCACGACGATGATCTGCGCCCTCCCGGCCACGGGCGAGTTGAGC
The DNA here is from genome assembly GCF_001426785.1 of Ensifer sp. Root142. Lineage (NCBI taxonomy): Bacteria > Pseudomonadati > Pseudomonadota > Alphaproteobacteria > Hyphomicrobiales > Rhizobiaceae > Ensifer > Ensifer sp. Root142. The sequence continues at coordinate 514,636 of NZ_LMFK01000034.1, forward strand.
CCTTTGATACGCGCGGCCTCCGGGCTTATCGCGTTGTCGAACGCAAGCGGGCCGTCGAGCAGGCCGCCGGTGATCTGACCGCGATCTGCCATCTTGCACAATGCCGCGGCATCAAGGGTCGAAGGGATCTTGGTCGTCACTGTCTCGACTGCTGACACGATCGCGACGCGGGGTTCGCCGAGGCCAATGGTGACCCAGAGGTCGATCGCGTTCTGCACGATGTCGCGCTTGACATCGAGGTCGGGAAAAATGTTGATCGCCGCATCGGTGATGAACAGCGTGTCCGCGTGACCAGGAACGTCCATCACGAACACATGGCTGATGCGGCGTTCCGTTCTAAGACCGGTGGCAGAAGCGGTTACTTCCCGCATCAATTCGTCAGTGTGCAGGCTACCCTTCATCAAGAGCTCGCCTTTCCCCTCGCGAATGAGTGCCACGGCTTTCGCCGCTGCGGCGTGGCTGTGTGGCGCATCGATAATCTCGCATGCCCTGAGATCAAGTTCGGCCTCGGCTGCGACTTTGCGGAGCTTCGCCTCGGGCCCAATCAGAACCGGAACAATCAGCCGGTGCTGGGCTGCTTCCAAGGCACCACGCAGTGAGGTCTCGTCGCAGGGATGCGCTACGATGGTGATTGCGGGAGGAACCCCTTGTGCAGCCGCAATCAGGCGGTCGTATTTTGATGGCTCCAGAGTTGTCGCGCTAGAGAAAGCCACTGATAATCTCCTACAATCTTGATCGCACGGCGCCGCGGTTGCGCGCGGCAGGTCTAACAGCCATCGGCGTCGGCTTGACGCCCACGCGCCCCTTATCCAGGCTGAAAAGCTCGGTGACGTGGGCAAAGCGCTCCGCCGCCGCTTCCGTTAACGCGCCGGAGGCCTCGAGCACGCCACGCAGGCTCTGCAATGCGGCCTGACGCTGTTCAAGCTCGTTCGGCAGCATCGCTGGAATGGCTGCTAGCGCTGCCGCCTCATCGACAAGCAGGATGTAGTATTGATCCCGAACCAGCGCCTTGAACTGTGAAAGGTTCAGCTGGCGAGCATCTCGATGGCCACGCCGAAGCACGCGAATGGCCTGAAAACCGCGTTCGTCGGCACCGCCACGGGCCACCCCCACGAACAGCAGCGATCGAACGAGAGCCTCCAGCGGACCACCAACGGATATTCTCTCCTTCAGCGCCGCAGTGCGAGCTTCGACAAGCGCGTTGATCAGCTTGCTCTTCGGCGCCTTGCGTGGTGGCAAATTTGACTTTGGATCGACGCCAAGGGCGGCCTGAAGCGCAGACGAGCCATAGATCGCACCGAAGGTTTGCTCGGCCAGCCGTTCCGTCATTTTACGCCAGGTCTCCAGCCCTTCGACGATTTGGCCGGAAACCTGCTCTTGGAGGGCGCTGAAAGGATTGTCCGTCCATGCGGGGCGACGGTCGGCGCGAACGCGCTCTGCTGCCTGGGGAACCCAATCGAGAAAAGGATTGGAGGGGCCGAAAATCTCGTAACCCAGGCGGAGGGGGTGAAGTCGTCGCATTGTCTCTGCCGATGAAGGGGTCACGGCAGCGCGCACCCAAGGTTGGGCAAACGCACGGTAAAGTGCAAGAGTGATCTCCGAAAGCTGAGCCGCCGCCGCAAATCGCTTCTCATCGTCAAGATCGTTACCGCCGAGAGCACGAATATCGTCGAGGGTCCGTGCCTCGCAACGCATGATCCACTCCCCGGTGACCAGTTCCGGATGATCGAGCGCATCTGCTTTCGGCTCGAGAACCGCTTCATAAAGGCCAGGTGGCAGCACATCGATCAGATCGATGTTTGACGCGAATTCATCATGCTCCTTACGAGCAACCCCGGCGGAGACAAAAATCCCCAGATGGCCGACGCTTTCGTGGACGACATAGACAATCGTCTGGCCGAGCGCGCGAATTTCATCGACGCTGTCGTAAATGTCGAGAATCCAGTCGAGGGCCTGCTGAGGCGGTGTTATGTTGTCCCCCTTGGAGCAGAAGACCACAATCGGCGAACGGATCGTGCGAAGGTCGATGGCCATGCCATCAGATGTGCGGATCTCCCCTGCTGCGAGCTTGTTGCCGACGAACAGGTCATCGACGATGAACTGCATTTCATCCGCCGTCAGAGTGACGTGTCCACCCCACCAACGCTCAAAACCGAGATAGCGTTCGGCTTCCGTATCCACCTTTGCGTAGAGATTATACTGCTTGGTCCACAGAGTGTTGGCTGGGTTCTGGTTCTCGAAATTCTGGACAAGCCAGGCGCCGTCGAATTTTCCCGCGCCAAGATCGCTGACCAATGCTGTCAGCCAACTTCCACCGAGAAGTCCTCCCGAATAACGCATCGGATTTTGCCCGTGGACACCCGCCCAGTAGGCAAGCGGTGAACCGGCGATGATAATAGGCCCGAAAAGCTCTGGCCTGAGCGCGGCCAGCATCATCACTGCCCATCCCGCTTGGCAGTTGCCGATGACGCAGGGCTTGCCATCCGCTTCCGGGTGGCGGGAAATGACCGTCTCCAGGAACTGCGCTTCCGCGTACAGGACCTTCTCGATCGTCTGTCCGGGCACTGGTTCCGGCAGGAAACCGACAAAATAGCAGGTATGACCGGCCTTCATGGCCACGCCGATTTCGCTGTCGGCCTTGAAGCCACCGATGCCTGGCCCATGCCCTGCCCGTGGATCCACAACGATGAATGGACGCTTGAGAGGATCTATCGTGCAGTCGGCGGGAGGTATGATGCGCACGAGAGCGTAGTTGACCGGCTCTTTCAGGGTCCTGCCGTCCAGGATGAGCTCGGCTTCATAGTCCAGCACATGAGGCGCGCTGCGTGCAGCGTGTTCCTCATATTGCTCGCCGCGCCTGCGCATTACATCAAGGAACAGGACCCACCGTTGCCACGCATCCACGGAGTACTCCGTCAATGCATTGCCAGGCATGGGTAAGGCCGGAAGACTGGAAAGCTTGGACATCGCACCCACTCCGTTAGACGGTTCAAGGGATTAGTTCTTGACGCTGCCAGTAACGACTGCCTGCTGTCGTGACCGATGCCCTGCGGGGCTCACGCGCAAGGGCGAGGTTTTTGTGCAGTCAGAAGAAATTGCAGCATACCGCTCGATCGTGTCACTGGTGTAACCTTATAGGGCCACCATCCGTTAGCAACGTTGATTTCGATCAAACGGCCGCCTATGCGACAGACCGGAAGAACATCCTCGCGTTTCTGGCAACTAATCCAGGACGACACTCCACTTGTCATCCGGATTGAAGCGGTCGATAAACGGCACGATCGCTTCGGTGCTCGTACCCAAATCCGCTTCATAGACAATGCCCTGTTGGTTGACGACGAAAGTCTTCACACCGGTTTCAGCATATTTCACCGGCCAGGCGATCAACCCGAAGCCTCCGATCATATTGTCATTGATGATGAAGTCGTATTTCCCGCCGGCAATATTATCGCCTTGTGACGTCAGAATGCGGAAGCGATAGCCGAAATAACCCTCTCCAGCCTTCGCCTTCTCCAGAGCTGCTTCGCTGATCTCGTCGCCGACCGGGCTCTCACCATCGCCCTGCTCGGCCGGCCAGTACAATCCATCGGTCTGGCCTGGGCTGCTGATCAGCTTCTGGGCATATTCGAGCACGCCGTCGGCGTCGCGGTCCTGCGAGGCATAATCCTTCTGTGCTTCGACATAGGCGCGCACGGTCTCTATCGCCTCAAGTTCGTTCTCCCCGACGCGGCGGTTCACGATCTCCTCAAGCCCGACATAGGTGTCGAAAGCCCACTTGCCGTCCCGACCCTTTGTGATCGGAAACGGCAGCGGCCAGAGCCGATCACCGATTTCGAGAATCTTGCTTTCGCCGAGGTCGCGCACCACGACATTGCGTGCCACACCTTCGCGAATAAGCGCGAAGGTTTCCATCGTCCCTTCGCCCGTTTTCAGCTTTGCGGCGTCAAGGCCCAGAAGCTTTGCAAGACCATCGAGGTCGTTGGCGGCGAGCGCCGACTTGAACATTTCCACCGCCTTGGCCGGGTCGTCGAACAGCGGCGGATCCTCCGCCGCGGCATAGTTCTCGATGTCGCCGGCGTCTGGCACCGCCTGGGCACGGGCCCCGTCGACAGCGAGCGGAAATGCAGCAACGGAGAAGGAAATGGCCGATGCCAGAAGAAGAGTCTGAGAAAGCTTGCTCATGATCGTGCTCCTGTCGCTCCGTTAACGCCTGCCACCGCCACGGCCGCCACCGCCACCGCCACGGCCCCCGCCACCCGATGGCCTTCCACCGCCACTTCTCATCTGAGGCCGCCCGCCGCCGCGATGACCGCCGCCCATACTCTGTCCGCCACGCTTCGAAGAGGCGACCTCGCGACGACCCGAGTTGACGTTGCCGAGGCCGGACGGCTTCTTGGGCCGGTTCTGTGCCTTTGCGGCCATCTTCTTCTTGCCGGCGGGTCGGTTTACCTGCGAGGGCTTGTTGCCTTTGGGCCTGTTCACGCTGGGCTTCGAGCCGCCTGGCCTGGCCTTCGCTACCGCCTGACCGCCGCCTGGGCGTGCCGCTGGTCGCTGCTGCGCCTTCAGCCCATCGAGCGTGCTCTTGCGCACGTCGTTGAGCTGACCGCCACCTGCACCGCCCGGTCGCGCCTGCGGCCGGTCGCGATTGATCTCGGCGGCGCGGTTACGAATGTTGTTGTTGCCGTTGGCCTTGATGTTGTTCTTGATGTTGGTGCGATCAAACTTCTGCAACTGATTGCGGTCGAAGTTGATCTTGCTGCGATCGACATTCTTCCAGTCGACGTCGTTCCATTTCATCTTGCCGTCGAAGTCGATGTTGTTGAAACAGTTATTGCAATCGACATCGATGTCGCCGCCCCAATTGCCACCCCAGACGCCCCAGTCATCCCAGTCGACGATGGCCGCGAAGGCCGCGCCGGTGACTGCTCCGGCGAAAAAGGCGGCGCCCGGGTACCAATAGGCAGGATAGGGGTCGTCATAATAGCCGATCGGTACCGGCGCATAATCGGGCTGGTAGAGCATTTCCGGCGCATACTGCGGCACATAGATCGTTTCGGGATTTGCCGACTGGATGATGACGTTGTCACCCTCCTCGACGACTTTAATCTTGTCGTCGGTCTTGATTATATCCTTAGCAACGGCTTCGTCACGCAGCTGCTGTATCGCTATGAGAACATCTTTCTGTTGGTTGGCGATCGCCTCGCCGAAGCTTTGCGTCCACTCGAGGTCGGTGCTCATCATCTTGACGATCTCGGGATAGTTGAGCAGCGAAACGATGCTGCCGTCCCAGCTTTCCTTCGGCTTCAGATCGCGATTTTTTGAACTCTCCTGAAGAAAACGTTCGGCCTCGACCACCTGCAAAGGATAGAGCGATGCAGCGGAGATGAGCGCGACCAACTCGTCGGGATAAAGCGCGATCCGGGCAACGAGGATCTCGAGCTCATCGTCGCTTAGCGGTTCTGGAGCCGCCTCCGCCGGCGTGGAAGGCGCTGTGGCGGTCTGCTGGGCCAGCACAACCCCAGAGGGCACAAGCATCGACAAAACGATCACCGTCGCGCGGAAAAACGTAAACAGCCGCTCAATCGCCATTTCTTCCTCCAAAAGAGGCCGGAAGGCCTCTTGCTCAAAACACTTGCGGGCGCAGGATCAACGCACCCGTTTCTGAACCGGGTCCCGATCGAGCACTTGAAGCTGTCGTCCCCATAACGGATGCTGTGGCGAGGCAATGTTGCGCGCACCCCAGAATCCGAACTTGATAGAGCGTTTCAACACTAGAGTAGACACGCGCCAATGAGCTCGTGTGCCATTTATATAGCTGCGATTTATGTCGGCGTCCTTCGCCGTCATTACCAGAACAGTTGTCTGCCAAAGATAAAGGACAGGTATGTGAGCCTTGCGGTAGAATAAACTAGCACAGAGATCAGAATAGTCCATTTTCAATTCATTACGTTCAGTTTTTTCCACTCACTGACTTTTGATTGCCGCCTAGCGTTCGCTGGTCCGTCCGAAGTACGGACCGCAAAGACACCGCCACGCCATCTGCCAGGGCGGCGGGTCGCCCCCATTGTTTTTGCTCCGGGGTCGTTTTGTGATGGCGAGCCTTGCCGGGCGAGCGACACAACAATCGACCTCACCCCATTGATCGACTTCTTCTTGGCGTTCGAGCAACGCCGCAATACATTTCGCGGCTTCTCCGATGAAATTCGGCCTATTATTTGCGTAGCGCAGTTAACTTCCCTGAAAACTGTTGTGTAGATTTGCAAATACGGTACGAATGCACCCTGAAAATGTTGATTTGCGCATCATACAAATAAGTCTTAACGTATTGTTCGAAACCTCAGTGTGGAGGAGGACGACTTTGCCTAATATCTCCCTGGTTATCGCAATGCTGGCGCTTATGGCGATCTCGGGCTGTGCAACGAGTGGAGGAGGCAATACCACCTACGCTCAATGGCAGGGTTCTTACCCCGATCCAAGCTTCGCCGCGATCCGGTCAGGCGGCGTCAATCCGGGGTATTAACGATGTCGTTGAATGGCGAGGAGCCGTAGCCTTCTAGGCTGCGGTCTTGGCGTTGCCAGCTTCGAAAGCGGCGATCGCGTCCTCCAGGTCGTCGAAGATCATGCCGTTGCCGATCTTGTCGATGACGCCCGAGCGCAGCAAGGTTTCTCGAGGTTCGCTATGGAGCTCGACAATGCCGAACTTCAAGCCGCGCGCCTCGACGAAATCCCGCAGATCATCGAGCATCGCCGCTGCGGTGCTGTCGATCTGCGCTGCCGCGCCAGCATCAAAAATGAACCATCGCGTATCGGCAGGCAGGTTCTTGACGATCTCTTCCACGCGGCCGCGCACATGGTCGGCATTGAAAAACAACAGACTGCCTTGCAGAAGATAGATGGCAACGCCAGGGATCGGTCTTCCGTCCTTGTAGCGATGCAGCTTGTAGAAGCCTTCACGTCCGGGAATGCGGCCAAGAAGCGCATCGCGCGGCTTCAGCCCCTTCATCAGGATGTAGAGCAACGTCGCTCCGATAGCGAAAATCACGCCATGCAGCACCCCAAGGGTCAACACGCCGGCGATGCTGATGAGCGCGAAGACGAATTCGATCGGGCTGATGCGCCACAATTCTCGTAGAGCGCGCAGATCGATAAGGCCGATGGCTGCAGACGCCAGGATGGCGCCGAGCGCGGGGGTCGGCAGCAAGGATAGAGCGCCGGTGAGAAACAGCACCGTCAACGCCAGGGCGATAGCCGAGAAAATACCGGCCAGTTGAGTCTTGCCGCCCATGGAATCATTTATAGCCGTGCGCGAATCCGATGCCGTGACGGCAAAGCCCCCGAACAACCCGGAGGCGATGTTTGCTGCGCCGAAGCCCAGCAGTTCTCGGTTGGCGTCGACCGGATATTTGTTCTTCGCACCGAAACTGCGAGCCGTCACGATGCCCGCGCCGAAACTGACGATCAACACGGCGACAGCGCCCAAAAAGAGATCGCCGAGTGAGACCCCGGTGGTGATAGGTAGCATCGGCGTCGGCAGGCGCGACGGGATCTCGCCGACCACACGAATGCCCGCGGCGGAAAAATTGAAGGCGGCCGACATGGCCGTTGCAATCGCCACGGCCACCAGAGGTCCAGGAATGCCGGGTCGCCAGGCGTTGAGCAAACGCAGGAGGATGAAAAGGCCAACGCCGAGGGTGAGCGACGGCCAATGAATCTGGTCGGCCTTGTCCAACAGTTCCATGATCGGTCGAAGCACGCCTTCGCTTTCGATCTTCACGCCCGTCAGGCGCCCGATCTGGCCTATCAGGATCGATAGGGAGATACCGGTCATGAAGCCCGTGAGGATCGGCCGCGATAGAAAGTTTGCGATGAAGCCTAGCCGTAAAGCATTGGCGGCAAAGCACAGACCACCGACGATGACGGCGATTGCTGCGGTCGCGACGAGCCGATCTTCTGCGGTCGGAAGATTGAGCGACAATAGCACGGCGGCCAGCACCGTAACCGTTCCGGCGTCTGGACCGACGATGAGTTGTCGCGAAGATCCGAGGAGAGCGTAGCCCAGAAGCGGCAATATGCTGGAATAAAGGCCCACCTCCGGCGGCAACCCGGCAATGGCCGGATAGGCGATGGCGCTCGGCAACCCGACCGCTGCAATCGCTAGACCCGACGTCAGATCATAGCGAAGCCACTCGGCGCGGTACTCTTTCAAACTCGCGATTAACGGCAAGGTCGGCATGGCCCAATTATACCTCATGATCGGATCTTCGCCATCGCTCATGGCAGGATCCCCTACAGCAACCATCGGAACGGACCCGGTGGATCGCCCAACCCGCTGGTCGTCACGTCACAGGCAATTGATTTGATCAACCGATACCTGTCCGGTTGACTGGCTTAATCGCCTATTTTGCCCAGTCTCTTTCCATCCTCAACTGGTGCCATAAGTCTGTGGTTATGAGCCTGCCCCAGCGGCTCCATGAGAAGGATGCATGGACATGGTTACTTTCACGCTCAATGGTAAAAATCGGACGTTCGACGGCGACCCCGATACGCCTCTCCTTTGGGTGATCCGAGATTTCGAAAAGCTGACCGGCACAAAATACGGATGCGGCATCGCGCAATGCGGCGCCTGTACGGTGCATCTGGACGGCATGCCGCGACGGTCCTGCATCACACCGATTGCCATGATCGATGGTTCCGACGTGGTAACGATCGAGGGCATTGCCGGCAAGGAAGCCGAGGCTGTCCAGACGGCATGGGCGGGGCTGGATGTGCCGCAATGCGGCTACTGCCAGTCCGGCCAGATCATGTCGGCGGTGGCGCTGCTGCAGATGGTGCCCAAGCCGACGGACGACGAGATCGATGGCGCCATGACCGGCAATCTCTGTCGGTGCGCCACCTATCATCGCATTCGAGCAGCGATCCACAACGCTGCCAATTCGATGGAGGGCTGAGCAATGACGATCCATGACATCAAAACCAGCCGTCGTGGCTTCCTCGCCGGCACCGGCCTGATCATTGGCGTGGCGATCGCGCCGAAATTCCTCTCGGCGGCACAGACCGGGGTGCCGGCCGGCGGGAGCGGCGAACTCCGGCCGCTGAACGCCTTCGTCAAGATCGGTACGGATGACACCGTCACCGTGCTTTCCAAGCACATCGAGTTCGGCCAGGGGCCTTTCACCGGCCTTGCCACCCTGGTTGCCGAAGAACTCGATGCGGACTGGAGCCAGATGCGCGCCGTCCACTCGCCGACTGACAACAAGATCTACGCCAATCTCGCTTTCGGCCTGCAGGGCACCGGCGGGTCGAGTTCGATTGCCAACGCCTACGAGCAGATGCGCAAGGCCGGCGCTACCGCAAGGGCCATGCTGGTTGCTGCGGCTGCCGAAGAATGGAAGGTACCGGTCGCCGAAATCACCGTCGAGAAGGGCCGCGTAAAGCATGCGTCTTCCGGCAAGGAGAGCGGCTTCGGCGCGCTAGCGGACAGTGCCGCACGGCAAACTCCGCCTGCAGATGTCAAACTCAAGGATCCGAAGGACTTCGTGTTGATCGGAACCGAGCTGCCGAAGCTCGACACCCAGGGCAAGATCAACGGAACGGCGATTTTCACGCTCGATATCACGCCGGACAATCTGCTGGTTGCCGTGGTCGCCCACCCGAAGCATTTCGGCGCCACCGTGAAAACTTTCGATGACAGCGAGGCACGCAAGGTCATGGGTGTGGTCGATGTCAAACAGATCCCTCAAGGCGTCGCGGTCTACGCGGACAACACGTTCGCGGCACTGAAGGGCCGCGATGCACTCAGGGTCGAATGGGATCTTGCAAAGGCGGAAACCCGCTCATCGCAGGAGCTCGCTGCCGAATACATCAGACACTTTAACGAGCCGGGCCTCGAGGCGGCGAATACCGGGAATGTCGACGAGGCTTTCCGGAAAGAAGGCCTCCAGACGGTCGAGGCGGAGATCGTTTTCCCGTTTCTCGCACACGCCCCGATGGAGCCGCTCGACGCGGTTTTCATCAAGGCCGCCGACGGCTCCGTCGACATTTACAACGGTGCGCAGTTCCCGGGCTTCGACCAGCAGGTGGCGGCCAAGATTCTCGGCCTCGACGAAAAGAAAGTCCGCGTGAATACCCAGCTCGCCGGCGGCAGCTTCGGCCGTAAGGCGCAATTCGGCTCGCCCTATATGCAGGAGGCGGCAACAACCTGTGCTGCAATCGGCGGCGATCGACCACTCAAGCACATGTGGACGCGCGAGGACGACATCCAGGGCGGCTTCTATCGGCCGATGTATGCCCACAAGATGCGTGGGGCGATCGATGCCGAGGGCCGTATCACAGCCTGGGAACAGATCATCGTCGGACAGTCGATCATGGCCAAGGCGGACCTGGATCCGACATCGGTGGAGGGCGCATCCAACCTTCCCTATCAGATCCCCAATCTCAAGGTCACGTCACACAACATCGTGCTTCCGATCCCGCCTTTGTGGTGGCGCTCGGTCGGCCACACCCATACCGGCTTTGCGGTCGAAACCTTTGTCGACGAACTGCTGGCCCGCGTCGGTCGGGACCCGGTCGAAGGACGGCTTGCGCTGCTTGACAAGGGGTCGCGTCACGCCGGCGTCCTGCGCAAGGCAGCGGAAATGGCAGACTGGGGATCAACACCTCCTGACGGGCGCGCCCGTGGTGTCGCCGTCGTCGAAAGCTTCGGCTCGTTCGTCGGTCAGGTCGCGGAAGTTTCGGTCGGCTCCGATGGCGCCCCGCGTGTCCATAAAGTCTGGTGTGCGGTCGATTGCGGCGTCGCGGTCAATCCCAACATCATCAAGGCACAGATGGAGGGCGGCATCGGCTATGGGCTCGGTGCCGTTCTGTTCGACGCCGTTACCCTCGGCCAAGGCGGACGGATCGTGCAGTCGAATTTCCACGACTACCGCTCGATCCGCATCAATGAAATGCCCGATGTGGCAGTGGAGATCATCAAATCTGCGGAAAAACCGACTGGCGTCGGCGAGCCCGGCGTGCCGCCCATAGGGCCGGCGGTCGCCAATGCGTGGCGAAAGCTGACCGGCACCCCCGTGCGGCAGCTTCCCATCGTCAGTCTCATCTCATCGTGAGGGATATCGTCAGATGACAATCAAGCTCCTGTTTGCAGGCATAGCAGTGCAGTGTCTTATCGTCGGGGCGGGCGTGATGCTCGCCCCGACGTCCGTGGCCCAGAACGCCAACGCACTACGCTCTGCAGAGTCGTTCCAGTCGATTTCCGACAAGCAGGCGCGTTCGGTCGCCCTCTTCGAAGAAGCCGGAAAGGTCATCCAGCATCCGCGATGCGTCAACTGTCACCCGGCGACGGAACGCCCATTGCAAGGAATGTCGATGCATCCGCATCAACCGCCGGTGTTCCGCGGCGATGGCGGCATGGGTCTCGTGGGCATGCAGTGCAACACCTGCCACAGCGAAAAAAACACGCCGGTCATCGGCCAGGCGGACACACTGAAGAGCATTCCAGGCAATCCCGCCTGGCATCTCGCCCCGATCGAAATGGCCTGGGAGGGCAAGACCCTTGGCCAGATCTGTGAGCAACTGAAGGACCCAGCTCGCAACGGCGACAAGACCATGGCTGAAATGGTGGAACACATGGCGCATGACGAGCTGGTTGGATGGGGGTGGCACCCCGGCGATGGCCGCGAACCGGTGCCCGGCACACAGGAAGAATTCGGCAAGATCATTCAAGCCTGGGTGGATGCCGGGGCTGCTTGTCCGTCGGGCTGAAGGTCGACCTTCAGCCCGAGGCAAGGGAAACGACATTCTGCGGCTCAAATTTCATCCCGAGTTTTCGCACGGTCTGCAGGTCGGGACAATCGGAGTAGATATTCGCGGCCGTTGAATGGATCGACACCGGAACGCTTGCGCGAACGCTGCGGGTCGGCTGCCGGGGCATAGTGGTGGAAGGAGGTTTCCATGGTCCCCATGCCGCTTGTCAGTCCCGGCAATTGCTGCTGAATGCCTTGAACCCTCTCGGAGGCGACATGCCCTTCCAGCCGCGCTACGCCATCGGCCACAATCGATTCCTTGGTGACAGCGCCCGACTTGGCAAGCAGGGTCAGCAAGCCACCCAAAGTCTGCGAAGGTGCTTCGAGGTAAAATTGGTCGATCGGCTCACAGACGACCGTTTTTGCCGTTGATAAAGCCGTTGCGAGGACCCACGGCGTCAACTGCCGAAAGTCTGCAGCGGTGCTCGACGGGGAACTGTGCCGCGCAGCGGTCATGGCAACGTGGCAATCGATGACTTGCCAGCCGAAGATGCCCTGCCTAAGCGTCTCGAATACGGTTTCCTCGACTGCCCGGTAGAAGCTTGCCGGCATCTGGCCAACGTCCACTTCCAGCGCGAAGCTGTTGCCCGCCCCTTCCGGTCGCGGTTCGACGCGCAAACCAACGGTCGCCAGGAATGGATTCGGCTCCTTGAAGATGACCTGAAGGCCTGTGCCGATTCCGGCGAGCCTCTCGGCGCAGATGACTGTACTATCCTCAAACGTTACTCCGAGACCGAAATCCGTCAACAGTGTCGACTGGATCACCTCCTTCTGCACCTCGCCATAGAGAGACACGAAGATGTCGTTCGTGTCCTCGTTCTTGCGCAGGTCAATCAGCGGGTCCTGTTCGGCCAACTGGTTTAGCGCCAGCCAGAGCGCCGCACGCTCGGAGGGACGCTGCGCTTGGGCCCGGGATTCCAACGTTGGAGGCGCAAAATGGTGCGGGACGTCTGCGAGGCGGGTGGTGCCGACCACGTCGCCGATGCGGGCGCTGCCAAGGCCGCTGACCCGAGCAATCTGGCCTGCCTTGAAGCTGTTTGCGCTGTGAATTTTGCCGGCGTCGAAAAGTTGGATTCCGGTCACCCTTGCCGACCCCTGAGGCAGGTCGAGATATTCCCGCACGCGGACCGTGCCAGATGAGAGATAGAGATAGGAGAGCTTCTCACCGCCCCATCCACGCTCGATCTTGAAGATCCTGCCGGTGACAGCAGCATCAGGATCGAGGTCGCGGCTGGGCAGTAGGGTCGCAATTGCCGATGTCAGAGCTGGCAGGCCCACGCCGGTTACCGCCGCGCCAGCAAATGCCGGCTGCAACAGACCGCGAGAAACCTGATCCCGCAGCGAGCGGTCAAGTCTTTCGTCGGTAAGACGATCCGGCGCTTGCAGATAATCGCGCAGCAGCTCGTCATCGTTTTCCGCCAGGGTCTCGCACAGCGCGGTGAAAAGCGGCTCGCTTCCCGGATCGAACGCCTTTACCTGAGCGAGTTTACTACCGGCATCAATGACGGCCGACATGGCGATGGGTCGAACCGGTAGTTGGCCGGCAATGGCTTGCAGCACTTCGTCGTAGCGCGCACCGAGACGATCGACCTTGTTGATGAAGAATAGGAAGGGAACCCCAACACGCTGCAACGCCCGCACCAGCACTCGCGTCTGCGCTTGCACGCCTTCGACTGCGGAAACAACGACGACTGCAGCGTCCAGCAACCCAAGCACGCGCTCAATCTCGGCGATGAAGTCGGGGTGACCGGGCGTATCAATGAGGTTCACCACCGTGTCGCCGATCGTGAATGAAACGAGGGCAGCTCGGATGGTGATGCCACGCTGCCGCTCCAGAGCGAGGCTATCTGTCTGTGTATTGCCTGCGTCGACGCTGCCTAGCTTGTCGATGACACTGGCGTCAAAAAGCAGTCGTTCGGTAAGGCTAGTTTTGCCTGCATCCACATGGGCCAGGACGCCCAGATTTAAGGTGCGCATGAATCCTCAACTTCTCAGAAATTCCAACGTGATTTTCGTGAGAAGGGACTCGGCGCATTGGGACCTCTAAGAGCTGATGCCGCATGTTTTGATCCTTGAATCGGATAGGATTTAAGGAACCATGCAGTAGGGTTTCCGCACAACTCTGCTGCTTTGCAGAGCCGCCAGCAAACTTAAAAGCCGTATCTGAATACATGTCAAGAACCGCCATACCTCCCGTTGTGTCGGCAATTCACAGGCAACGGTTGATTACCCGAATGCCGGATGGATGCGCGCTTGCTGTGTTTGCCGCCGGCGGCTTTGCGTAGTAATGCCTCGGCGGTCCGTCGATCTGTTCGTCGTTGAAGACACCGCCTGATGGTGCACTGGTTACTTGTGGGCCAAACACTCCACAAGGGCGACCTCGGGCTCGGTCAGGCGCATACGTCACCGTACGGATAGCGTCGGCCGGTCGGGCCAACGCCAAACGCCATAGCGGTCGCACGTCGGCCCTAAGTAGCCGGCGTGCGTCAATTCATCGGCCCGCAGGACCCATTTTTCTACCGCTTTGGAAAAACGAACTCGACGCGCCGGTTGAGAGCGCGCCCTTGGGGATTGTCGGCTCCGTTTTTCGTATTGGGTTCGATCGGACGGCTATCACCTAGCCCTTCGACCGATAGCCGCGCTTTATCTGCTCCATGTTTCACAAGCCATTGCATGACGGCACTAGCTCGCTGAAGGGACAGTTCCTTATTGTACTGAGCCGACCCTTTGGAATCGGTATGACCCTCGATGATGATCGTGCCGGCGGGGACGGATGTGATGAGACGCGCGATGTCGATGAGTGTCGGTTCGGCGGCCGATTGGATGTCGGCCTTGTCGAAATCGAACAGCACATCGCCCGTCATGGACACCCTGACGGTCGTCGCGTCTTGTCGTACGGAAAGACCACCGTGCTGAGCGGTAAGCCCATCGGCTTTCGCAGACAGATCAAACACGGCGCTGTTCAGATCGGAGGGTAGCCCCTTCAAATCAAGAACCGTGGCCTTAAGATCACGTATTTCGCGATGGTAAGGTGACACCTGCGCATAAGAACCGCTGGCCGCTATCATGATCACGACCATCGCAAGGGAACATTTCGCTGCACCAGCCATGGCTATCGGTCGGTAAGTTTGATCGCGTCGAGTGTCTCGACGCCCGGGATCGTCAGTGACACCTCGGTGACGTCCTTTGGCGGAGCAGGAAACCTACCATGCCAGGAACCCGCGATCGGAGAATCCTTGTTAGCTTTGATAACGAGGTTTGGATTTGTCAGCGGCTTATCACTGCTGTCCGTAAGCAGCAGGTATTTCTTATTGCCAGCAAGAACGTAGAAGCTGTTTTCATATGCGTCCTGGCTAATCGAATCATATATTCGTTCCAGCTGGTTCGTCGCGAGCGGCTTGAAGCGGAGTTTGATTGTTAAAACATCGCCGGCGCGGACAGCTTCGACGACCTGCGCTTCCGCGGCCCCGCCATCGGTCAAGCCTGTGGCTAAGGGTGCGACAGAAGTGGTTTCAGCCTGAGTTTGTGCGAAGGCCGTTTGAGCCAATCCAGTTGTTGCTAGGAGGGCACCAAGAGCACAGACAGTCGTGGCAATTCTGGTCACTTTTACCATATCAATCCTCGATTTTTCAAAATTGCAGGCAGTGCATACGAATCACAAAACAACCTCCAGTAACTTTCTCGCATGGGAGAAATGTGGCGAAGTCCTGAAATTCCCACATTTTCGCCCGCTTTCATTCGCTGCAGGGCCGAGGGCCTGTTCGCTTTGACTGATGAACTGTTGCGATCCCACGCACAGTTTCCCTGGAATTCGGTGATGTCATCGCTGGTCTGTCAAAACGCTTACGCAATTGTGATTGGAACCATTACTTTTCCCTGCGGTTGATCAATCAACCAAGGGAGTTGCGCAGAGTTCGTTCGTTGAAGTGCAGCGCTACTCTGTCCCGGTGTCAGGCTCACAGGCACCAGGTGATCGTACTGGCTTCTCACAGCTGCGCACGCGACCCTGGCGCACAATGGAGACAAGCATGTCCATAACCACGATCCTGATCGGTGCTGCCCTCGTGATCGCCGGTGTACTCGATTTGTTTTGGGGTGCGCTCAGGCGTCGACCTCTCAGCGATCCTCACCGATCCATTTCAGATGCCAAGCCGACCCTGGAGCCCAGAGGACAAGGGCTTAGATTTCTTGGTTTGGTGAGGAACTGGCTCGGTATAGGCATGATCGCGATCGGCATGGCAATATTGATCGCCTAAACATAGGATTTGACCTGCAACGGAGAGTTTCCTCCGAAATGAGACGCCCATAGTAGGACGGATCGATAAAAGAATAGAGGTTTACGGCAGAGCAGATCGTTGGGGGTTAAAGTAGCTCGATCCAAGCCGGCGCGTGGTCACTCGTGTGATCCCAAGCTCGCACTGACTTGTCCACCTTGGCCCGCTTGAGATCGCCAGCAAGCGCCGGGCTTAACAGGAAATGATCGATGCGAAGCCCGGCGTCGCGGGCAAATGCGTTTCGGAAATACTTCCAGAATGTATAGATCCGCTCATTCGGATGGAGATGCCTCACCGCATCCGTCCAGCCCTGATCAAGAAGTGCGGCGTAGGCCGCTTTCACCTCCGGTCTGAAGAGCGCATCGTCTCGCCACCGCTCCGGCTTGTAAACATCCAGATCGGTTGGCATGACATTGAAGTCGCCAGCCAAGACAACCGGGATCTCCAGTTCTATCAGTTGCGCCGCATAGTGCTCCAGCCGGTCAAACCAACGCAGCTTGTAGTCAAACCTGGGTCCAGGGGCGGGATTGCCATTCGGCAGATAAAGGCATCCGACGATTATCCCCTCGATTGCCGCCTCGATGTAGCGGCTGTGACTGTCATCAGGATCGCCCGGCAAACCGCGACGCGTCTCCATTGGGGTCCGTCCTCGAGCCAGGATGGCCACCCCATTCCATGATTTCTGTCCGTGCCAGATCGCGCCATAGCCGGCTTTCTCGATTTCCCGGTGAGGAAACCTGCTGTCGGGCGCTTTCAGTTCCTGCAGGCACACGACATCCGGCTGCCTCTCCTCGAGCCACCGCAGAAGCACGTCGAGGCGACCGTTGATGCCGTTGACATTGTAGGTGGCGAGTTTCACCAGAATGATCTGCGCTGCCGGCATGCGATGGGCAGCGACGACGAAGCTTCGTTGCCCTTCTTGGACTCGCGATCCTCCTCGCGCCGCCGACGGCGTTCACCGCTGCCGGTATCGATTGGCTCGCGCATTCTCATGGCAGACCTCCCTTGTGATTTTCCCCTCCACAAACGCGGCTGCGGCGCAAAAGATGCATTCGATTGAGAACGGTCGGGAACGAAACGCCGGCTGAGCGGTTGAGTTCCGTTGGCCGCGTCAGGAGAACTTGTATCATGGTTGCCCCAAGAGCGAATTGGAAAGGCTACATCAAGTTCGGCGAGGTGACCTGTCCCGTGGCGCTCTATACGGCGGCATCAACTTCTGACCGCATCGCCTTCAACACTCTCAATCGCAAGACGGGAAACCGAGTCAAACGCGAATTCGTCGATGGCGAGACGGGAGATACGGTTGAGCGTGACGACCAGGTCAAAGGCTATGAGATGGAGAATGGCCAGTACGTCGTCCTGGAACCCGAGGAAATGGCCGAAGCCGTTCCCGAGAGCGACAAGACCCTGAAGATAGAGGCCTTCATCCCCTGCTCCCAGATCGACACAATCTACTTCGACAAGCCCTATTATCTCGCTCCCGACAAGCTGGGCACCGATGCCTTCGTGCTGCTGCGCGACGGGATGAAACAGGAAAAGGTCGCCGCGATTGCGCGAACGGTGCTGTTCCGACGGGTGCGCACCGTCCTTATCCGAGTGCATGGCAAGGGGCTGATCGCCTCCACGCTCAACTTTGATTACGAGGTCCGTTCGGCCGACAAGGCTTTCGAGGATCTCCCCGACCTCAAGATCGAAGGCGAGATGCTGGATCTTGCCGAACATATCATCGAAACCAAGATGGGTAGCTTCGACGCCAGCAGCTTCGACGATCGATATGAGGCTGCCGTGGCCGAACTGGTCAAAGCCAAAATCGAAGGACGCTCGCTTCCCAAAAGGAAGGCGCCCGCTGCGTCGAAGCCTGGAGATCTGCTGCTGGCACTGCGCGAAAGTGCGGGCATGGCTGCGAAGAAAACAAAAACAAAGCGCACCGCAGCGAATGTCAACAAGGGCGCCGCTCGCAAGCCAGCTGCAAAATCTGCAACTGCCAAATCCAAGCCCGCTACCGCCCAAAAACGGCGCGCCAGCTAGTCGGAGGACGCTTTCATGGCCGTTCGGCCCTACTGGAAAGGTTATCTCAAGCTGTCGCTGGTCACCTGCCCCGTGCAGATGATGCCGGCAACGTCCGACGAAGAAAAGGTCCGTTTTCATACGCTCAACCGCGCGACACAGAACCGTGTTATCAGCCACTACGTCGATGCGGTCACCGGGCACGAAGTCAAGGAGGACGACCAGGTCAAGGGCTATCAACGCGCCGAAGACGAGTACGTCATGCTGGAGGACGACGAGCTCGAAAATGTCGCGCTGGACAGCACCAAAACCATCGACATATCCACCTTCGCACCCCGCGACAGCGTCGAATGGATCTGGTTCGATACCCCGTACTTTCTCTCCCCGAACGACCCTGTCGGTCAGGAAGCCTTTTCCGTCATTCGTGAAGCGATGGAGGCCAAGCGGGTGGTTGGCATTTCGCGACTGGTCATCTCGCGTCGCGAACGCGCCGTCTTGCTGGAGCCGCGTGGTAAAGGCATCATCCTGTGGACTTTGCGCTACGGGGATGAGGTCAGGGACGAGAAAGCCTATTTTGAGGATATCGGCAACGAGAAAGCGGATTCCGACATGATGCCGCTCGTCCAGCAATTGATCGAAAAGAAGACCCAGGACTGGAACCCGAAGATAGTCGTCGACCCGGTCCAGGATCGGCTGCTCGACATCATCAACGCGAGAAAGAAACAGCTGAAAAAACCCCAGAAGGGCAAAGCGAAATCGCCAGCGTCGGAACCGAGCAATGTCATCAACATCATGGATGCGCTGCGCAAATCTGTGGCCGCCGAAACCCGACCCCGTAAATGAGCCGCGCACCATTGCCGAGGCTTCCGGTCCGCTACAGCCATCGCCCACGATCCATGTCGGGGTGAAAAGCATCCGCAATTTCGGCGGATGACTACGCCGCAGCCCTGTTCGTTTTGCTCAGGCGCTTGATCGCCTGCTCCAGCGAGCGCTGGCCTTCACAATAATCCTGCCAAGCGGTCCCCGCTCTCAGAAGCTCTGGCACGGTCCGGATCGTGAAGCGTTTGGGATCGAGACCCTTTTTGACCTGCGTCCAGTTGAGCGGCATCGACACCGGGGCGCCGGGGCGCGCCCGCGGCGACAGGGGCGCAACAGCGGTCGACATCCTGTCGTTGCGCAAGTAGTCGAGGAAGATGCGGCCCTCGCGCTGGCTCTTCGCCATCCTGATCAGGTAAAGATCTGGATTGTCGCGGGCCATCCGCTGACAGACATCATGGGCAAAAGCCTTCGCCTCTTCCCAACTCAATTTCTTCCGTCGCGACACGGCGAGCGGCGTCACGACGTGTAGTCCCTTGCCACCCGTCGTCTTGCAGAAGCTTACCAGCCCGAGTTCTGCCAACCGGTCGCGAATTTCCCGAGCCGCGTCAATGACGGTGGAGAACTCGACTTCGGGGCCCGGGTCCAGATCGAACACCAGGCGGCCGGGGACCTCCGGTTTCCCGGGCTCGCAATTCCAGGGATGCAGTTCGACACCACCGATCTGGGCGATCGCCGCAAGCCCCTCGACGCGGTCGATCTGCAGGTAGGGCTTCTTGTCACCGAATACGGTGACCAGTTCGAGCAGGTTCGATGTTCCCGGCATGGCATGTCGCTGGAAGAATTGCTCGCCGCCAATGCCGTCGGGAGTGCGAATGATCGAACAGGGCCGCCCTTTGATATGATCGATCAGCCAGGACCCGACCGCCTCATAATATTGGGCAAGCTCAACCTTGGTCACCGGCTTCCCATCGCCACCATCCGGCCATAGAGGTTTTTCCGGGCTGGAAATCAGCACGTCCATGACCTCGGCCTTCCCGCCCTTGCGAATACGATTTGGTACTGGCTTTACCGTCGAAGGATCGGACACGGCAGCCTTTGACGGTGACGCCGGTTTTTCCGCTTTCACCTCGCCCGCGGGTTTGTCTTCCCTCAAGCCCTTGAATGCGGCCTGCCGCACCTGGCCATCGGCCGTCCAGCCGGCGAACTCGATCTCGGCAACGAGATCCGGCTTGAGCCAAACGATATTCCGATCCTTCTTTGGCGCCCCGTTACCAGTGAAGGGTGACTTGGAGGCCTCTAGCTTTTGCAGCTTCGGCAACAGCGTTTGGACGGTCTTTGCGCCATAGCCTGTCCCGACCCGGCCGACATAGACGAAATGCTCGCCACGATTGACGCCAACAAGGAGAGAACGGAACTTGCCGTTGGTCGTTGCATAGGCGCCGATGACGACTTCATGACCTGCGCGGCATTTGGATTTCGCCCATGTGTCGGAGCGGCCGGACTGGTACGGCGCATCCGCTTTCTTGGAAACGATGCCCTCAAGGGAAAGACGGCGGGCAGATCGCAGCACGGCATCACCGTCGGTTTCAAAATGCTCGGCGAAGCGCAGATGCGGATCGTCGCCCGCATCCTCCAGGATCGCTGCGAGCCGTTCTTTCCGCTGTGTCAGCGCGAGCTCTCGCAGGTCCTCATCGCCGGTAAACAGGAGATCGAATGCAAAGTAGACCAAGGCATCGGTCTCGCCTTCGGAAAGTGCTGCCTGAAGGGCAGCAAAATCGGGTGCTCCTTTTTCGTCAAGAGCACAGATCTCACCATCGATGATGGCATCAGGCAGAGCTGCTGCCGACTTGGCGATGGCGGCAAATTTGGCTGCCCAGTCGAGACCTTTGCGGGTCTTCAAAGTCGCCTTGCCATTCTCGACCCGCATCTGAATGCGATAGCCATCAAATTTGATCTCATGGATCCAGCCACCGCCGTTCGGAGGGCGCTCCAGTGTTTCGCATAACTGCGGTGGGATGAAATCAGGCATTCTGGATTTCGGGCGTCTGGCGGACACAGACTTTTTTCGGCTCCCCGCTCCCGCCTGGCGTTCCTCGGCGGCAAGACCGTGGTTGCTGTCCCACACCGCGTCGGCCCCAATAGCGCCGCCCTCCACCATGAAGGGCTTTGGCTTTCTGCCTTTGCCCGACGCGATCGCGTCCATCGAGCGTCCGGAGGCGACTGAGGTGTTGTTTTCCTCAAGGACAGCCGCTCCGTTCTCATCGACCGAAAAATCGTCACGATGTTTGATCAGGAGCCAATTCGTTCGTTTTCCACCATCGCGATCATGACGCATGCGCACGAGCACAAAGCTGCCGTGGAGCCGTTTGCCCTCAAGGGTGAACTTGAAATCACCTTTGGCCAGCGCCTCTTCCGGCGTCCGATTTCCTTCCGGCTCCCAATAACCGCGATCCCACAGCATGACAGTGCCCCCGCCATACTGGCCTTTCGGAATGGTGCCTTCGAAATCGCCATAGTCGAGCGGGTGATCCTCGACCTCCACCGCAAGGCGCTTGTCTTGCGGATCGAGCGATGGCCCCTTGGTCACAGCCCAGGATTTGAAGACACCGTCGAGCTCCAAACGAAGATCGTAGTGCAGCTGGGTGGCGTCATGTTTCTGAATGACGAAGCGACGTCGATTGGAAGGGCTGAGCTTGCCCGCTCCGCTTGGTTCCTTGGTGACCTTGAAATCGCGCTTCTGTTTGTAGGTCGAAAGCTTGTCGCTGGCCATCGCTGTCCCCGGTCTCGTCCGCCATCCCCACCGACTTCCTTGAGTGCAGATCAGATGCGTGCAGGCTCGCCTGCCAATCGTTGCTCATGGCAACACAAGGATTACGCGCCCGTGTTCACCGTGCTGTCACGTCTTGGAACGGCTCGCATCCTCGCGAGACAAAAACATTTTCGGGCGCGTTTGGTTCCTCTCGCGGTTAATGTCGGCGGGTGGGGGGAAGCTGCGGAGTATCGATCTTCAGCAAGCCGCTACCCTGTCAGCCGGACTTTGCACACTGCCCGAACGTCCGACAGCAGGTCTGGATGACGATCAAGATGCAGAGCAGCTTTACCAGTGGCACTGGCGGCTTCGCCCTGCGTGTTTGAGGAGGAACTTCGATGTTGCGGTGGCCACTTTGGAGTTTCTTAAGCGTCGAGAATGATCCGTGCGCGTCCGAAACGAATGCGTTCGCTCGGTCATGACCGTCCGGCGACAGACGGCCATCCCAAGGATGTCGCGGAAACAGCCCTGGGATGGCCAGTTCCCGCACGAGGCACATCATGTCTCTGTGCGGAAGATGCGAATTTGTTCACTGTTCTCGAAAGGCCCGGCTGAATTGGTCGGTAAGCGGCTTCGATAGGAACGACAGTGCCGTTCTTTGCTCCGTTGAAACGAAGACCTCCACCGGCATGCCGGGCAAGAGTTTATTGTCACCAAGCTTGGCCAACTCCACTTGGGCAACCCCGATATCCGCCAAGTAGTATGTCTCACCGGAACTTGGGTCGTTGCTCGTAGCGGCCGACACATAGGTGACGTGTCCGGAGAGTTCGGGAGTAGTGCGCTGATTGAAAGCCGAAAAGCGAAGCTTCGCCACCTGACCGGAGAACACCTGATCGATATCGGTGGGAGAAAGCCGGGCCTGGATCTTAAGTGCAGCGTCGGTCGGGACAAGCGTGACCAGCTTTTCCGCCGGCGTGATCACCCCACCAATCGTGTGGACGAAAAGCTCGTTCACGGTTCCCGACAAAGGGGCGCGTATATCGGTGCGTTGCAATCGATCTTCGACAGCCACCTTTCGTTCACTCAACTCCGAGATCTTCTGTTCGACGGTCGTTAGATCACGCTGTGCTTCGGTCCGAGCGGCCTCGTCGATGGCGATGATCTGAAGCTCGATTTCGCTGGTTCTGGCCTTGGAGCGCGCGATGTTGGCTTGTATCTCGCCGTACTCGCCGGTGATCTTCGCCATTTCGCGATCAATGATGTACTTGCGGGAGGTCTCGAGCAGGTTCTTGTCGGTGAGGCGCTTGATCTTCTTGTGCTCGGTTTTGATCAGCGCCAGTTCGTCCTGCTTTGCGGTGAGCTGAACCCTCAAGCCATTGACCTCCTCTTCCAATTGGGAAATTCCCAATTGGAGCTGTTGCTTCTGGCTTTCCCGGTTCTGGCGGTTCCCGTAGAAAAGCCGCGCCTCGCCCATGAAGACCGTCGGAACCACACTCATTGCCTCACTGAGTTCTGCTCCAAACTGCAATTCCGCCGCGTTGTCCCGTTCGGCGACAAGCCTCGTTTTTCGCGCCGCCAGTTCAACAAGCTGGTTCTTGACGATGGACAGTTCCGCTCGGGTTTGCACGTCGTCAAGCCGCAGCATGATGTCGCCTTTTCTGACGGCGTCGCCTTCCTTGACCAGGATCTCGCTGACGATGCCGCCGTCACGATGCTGGATTGCCTTCAGGTTCTGATCGACCTTGACCATTCCCGCCGCAACGATCGCGCCCGTAAGCTGGGCCGTGGCAGCCCATCCGCCGGCGCCGGCAAAAAGCAGAACGCCAAGCATGGCGCCGACGATAACCCGGAAGGTTACCGGGAACGCGGCGTCTGCCTCATCGTCGCCGATGGCTGGAGGATTTCGTTGTGATTTGAGCATTTTGTTTTCCCCCCGGGATTATATTTGAGCGGTCTCGACGACCACCAACATGTGATGACCGCTCAAAGTGACAGCCACCTCGTATTCCTGGTCGTTGTTGGTATCGAATTCGATCCGCGTTACGCCATGTTCCTCTGTCCCCTCATGCCGCATTCTGATGGGAAGCGCGTCTTCATCGACATCTTCGCCATAGACAGCCTCGAAATGGTCCTCGAGGTTATCGACGATCTCCTCGAAGATCTGATACCTCGACATCTCGATGCGGTCCCCGACCATGAAATCGAGGATGTGATGGATGGCGTCGCTGGTCGACGAGCCGGCCGGCATATTGAAACGGAAGACGTCATCGCCGCTGCCTCCCTCAAGGATCAACGCGGTTTGACCGACGTGGAAGACATCCGCCTGGGCGCTGCCCACGATCTGTTCAAAGCTCGTGACAACGTCGGTTCCGATATCGACACCGGTCGCGATGCCGGTCTCAAGGTCGATGACAACCCCATGCGTTGCCGCAGAATAATCCAGGGTGTCCAGACCCGATTGGCCGTTATAATGATCGTCGGCGCTGTCGGCCGCGGCCATGACGGTATCGTTTCCCGCTCCGGCCGAAACGACATCCGCGCCTGCTCCGTCGTGAATGGTATCGTTGCCGGCCCCCGTGACGATCGTCTCGGCGTTGTCGCTGCCGATCACGCTGTCATCGCCTTGACCGGTCAGGACCACCTCGAAATTCGCGACGGTGTCCTCGCCGATTTCTGCGCCCGAGGCTTGGCCTTCGCTGAGGTCGATCTCGATCGACCGTGACAAGCTGGAATAATCGAGCGTGTCGGTGCCATCTCCGGCATCGTAAAGATCGGGGAGAAGATCCCCTCCTGCATCTTTAACCGTATCGTCGCCGGCTCCGGTGGCGATTGTCTCGGCCCCAAGGCTGGCGGTCACGCTGTCATCCCCCTGACCGGTCATGACCACCTCAAAATTCGTGATGGTATCGTCGCCAATCTCTTCACCTGATGCTTTGCCTTCGCTGAGGTCGATGGTGATCGATCGTGACACGCTGGAATAATCGAGCGTGTCCAAACCGTCGCCGCCGTCATATTGGTCCGATACGAGATCCCCTTCGCCCGCAATCGTGTCGTTACCAGCACCTCCCATGACGATATCCTCGTCGCCGCCCCCCACCAGAACATCCGCGCCTTCGTCCCCGACAAGATGATCCTTGCCCGCTTGCCCGAGCAGAGTATCGTTGCCGCTACCGCCGGACAGGCGATCGTCGCCGCTGCCGCCGTCGATGGCGTCGTTGCCTTCATCGCCGGCAACCAAATCGTTGCCGTCGCCGCCGAAGGCCAGATCGTCGTCAGCGCCTCCATGCAGGGCGTCGTCTCCCTCGTCCCCAGACAGAATATCGCGCCCCTCCTCGCCAAACAGACGGTCGTTGCCGCTGCCGCCATGGATCTGATCGTCACCGGTTCCGCCGAAGACGACATCGTTTCCGATCCCTGCGAAAATGATGTCGTTGCCCCCGCCCGCGACGATGTTGTCGTTGCCGTCGCCACCATCCACCGTATCGGCACCACCTCGGGCATCGATGCTGTCATCGCCTGCCCTGCCGTCGATGGCATCGCTGCAATTGGTGCCGAGCAGCAGATCGTCACCCAGGGTCCCGACAATCGGCGGGGCGTTGACCACGGAAAAATACGCAGTCTGGGTAATCGAAAGCTGGCCATCTGTGATCTGGTAGGTAATCGTGACCGGACCAAGCTCGGTCCAATCGTAGAGCCAACCTTCGGCGGTCCTAGTGATTGTGCCGGATGTCACCGTGATATCCCTGACAGAAAGCAAGTTGCCGTCCGGGTCGGACGCCCCGCGCAATAGATCCGAAAGGCCGATGACGACCGCAGCGCAACCGGAAACATCCTTCAGCGTGACTGAGCCGTTCACGCGCGGTGCGCGGTTAACGGGGTCGTTATCTTCGTTGTCGTCATCATCGTCATCGTCGTCATCGCCCGGTTTGTCGTCTTCCCTATCCTTTACCGGGAAAGATTTGACGGGAGAGCCGGCAACAGACGGCGCCGACGCGACATTGTCGTTCGACGCCCTCAAGACGGGCGAGGGGCTTTCCAGCTCCCACCGTTCAGACATCGAGGTCGAGAAATCGTCCGGTCGGAATGAGGGCGATCGAATATCAACGGCATCCATTTCTTCGTTCTGGCTATTGTAGTTGCGCATGGCGCCGCCAGCCTTCTTTTTGGCCGGCGCTTCCGGTTCCTCGTCCTTGACCTCGTCAGGCTTGTTCTCCGCCACCAACTGCGGAGGGGCTAGATCTTCCTGCGGCTCCTTGGTTGGCGGAGGCAGCTCCTCAACGGGCTCCGACGCCGTGCTGAAGGCGCTCTTCAGATAAAGCGCAAAGCCCGTCAAGAACATCGCGATGACAGCCGGCGCTCTTGACGGCGCATCCTCGTTTTTCAGGCTGTAGCGCTGGTGCGGGTCTTCCTCTTTGACCGTTTTTGTTCCCTTCGCCTCGATCATTCCGACACCTTTGACGTCATGCGCGCGGGCAGTGCGGGTCGGCCACCGGCGTCCCCTATCGCGGCTGGTTTCAGGATTTCGCTCTTGGGCCCAAAAGCCACCAGCTTGCCGCCTTGAACCACGGCAATCAGGTCGCAGGCGGTAAGCGCGCTCGGGCGATGGGCAATGACAATGGCGATGCCATTGCGGGCGCGAACGGCTTGTATGGCCTGCGTCAGTGCGGACTCGCCCTCGCCGTCGAGATTGGAGTTGGGCTCGTCCATGACGACGATGAACGGATTGCGGTACAACGCCCGTGCAAGCGCGATCCGCTGCCTCTGACCGGCAGACAGGGATGCCCCCTGAGGCCCGAGCGCCGTACGGTAACCGTCCGGCAGACGCACGATCATTTCGTGAATGCCGGTGGTTTGTGCCGCTTCCACGATTGCCCGTGCGTCGACATCAGGATCAAGGCGGGAAATGTTTTCCTCGACCGTGGCATCCAGGAGCGCCACGTCCTGCGGGAGATATCCGATGTGCTGTCCGAGACAGCTGTCCGACCATTGGGTCAGCTCCGCATCATCCAGCCGCACACCACCACGAAGCGGTGGCCAGATCCCGGTCAGCGCTCGCGCGAGCGTGGTCTTGCCGCCGCCGCTTGGGCCGATGATGCCCAGAACCTGTCCGGCTTCGATGTCGAAACTGACATCGCTCAGAAGAACCCGGCCGGAACCGGGGGCTGCAACCGTGAGCTTTTCGACCTTCAAGGTCTTAGCGGGCGCAGGAAGGTCCATCGGCGCAACGGTACTCGTCAATGCGACCACCGTTTCCTTGAGGCGAGCGAAGGCGGTTCGTGCTGTGACGAAACTCTTCCAGTTGCCGACAGCAAGATCGACCGGGGCAAGAGCACGCGCCGAAGCAACGGATGCAGCGATGATGGCGCCGGCAGACATTTCCCCCTGGATCGTCAACCACGCCCCCAGCCCCAGAACCGCCGATTGCAACACCATCCGAAGCACCCGGGAAATCGCCCCAAAGGTGCCGCTGATGTCGTTTGTCCGGGTCTGAAGCGCCAGATGCTCCTTGTTGGCAACATTGAACCGGCTGACCGCACGCGGCGCAAAGCCCATGGCCTTCAACACCTCGGCATTGCGGGTGTTTGAATCGGCAATGGCATTTCGCTCAATACCGGCCTTGTGCGTGGCGGCGGCCCATCTGCGCGTCATCACTTCGGTCAGGATGGCAAGGATCGTGAGGACAAAGGCGCCGCCAAATGTCAGGGCGCCGAGATAGGGATGCAGCATGTAGACGAAGATCAGGTAGAGCGGCATCCAGGGAAGGTCGAAAAAGGCGATCGGCCCCTGGCTGCCGAGAAATCCCCTGACGGTGTCGACGTCACGGCCGCGCTCGAGCGCCTCTGCCGTGGAGAAGCCGAAACGGGGCATGTCGATCGCAACTTCATGCGCCAGCGGGGCGATCTTTGCGTCGAGCCTTGCGCCGACGCGCACCAGTACCTGTGAGCGGATGATGTCGAAGAGCCCTTGAAACAGATAGAGCCCGATCGCAAGGATCGAGAGCCCCAGAAGGGTTGGGATGCTGCCGCTGGTCAAAGCCCGGTCGTAGATCTGCAACATATAGAAGGAACCGGTCAGCGCCAGAATGTTGATGATTCCGGAGGTGATGAAAAGGAAGAGGAATATTCCTTTAAATCTCTGCGTAAGCTTCTCAGCGTTCTTACGTTTCGTGCCAGTCAGTGGGGTCTTCGTGCGCATGATACTCACCAATCCGCGTTTGATGGAGTAAGCCGGCGCGCCCTTGGTCGGCGCGCCGGAAAACGCTGGTTACAAGTTGAAGTCAGAACCGGTGAGGTTGTGGTTCCCCTTGATGTTCAGGCGGAACTCTGCGGCTCCGTCACTGTCGACGCTACCCGAGACGACGGTGTAATCGCCATCGGCCCTGGTTTCATGGGTCACGGCGAGTTGTGCCGGGCCACTCAGGCTCGATCCCGAGACCAGGGTGAAGGACTGGTTTCCCGCCACCCCGTTATTGGCATCGGTGCCGCTGAGATCGATCTTGTCACCGGCCTGGAAGCTGGTGATCGTATCGCCATCAGCATTGGCTTCGGACTGGAACCGGAACGTATCGTTGCCGGCTCCGCCTTCGATGACGTTGACGAAGGCATTGGCGACAATCGTGTCATTGCCCGAGCCGGTCACGACATTTTCGATCCCCCACAGGGTATCCTGCCCGGTCTGACTGCTGGACACGCTCCCCTGGTTCATGAACCCGGAGCCGATATCAACGGTCAGATTGGCGGTTATGGCCGACATGTCCAAAGTGTCGTTGCCGGCATCGCCGTAGTAGATGTCGTCACCATCATCCTTGGCGGCGACAATGATATCGTCGCCGGATCCCCCGGATACGAAGTCGCTGCCGGCACCGGTCTGGATCATGTCATTGCCGGCATCGGCAAAGATACGGTCCGATCCGGCATCGCCGTAGAGCATGTCGTTGCCCTCACCGCCGAGAATGTCGTCGTTGCCATCGCCGCCGAAGACCAGGTCGTTGCCGCCACCGGACGTGATGAAGTCGTTGCCGTCATCACCTCTGATGACGTCTGCACCCTCGCCACCGATGACGGTGTCATTGCCCCCAAGGGCAACGATCGTTTCGGCATTTGCCGTACCAAGCAGGACGTCTGCACTGGCTGTGCCGGCGATCGGCGATCCAGCGGACGGAGCAGGAGTGTTCGGCGTTTCACCGGTATCGTCGTCCGTCCCGGTAATCTGCGGTCCGCCGCCTTCGTATTTCTTGAACGTGACGGAGTTCGTGCCGTTGCTGACCGTGACGTTGCCGTTAGCCTCGGTGGTCACGAAGTCCGTCAGCGTGCCCCCGATCTCGATCACGTCCTGGGGACGCAGTTGGCCGACAAGCGTGTCGTTACCGCCATTGGACCTGAAGACGATCCGATGCTCGGAGCTGAGCCCAGTTATGTCGACCGTGTCGTCGCCGGTGTTGCCGTCGATGGTGATCGTGCTGAAGTTGAGGCTTGTGAACGGCGCATTGAAATCGCCGAACACCTGGATCGTGTCACCAACGATGGGGCCGCCGCCGTCAGGCTGGTTCGGGTTGTTGCCGTTGTTCGCGGTCGTATTGAAGGCGTTGACCGTGATTTCTTCGATGTTGTCCAGTTCGGCGATAACAGTGGTGTTCAGCCCGACTGTACGGGTGATGATGATCTCGGTATTCGCACCGGTGACAGGAACCCCTGCGGCAATGGCAGCTGCCTTTGCATAGATACGGAACGTTTCTGCCTCACCATTGCCAGTGAGCTGGAAGGTGTCGGTGCCGGCGTCGCCATCAACACGATCAAACCCTTCGGTGGAACTCATGTTGATGAAGTCGTTGCCGGTACCTGCGTCGATGATGTCATTGCCGGTGCCGCCGTTGATCGTGTCTCCACCGTCGCCGGCATCGATGTTGTCATTGCCGCCGCCGCCGGTGATCGTCGTTCCCGCGGTATTGCCGATGATGATTT
Organism: Ensifer sp. Root142; assembly: GCF_001426785.1. Taxonomy (NCBI): domain Bacteria; kingdom Pseudomonadati; phylum Pseudomonadota; class Alphaproteobacteria; order Hyphomicrobiales; family Rhizobiaceae; genus Ensifer; species Ensifer sp. Root142. The sequence continues at coordinate 544,247 of NZ_LMFK01000034.1, forward strand.
CAGCAGCCGCGCCGCCGGTGATGTTGCCGATCACGCGGTTGATGTTGACCTGGGCCGTATCCGTCAGGCCGCCGTCGGTTGCGGTGTAGACGAACGAGCCGCCTGCGCCGCCTGTGTCATTGAGGGTAAGGACGCCCGCCCCGATCACCGGAGTAGTGACGCCATCCGGGCTGCTGACGGCTGTGATCGTAAGGGCACCGCCTTCCGGGTCGGTATCGTTGGCGAGCAGGGCCGCGTGCGATATCGTGAAGTTCACCCCTTGCGCGACGTTGGTGATGACGGTGTCGGTGTTGACGGACGGAGCATCGTTGATGGCGTTCACGGTCACGGTCGTGGTCGCGATTGCGCTGGTCAAAAGCCCGTCATTGACGGTGACCTGAATGCTGCGGGCGGCCGTGCTCGGGTTCTCCGAGGTGTTGGCGTAGCGCACCTGCTGGATCGCCGTGCGATAGTTTGCAATCGAGGTTGTGCCGGAGAGCGTCAGGGTAATCTGACCTGCAACGGAATTGTCTACCGCTGCGGTAATGCCTCCCGGCAAGCCGCCCTGCACCGTCAGGGCATCGCCGGCGCTGGCATTGGTTAGAACCACCCGGGCAGAAGCCAGGGACGTACCATCGTCGGTAATGACAGGGCCAAGCGCAATGGCAACGGCAGGGGCATTTTCGGTATAGCTGGTCTGGTAGTTATTGCCGGGCGCGCCAGGCACAGGCGTGATGGTATCGACCTCGGTCTGGATATTGACGTTGTCGATGTAGAGGTTTTCACCGCCGTCGAAAGTCCCCGCCGCTCTGAAGCGGATTTGAGTATTCGCGCCGATCAAGCCTTGGGGGATTGGTGCCGTGAAGACGTTCGTTTGATTGCCGCCGACGGTTCCAAGCGAAGTCCAGCCGCCGTTGGTTGTGTTACGAACTTCGACCACGACATTCTCGCCGAAATCCAGTTCGTCTGCGACGTAGTTGAAGCTTAGCGTCGCCCTGGTAATGCCTGTCAAATTGACAGCACGCGCAAGGGTCTCATTGCCATCGGTGCCTTCGATGAATTGCAGTCTGCCAGCGGCGAGACTGACACTGACATCACCCCCTGTGGCGCCGCCGGTATCGTTATCTTCGACCCATGGGCCTCCCCAGTTCGAAGCGCCGTTGTTATTCGTATAGGTGGCTGCGGTGAACGTATCGCGATAGGCCTGCGCGACTGTCGCTGTCGCCGTGGAGGTCGAGGGGCCATGCAGATCCAGCGTCGGCGCCTGCAGTGAGATATCCTGGTCGGTGAAATCCAGGATTTCGACGTTGCGGATGGTGTCCGTGCCGTCGGTCGCCAAGCCACCGACATGGGCCACCGTGACCGTACCGTCGACATTAAAGTCAATGTCGTATTCCGCACGGGCACCCGAGAAGACCGCCCTGTCGATATCTGCAATCCCATCGCTATCAGGTTGGTCGTTGCTATCGCGGATGGTTCGCACGATTGCCAGCTGGCCCGGATTGATGGTGCCGTTGAACATGGCGGCGGCGAGCGTCGTCATGCTGTTGTGCAGTACAGGCGTGCCCGTATGTTCAGGATCGTTGGCGGCATAGACGCCGATCTGTACGTCGAGCCATTTGTCGCCGTCGATGATGTCGTCACCGGCGTTGCCGATAATACGGTCGCTGCCGTCGCCGCCGAGGATAATGTCTCCGCCGTCGAAGGAGGTGACGCCGGCGCCAAGCAGCGCCTGCAGGCCATTGACAAGCGCAATGCCTTCAGCGTCGAGCACGCTACCGCGATACCCTGTGGTCCCGCCTTGGGTCAGAGGCGCCCTATCGGCCGCCACGTCTTCGGTGCCGGCCAACACGTCATTGAACCTCGTCCCGGAGAGACCTTCCATGGATTCGTATTCATCGAGTGCAGCGTTCTCCGGCAACACCGGAGCTTCGTCGAACACGATCGGGATTGACAGGTCGGCGTTCACTCCGCGCGCGTTGTCCTTGTAGGTCGCCCAGTCGAAGCCGGACATGCCCACCATTTTTCCGCGGCCGGCGCTGCCGACCATGATGTCGTCGCCACCCTCGCCGATGAACTCGTCAAAGCCGCCATCGCCGAGGAACACGTCATGTCCGTCAACGCCGTCATGGGCAAAGACTTCATCGAAGTTATCGCCAGGCGCACCGTCAAATGTACCGGTTTCGATCCAGTCGTTGCCTTCGTTGCCGAGGATGCGTTCGGCGTTCTTGTTGCCGTAGATGAAGTCGTTGCCGGTTCCGGCGAAGACCTCCGATCCCATGTCGGTGCCGAGGAAGATGAAGTCCTGGCCGTCATTGCCCATGACCAGGTCGAGTCCGGGTCCTGCATGGACGACGTCATTGCCCGCGCCAGCCTTGATGTTGTCGTCACCGCCGGAGTCGACGATGATATCGTCGCCTGCGCCGGCATTGATGATATCGTTGCCGAACCCACCTTCCAGCCGGTCATTGCCGCCGTCGCCATAAAGGGTGTCGTCACCGATCCCGGCGATCAGGATATCGTTCTGCTCGGTGCCGCCAAGGACCACGTGGTCGCCGCCGGTATATTTGAGATAGTTGGTATCCGCGCCCGGTGTCGCCGGGTTGTTGCGTTGGACGAGTGGTGTGAGAATACCACCGCCGAGGGGGTCATTGCCCAGATTGTCGGCACTTTCGTCGACGCCGGTCCCGGGATTGTCATCCATGATGCCGTCTGCGCCGGCCGTCTCGCCGAGACCGGGATTATACTGCTTGGTCCGGTCGATCTCGAGAATGAGGCCGGGTGTCGAGAAGACGTCGGACGGCAGGTGCGTCGCGTCGGTATTGCGCATGATCATGGCTGCGAAGGAGTTGTTCTCCATCTCGCCAAAGAGGTGCAGGCCGTCGAGACGCTGCAGGTAATAGAAGCGGTCGCCGCTCTGCAGTTTTTCCATCTGGGTTTCGAAGACGAAGTTGAAGGTCGAGCCGAGCATGCCGCCGAAGGGCATGATCTGTTCGGCAAGGCCGCCGATCCATAGATCGACATCGTTGAGACCGCCAAGCGATCCTCCGGCAAAGGCGCCGGTGGCATTGAGAAAGTCCTCGGCGTTCGCCTGTACCGCCAGTCCGCCGAAGGACTGGTTGAAGATCAGGGTCATCGCGGCGTCGCGCTTGCCTTCGATCGTCGTCTGGCCGGTGATCAGCGGATGCGTGCCGTAGGCGGCGATGAAGTTGATGATCGAGGCTTCGTGTTTGAGATGGCTAGCGAAGTCGACCCAGCTCTCATAGGGCTTGAGCAGGGCATCCTGGTTGGTCGCCGCATAGAACTGAGCGCGCGCTTCATTCAAGGTCGGCACACCCGTGTCACGACCGCGAGCCAGGTTGATGGTCGCCAGATCGAGCGGCAGGCCCAAGAGATTGTTGCGAAGCGCGCTCGTCACGAACTCGTCGATCTCGTTGCCCACCTGCCGGGTCATGCCACGGATAATGGCGCCGGCGGCGACATCGGCATCAACCACACCGGCCGTACCATTGTTCTTGAACTGGATCGGATTGAGAAAGCCCTCGATCAAGCCGATATGGTCGGCATTGAAGCTTTCGTCGAAGCGGTCGATGGACTCAGTCAGCATCGAGTGACCGAAGCGATAGACCACGTGAGCGAACTCCGCCACGATCGACGGGTCGATGGTGACGTCGAAACCGTCCGGCACCAGGAACACGTTGATATTGGGCTGGATCTTGCGTGCAAATTCTTCAAAAACAAGATGCTGATACTGCATTTCGGTGCCGAACTTGGCAGCCTGGAACAGGCGTTCGCCGTCCCAGATGAGCCCAGTTGCGCTTGCCGGAACTTCCGTGACATCGACAGCCAGCCATTCGTTCAGAAATGCAACGGCCTCCGCTTGCGAAGCACCATTGGTGAGCATGTCAGCAGCGTCCGCCCACACCACGTCCTTGGTGTGCTGCACCAGGCGATTGTGTTCGGAGTGGAAGACGTGGTGGACGGCCGTCAGACCGATATTCTCGTTTGCACGGCCGTCACCGGCGATAAAGTGGGCGTCAAGCAACTCGTTGTCATACTGGCCATCGGTCGGCGTTTGGTCCGGATTGCCGAGCCCGATTTCTAGATCGCCGTCGGCAAGACCCGTGGGGACCGCATTGTGCGCGATGTCGGCCAGGAAAGCGTGACCGGTCCGCACGGCCAGATGCTGTACATCGGGAAGCGTATCGGCGTCGGGACCGTCTGCGACAAGATTAAACAGGCTGAGTGGAGCGGTTGGCGTGCCCGATTGCAGTGACTGCGGTGGCCCGGCCATGACAACCTGCGGGAAGCCCGTTGTCGGGTTGGGGATGAAGTTGCCATAGGCGTCGGTCGCCAGTAGCGGCAGGTTGCCGACATGAAAGTCGGTCAATTCGATGCCGAGGATCGTTCTTGCCTGGGCCTTGACGTCGGCCCAGGTGGCCATCCCGCCATTGACGCCTTCAATCAGCCGTCCGGTTGCAACCGGAACGCCATCCGCATTGAGCACATATTGGCGCAGGAATACCTGATGGGAGGGATGCGAGGTATAGGTCTGGTTCTGGTCGACGAATGAGGTCGTGTTGTTGACCGGACGGTCCGTATCGTCTGCGGTCCCCATCACACCATCGGCGCCCGGCCCGGCCAAAGTCGCGCGGGTCAGCACCATGAAGTTGGTCGTGCCCCCTGGCACATAAAGCGGGTCGTCGGGCATCAGCGGTATGAACACGGTGCCGTTGCCGCCCTTGGCGACAAGATCGAGCCCATGGTCGAAGAACTGGCCAAAGAGCGTGAACCAGGAATTGAATGAGGCAGACAAGCCTTCGTCCGGCGCCAGGTTGGTGATTTTGACGTTCGCGCCTTCAAGTTCGATGCCGTTGTCTGTGAGAAGTGTCATCAGACCATCGTCGACAGCATCAAGTGCTGCGCGTGCCGCGTCCAGTTCCGCAAGCGCATCGGCTGCCGCCTGTTGCAAGGCTGCGTTGCCGGGACTGGCCGATGCCGCCGCCGCCGCTTCCGCATATTCGCGCTCTTCGGTCGCGACAGCTCTGAACTGCGGGATCAGCGGTGCATAGGCCGCCGAAATCGCTGCCGTGACGGCCATCTGCTGTTCCGGGGGAACGATGCCTGCCCTCTGCAGGCCGGTCAAAATTGCCGACGGATTGCCAAGTGTCTGGTCGACGAGCAGGTTGGAAATAGTACGCACATAGGGGTCGAACACGTCACCGGGGCCAGCTGTTCCGGGGCCGTCATTGTCGATGCCTGGCTGGTAGGTGACGGGGACCATCGGTGCCGGACCGGGACCGTCGGGGTCGACCATGATCGTGCGGAAATCGGTACCCAAAGGCTCTGGGAATTCATTGTCGGCCGCACCCCATTCCGGGTGAAGCGGGTTGTTATAAGTGCCGTCAACCGTTCGCAGGCCCCAAGAAACATTGTAGCTTGGAACCGAACCGTTCGGGCCGAACAGCGACTTGCCCTGAGTGCCACCCGACTGCTCGAAGAGCGCGTGATCCTCTGCGATTTTGATCTGCTTCAAGATGAAATCGAGGTCAGAACGAATATAGGCAACCATTTCTACTCTCCCCTTGAAGCCGGCAAACGCGGCTTGGCGTGACCGGTGAAATATTATTGATGACGTCGATCGTCCCGCTGCGCGGGGTGTTGCCCGCACATCGTCGACAGAAACATTCGTTTTATCTAATTTGCTAATAATCAACTGGTCCGATGCCTCTTGGCCAGTTGCCTAAGTCCAGTCATTTTTCAGACTTTGGTGCCTAGTGCGCGCATGACATTGGTCGCCTAACCCCCGGGACCAAGGTCTTAATCACAGGACGCAGCATCGCCGTTGTTCCGGAGGTCAAACGGTTCAGGCGATGGTTTGCCCAACAGACGGCTCCAGACCGTTGGGGCACTACAGATTTAGGCTTACCTACATAAGCGCATGGACAGGAAATGGGCGCAGGCGTATATCTCCCGTCAGAGGGTGGGAGACCAAATATGAGATCAATTGCGCTGGCTCTGGCCGATGATCATCCATTGATGCTCGCGGGTCTTGTAGATCTGTTTAGATCCAAAGAGGAGTTTGTAGTCGTCGCTACTGGGTCTTCCGCCGAAGAAGTACTTGAGATCGGGTTACAAACAGCACCGGATGTTTTCATCGTCGACATTATGATGCCTGGCAACATCTTCAATACTATCCTGGACCTGATGAAACGGGGTTGCAGGACGAGGTTCCTGGCGTTCAGCGCCATGTCGAAATCTGACATCGCAGTCAATGCGCTCAAGGCCGGCGCCAGTGGCTACGTCGTCAAGGGGACCAGTCCACAGGAGCTCATTGATGCGGTTAAGGCCGTTCAACGAGGTGAAATCTTCATAAGCCGGGATCTCGCCTGCAAGTTGATTGAACACCACAGAATGGCGTCGCTCCGTGCCGCAGCCGGGCCACCCGTCAAGTTCAGCCTCAGGGAAGGCCAAATCATCGCAATGCTGACGCGGGGATGCACCAACCGCCAGATCGCCGTGGAATTGAAGATTGGCGAAAAAACCGTTAAGAATCATATGACTGCGCTCATGCAAAAGTTAAATGTCCGCAATCGCCTCGAAGTGCTGATTGCGACACAGAAACTTGATCGGGACGAGCTGTCCGCTCCACGCCACTGATGGTGATATCACAAAGCCTTGCCTGATCTGATACGCGCCTGCCATTAACGGCCTCAATTAATAGCTGTATTTCGAAACGTTTCTGAGGCGCTAACTCGCTCTATCTCTCCAACGGATTCACCTGATCCGGAAAGACACCACGCTCACCGATTGCGCGCGCTGGAATCGTCGGGTCTCACTCCGCCCTACCACTATTGACGAATGCCCAGTCAGAGCAGCTCACCGCATATCGCACACAGCAGCCGATCGTTTGAGGATTGTACCGCAAATGGACGAATTGCAGAGAATTGTGCGCAACAGCACGCTCAATTCAGACATTCGTCGCTGGAGGTGCAGTGCCATGCCAACACGCGTCAACACAACAGCTGCGCTTGCGGAAGAACTTGGCGAACGCCTACGGGCCGTGCGGCTTGATCACCGGTTCTCGCGGGATAGGCTTGCCGCCGCGCTTGGCGTCACGCTCCACCAAGTCCAAAAATATGAGAATGGCAAGAGCAATATCTCCGTGCCGATGCTTATTCTCATGTGCGAGGCGCTCGGCGCTCATCCTATGGAGTTGATCGGCACGATGGTTGAGGCTCGCGTGACCGTTTGCAAGACACCGGATATCGCGCACGAGCGTCTCGTCATGGCCCAGCTGAAACTCGAGGAGATCTGCAGGGAGATCGCCGCAGGGACGTGATCGGTCATATCGTCGGCCTGCTCACCGCCGCGACGGCTCAAAATGATAGTTGAACATGGTTCGTTCAGCGTTCGCATCTCGGCCAGAAACTTGGCCGGCGATCTCTCGGACCTTGGCGAAGAGTTCTACATGATCGAGGCGCTGAGCGTCGATCTCATCTAACTGCCGACCCTCGACTACGACTTCGTGACAGCACCCCAGCAAGGTGAAGATGTCTACTTCTTTGCTTCCGTCGATTCCATCGTGGCCGTTCGATACTGCGGACGTCCGGTGGGACGGTAGGCTTGGATAATCACCCCGCCGGCGGTGGACCGTGATGCGACCAGCTCGAGTGCCTTATCCGGGCCCGTCTCGCGAAAGAGCCGCATACCCTGGCGGAGGATCAGCGGGTAGGTAAAAAGGTTGATCTCATCGACCAGGTCGTTGTCGAGCAACCAGCGGATGAGCGTGGTGCCGCCATGTACTTGCAACTCGCCGCCCGGCTTGGCTTTCAGGTCTCGGATCGCGGTCACGAGGTCGCCCGAAAGGACAGTGGTATTCGCCCATTTCGGGTTCCTGAGCGTATTCGATGCCACGTATTTGGGCCGCGCGTTCAAGGCGAGTGCGACAGGGTTGTCACGCGGGATTTCTTTGACCGCTCCCCAGGAGCCGGCAAAGACCTCGTACGTCCATCTGCCGAACAGAAACGCGTCGGCACGCGCGTAGATCTTGCCCAATGCGGCCCCCGCCTCTTCGTCGAAGAGCGGCGCAATCCATCCGCCGCGCTCGAAGCCACCGCGACAGTCCTCGTCGAGCCGAGCCCTTGGATGACTCCATCAAGGGAGACATTCGTCATGGTAATCAATTTCATGATCGTCGTTTCCTTCCGGTTGGTCACCGCACGCGCCTTCACTGCATAGACGAACGGCTGATCCGGAATTCGACAAACCATTCAAGAAATCTTTTCGGCCGCCGTCAATCTTGCCCGCATACCGCCAGGCCGACGTGTCAGGCTTGTAGGAAGGTGCGCGCAAAGCCGGGTTCCGTTACCTCGATCGACCCCTCCGGAAGCTTCAAAAACCGCTCGATCGCGGTGCCATAGGTTCGCATCCAGCTGTCCAGCATCGCCGCTGCCCCGTCGAGGTCACCGGCCTCCGAAAGTTGCAACGCCTTGTGCATCATCTTGGCGACGCTCAATCGCAATTGCAGAAGCATCATCGCGGCAGTTTCCGGATCAGGTGCGTCCAGCGCTCCCTGTGCATGACCGCGCCGCAGTATCTCCGTGATAATTGGCAGACTGGCTGCCTGGAGAGCCTCGTCGATGCGGTGATACAGCACGACGTTTTCCGGCTTGAACAGGGCGTTGAAGGTATTCTTCAGCTGCGGCGCCATTTCAAGTTTTAGTCGCCGCGAGCCGGCGAAAAGCGCATTCAACTGTCCAACGGCGTCAAGCGAAGGGTCTTCGGCGAGGGGCTGCAGTTCCTCGAGATTCCTCTTAGCCAGTCGGGTCGCGACCGCCTCGAGGAGCGCCTCCTTCGAAACGAAGTAGTGATAGAAAGCACCCTTCGAGACATTGGCCTCACGGATGACGTCGTTGACCGTCGTATCCTCGTATCCATGCTGAAAGAACAGCCGTTCGGCGCAATCGATCAGCTCCTTCGATCGGACCTCGGGCGATTTCTTTATTCTAGCCATAAGTGCTCCGAGAACTGCGCCTTAGCACGGTTTGCAATGTGTTCGACGAGGCCCACGATAGGCAAGGTGTGTTCACCCTTGAAACAAACCGACCGTCGGTCTATTTTTACTGCATCGAATGGAAGGTTTCAAGGAGCGTTTCGTGCGGCTAGCTCGTTATGCCATCGCAGCTGCCACCGTCGTCGGCATCGGCGTGGTGGTCTCCTGGTATTTGTTTCGTCCAGTTCCCGTCTCCGTTGTTGCCCCCAAGCGTGGCGATGCGGCAGAGATCGTATACGCGGACGGAGTCGTGGAGCCGCGCACCTGGGCGAAGGTCACGCCGACCGTGGCCGAGCGGATCGTCGAACAATGCGACTGTGAAGGCGAACGCGTCGCCAAGGGACAGGTGCTCGCCCGCCTCGACGACACGGAGGCGCGCGCAGCGCTCAGCGAACTCCAGGCGCGCCTGACGCTGGCGCAGGAAGAATATCGGCGTAAGCTGACGCTGGCCGAAAAGCGCACGATCAGCGAACAGGAGGTCGACCAAGCGCGCAGCGAACTGGGCCAGCTCGAAGCTTTGGTGGCGGGTCGTCAGGCGCGGCTTGCGACCTACGTATTGCGAGCACCGAGCAACGGCCAGGTGCTGCGGCAGGATGGCGAGATCGGCGAAGTCGCCGGACTCGGCACGGTGCTCTTTTGGGTCGGCGAACCGAAACCGCTGATCATCACGGCCGACGTCAACGAAGAGGACATTTCGCGCGTCGACGTCGGGCAGCGGGCGCTATTGAGATCGGATGCTTTTCCCGATCGCAAGCTCGAGGCGACCGTCGACAGCATCACGCCAAAAGGCGACCCGGTGACAAAGACCTATCGTGTCCGCTTCCGCCTGCCCGACGACACGCCGCTGCGCATCGGCATGTCGACGGACGTCAACGTCATCGTGCGGGTATCGCATGGCGCCTTGATCATTCCAACCGTAGCTCTGGAAGGGACAAAGGTCGCCGTTCTCGACGGCGGGCGTATCAAGATACAAGCCCTGAAGACGGGCATACGTGGCGCCGAAGGCGTCGAGATCCTGTCGGGTCTCGAAGACGACGCCCGTATCGTCTCGCCGTTCCCGACCGACCTTGCCGACGGTGCTCGCGTCAAGGCCGCGGCCGAGCCGGAGAAATGAGTTCGCCATGCGCCTCATCCTCGACATCGCGCTGACCCACATTTCCGGCCGGGGACGGCAGACGGTCGTCGCCATGCTGGGAGTTGCCGTTGGCGTCGGCTTTTCCATTGCCATGGCGGCCCTGATGCAGGGCGGCCAGGATGATTTCGTCCGTCAGCTCGTCGACACCATGCCGCATGTGCAGGTGACCGACGAGCAGCGCACGGCCCGGCGGCAACCGGCAGAGGACCAGTTCGATGCCGCCGCCATTTTCGGGCTCAGGCCGCGAGAGGACCGCCGCGGCATCATCAACCCAACCGCAGCCCTCGCCTGGCTCAACGCCTGGATCCCGGGGCGCATTGCAGCGACGCTGAATGCACAAGGGGTCATTCGCTATTCCGGCCAGGAGGTCGGCGCTGCAGTCCTCGGTATCGACCCGCAAGCTGAGCCCCGCGTCTCTCCGATCATCGAGGATTTCAAGGCGGGAAGCTTCGCGACCCTCGCCGCCGGCGGCAACAACGTGGTCATCGGCGACACCATGGCCTCACGGCTCGGCGCTGGCCTCGGCGATACGATTACCGCGGTCTCGTCGGAAGGGCTTAGCCGCCGCTTCAAAATCGTCGGGCTGTTCCATACGGGAACCACCGCGCGTGACGAAGGAGAAGCCTACGTGCTGCAGAAAAACGCACAAATCCTCTCAGCGCGGCCGAATGCGATCAACCAGATCAATATCAAACTCGACGACCCGAACGCCGCGCCCGCGGTGGCGCGCCGCGTCGAAGCGGAGCTTGGCTACAAGGCGATTGCCTGGCAGGAGGCGAACGAGTCGATCCTGGAAGCGCTCGTCGTTCGCAATGTCATCATGTACACCGTCGTCGCCGCGATCATGTTGGTTGCAGGTTTCGGCATCTTCAACATCATCTCTACGATCACGCACGAAAAGGCGCGAGACATCGCCATCATGAAGTCGTTGGGTTTCACCGAGTCCGACATGCGCATTCTCTTTGTGCTCGAAGGTGTGGCCATCGCCACGGCCGGCACGCTGCTCGGCTGGGCGCTCGGCTTTGCGATGGTTTATGCGCTTTCCCTGGTGCGCTTCGAGATATCCGCAACCGGGCAAGAAATGACCCGGCTGCCGATCGCCTGGAGCATGCTTCACTATCTCATCGCCGCCGCCTTCGCACTCGGCTCGGCCGCCGTAGCCGGCTACCTGCCCGCAAGGCGCGCGGCCCGCGCAAATCCGGTCGACATCATCAGGGGCGCGACATGAGTTCACTCATCGAAGCCAAGGATCTCACGCGCATCCTCCAGGAAACGGTGCCGGTCACACTGGTCAAGGAGGTGACAGCGACGATCGCCGAACGGGAATTCGTCGCGGTCACCGGCCCGTCCGGCTCTGGCAAGTCGTCGCTTCTCTATCTGCTTGGCTTGCTCGATCGGCCGACCAGCGGCACGCTGATGATCCGCGGCCGGGACACCGATCTCATGGATGAACAGGAGCGGGCCGCCACGCGCCTTGAGAATATCGGCTTCGTCTTCCAGTTTCACTTCCTGCTGCCGGAGTTCACTGCGCGCGAGAACGTCGAGATCCCGATGCGCAAGCTTGGCCGTCTCGCCCGAGCTGAGATGCGCCAAAGAGCAAGCGATTTGCTCGACGCACTGGGCCTTTCCGATCATCTCGACAAGCGTCCCGATCAGCTTTCGGGCGGCCAGCGTCAGCGCGTGGCGGTGGCAAGGGCGCTCGCCAACGATCCACCACTGATCCTCGCCGACGAGCCGACCGGCAGCCTCGATAGCAAGAGCTCTGAACAAGTCTTCACCATCCTGGAAACGCTGGTTCGCAAGCAGGGCAAGACGGTGGTCGCCGTGACGCACGATCTAGACATGGCCGCGCGCATGGACCGGCGCCTCAATCTTGTCGATGGGCGATTGCATTGAGCGATCGCTTCGCCTGACTCGCCGCAACAACCTTTGCCCACCGGATCGAAAGCCGGAGCGCATTTTCAAGCCGAGATTGCGAAAGTTGGTTGTCCGAGTTCCAGCGACAAGTTCCACTCAGCGCCTGCAACCAAACAGTATATGCCAGAACATGCCGAGACCACCGGCTTCCCGGCGCCGGATAGATTCATCGCCAAAACGGGCCCTAATCGTCACTTCGGGAACAGGAACGTTACTGCCGCTCTGAAACCCCATCCTTGCGGCCCGTTTTCAGGTGCCTGTGCCCAGTACCGCGCACCCGCTGTGAAGCTCACGGGCTGCTCACCGAATTTCACCAACTTTGACACCTGAAAATTGACCGGAACCGACCACTCGTCCTGGATCCAGTCGTACGTGCTTTCAGTATTCAGCGAATAAGTCCATGCATCGGGCGTAGTATAGGAAACGAAAGGCTGCAGATACGTCGAACTGACATCCTCCCGGTCACTCTGGCCGGCGAAAGACCAGATGTGGTTTGCCAGTATCCCGTATGTCCAAGGTCCTTCCTGTTTCAAGGCGACAGCCGTAGGACCAGCTCCCCATTTTCCACTCCCAAGTAGCTCATCGGTCGCTGTTGGGATCAGGAAGACCGGCCCAGCGCCCCAAATGATCCCGCCTGGGCCAGGTTGCTTGGGGGAAACGAAAAGGCTCTGAGTGATATCGCCGAGACCGAACTGGTGGCCGGATTGCCCGGCTATGTCATTTTGCGAGATCACCGGCAAGATTGTGCGCGAGATGATGTTCCAGTCTTCGTTTAGCGAAATTGGGATGACTGGTTGGATGTTGAGGACTTCGCGGTTGCCATTCTCCGGGCCGTAACCGCGATCATAGTTGAACTGAAAGGGCACGCTGATGAGCGAAGCAATCGGATTGCTGAGCTTCTTGGCGAGCTCAGCACCGGACTCTTGAGCAGAGGCTGACCCGACGGTGGCCATCAAAGAGACAGTCAAACAAATAATTCTGTAGTGCGGCTTCATAGTGTGACCTCGGCCCCTGGATTCGAAGGTTTTCTGTGCTGCATTGCCTCAAGACGGCAGTGGTGCAGCTCGCGTAACGGCACAGTGAGCGGACCACGATCGGTCCGCTCGTTGTCTATAAACGTCCGCTGAACGTGGCGAACGGCACATCAGCATCCTAAAACCGTACGACCAGGCCGAGGATGGGTCCCTGCTGAACGGTGTCGAACACGAACCCATCATCGCTGTAGTCGACGCCCAAAGCGCGGTAGCCGGCCACTGCCGAAATCGTGTCGCTAAACCGGTAGCCAATCGTCGCAGCGACGTCCCAGTCGAGATCGGCACCACCTGCCCCAATGAACCCCCACCCTGTCAGATAGATTTCGGGAGTGAGCGAATAGGTGCCGCGAAGGCCGGCTAAACCGTCCACCCACGTTGCACCATCGCTTCTGGAACGCCCATCGAGAATGCCACCGCTGAACGAAAGCTCGCTTTCGACGGACCAGACGCGCAGACCGCCGACGATTTCGAGCCGCGCGCTGTTGTCCTCAAAAACCGAATACCCCGCACCAAGCATTCCGACGAAGGTCTCGGATTTGAGCTCGGCGTCTGTGGCAAGGATGCCTCTTGGCGTACCGGCCTGCCCCGAAATCTTGGTATACATGACATCGCCGAAGATGCTGTAAGGTCCATTACGGGCCTCGCCCATCGCCATGGCGCCGAAATCGAGGTGATCGAAGATGTCGCTGAAACTGGCGTCGACGTCCACGGCAGGCAAGCCGAATTGCCCGAGTTCCCCCGACAAACCAGCTGCCCAGAAATAAGGCGCAAAAGTAAAGGTCCAGCCACTCTCCGTGGTCGTCTGCCGAGCCTCTGGCGTCATCGGCGAATAGATGTCCGCAGCCATTGCTCCATTACTAACGAGACATGTTCCGATCGCCGCCAGAGCGCGAAGTAGGTATAATTTCATGCTAGCCCCTAATAGCGGCCGCCGATGCGGCCAAACTCGATTTGCGTCCGCGATTCAGACCCAGACGGAGATCGCTGTTTAACCCGTTGCTGTTTTCGTGAAGGTCGGTCTCGTTCGACACGACGCACGGGCGTCTAATAAGACACGCGGCGCTGTAGAAGGATACTTGGCGCAGCCCAATGGCAAACGCCCAGCGAGAACGCACAGCCTATGCAAATGCCGGCTGCCGCCTACTGTCCTCGGTCAGAGGACCACAAGAAGCAGAGGCGCCAGCCGAGCATCAGCACAATGGGGGGAGAACTATTCGGCCACAGTGATGCCGGGCGGCTGCCACGTCCCTTCGCCCGCCGGCAAGATCGAAGGCGCTTCTGTCTTCGGCCAGTACAGGCGCATCACGAGGTAGATTTTGTCATCCGGCGCCGGAAGCCAATTGGATTCCTTGTCCGCACCGGGGCTGTCCTTTTGGAGGTACAGCGTCAGCGAGCCGTCCGCATCCTTCTTCATCTCCGGCAACATCGGAGAGTTGATCAGGTAGCGATTGATCGGATTCTTGACCAGGAGCTGGCTCTTGCCGTCGTACATGGTAACGGACCAGAACGCATTTACTGGTGGCAACTGGCCAGCCGGGAAGGTCAGCGTGTAGTTGTGCTTGCTGCCGTCGAGCGGCGCACCGGCCGCGTCCGTTCGGGTATAGGGGTACATGGCTTCGACGGCATCATTGCCCAAGAGACCGCCCTTGGCGGCGCCTGCCCGCATCACCCAATCGCCATTGTAAAAGGCCTCGTCGCCAAAGAACGAGCCAACGTTCCAGCCGTTGATGTCCTTATTTCCGCTGGCCAGCCATTTGTCGACTTTGTCATTTCCCTGCTTCATGGCCACCAGGATTTCGGCTTTATGTTCGAGCGATAGTTCCTTGAAGTCGAAGGTCTTGCCGGGACCGATGCCAATCCTCGCAAGTTTCGCGCGAATCTGCTGGTCCCTTGCCGTCTCAGGGACGAACTGCAGGGCTGCGTCGAGATACTGGAAGAAGTTGTCCTTGATCCCGGCGGTGGTGGCAGGAAGGAACTCGATCGTGGCCGCGGCTGGCGGGGCCGGAGTTTTAAGAAAACCAGATAGCGGCTGGGCCTTGTAGCCGGCCTGAATCTTCTCGACGTTCGGCATGTCGTCGGGGTTGAAGAGCTGCGTGCGGATAAGCGCGAGCGTGAACGGCGTCGTCGATTGGAAGACCTCCTTGATCCCCGAGGGCGTTTCACCCTTCCAGTCTGGGCCAACGACCAGATAATCGCCCGGCTCGGTCCCCGTGGCGCGCGTGCCGATGTAGCCGTAATTGTAGGTGTTGCAATCGATCAATTGGACCGAGTAGTAGCGGTCCTTTTCGATCCCCGGCACCGAGATGACCATCGGCTCAGCGCGCAAATCCAGCCAGATGAACGAGTAAGGCGTGTCGCTGTTCGGCGTAATGACTGCCGTGTCAGCCGGGCTGGCGACATGGTGCATGTTGTTGATTTCGTTGAACGGCGCCTTGAATTGCCCCGAGTTTTTGTCAACGGCGAACTCTTGCATAACCGCATAAATCATCACCAGCGGCAGGCCGTAGATGAAGCCTTCCTCGGCGATGTCTTTTGCCTCGATAATGCCCGGGTAGCTTTGCGCCATCAGGAGGCTTGGCCTCGCAATCGCGGCGCTAGCGGCAATCACCGCGGTGGATCGAAGTAAATCTCTCTTCGTCAACATTTACCGTACTCCTTGATTATCGATGAGTTATCGAAACGGCGCGGGCTGTGGAGCAGCTCAGGAACCTTGGACGCAATCGTCCGGTTGCATTGGCTGTTGGTGAGGTATTCGCGAGAGCTGAAGCGGGCTGCAGTCGGGATCACACCCAGCCGCAACCGGCAGGTGCTAGTACAGAAATGCCCGCCGGTAGCCGCGCCTGGCCACGCCCGCATAGGAGAGCGGCGTCAACGGCATGCCGATGATGTCGATGAACACAGAGACCTCGGAGCCCTTCTCCGGCATTTCGCCGCCAACAACCTTGACCGTGTAAGTCAAGTTATCGTCGTTCAGCTCCGGATTCTCCAGGACGACGACGACCTGCTTGAGCTTGTCCCCTTCGAGGATCGACAGGTCGGCATTCGGCGGATCGGAAAGGAAGCTGTCCTTGCCCTTGCTCCAGAACGGCACGAAAGCGGCCGTCTCCATGTTCCCGGCAATGCGCTCGGGGCGGTCAGAGAAAAACAACGTGGCGCCGCCAACACCTTCGAGCGTCAGCTTGCTCGACGCCTTGTCGAATTTCATAGCACTTGCGGTTTGAACGAACAGGAAGTCGGCGACTTCGTCGGTTGCCTGCGCCAGTCGCGGCATGAACGGCACTGTCGTCGCCGCGACAGAGGCTGCCAGCAGTAGGTTCCGTCTGGTTGTCATAGTCGCACCCCTCCTAAAGGTCGCAAGACATGTGGGTCACTACTTGTGCGACCCACATGTTTTACGGCACTAAACAGTATTCGCAATACGAAACCACTCATTTTGCGCCACGGTTGTCTTATTTCTGGAGTGTTGCATACATGGCTGAAATCCCGGTCATTTCCAATCGCATCCTGTCTGGCATGCCGGCCTTCATACGGCGTGAAATGGGGCAAAAGGCGCTGCTGCAGGCCAATCGTGCCATCGGCTTCGATCTCGAACTGACCGAGGGAGAGAACTGCTTCATCCCGCACGCGGCGGTAATCGGCTTCGTCGAAGCGGCTGCACGCGTCGCCGGTGAGGCCAACTTCGGAATTCTGATCACGCCGATGATGAACGTCGCCAACTATGGCAGCTTCGGACACTATGTGTTTGGCGCCGACACCCTGGGGCAGGCCATCGAGCGCAGCATTGCTGGCCTTCGTTATCATAGTACGGTTGATAGGATGTCAGTCGCAGTGGTTGGCGACGAGGTACGGTACAGCTATGTGTTCGCTTTGGCCGGCCACTCAGGATATGCCAGTATTGTCTGTGCCGCCGCGGGTGTCCTGCTCAGCCTCTTCAAGGCTTATCTGCCCCCTGACTGGCGACCGCTGCGCGTCGAGCTTGACACCGACAGACCGCGCCAGACAGGCCTTATTGAAGACGTCTTCCAGTGTCCGGTTCTTTTCAACGCACCCGCGACGAGCATCGTCACGGATCGCCATCATCTTTCCGCTGCTCCGAGGCCCGCTTCCTGGCCAATGGTCACCATCGAGGATGTGGCGCGAGACCGGCGAGGCGGCGCTCCACGGGATCTGCTCGAAGTCATCATGGAGCAGGTCCGGGTCCAAGTTCTCACCGGCAGCGTGTCGATCGATGGTGCCGCTCAATCGTTGGACACCAGCGTCCGGACCCTGCAACGGGAGCTGAACAGGGCCGGCACCGATTTTCGCGGGCTGGCGGGCGCCGCAAGGGTTCAGCGAGCCATTGAACTGCTGTGGCACACGAACGGCTCGATCACGCGCGTGTCGGCGGAGTTGGGGTATTCGTCTCCAGCCAATTTCGCCCGGGCCTTCCGAAAGGCAACCGGCAACGGACCGCGGGAGTTTCGCTCGAATATCTCGCGTTGAAGGTACGGCCGTTGGCCGTTCAGCAGCGCGAACGGCGACCAAGATGAGAAGTACCTGGTCAGTCTTGCTCCATGGGAAATTGGTCCATTCGTATTTGCCGCAACAAATTCCGTCCGGCGATCAGCAATTCAGACAAGAATGCGACAAGCGATCCGATGAGCGAGACTATGGCACCACCAAAAAACCAGAAGAGATTTTCTTGGCGCAGTCCGATGGCAAGTGCACCAGCAAGTAGATTTAGGATTGCGCCGCCCGTGCAAATGCCGGCCATTACCCCAAGCACGACCGCAACTTCCAGAGCAAGTGCCCTTCGCCGCAGATACGCGAGCTGCATGCGAAACAATTTGCCCTGCTTACCCCTTTCCGCGACCTCGTTCAGCCGGTCCGATACTCTCCCGAGGCGAGTGGTGTAGATACTGACAAAGCCTGCGGTACCAGCCAACAAAAACACCGGCGCAAGGGATGTTTGTATGACAGAGGCAAGGTCGTTGACGATCGGCGGTGTGTCCATAATTCCTCTTAGTGCATTTCCAGGAAAAGCGCGAAGCGGTTTTCCGTCGGTAAATGCGCAAAAACAAAGAGATAGAGCGTTTCCCGGCGCTCCGTTTAAACCGGAAACGCTCTTAAGAAGCTGGCCCATTCGGTCCCGGTGGAGCAGTGGTGCCTTGAAGTTGCCGCGTGGCGTGAGCCGCAGCAGCTGAACCTTTGTCATCTCCGCTCACCTGGACGACAGGCTGAGCGAAATCGATCCCGTTGTCGCCAAACACCTGCATGAGCATCGTATATGCCTTGCGGCGGATCGCGGTTTGATCGCCAGGCTTACAGGTGAAGCCAACGCCGAGTTCGATGCCGTACTCGCCAATTTGCTCGACGCCCTTGAGCTTGAGTGGCTCGATGAATGACGAGCCGAGCTCCGGATCGGCCTGCAATTCCCCGCCGATTGCCTTGATGAGCTTGCGGACCTTGTCAAGATCGGTTTTGAAGGGGACACGGATGCGGAACTTATCAACCGACCAGTCACGGCTCAAGTTCTTGATGGCGCCAAGCGAACCGAAGGGCACCGTGAATATCGGTCCGCGATGGTGCCGCAGCCGGACCGATCGCAAACTGAAGGACTCGACTGTGCCTGTGTAACTTCCCGCCTCAATATACTCCCCGACGCGGAACGCATCGTCTAAAAGATAAAAAACACCGCTGACGATGTCCTTGACGAGCGTCTGTGAGCCGAACCCGATGGCCACGCCGACCACGCCCGCACCGGCGATGAGCGGGCCTATCTGAACCCCCATCTGCGAGAGAACCGTAAGCGCGGCCACACTAAGAAGCCCCGCGGCCAACGCGTTGCGGAATACAGGCAGCAAGGTGCGAAGCCGGCCTTGGCGGGCGATCTCATTCGGTGTGAGTGCTCTTCCATCGCCAACGCGGCCGAGCTGACGGGCAATGTAAGCATTCCCCAACTGCCAAACGAGGTCGATG
The DNA here is from genome assembly GCF_001426785.1 of Ensifer sp. Root142. Classification (NCBI taxonomy): domain Bacteria; kingdom Pseudomonadati; phylum Pseudomonadota; class Alphaproteobacteria; order Hyphomicrobiales; family Rhizobiaceae; genus Ensifer; species Ensifer sp. Root142. The sequence goes on from NZ_LMFK01000034.1 coordinate 563,325, forward strand.
ACCAGCAAGATGACGACGCTGTTGAAGGCGCCGGTTATGATTGTCTTGGCGAGCGCCAGCTGACCGGTAATGGGCTGGAAATTGTGACGCCAAACGAATGCGATCCAATCCACTGCGATGATGATGATGATCGCTCGCGCGCCTCGTACAAGCAGCACTGTCTTCGGATCTGCCGCATCACCGTCATTCCAGCGTGAAGCCGCAAACGCGTGGGTCAACTTGTCAGCGATTGACAGGACACGGGGCACAACGACAAACATAATGCCGAGCCAAAATAGCGCCAGGAAACCACCGCACCAGAGCAGCCAGAGCGTTACGGCGCCGGCAATGCCGGTTGTCCGAGGCACGCGTTGGCCCAAAAGCTGTGCATCATCGCTGGAGCGGTTGCGGCCGATAGCTTCGATCGCGATCAGAAGAAGCAGGCCCGAAAATCCAATGGCAATCAAGGAACAGACGTCCTCGGCAACGGCGAGCCGCTCGCATATGGCCGAGAATGCCATCGCCGCTGCTAGCACCGCGACGAACAGCCGGACACGGGGGTATGCCTTAGCCATCGGCACGGAAACGGTCATCGCCAGCCGGCAGAGCGCCAGCACGCTTCGGTAGGCGACTGTCGCGACGAGCGAATAAAGCACGACCGCACGCATGAGTGGCGGCCAAGGAAAGATGAGAAAGACGAAGGCAACCGTCGCCGTGAAAATCAAGAGTGGCGCAAACTCCGTCTGCAGCTGCGACAAGAGTTGATTGGGCAAGGTCACGGCTGGCACTGAACGACGAAGGAACCATTCCGTGCCAAAGCCAATGCCCGCGATGATGCCAATCATCAGGATCCCGGGGGCAAATCCACTATCGTGCGCCTCTTGCCGGACCGACGAGGCTGCGCGGTAGAGTTCGCTGCCTACACGTGGCACGGCAGACAAAAGGACGTTGAGGCGGGTACGCGAGCGGGCCTCTAAGTCGTCGATGACCCGCGCTACCTCGGCCGCCCCTTTTTCGGGAACTGCTGCTTGCCTTTGCGCCAGCCATGTCTTCACGTCCGCGTCTTCGAGAAGACGCAGCAGCTCGGCCACCTTTGGCGGTTCTGCTGTGCTCGTTGCCGGCGCCTGCGCCTGCGCGTGCGACAGGGAAACAACCGACAGGCAGATGAGCAGGCTCAGTAACAGGAAGCGAATGATGAACATGTAACCCCGTCGCAGCCACCGCGCTGACCGTTCTCAAATACGGCGGTAAATAACCCCGAACTGATGCTGATCCGACAGAATCAGTCGGATCAGCTTGGCAGGCGGAACCAACCGGAAAACACCTTTGTTGCGATCAGTCCATCGAAAATATTCTGTATTCACTCGGCCAGCCCGACTTCACCTGGCTTCCAGGACTTATCGAACCACGGCTCGAGCGGCCTGCAGGCGCAGAAGGAAATTCCACCCTTTGCAGGCAACTGGCCGTGCCCAGTCGGCGCTACTGTCGCTCGGAACATCGCGGGCGACGCACGAAGTGGGAAAAAGGGTGAAGATTTAAATCGAACTGGTGCAAACAAGCTCTGGCATCAGTCGATGTAGACCACGACGTAGCGCCCACCATAGGGCTGGTAATAGACCCCGCCGCAGCGCCAGATCACAACGCCGTTGACACTGGTCCTGACACAGCCGGTGGGCAGCGCGGCGACGTAGACAGTGGAGCGGCGGATTACGCGGCGGGTGGTGCGACGCGCAACACCGGCAACGCTGCCCGGGGTCGCGGGGTGCCCAACGACCGCCTGGGCCTCCGATACGAACGAGCCGAACGGCATCGGTACAAGATGGTCGCCGACGAGCAGGGCGAGGCCGACGACTGTGGCGCAAAGGATCTTTCCGTACATCTTGCGCATCTTCATTCTCCCACCTCCAGCGATATGTCGCCGGTGACGTCTGCATGTATCTGTTCGAGTTTCCTGGCGTTCGCCGGCGGCGTGAATTTAAACTGAGCGCCGCCGATGGCGCCTGCCTTCCAGTCGCTGAGCCTGAGCGAGTATTCCGGCGCTCCGGTTACCCATTTGGTCGTGATGACATATTTGAGCGGCAACGGCTTGTTGCCCTTGCTGACCCAGATCTGCCAGTCGACGATATCTGTTCTGAAGGCGAGGTGATCGCACTCGACCCCACCAATGAATGCCGACCCCACGTGAGTACCCTTGGTAACCCCGTCTGTAAGGACGGTATAGGGGTCGCTTGCGAGCAGATCGGCTCCCGGTGCATCGAGACCGGTAGCGGCGCGAAGTTCGTCTGCTGCCTCCTCAACACTTGGTCCCGGACTTTGCAGCTGCGCGTAGACGTTCATGCCTTTGCTGTGGAGCGAGATCGTGCTGCCGTCGAACACTACCTCCGCATCGGCGAATGGCCCTTGCCGCGTCAACAGGAAACCCTTGGTGCGATCGAGCGCAATGGTACCCGATGCGCTGTACTGGATCTTCTGCCCCTCAAGGTCGACGATTTCCTGGTCTGCGTCATAGGTGACGCTAAGAGACGGCATCGATTTGAGATGGTCGCTCATCGCAGCGAGAATCTTGGCCGCTTCTGGTTCTATCGCGTCCTGGGCCGAAGCGGACCACGCCGCCGCACAGGCGGTGGCCGCTATGACCAACGTGTATGGGCGCCAGGTTGCACCCGGCCATTTCATTTTCAATTTTCTCATCCGCTATCCTCAGACCTCGCTCCTCCGACTTGGCACGTCCACCAACGGCCGTTTCGGTCTTGCTTCCAAAACGCCTTCCGACCGAAAGCATTCCAAATCAATAATATACTGCTATAGTGACGCCTCTTACGTCTTGCCTTTTCACGCCAATTTAGCGTTGTGAGTGTTGAATACTGCACCTTCGATCAGGATCAGGACGTTCTTGGCCATCGCGCCGTATCTGGCGAAGCACGATGTCTCGGCGATTGAGTTCTGCAAACGGCTCGGCATTTCGCCAAACGTGTTCCAGAATGCCGATGGCTGGCTTGCGCGCGCCCAGTGCTTTCGTTTGGGCAATGAAGTAGCGGCTGTCGCGGGGGACCCGTTCGCTGGCGCGCATATCGGCTCCTCGACCGACCTTCGTGAGTTCGGCGGGTGGGGACAGTCCGTTCTGGCAGCAAGGGACGTCGCCCACGCTTGCGCGCTCGCGTCCGCCAATGTGTCCGCGATCCACCGCGGTTCAGATGTACGCTTCCTGGTGGAGGGCAAAACCGCGCGAATCGTCTTTCGCTTCACAGATCGTTGCGAGTTCGATCCCAGGCAATTCATCTTCGGCAGTCTCGCGGTTTTGCGAAAAGTGCCGCTTTTGGCGGGAGAAGCGTCCGGAATAAAGGTTCGACTGACCGCGACAAAAACACGAGGGGCCGAGGCACTCGAAGAGTGCTGGGGTCCCAATATCGAATTGGGGTGCGAGCACGACATGATCGAAATCGATCGCGAGTTGCTCGACCTGCCTCTCAAAAGGCACGAAACTGGACCATCAAAGGCGACGACCGCCCTGACCTCGACGGTGGAGGTGGCACGATTGCTAAGCGACAAGCTCTTTCATGAACGGGAGCTTAGCTTGAAAGCGGTGGCAGCAAGAGTTGGGATGTCCGCCCGCACCCTACAGAGGCGCCTGAAATACTGCGGCGTCGAGTTCGAGGAGCTGCTTGATGAGACGCGGCGAAGCGAGGCTATCCGGCTGATCCGCGAAGGAGGCTACAGCATGACCGAGATCGCCTATAGGGTAGGTTACAGCGATCCCGCTCATTTCACCCGCGCGTTTAGACGTTGGACAGGGATGGCGCCATCTCGATTTCCTCCAGACCATCAATGAGATAGATAAAGGGGAAGTCGTGCAAACACTGGCTTCCCTCCTTGCATGATTTTTTGATGGACTTAGGCGTGATCCCTCGGGATGCGAGCCACGACGCTCCTCCAGAGGACGAGCAGGGCGACACCTCGCTTCTTGAGCTCGACAGCAAGATCGGCCCAGTTCGGCTCGACGCGTCTTCAGGTGAGATCCAACGCCGAAGCTGATTCCCGTCGCAGTAATTCAAAGTGCTACAGCGACCTGTGCGCGTCTAATAAGGCGCGCTGCATTGTAGGACCTTAGTCCGAGTCGCACCGGCAAAGGTCGTAGGCGCGTTGCCGAATCTCACTCCCCGTGCATACTCGGGCAGGCAAAGCGCCCACGGAACAACGGCCCGCCCCGCCGCCGTGAGCGCGAGTGGTCCCAGAGCGAAGGCCCCCAAGCCCGATACCGCAGCGCTCTGGGACCCGCCTTCTGGCGCAACTGCCCGCCCTCTCACATCAATTTCAGGTCTCCCGACTGCTGACTACGATCGGGGCTTTCTGGCGCTGAAGATTGGTTGCGGCGACAGGATTCGAACCTGCGACCTCCAATTTATGAGGCTGGCGACCTACCGGGCTCCACGCCGTAGACCGGTCAGATGGCCGTTCCGCGCCTCGCTATCAGGCAGTGCCCCTATTGGAGCCGGCTTTTCTGTTTGCAAACAGCCCCGCGGAATCGTGCTGTCGCTAGCCGGGGAGTATACCGCGCTGGGGCACTACGCGGGAAGCCCAGTCTTTTCGTCGTAAAGCGCTTATGCTGTGCGACGGCTCAGCGGTCATCCGCATCGGCTTTCGCCTTCTCGATATGAGTGAGGCATTGCCGCGAATTGTTGTCGGATTCATCCACCTCTCCGGCGGAAGGCAAAGGTCGCCATTACCAATAGTGCTGGATCAGAATAGGTGGGCCACTTTCAAGCGACAACTAAAGCGCGCGAACGAGCCGCGAACATCCACAGGACGGAGGGCGTCCACCTACTCCGTGATTAGCCCGCTTGAGTAGGAACAAATGGTGAAAGGCGATCGCCCTACCGTATAGTCGGCGGTCATTGAGGTTTGGACCCGATGACCGCCGCCCAACGGCAGCGCTGTTCAATAGTATGGCGACACGCACTCCTGGCGCGGCCCATAATACGGCTGGAAGGTGTTGTCGTAGGCGCTGTATGAACGATAGCGGTCATAGCACCATTCGACATGGGCTGAGGGCGCGTTCGAATAGGCCCGGCGCGGCGGCGACGCGATCGCACCACCAATAACGACGCCTGCTCCAAATGCAGCAAGAGGATACCACCAGCCGTCACTGTGCCGACGATACCCGTCCCGCCGGTAACGGTAGCCGTTATAGCCGTTATAGTAGCCGTATCGGGGGCCCGAATTGTAACGGTACCCGTTGTACCCGCGCGAATGCGGCGGGCCACCATAGTGACCTGGCTTGTGGTGGATCAGTTCCACAGCTTGGGAGTTCGGCTGCGCTACTGACACAGGAGATACAGGCAGAGCCTGTGCCGGTACCGTCGTTAGGGCCGTGGCAACTGCGACGAACACCGCACCTATTCTTTTCATGACATCATCCGATCGTTCTTTACCGGATCATTTTCCGGCACCTGCCATGAACGCAGGATGAACGCGGGTGGTTTGGCACAGCATCGAGCGTTAAAGCTCCAGTCACCGGGCTCGTTGGATTTCATCCAGGAGCCATTCCCTGAACGCGCGAATCTTGCGGGAATTCTCCCGTTCCTCCGGATAGACAAGCCAAAGGCTGGTTCCGTTGCGGGCGATGACATTGAAAAGCTGCACCAAACGTCCGGCCTTGATCTCCGGCGCGAAGAAGGCTGGCGTAAGCAGTGCAACACCTTGTCCGGCGAGCGCGGCCTGACTGACCACTATCTGGGTGTTGAAAAAGACCGCCGAGGAGATTTTTGGCTCGGAATCCGCAAATCCTGCCGCCTTGAACCAAGCTCGCCACCAGTCATCATCTCTTAGCAACGGCAGCGCAAGGAGATCAGAAGGTGCCGATATGTTGCCAGCCCCTGCCAAGAAATCTGGGCTGCAGAATGGAGCGAACTCCTCGGCCATTAGCTCATGGGATATCAGACCTGGCCAGCGACCGTTACCCGCGCGAATACCGACATCGAACGGCTCGCGCGCAAAATCGACCACGCGGCTCATAACTTCCAGTCTCAATTCAAGATCGCGATGGGCGGTCTGGAACGCCCCGAGGCGCGGTGCCAGCCAATTGGTCGCGAAGGTATGGATCGCGGTAATCGAGAGCACATTCTCGGATGTCCGTGGTATGGACACGCGAAAAGCATGTATGGGCCTGGCTATGTTCTTTAGCCTTTGAGGTCCAATATCCACGTATGGCAGAGGCAGCTTTCGTTCGACATGTTCATAGACACTGCTGGACAGGCAGACTCCGCCTGGTTCTGCCACTCCCTCCAGACGCACGGCGATGTTGACACCGTCTCCGAAGAGATTGCCGCCATCGGACAGGACGTCACCGAGATTGATGCCGATGCGAAACTTCATTTGGTTGTTCTCGGGAAGATCAAGAGAGCGCTCAGCCAGATCGTTCTGAATATCGACCGCAGCCCGCACTGCCTCGACCGCACTGGCGAATTCCGCCAGCACGCTGTCGCCTGCCCCTGCGAATATCCGACCGCGATGTTTGGAGACTAGCTCAGCGATAACAGCCTGGCAGATGCAGAAAGCGGCGTGAGTCCGTTCCTCATCAACCTCCATTAGGCGGCTGTAGCCGACAACATCGGCAGCGAGGATGACGGTTAGGTGGCGCTCCATAGCGGGAATGAGGATACCGAACTACGAGGCGTAATGCCATTGCCCCGGCAATTCGCCAACGGCATAGATTTCACCTCCAACGCGATTGACGTGCTATTGTGCTGCGTGCGTCTACCGTCGACGTAGCGTTGAACCGTGGCGGCGACGGCCTCGAAATCATCGGCGGAGATGGTCTTGATGTTTTGCGCCACGACTGGCTCCCTTTTCTGCGCCACGGCTGGCGGCAGGACAGCCCCGTTGGCCGAGATAGACGATTGTCCGTGGCTGTCGTAAACTGATTGATGACGGCAACGGTCCCTTCGGGAGCGAGCGAATGCCTATCTTCATGGACCGGCACGATCTTGCGGGCGCCTCCGCTGCGGATGTCGCCGAAGCGCACCTTAAAGATCTCAGCATACAGGATCAGTATGGCGTCAAGTTCCTGACCTACTGGTTCGACCACCGGCGAGGAACGACCTTCTGTCTTATAGATGCACCGGACGCCGAAACCGCGCAGTGCGTCCACCGCGAGGCTCACGGGTTCGTGGCCGGCGAAGTCGTGGAGGTAGCGCTATCGGCTGTCGAGGCTTTTCTGGGCCGAATACAGGACCCGGAGGCTGCGGGGCTGTCCGCGAAGGAAATGGATGCCGGTCACCGGGCGATCCTTTTCACCGACATCGTTGGATCAACCGAAATGACATCACGGCTTGGCGATCGCATGGCAACTGAACTCGTGCGAGCTCATGACGCCCTCGTTCGTGGTTGCCTGAGCCAAACGGACGGCCGCGAGGTCAAGCACACCGGGGACGGAATCATGGCTGCGTTCCCCTCGACGGCATTTGCAGTCGATTGTGCGAGGGAGATCCAACGCGAGTTTCAGCGCTACAACGCGGGCAATGGCGAGCCCATTCACATTCGCATCGGGCTGGACTGCGGCGAACCTGTCGAGGACAGCAATGACCTTTTTGGCACCACGGTCCAGCTGGCAGCGAGGCTTTGCGCGGCCGCGCGAAGCGACCAGATCCTGATATCTGAAAACATATTCCGAGAATATGACAACGCGGCCGTCTTCACCCATGGCATGCGCCATCACCTGAAGGGATTTGCAAAGCCTGTCCTGGCGTATCAGTGCGAATGGCTGAATGCGTGAAGCGGATAGCTTGAAGCCCTGGAACGGCGTCTTCTGGCCCGCAAAGCAGCTGAGGCGCCGACCGGCGCCGGGCCTCATCCCTGACGGATAAGCAGCGGGCTTACTTGCTGATCGTGATAATCCCAAAACTCCTTTTCGAATCGATCGACGATGCCCGATCTACTCTGCGCTGAAGCACGAATGGCCAGAAAGCCGGCATCGATAAAGATCGAAAAGGGGCGAACGGTCACGCCTCTTCCGACGAATTCGCTGGCCGACGTCGGATCGATGATCGCGATGCCGGCACCCTCGGCCACCAGCGCAAGGGCGGTGTGGGACAGCTTCGTTTCCAGCGTCGACAGCTTGGGAATTCCGGCAAGTGCCACTTCCACACGCATGGCGAAAATCGTACCGGGCTCAAGGCTGATCATTCGCTGTCCCTTGAGATCGTCCGGACAGATCACTTGCCTTGCACACAGTGCATGACCATCGGGAATGGCGACGACCCCGGGCAAGGGGCGGGTCTCGATGGTAAAGCCGGGTCGATCGAGCGGGCCATCGGCATAGCCTATGTCGGCCTGGCCCGCAGCAACCGCTTCGATGACCATCGACGATGGAAGGCCGCTTAGCGAGGCGTGAAGGTTCGGCTTGTCGCGCAGGAAGCGCGCGAGGAACCGCGGCAGGAAACCATTGCCAAGCGCCGGCATCGCCGCAATGCGCAGGGTCCCGGCCGACTGCCTTGCTATCTCTTCGGCGACGGCCGCGATCCGGTTCAGCCCGACGAAGGCCCGTTCGACTTCCTTCCACAGCGTGACGGCTTCCTGAGTGGGATTGATCTGATTGCCGCGGCGATCAAAGAGCCGAAGCTTCGTTGTGTATTCAAGATCGCGGATCAACCGGCTGACAGCCGGTTGAGTGATCGACATGAGCTCTGCCGCCGTCGTCATCTGGCCAGTGAGCATGACGGCCCTGAAAGCCTCGACCTGCCTGAGATTCACATCGGCCTCCATAACATTTGCTTATTCTCATGCCGACTTTTCGAATTTGACGTCATGGATCCCCCATGCAAATTTCGTTGTCAAGCGAGGGCACTCCATTGGCTGGCTGAGGACTTTAGACAGGGTCCGGCTGGCGGCGGCACCTTCTCATCACAATCGAAAACCTCAAGAACCGGCGCTCCATCGGGCGCCGAAACGATGACGCATGCAAACATGCGCAGGGAACCGAAAGGCTGAATTGGTGGGTTACTTGCAGCTCATGGGCTTTAGCCCGGAAGGGTGGGGATACGATATGCTGGCCGCGACCGGCATGACGGTCTCGGTCGCAATCAGCGGCTTTCTTGCCGGCGGCATCCTGGGGTGCCTCGGCGCGGCGGCGACGTTCTCGCGGTTCGCCGCGCTGCGTTTCGTCGCTGCGTCCTATACGACCGTGCTTCGCGGCATTCCCGACCTGCTCGTCATCTACCTCTTCTATTTCGGTTCGAGCTCGGTCATCTCAACGGTAGCGGCGATGTTCGGCGCCCAGGGTTTCGTGGGCGCACCGGCCTTTCTGACCGGAACACTTGCGATTGGCGTCGTTTCCGGCGCCTACCAGACGCAAGTGCTGCGAGGAGCGGTTCTGGCCCTTTCCAAGGGCGAGATCGAGGCAGGCCGGGCCTATGGCATGCCGCCATTCCTGCTTTTTCGTCGCATCATCCTGCCACAGGCCGCCCGTTTCGCGATACCCGGTATCGGCAATGTCTGGCAGCTGGTGCTGAAGGAATCCGCGCTGATTTCGGTGATCGGGCTGGTTGAACTGATGCGTCAGGCCCAGATCGGCGCCGGATCCACCCGCCAGCCGTTCAGCTTCTACCTGACGGCGGCAGCGCTCTATCTGACGATCACCTTTGTCTCCGGCCGCGGGTTCCGTATCGCGGAACAGCGTGCAATGCGCGGTGTGAGGAAAGCTGTGTGATGGCGCTCGACCTTCCTTTCCTCGCGGACACTTTCCTGGCGCTTCTGACAGGCATCCCACTGGCGCTTCAGCTCGCCGCAACGTCCATCATCGCCGGCGGCATCCTTGCCTTCGGCCTCGCACTGATGCGGGTATCCGGGAGATGGTGGCTCGATGGCCCGGCCCAGATCTACATCTTCATCTTCCGCGGAACCCCACTCCTCGTGCAGATCTACATCATCTATTACGGCCTCAGCCAATTCGAGATGCTTCGGCACAGCTTCGCGTGGCCGTTCTTGCGGGAGGCCTATTGGTGCGCCGTCATCGCGCTTGCGCTCAACACCGCAGCCTATAGCGCGGAAATCATCCGCGGTGGCCTGATCTCGGTTCCTGCCGGCCAGGTGGAGGCGGCGCGCGCCTGCGGAATGTCGAACACGACGCTGTTCCGGCGCATCGTGCTTCCGCTCGCCCTGCGGCAGATGCTGCCCGCCTATAGCAACGAAATCATCCTGATGACGAAGTCGACGGCACTCGCCTCGACGATCACGCTGATGGAGATCACCGGCATCGCCGCCAAGCTCATCTCGGCAAGCTATCGCCCCGTCGAGGTCTTCATCTGCGCCGGCGCCATCTATCTCACCATCAACTTCATCGTCGCACGGCTGTTCGCTGGCCTGGAGTACGTCTCGACGCCGGAGCGACGGACCCCGTCCGCGATGGGTTGCGCCTCCGAAACACGGAAGGAATGTCATGTCTGACCATGGAAGTGTACCGGCAGTCGAACTATCGGGAATCCGTAAACGCTACGGCCCGCTGGAAGTTCTGCACGGCATCTCGCTCACTGCCAACGAGGGTGACGTGATCTCCATTCTCGGATCTTCGGGATCGGGAAAGTCGACCCTGCTTCGCTGCATCAACATGCTCGAAGTTCCCAACGCCGGATCGGTCGCGATCCATGGTGAAACCATCCGGCTCCATCAAAGACAAGGCGCCACGCCACGCCCGCACGACAGCCAGCAGGTCAACCGTTTGCGGGCCAAGGCCGCGATGGTGTTCCAGTCCTTCAACCTTTGGTCCCATCTGACCATTCTCGAAAACCTGATCGAGGCCCCGGTGCACGTGCAAAAGCGGGACCGCAAGCAATGTCTGGCGGAGGCGGAGGCCCTGCTTGAGCGTGTCGGCATTGCCGACAAACGCCACCATTATCCCGCCCACCTCTCCGGCGGCCAGCAGCAGCGCGCGGCCATTGCCCGTGCATTGGCGATGCGTCCGAGCGTCATGCTGTTCGACGAGCCGACATCAGCGCTCGACCCCGAACTGGTCGGCGAAGTGCTGAAGGTCATGCGCGACCTGGCGGCGGAGGGGCGCACCATGCTGATCGTCACACATGAGATGGCGTTTGCCCGCGACGTGTCGACCCGCACGGTCTTTATCCATCAGGGCGTCATCGAAGAAGACGGCCCGCCATCTGAGGTTTTTTCCAACGCGCGTTCCGAACGGTTCCGGCAGTTCATTTCACGGGAGGAAAGAGCCGCCGGCTAGAGCATTTCAGGAAAGGCGGCGGCAATGCCCGAGCGGATCTGCCGTCGACAGAAATACCAACCAGAAAACACATAAGAGGTGAACTGATGAAAGTGCATACGATCCTGACAACTCTCCTTGTTGCGCTTGGCGGAACTGCCGCGGCCCAGGACAAGGTGCTGACGATCGCAACCGAGGGCGCCTATGCACCGTGGAACTTTTCCGGGCCCAACGGCACGCTCGACGGCTTCGAGATTGATCTCGCCAAGGTGCTTTGCGAGCGCATGAAGGTGAAGTGCGAGATCGTCGCCCAGAATTGGGACGGCATCATCCCGTCGCTGACGGCGAGGAAATACGACGCGATCATGGCCGGCATGAGCATCACGCCCAAGCGTGAGGAAGTGATCGCCTTTTCAACCCCCTATGCCGCGGGCATCAACGCGTTCGCCGTCGCCGCCGACAGCCCGCTTGCCGAAATGCCGGGCACGGGCGAGAGCTACTCGCTGGATAGCCAGGCGGACGAGGCCAAGGCTCATATCGACGAAATCGCCAAACTGCTCGACGGCAAGGCCGTGGGCGTACAGGGGTCGACGACGGCATCGGCATTCATGGAGAGCTATTTCAAGGATGCGGCCGACATCAAGGAATACAAGTCGACGGAAGAGCACAACTTCGACCTGGTGAACGGCCGGGTCGATGCCGTGCTCGCCAACGCGACGGTTCTTACGGAGTCGCTGGCAAAGCCGGACATGCAAGGTGCGAAGATATCCGGCCCCCTCTTTTCCGGTGGCATCTTCGGCTTCATCGCCGTCGGGTTGCGCAAGGAAGACACCGCACTGAAGATGCAATTCGACGAAGCGATCGAGGGCGCACTTGCCGACGGGACCGTGAAGGAGCTGTCGATGAAGTGGTTCAAGATCGACATCACCCCCCGGCTCTGACGGACCCGAACCGGGTGCGGCGGCCTTAGCCGCACCCAACTCGCTGACAATATCGAGAATACTTCATGGCACTTCTGGACGAATGCGAGATGGCCGTCGTGGGCGGCGGCCTCGTCGGCGCAGCATTGGCCTGGGGCCTTGCGCGATCCGGCACCCAAACCATGGTGCTGGACGGTGAGGACCTGGATCTTAGAGCATCGCGCGCCAACTTTGCGCTGATCTGGGTGCAGGGCAAAGGTTTGGGCGCGCCGGATTATGCGCATTGGTCGAAGACTTCGGCCAAGCTCTGGCCCGAATTCGCGCAGACGCTTGCCGCCGATACCGGCATCGACGTGGCCTTGAGCCAGCGCGGTGGCTTTTCCTTCGCGCTGTCGGCTGAAGAACTCAGAGACTGGCGAATTGAGCTCGAAACCATCGCCGCGCAATCCATCGGAGAACCCGCCCCCTATGAAATACTCGAGCCGCAAGCCCTTCGTGCACGCCTTCCCCTGATCGGCCGGGATGTCGTCGGTGCGATCTATTCGCCGAGCGATGGCCATGTGAACTCGCTTCGGCTCTTTCGCGCCCTTCATGCGGCCATGAAACATCGTGGCGTCGACTATCGCGCCTATCATCGTGTGGACCACATCGAACCGATAGAGGGAGGTTTTCGCCTGACGGGCGAATGGGGTGCCGTGCGCGCGCGCCGCATCATCCTTGCCGCTGGCGTGGACAATGAGCGCCTCGCACCCATGGTCGGCCTTCGCGCGCCGCTCAAGCGCAGCAAAGGCCAGATTCTGGTGACCGAGAAATGCGCGCCGTTTTTCAGCTTTGCATCGACGACCATCCGCCAGGCCGACGAAGGTGGCGTGATGATCGGTGACAGCGAAGAGTGCACGAGCTCTGCCTTAACCACCAATCAGGACATCACCGCCGTGCTGGCAAGCCGCGCGATCCGTGTTTTCCCGACGCTAGCCGACGCCAACGTCGTCAGAAGCTGGACCGGATTTCGCGTCAAGACCCAAGACGGCTTGCCGATCTACGAACAGTCTTTGACCCATCCGGGTGCCTTCATCGCCATCTGCCATTCCGGCGTGACGCTTGCCGCCAATCATGCACTCGCCGTGGCCCCGCAAATCGCGGCGGGGACACTCTCAAGCGCCCTGTCTCCCTTTCATTCGCGGAGGTTCGATGCTCCTAAGAACGCGTGAAATCACCGACAAACTATCCTTCACCTTCGACGGGGAGACGCATTGGGCCGAGCGCGGCGACACGCTGGCACTCGCGCTCCTGGCAGCCGGCGTCGACGTCTTCCGCAAGAGCGCCGTCGGCGGCGTCCCGCGCGCGCCCTATTGCCTGATGGGCGTCTGCTTCGAGTGCCTGGTGACAGTCGACGGCGTGCAGAACCGGCAAAGCTGCCTGATTGAAGTGCGTGAAGGCATGGTCGTTGCCAGCCAACAGGGTGCACGCACTTTGACGGAAAGAGAGTGCAAATGAACGCACATACCGTCACCCATGCCGAGCAGTTGGCCGCGCGGTATGACCTCGTGGTCGTCGGTGCCGGCCCCGGGGGTCTCTCGGCCGCGATAGAAGCCTCGACCGCCGGGGCTGGCGTGCTCGTCGTTGACGAAAATCGCTGCCTCGGCGGGCAGATCTATCGCGCAATCACCCGCAACACGCCAGAGCGGCAGCCGTTCCTCGGCGAGGATTACTGGAAGGGCCGTTCGATCGCCGCAGCCTTCCTGGACGACATGGCGGTGGATTATGCACCATCGACCACCGTCTGGGATCTTGTGCCTGCCGATGGAGCCAAGCCCTGCGATAATGCCGTGGTGGGTCTGTCGATCGGCGGGACGACCCGCAGGATTGAGGCGCGCGCGGTCATCCTTGCAACCGGCGCCATGGAGCGGCCGATGCCGGTGTCGGGCTGGACGCTGCCTGGCGTCATGACCGCAGGTGCGGCGCAGATTGCACTCAAATCCATCGCGGGCATCCCGAAGGGCAGGACCGTTCTGGCCGGTTGCGGCCCGCTTCTCTATCTGCTCGCGGCGCAACTGCTTGATGCCGGCGCAGATATAACCGCTCTCGTCGACACCACCGACAAACGACAGCGGCTACCGGCGCTGCGCCATCTGCCGGACTTCCTGCGCTCACCCTATGTCGCAAAGGGACTGGCTCTTCTCATCAAGGTCCGCAGGCGCACACGGATTATCTCGAACGTCTCGCAGCTGTCGATCAACGGCACAGACAAAGCGCAAGGCGTGGCCTTTCGCGCCGGCGGTCGCCACCAAACGATTGCCGCCGACTGCGTGCTCCTGCACCAGGGGGTCATTCCGAACATCAACCTTGCAAGTGCGGCAGGTTGCGAAATCGAATGGAACGATCGACAGCGCGCCTTCCAGCCGCGGACGGATCGCCAGGGACGCACGACCACGACGGGGATTTTTGTCGCCGGCGATGGCGCCTTCATCGGCGGCGCCCAGCATGCTGCGGTCAGTGGACGGATCGCTGCACTTGCCGCCCTATGCGACCTCGGTCTGACCACACCCAGCAGCGTAGGTGAAAGGGCCGGTCGGCTGGAAGCGGAGCGCGAGACATATCTTCGCGGCAGAGACTTTCTCGATGTGCTTTATCGACCGGCGCAGCAATTTCGAGCACCGCAGGATGAAACCACCATCGTCTGCCGCTGTGAAGAGGTGAGCGCCGCAGTGCTGCGCCAGGCGATCGCCCTTGGCCCACCGGGCCCAAACCAGCTCAAGACGTTCACGCGTTGCGGCATGGGGCCCTGTCAGGGGCGCCTCTGCGCCTCCACCGTCACGGAGATGATGGCGGCGGAACGAGGCGTCAGCCCAAGCGAGATCGGCACTTATCGCCTGCGCGCACCGGTCAAGCCGATTCGCCTTAGCGAACTCGCGGCCCTTCCCCAAACCCGAGATGCGGTGATCGCCGTAACCGGCCGCGTCCCCGAAGAACCAAGCAATTTACAAACAGAGAAAGGCAATGCCCCATGACTGAACGCCACCTCCCCACCCCCATCATGCATCGCGTCGTCGAGCACAATGGCATTGTGTTCGTCGGTGGCACGACCTGCGACGACGAAAGCCTCGACATGGCGGGACAGACTGAGGAGATCCTTGCGAAGATCGAGAGCTATCTGGCACAAGCCGGGTCGGACAAGACAAAGCTGCTGTCGGTAACGATCTTCATCACCGAAATGAACCTCAAGCCTGAGATGGACGCAGTCTGGAAGAAATGGCTGGCACCGGAGACCTTTCCGGTACGCGCAACCGTCGGCGTTGCTGATCTCGGCGGCGACACCAAGATCGAGGTCGTGGTGACGGCACATCGGTAATTGATCCGACCATCTTCACACTCAGGGGTCCGTCAAACCGATAAGGCGGACCCGACGCAATGATGGCAATCATCGCCACGTGCCGGGTGGAAAAGAACCGTTTCAACAAGAACAAAATCCGCTGCCCCCACCCCCGCTCGCTTCGCGCTTTGTCAAAGCCGACGCGCAAGCGTAAGCACTATGTCTCTGGCTTGAACACGGATATCGAGTACGGCCGTTCCCGGAAACGACCGACCCGTCAGTTGCCCGACGTCTAGAAGCCCTTCCTTGGCAACGCCGTCAGCGCCGATCACACGCGACTTCTCGTCAACGGCGATGCCTCCCGAGATCAACCGGCACAAGCAAACTGCTCAAGACTTGAGGTGCACGTCAGCAGTGTCTCCCTGATAACGATTGAGACCGATATCCATCTGGATCGCCCTGCGATGGATTTCCGCCATGACCGGCTCGAAAAACTTGTTGCGGCGCTCGAGGTCGGCATGTTCGGCAAGGTAAGCCGGCACCAGTTCGGTAATCTCATTGAAGACGGATTGTTCGTCGATCGTGGTCAGACGCCCATCCTGCACCACGATCCGGCCAGCGACCATCACGGTCTCGATCGAGGAGCCGTTTTCCGAGTAAACCAGATGCTTTGCGACGTCGTTGAGCGGCATGAAGGGATAGCTGCTGAGATCAAGGATCAGGAGATCTGCCGCCTTGCCAACCTCGATCGAGCCGGTCACCTGCTCCAGCAAGGCCGTCCTCGCACCGCCGATAGTCGCCATGGCGAGAATCTCGTCCGCCGCCACCCACCTCTCGTAGTCGGGCCCGGCGGCGCTGTGGACGAGGCCGGCGACGCGCATCACATCGAAAATGCGCGAGGTGTCGTTCGAAGAAACGCCGTCCGTACCAAGGCCAATCGTCACCCCGGCATCGAGCAGGCGGCGGATCGGAGCGATGCCGGCGCCGAGCTTCAGGTTCGAGACGGCATTGTGGGCGACCGAGACCCCGGCCTCACCCATCAGCCGCATGTCCTCGTCGCTCACCCAGACCGAATGCGCGATCGTCGTGTTGCGTTTTAAAAGACCGAGATCGTGCATGTAGGCGATCAGGGATTTGCCATGCAGCATGTGGCCGGTCACGGCTTGGGTCTTGGTCTCCAGAATATGCGTGTGGAACGGAACGTGCTTTTCGACCGCAAGATCCATGCACGCCGCCATGAGATCCGGCGAACAGCGCTGCGGCGCGGAGGGGGCGATCATGAAATGCAGCCGGCCCGATTTGCCGTGCAGGCTGGCGAAGGCCGACCTGCAATAGTCGATATAGGCATTCGCCGTCAGCGGCGGGCCAAAATCGAGAAGGGCCTGCAACTCGGGCGGCATCACCTCGCGGGCAAAGGGCAGCGCATCGAGTGTGTGGACGTTCATCACGGCACTCGAGACATTGGCGCGAATGCCGGCATCGTCATAGGCGCGAAAGACGGTTGAAAGGCGATCGAGATCATGCCGGGGCGGATCAAAGAAATCGTCGCAGAAGGTGGTGACGCCGTTGCGCAGCGATTCCATGGCCAGGAGCAGGCTGCGCAGATAAAGCAGCCGTTCGCCGATCGGGTCGTTCATCAGCAGCGGATAGGCATAGAGCAGCCAGATTTCGAGCGGCATGCGCTCGTAGCGGCCCCGAAGGAAGGTCTCGCTGGAATGGGTGTGGGCATTCACAAGCCCGGGCATCACCAGCTTCCCCCGTCCCTCAATGATATGTGCGCCAGGGCCGGCCGAGAGGCCGTCACCGATGGCCTTGATGGTATCGCCCTCAATCAGCACGTCGCCGGCAAATGGCGCTGCGCCATGGCTGCCATCCATCGCCACGATCGTCGCGTTGCGGATCAGGATTTCACTCATGGCAGGTTTTCCAGTGAATTCAGGAGAAGATCATAATAGGCGACTGGGTCGCCGTCCGTGACATAGAAGACATTCTTCGGCCGGTCGGTGATCTGCCACCAGTCGGCGACCGTCATGCCAGATGTCAGCGTGCCGTTGAGTTCGACGGAGACGTTGATCTGCCGTCCTGAAAACATCTCCGGCGCCAGCATGAAGGCCGGCACGCATGGCCCGTGCAGAGGCGCACCTTCCCAGCCGTATTTCCCGAGGTCGAAGGGTTCGGAAAACTCCAGCATTTCGGCGGTCGCCACGCTGCAACGGTTTCCAAGTGCCCGCATGGCGCCGAGACGCTCCGGTGTCGAGCGCATCCTGTGCGTCACGTCGAGCGGCAGGAGCGTGGTCCTGATGCCGGCCCTCAGCACGATGTCAGCGGCCTCGGGATCGACATAGCAGTTGAATTCCGCCGTCGGCGTGATGTTGCCGACCTCGAAATAGGCGCCGAGCATCGCGATGACCTCGTGGATCTTGCCAGCAATGTCGGGCGCCTTGCGCAAGGCCATGGCGAGATTGGTCACCGGCGACAGCGAGCATATCGTGATCTCGCCGGGATGGGCGCGGACGGTATCGATAATGAAATCGACGCCGTGCTTTTCCTGCGGCCCGATCTTCGGCTGTGGCAAATCCGGGCCGTCAAGACCGGTCGGGCCATGCACGTGTTCGGCCATAACAAGCGGACGGATGATCGGATGCGGGCAACCGGCGAAGACGGGAATATCCGGCCGGCCGGCCAGTTCCATCAGCTTCAGGCAGTTGGCGATCGTGTGATCGAGGTTGATGTTACCGGCCGTGGCGACCAGCCCGAGAACGTCGAAGGCCCGTCGCTGGCCGAGGATCATCAGGATGGCAGCCGCCTGGTCCTGACCAGGATCGGTGAGGATGATAAGCTTGCGTGTCATGCCGTCACCTTGCCGGGAGCGCCGCCACCGAGCCACGCGTAAAGCTCCCAGGTCTCGCCGTCAGGCCCGTGGAAATAGAGGCACCGGGCGTTCCACGGGTAGTCGGCCGGAGGATTTATGAAGGTCACGCCGTCTTTTGCGAGATCCGCATAAAGGACATCGATATCCGCGGGACTGTCGAGCCGTACCGCCACGAGCACCGCCGATGCCGATCCCTTGGGCACGTGTACATCGGCATGTTTCTCGATATGCGACCGCTCCCACAGCGCGAGCGTCAGCCCCGCACCGGTGAAATCGGCAAAGCCGGGTGCGCGGTGCCTGAGTTCGAAGCCGAGCTTCTGCGTATAGAAGCGGATCGACGCCTCGAGGTCGGTGACCAGGATGCAGACATCCTGGATCGGATGGCGTTGCGCGAACGTCATGGTGCCTCCCTATTGATCCCTAAGCTCGGCGAAGGAACTGGCGGCCTTCGCACCGCCCCGCAGCTTGCCGGAGAGCCAGACGCCGAAGACGGTCGCGAGATAGGGCAACGCCTGCAGGAGATCGTGCGGGATCTTGTCGCCGAACATGAGCTGCGCCCGGATACCGAGCGCGCCGACGACGGCGAAGAAGAGCGCAGCGAAGGTGGCCCCCACCGGATGGGAAGCGCCGAAGATGACCGCGGCGAACGCCATAAATCCGCGACCCGCCGTCATGCCCTGGGCGAAGAATTGCAGGCTGCCGGCGGCAAGTTCCGCCCCACCGATTGCGCACAGCGCCCCGCCAATCGCCAGCGCCACGAGGCGCATGCGCGAGGGATTGGCCCCGACGCTGCGGGCAGCGAAGGGATGCTCGCCACAGGCGGCGAGCCGGAGACCGAAGCGCGTGCGACGCAGCAGCACCCACATGCCGAAGACCACGAACGGCATGGCGGCGACCGCGATCGACAGCACGCCATAGGCTCCGAAGGTGGGCCCGAGCTTCGGAATGCCGAACGGTGCGGTCACGCTCGCCTGGCTTCCGAAGATCGACTGAACGGCGAGCGCCGTGCCACCGACGCCAAGGCCTGTCAGGCCGAGGCCGGCGATGATCGGATTGGCCTTGAGCCTGTCGATGACGAACCAGAGGAGGACGGAGGCGAGCACGCAGATGAGGATGGCGATGAGCATGGCAGCGAGGATGGAATTGGTCAGGATGATGCCGACGATCGTGGCGCAGGCACCGATGATCATCAGGCCCTCGAGACCGAGGTTCCACACCCCTGCCCGCTGCGCAATGACGCCGGCGAGGGTGACATAGATCAGCGGCGTACCGGAACGCAGGATGGCGATGATGATCTCGTTCATGATGGGCGCCCTCCGAGACGCAGCACCTTGTCGACGAACTTCGACCTTGCCGTGATGAACAGCGCGATCGCCGCATTGATGATGTCGATCGCGGCCGCCGGCAGCCCGGCCATGATCGGCAGATAAAGCGCCGCCGAGGCAAGGCCGCCGAAGAACACCGCGGCTGCCGCAGTGCCGACCACGGAGAGATTGGCGACGAGCGCGATCAGGATCGCCGTGAAGCCGTGGGCAGGCAGGAACCCGGATGCGATGCGGCCGTTCGGCCCCATGAACTCGATGGTTCCGGCGAGACCCGCCAGTGCGCCCGAGATGATGAAGCTCGAAAGACCCAGTTTCCACAGCCGCGCGCCCTGCCACTCCACCATCGTGCCGTTGCGGCCGGCAAGGCTCGCAAGAACCCCGAAGGCCGTGCGGTTGACCAGGAGCCACATCAAAATGCCGACGGCGGCCGCGATGGCGATGATGGTTGGGGACAGGCCGAGCGAGTCCGAGATGCGGTAGGCCGCGTCGAGCGGGCGACTTGATGCCTGCTGACCGGATCCCGAAGGATCCTTGAGCGGTCCCGAGGTGACATAGACCAGAAGCAGGCCGGCCATGAAGTTGCCCATCAGCGTGGTGATCACCTCGTCAGTACCAGACCGTAATCTCAGGAGCCCCGGCCAGAGCGCCCAGAGGGCGCCGCCCAGCATGCCGGCGATGATGAGCGCCGGGATAACGAGGAAAGCCGGCCCGCCCTTGAACGCCTCGGCGGCGAACGCGGCGCAGATCGCGCCGACATAGAACTGGCCCTGGGCGCCGATGTTGAAGAAACCCGCCCGGAAGGAAATCCCGACGCCTACGGCCGTGACGAACAGTGGCAGCGCCCATCTGAGGCTCTGTTCGATCGCACCGCTGCGCAGGAAGGCGCCATCGACTACCGCCCAGAGCATGGCCCCCGCGTTGTAGCCGGCAAACTGGAACACCAGAGAGCACAGGATGAGCGCGAAGGCCACGAAGATCAGGCTGCGGGCAACCGTGATGAAACTGTCTTTCATGCGCTTACCCTCGCAGCCGCATCGGTCATGGCTGCGCCCACCGACGCGATGTCGAAGGGCGCGCGGAATTCGCCGTTCACACGCCCCGACAGCATCACCACCACACGGTCGGAGATGTCGAACAGCTCGTCGAGATCAGATGAAATCAAAAGGATGGCGGCACCGCGATCGCGCGCCTGCCGGAGCGCCTGCCACACGAAGGCGGTGGCACCGATGTCGAGACCACGCGTCGGCTGAGCCGCGATGATCAGCCTGGCATCGCGATCGACCTCGCGCGCAAGGATCACCTTCTGGGCATTGCCACCCGACAAGGACCCCGCCTTCTGCGCTGAATTGTGGTAGTGGACACTCCATTCCCTAAGCGACCGGTCGCAGGCTTCGCGCACCGCAGAGGGGCGGATCACCTTGAGCAGGCTTCCCTGCAGCAACTCCCTTGCGCTCCAGTTCTGCCAGAGCGAACTCGTGAGGCTGAGGCCTTCGACGTTGCGCTCGAAGGGAATGATCCTGAGACCAATCGCGCGACGGGCCACGAGCGGTTTGCCGGTCACGTCATGGCCTGCAAGCACGATCGATCCGCCGGCAAGATCGGCAAGGGCGGAAATCGCTCGCACCAGTGTCTTCTGTCCGTTACCCTCCACGCCGGCTATGCCGACGATTTCGCCTGGGCGAATGTCCAGATCGATGCCATCGAGCGCGATGCCCTCACTGTCCGGCCGTGTCGAGACGGTCTTCATGGACAGCACGCTCGGACCTCTAGCGTTCTCCGGATGACCTGCGCCCTCGCCTGCGGGCGATTTCGACCCGACCAGCGCGTCACGCTCATGCCGGTCGAGCGTCTTGGCAATCGCATCACCGACGATCAGGTTGGCGAGCCTCTCGGCCGAAACCTCGGCGATCGGAAGCGGTCCCTCGACCTTTCGGCCGCCGCGCAACACCGTTACCGTGTCGGCGATGCCGAGCACCTCACGGATCTTGTGCAGGATGAGGATGACGGTAACGCCGCGCTCCTTGAGACGACGGACGCGAGCAAACAGCATGTCTATGCCGGAAGGTGAGAGCACGGCGGTCGGCTCATCGAGAATGAGCACGCGCGCATCCATGACAAGCGCCCTTGCGATCTCGATGCCCTGCTGGGTCTCGATCGGCAGATCGCGGATCCGCCTGTTCAGATCAACTTGGACATCGAGACCGGCAAGATGCGTCCGCCATTTTTGCGCGAGCGCCTTGCGGCTGTAGATTCCGCCTTTGCCAGTGGCGCCGAACTCCATGGTCTCGGCAACGGTAAAGGACGGCGGCAGGGCAAAGCTCTGATGAACCAGCTCAACGCCCGCAGCCCGGCTCTGGCTGACCTGGCCGGTGCGGATTTCCTGGCCCATCACGTCGACCGCGCCGGCGGTCGGCTGAACAAGTCCCGCAGCGACGCGGGCGAAAGTTGTCTTGCCGGCGCCGTTCTGGCCCACGACCGCGTGGATCTGGCCGGGAACAAACGAAACGGCAACGTCCGACAGTGCAGTCACGTCTCCGAATTTCACGGTAACATCCCGGCACTCCAGCGCAGGCTTCGGAAGGTTGGACATCAAAAGGTTCCCATCGAGAGCGAAGGCTCACGGACCGTCAACAGGAAGGAAGACGATCCGCGAGCGTCCGGCGGCCCTCCCCGAAGGCAAAGGCCGATGCCGGTTTTTCGTCAAGGCTCCGGTGCCGACCCTGCGGCCGGCGCCGGAGGCTCAGAGTGTGGTATTGAATGGAACCTTGATGGAGCCATCAAGAATACCGGCACGCGCCTTTTCGACCTCGACAAGCGCTTCCTTCGCCCTGGCATTCAGCTCAGCCGGCCCCTGTTCCGCGAAGACCGGCGAGGGAATGAAGTCGATGACGCCGGTGCCAAGGCCCGTATGCTCGTGCGTGCCGCCCTTCCATTCAGGACCGACGGCCTTCGTTGCCTCGTTGTAGAGCGAGACGCCGAAATCGAGGCCGACGATGGAGATAAGCGACTTCGGACCGAGTGCGTACTGTCCCGGAGCAAGGCAGCTCACCATGCGGCCTTCCTTTTCGTTGGCTGCGGCGATAATGCCGCCGTCGGTGGCCGCCGCGTCCGTCTGAATGTAGTCGATGCCGTCATTGTACATCTGGGTAGCGATTTCCTGGCCCTTTGCAGGATCCTGAAACGAGCCGGCAAAAGCGGCGATGACGCTGGCGTCCGGCTTGATTGAGTGGACGCCGGCTTTGAACGCGTTGAAATCGGCGTTGAGCGGCGGGATCGAAACACCTCCGATGAAGCCTGTCTTGCCCGTCGTTGTCATCTTGGCCGCAAAGACGCCAGAGAGATAGCAGCCGAGATAGTAGTCGTAGGACACCGTGACTACGTTCGGGATCGCCGGCTCGAAGGGGTCGGCGAACAGCTGGATCCATTTGGTACCGGGATAGGACGGCGCCAGCGCCTTGAAGGGCTCGGCCACTTCGTTGAAGGTGGAGATGATGATCGCAGCACCTGCGTCGCCGAGCGTGCGGTAGATGGTCTCGTAGGTCGCGGGGTCCTGCGCGTAGACGGCGCGGTATTCAAAACCCTTCTCTTCCGACAGCTGCTTGAGCTTGGCGATCATCTGATCGACCGGGCCGTTGTCGCCGGCGGCCTGCGTGTGGACCAGTGCGACCAGCCCGCCGGACGCCCTGGCAAATTCGGGCACGATGCTGGCGGCAAGACCGAGCGCTGCGGCGCCCGCGCTCGCCTGCAGGAATGTGCGACGGTGCATTATGTGACGTGAAGCCTTGTCAGTCATGATCGTTCCCTCTTTTGTTGATTGTCTTGTGTCATGCGCATTCCGACACGCGCGGGCAATGCCGACGCGTGCCTGGTCGTCTCAAAGCGGCGGCGAATAGGGTGCAGGGTTCATGATCATCACCTCCTGCTTCTGGATCGCATCGAGCGCCCAGACCTCGGAGATGAATTTTTGCCAATCCGGATCGGCGTACATGGCCGACCGGCGCGCCTCGCGATCCGCAAGGCTGTCGTAGGCCCACATCAGAACGGTGGTGTGAAGCGTACCGAGTTCCGAAACGTAGAGGCCGACGAACGTGTTGAGATGGCGTTTCTGCACCGGGAGGCCGTCGGCCTCGTATTTCTTCATCCACTTGTCGACCGTGCCTGGTTTGAACGTATAGGTGCGGTGTTCGAGGATCATCGGATCACTCCCTTAGCTGTTCAGGATCAATTCGGCGCATTTCTCGCCGATCATGATGGCGGGCGCGTTGGTGTTGCCGCTCGAGATGATCGGCATGATCGAGGCGTCGGCGACACGCAGACCCCCGATGCCGTGCACCTTGAGCTGCGCATCCACCACCGCCATCGGATCGTTGCCCATCTTGGCGGTGCCAACAGGATGGAACGTCGTCATGGCCGTTGCGCGCAGCCAGCGGGTCAGCCCGGCATCGTCGAGCGCTTCCGGCCCGGGCGCCAGTTCCTTGCCGCGAAAGCGGTCGAATGCCTTCTGGCCGACGATGTCGCGCGTCAGCCGGATGCCGTCAATCATCGTGCGGATGTCAAAATCGGACTGGAGGTAGTTCGCCTGGATCTTCGGCTTGTCGGTCGGGTTCGCCGACCGCAGCGTAATTTCGCCGCGGCTCGCCGGATTGACGGGTCCGACGCGGATTGTGAAGCCGTGATCGGCCTCCACCGCCCGCTTCTTGGCGAAGGGATTGGGGAAATGCAGGTTGGCGGTCTTTTCCAGCGCTGGCATGAAATGCAGCTGGATATCGGGCGAGACGAGGCCCTCGTTCGAGCGAATGAAGGCACCCGCCTCGTAGGGAAACGTCGTCGTAACGCCCTCGCCAAACAGCATTCCTTGTGCGACGGCGGGAATGAGCTTGTCGGCGCGCAGGTCGCCGAACAGCGTCACCGGCTCGCGGCATTCCCAGCTCATGACGCAGTCGACGTGGTCCTGGAGGTTCTTGCCGACACCGGGAAGATCGAGCGTCGGCTTGATGCCGAGCGCACTCAGTTCGTCTGCCGGCCCGATGCCGGAAAGCAGCAGCGCCTTGGGCGAATTGACCACGCCTGCCGACAAGATGACTTCGCGCCCGGCACGCGCGATGCCCGGCCTGCCATCCTTCAAATATCCGACGCCGCATGCTCGGCCACCCTCGATGAGGACACGCGTCGTTTCGGCGCCCGTCAGCACGGTAAGGTTCTTTCGTCCGAGCGCCGGGCGCAGAAATGCCCAGGATGTGGACCAGCGCTTGCCCTTGCGAATGGTGAAATCGTAGCGGCCGAACCCTTCCTGGGTGGCGCCGTTGAAGTCGTCATTCTCTGGATAGCCGGCCTGCAGTCCCGCCTCGCAGAACACGTCCATCAGCGGATTGTGGCCACGGGCACGGCAGACGGTGAGTTCGCCGTCCGTGCTGTGAAACGCGTCATCGCGCTCGATGTGCGTCTCAGAGCGCCGGAAAGCCGGCAGCACGTCTTCATAGGACCAGCCGGGTGAACCGAGCTGCGCCCAGCGATCATAGTCGTGGCGATTGCCGCGCACGTAGATCATGCCGTTGATGGTCGAGGTCCCGCCGAGAACCTTGCCGCGCGGCCAATAGAGGGAGCGGCCGTTGAGATAGGGCTCCGGTTCCGTGTGATAGTGCCAGTTGTAGATGCCCGAATGGAAGAGCTTGCCCATCAGCATCGGTAACCGAAAAAGCGGATTGCGGTCCTTGCCACCAGCCTCGATCAAAAGCACGTGGTTGGCCGGGTTCTTCGACAGGCGGTTCGCAAGAACGCAACCGGCCGAACCCGCGCCAACGATGATAAAGTCATATTCCGGGGTAGACGCCATGGTTCACCATGCGATGGGACGGCCGCCCATCGCCTCCAGATAGAGATTGCAGAGAAGGAAGGGATTCTCCCGGCCAAGCACCTTGTCGGCGAAAGCGGGATGCTCTCGCTCGATGCAGGCGACATTGCCGGTGCGGCCCTCGCGAATGCCGGTTTGGGCGAAGATATCGGCCGCAGCCGCACCGAAACCGAGAAAGACGATCGGCTCGCCCCGCGCCAGAAGCATTTCGACCACACGCAGCATCAAGGGCCGCCAGAACGGAAGATGTCCGCGCGACTGATGCGGATCGATATCGACGCGAAAGCGGGAAAGCGTCAGGGATGCGTTGAGCAGCAGCACGCCCTCGCCCACCCAGCGGTCGGCGATTGCGTCTGGCGCCTCGAACGAGGCCGTCGGGTCGCACAACAGGCGCCGCACATCGGGCCAGCGACCGAAGTCTTCGCTAAGGCTCTCGTCACCGAGCCGCGCGGCCGCGATGAGCTGCATATAGGCGCGGATGCTCTTCGAGAACATCTTGTCCAGCTCGACCCACGCGGCAAGATTGCCGGCCTCGAAGGCTCGGCCCGTTGCGAAACCTGGCTCCGGATAGGGATCCTGACCGAGGATCATGCAGCGCACGCCGTCGGGAGCGATCCCATCGAAGGCCGCAAGAGCATGCGCACCCTTCGGCTGCCCGGGAAAGGTCTTGCCGCGACGCGCGGGAAAAATCGGCTCCCAGGATTCGAACTCGAGACCGGCGTCGACCCGATCGAAATCATCGCCGATTGGTCCGAGCGCATCCTGCCAGACATCAGGCAGATCGGCCTCCCAGCCGGCCAGCGTTTCCGCCATCGCCTCCCTCAGTCGTCCCGACATCACACCGCCCCTCCAACCTGCTGAACGAGAGACTAGACAAAAGCTGACCAAAGTGTCAACTTTCATGAACGCAAAAAAATGACTATGTCGTCAGGTTTTTTTGACCAGATCGTCAACTTTTTTTTGCAAAGGGCGATGCGCTTGCATTTTGCCGGAAAACTCGGAAATTGCGGAAACGGTCTCGCCGCCACGCATGATTGTCTGGTAGGGAGCGGCGGCGAGATGGAGGCGAGATCGCATGGCAAGGGCAGCACGAGATCCGGAGGAGCGTATCCGCGCACGCAATATGCGCCTCATTATCAAGGCCGGGATCGAGATATTCGCGCGTAAGGGCTTCGACGGCACACGCATCGCCGAGATCGCCGAGGCCTCGGGCCTGCCCAAGGCCAACGTCTATTACTACTTCTCCTCCAAGGAGGAGATCTACAAGGCCATCGTTACACACCTAATCGCCAGCTGGGACGACGCGCTGAAATACATCTCGCCCGAGCGCGAGCCAGCTGACGCCTTCCGCCTCTACATCAAGGCCAAGCTCGATTATACGCGTAAGAACACTGCGGAATCCCGGCTCTTTGCCAGCGAGATCATCCAGGGCGCCCGGTTTCTGAAGAAGAAGGATCGCGACCACATGCGCCAGGTCACGGATGCGCACGTGGCAGTCGTCGAGGGATGGATTGCGGCAGGAAAGATGCTTCCGGTCGATCCGCGCCACTTGTTCATCATGCTTTGGGCATCAACCCAATTCTACGCGGATTTCGAGCCCATCGCAGCCGACGGACTGAAGAAGGCGCGTTTGAAGGCAGAGGATTATGACACGGCGGCGACGACGATTACCGAGACGATCCTCAAGGGCATTCTTCCGGACCCGGCGCAACGTTCATGAATAAATCTAATATGAGCGGGCCTCAAACTTTGATTGCTCTCGAAAGAATTCAAACCGTCGGCACCCGCCATGTCACGCTACGGACATTAGTAGTTTGCGAGCTTCTTGCCGGTTGATCATGTGGCGTAGATATCAAATTATCCGGCAAGGCTTTGAAAGCGACGAGGGCCGATTGCTTGATTGTTTTTTCTCCAACGCTCCCCGGAAACGGCAGAATAACGGGTGTGTTCGTTAGCCCGGATAGCCATATCTTGGCCGTCGCGAGCTTGTTTCCGCTGCTTACAAATCCGCCAGGGCGTGCCGCCTATACCGGGCAAAGGTTGCGCCATCGGCTGGCCCTCTACCATCGCGGCGAGCGGCGGCCCTTTGCGGCCTTCGATATGCTGCGGCTGCCGATCAACGACATCAGCTTTCATCCGCACGAACCGGTCATCGCGATTGCGGCAGGCAGCTACGATGGCGGCTGGTTTTTTGAAGGCGAGCTGGTCGCTTGGAACTGGTCATCTGATCGGTCTTGGCCGCTGGCCGGGGGTCTGCCCGAGATTGAGCGCTGCAGCTTCAATGTCGCTGGCGATCGGCTCGATCTGCTGGTCAGG
This sequence comes from Ensifer sp. Root142, assembly GCF_001426785.1. Taxonomy (NCBI): domain Bacteria; kingdom Pseudomonadati; phylum Pseudomonadota; class Alphaproteobacteria; order Hyphomicrobiales; family Rhizobiaceae; genus Ensifer; species Ensifer sp. Root142. The sequence continues at coordinate 591,104 of NZ_LMFK01000034.1, forward strand.
CCTTGGGACGAGGAGTGGGGCAGCGAAGAAAGTGAGGAAGATCCGTTTGACCGGCTCTACCCGGTGAACGTTGCTTACGAGGGGGCAGTCGGCAGTATCGCTGTCGAGATCGATCCGGCGACATGGATCGCGCGTCAGATGATCGATAGGCAGATGTCCGATCAAGATCGGCAATCGGCGATGGAACGGCAGCTGGCCATTTGGTTCGGCACCGATCGACTGGTGCAGCGAGGCGCAATCTGGGACGTCGCTTGGCTGGACAGCGGCCGGCTCGCCGCCGTCCATGACCTCTGCCTGCTCGAAATTTATGACCTGGAGAACGGCAGCGTCGTCTGCTTCTCCGGTGAGGGGTATGGCGCGCGCATCCTGCGATCGTCGCCGCCGATTGTCCAGATCGGACCGCCTGCCTCAGCGCTTGGCGAAGCACCGCGCTCGCGACTGCAGGTGCTCCGTGACGGGCACCTCGCGGAATTTGGTGCGTTCGAGGGCGTCTATACCTTTGTCTCCTCCCGCGACGGCCGGGTTCTGGGACGGCGCGACAGACATCCGGCGGGCTTTGGCCAAGCCGATGTTCTGATCGATATCGGCACCGGACAGGCCCGGTTTGTCGACCTCGGCCATTATGACTGTTTCAATCATCATATCGGCATCGATGGCGCGCCAGATCTCTACCTGCTCCAAGGCACGCCACCGACCTCACACAAGAAGAAGCGTCTCTGCCGCGTGCGACCGGACGGCACCGTCGAGGACTTGTGGCCGCTCCTGCCTGCCGACGGCAGCCACGCCAGTCATGCCATGGAATGCATCGGCTGCTACGTCGAGGACGACGCCGGTCGTGGTATCGTCGTGGCCGGCCGGCACTATCACCCGGATCCGCGTCAGGGCCATCATGGCTTCATCTACCGAAAGGCGATCGAGCGACCGGGCCGTGAGATCTGGCGTCATGCCACGGCTGCCGCCGCCAGTGCAGTGGTTCATGTTAGACCAATCGGACTGGTTGTTGCGGCGCTGCTCGACGGCACGATCCTCGTGCTCGACGCGGCAGCCGGTACTGTCGTGGCGAAGGCGCGTGCCGCCGTCAACGGGGTTGCGACGGTCATCTATTCGATGGATGCTTCAGACGCCTCGCTGGCTGTCGGAACGTTCGACGGATGCATCGCCGTCATTGCGCTCGACGATCTGTCGGCCGATGGCGGCATCCTGGAACTGGCCTGAGTCGTCCACACCGCGCGCCTCACGATCCTGCTTCCTTGACCGTTCGCCTTCCCTTACAATGCCTTCCGGACACAGAGGAGTTCCGCCATGAGCGAAGACGCCTTCAATTTATCCATCCGCAAGTTCTTGAAGGAAGTCGGCATCACCTCGCAGCGCAAGATCGAGGAGACGGTGCGCGAAGGGCAGACTGGCGAAAAGACGCTGAAGGTTCGCATGACGCTCACGGCGGAAGGCACCGACCTCAACCACGTGGTAAATGGCGAGATCGAGCTTCCGTAATACGCATCAAGCTCTCTACCGTGCGACGTCGCACCCCATTAATGCAATTTCGGATCATGGTCTCCACTCATTGCCCATCCGCATGGCAGTGGCCTTGCGTGTGCGGGGGGGGGCGCGAGTGTGCGCGACCTTTTCTGGTCAGGCCGGCCGTCTTGTTGATATGTCCGACCTTGCAACAAAAAGATGCCTCCCAATTGAGCGGCGCCTGAACGGATGCCGGGCGTCGGATACGCCGGGCGTGACACTGTTTGGGTTCAAGAGTCGGGCCGCGGCCACTGGATCATCGCTCTGAAAATCCGGTGGCCCGGTCAACGGTGATACCCGACGATCAAGCCTCGTCAGGTCCATTTCTGTACACGAGGAACTTGTTGCCTTCAGGGTCGCGAAAATATGCGCAGTACGGGCCGTCGGCGTGTTCCCCTCTCGGACCGGGAGCTCCTTCGTCAAAGCCGCCAGCCGCCAAAGCAACCGCATGGACCTCGTGAACCTGAGCACGAGACCGAGCTTCGAAGGCAACCATCCCGCCATTGCCGACGTTTGCCGGCGCGCCGTTGAAGGGGCTGATCACGCCGAATTCGAGCGCCTGGTGCCCGTAATAGACAGCCCTTCCGGGCTGCACCAGAACGCGGCCGATACCGAATACGCCGAGCAGCTTGTCATAGAAAGCCGCTGCAGCATCCAGGTCATTGGTGCCTACGGTCGAGTGACCCGGCAGCCCGCGGGGCTTGTCAGGCAGAGCTGTGATATCGTTCATTACGATCTTCCTCTTATGTTGCGCGCGGCCAGGGTGGTGACACCATCCTCAGCTCACAGAGGAGATCTGCGCGTTTCTTGTGTATCGCATTTTTCACAAATGCAGCCGGTGTGTTTCGACCTGTGTCAAACTGCCGGGCGGATACATCCTCATACAACTGCCCTTTGGAGCGATACGGACCCGGGACGTGAGCGGCGATACATGCCGTTACAAACGGCCCGTCGGGCGGACACATCGTCAATACACGAAAGCACTCAAATGGTGCCGCTGGCCTCAATGACGAAGGCTCGAACAATGCGGAAAGGAAGACCAGATGAAAATGTCTCATATCTCGGCGGGTGCGCTGCTGATCGTTGGAAGTGGATTGGCGCCACTTGCGGCCAACGCACAGCAACCGGGAATTCAGCGCACCGACCTTGTGCAGCACGATCTCAGCATACCCGCGCACGAGACCGTTCAGGCACGCGTCGATTTCGGGCCGGGCGCAATCTCCATCAAGCACTCTCATCCGGGCGAAGAGGTGGCCTATGTCCTCGAAGGCTCGCTGGAATACCAGCTCGAGGATAGAGCGCCGGTTACCCTTCATGCCGGAGAGGCCCTGTTCATTCCGGCCGGGGTGGCTCATCTCGCGAAGAATGTCGGCAGCGGCAAGGCATCGGAGCTCGCGACCTACATCGTCGAGAAAGGAACCCCGCTTGTCGTCCCGGTCAAGTGAGCGTTTCGACATGGATCCTCGAAAGCAGAGAGAAGGAAGTGTGAAAATGACCGCTGAGAAAACCGCCAACGCTTTTGCGCTGTCGCGCCGGGCTCTGCTCTTAAACGGAGCGGTGGCGGCAGCCCTTGCGGTGTCTCGCCCTGCTAGCGTCGTCGCCCAAGCGAACACCACGACGCCTTTGGAGGCCGACGAAGTTCGCCCCTTCCGCGTTGATGTCCCGGCGGCAGAGCTCGTCGATCTCAGACAGCGCCTTGCCGCGACACGCTGGCCAGACCCGGAAACGGTCGATGACCGCTCCCAGGGCGTACAACTGGCGAAGCTTCAGGCGCTGGTGCGCTACTGGGAGACGGACTACGATTGGCGCAAGGCAGAGGCGAAGCTTAATGCCTTGCCGCAGTTTCTGACTAATATCGACGGCCTCGACATTCACTTCATTCATGTGCGCTCGCGTCATGCGAACGCTTTGCCGCTCATCATGACCCACGGCTGGCCCGGTTCCGTTTTCGAATTGTTGCAAGTCATTGGCCCGCTGACCGATCCGACGGCGCATGGAGGGACGGCGGAAGATGCCTTCCATGTCGTGCTTCCGTCCATTCCAGGGTTCGGCTTTTCGGAAAAGCCCAAAGGTACCGGCTGGAACCCGGATCGCGTCGCTCGCGCCTGGGAGGTCCTGATGAAGCGCCTTGGATATGGAAACTACGTGTCACAGGGCGGCGATTGGGGCGCCATCATTTCCGATGCGATGGGCCGCCAGGCTCCTGCGGGTCTGCTCGGCATTCATGTGAACAGGATTGAGCGCTCGACCACCATCCCGCCGGAAGTTGCACGGGCGTTGAGAAGTGGTGATCCTGCACCGGCGAATTTGACCGCCGAGGAACGGGCAGTTTTTGACCAGGCCAGGGAGTTCCTCAGCAAGGGCTTTGGCTATGCGGCAATCATGGGAACGCGTCCACAAACCGTCGGGTATGGCCTTGCCGACTCGCCGGTTGGACTGGCAGCATGGTTCTATGACAAGCTCGCCGACTGGGTGTTCACACGCGATGAACCGGAACGCGCGTTGGGCCGCGACGAGATCCTTGACAACATCACGCTTTATTGGCTGACGAACACCGCGACCTCGAGCGGCCGGATCTATTGGGAAAGCAGCGCCGGCAACAGCAAGTTGGCTCCTATTGCGATCCCGGCGGCCGTGACGATATTCCCGGGAGAGGTTTACAGGCCGCCGAAGCACTGGGCGGCACGAGCGTACCACAACCTGATCTACTACAACCGAGTGGACAAGGGTGGACACTTCGCAGCGTGGGAAGAACCGGAGCTTTTCAGCGCCGAGTTGCGCGCGGCTTTCCGGCCATTGCGCCGACTCTAGCGCGTCGATTTGGAAGAAGCGCACGAGCCGGTGAATACGGCGACCTCCGCTGTCACCTTCACGCAGGCGGCCTTCGAGCGCAAATCCGAGAAGACCTATCCGATCTCGCGCTAAAGGATTTGGAAACGGCCATCGAGATTGTCCAGGTTGAGGAGGGAGCCGATGTCGCACCTTGCCCCCCTCCGGCGCTATGTCAGGCTTCAGGCGTGAGGATGCCGCGAATTCGCATCCTCTCAATACCCTCTACATTATCTCGGGGGACTTCAGCCATGGACAACGCTCAAGGCAAGAAAGTCATCTTGGAATTCTTGCGCCAGCACACCCTGGCGATGATCGCAACATCTCATGCAGACGGCAAGCCTGAAGCTGCGGCCATTGACTTTTCGGTGCGTGACAACCTCGAAATCGTGTTCGATACCTCCGAGCAGACCCGCAAGTTCGAGAACCTGTCAGATAGAACAAGCGTCGCACTTGTCGTCGGCTGGGACAAGAATATCACGGTTCAATATGAGGGCGACGCCATGAAGGTTTCCGCCTCCGAAATGCAGGAATACCAGAAAGCGCATCTTGAAAGCGTTCCAGTTGAGAGAGAGTTTGTCGAGAATGGTGCCGTCTTGTTTAAGGTCGTCCCTCGGTGGATGCGATATTCCGATTTCACCAAGGACCCTGTCGAACGTCTAGAGGTCCGCTTTTAGTGCCACGCGAGCGTGCGCTGACCAGCTATCTGCGGAAGAAATACAGTACGCGGTGCCAGACGCAGCATACGCGGTATCCCGATCGCACCTTGATCGGATAATTCCACCACAGGAGTTCGCCGATGTTGCTGCTTGTGGCCCGTTGACGATGGCGGTGAGTGTGCTGGTCAAGTAGGCCAAGGGATCGATGGCGTTGAGCTTGCAGGTCTCAATGAGCGTGGCGATAGTGGCTGAGCTTTCGGCCCCGGCGTCGTGCCCCGCGAAGAGTGCGGTCTAGCGCCATCGTCCGTTCATTCTGCCCATGTCGGCGATCACCGGTTTTGGCTGACACACAGCCAGGCGGATTTCCGGATTACTGCACCCGGTTCGGGCACAACGCCTTGTACTGGTCCAAGGCTACATCGTAGCCGGAGGCGCTCGAGCCGTCCAACGGCTCCCCGCCGCCTGCCTCGACCAGTAGGTATTCGGTGCTCATCCCGGTCGGATCATAGTCCGGGTTCGACCCTTTGAACTGGTAGCCTTGTCCATTGAGCGTGATGAACGTGCCGGTTTTGCAGTTGGCCGAGATTTCCGTCAGCAGCTCCACCTTCAGTTCGTCCGCGATGCACTTCGGCGTTACCTTCTGCACGTACTCCCGGCAAAAGGCGGTGGCATTCTCCCGCGTGTGTTTCGTGAATATTTTGGCGTGAGTCGTCCCGATGTTCGACTTCTTCACCACCGTCACCTCCATGCCGGCACGCGAGCCGTAATAGAGCGTCTCCGCCTTTGCCGCTGCGCTCATGGCGAGCAACAGCCCGATCGTCATGGCAATACGCATCATTTCCCCTGTGTAATTCCGCGTTGGAGCAACATCCACGATCAACCCTCCGTTGCGTACCTTCCCCCTTGTGCAGCGCGAAGCCCCTTGGGGCTCGGCGCTGGCAACATGACCGCTATCTTCAGAAAGATGGTTTTTGCGAGGGGCTCAATGAGCACCGGCGCCGCCTCCAGCGCCCGGCTTTTGGGTCAGCAACAAAGCAACCGCAGCGATTGCGAGCACGACCCCGATGACAGCGAAGGTGTCGCTGAAACCCAGAATGAGCGCCTGGCGTCGAACGACTTGGCCCAGAGCCGCGATCGCCTTGTGACTGGCAAGAACCGGGTCGGAAACGCCGTGCGCCATGAAGTAACTGGCAGTCTGGGAGAGACGGTCGCGGACCTCCTCCCGGGCAAGGGTCACCGACTGGCCGATGATGTTCGAATGGAACTGCTCGCGCTTCGTAAGGATCGTGCCGAGCGATGCCGTGCCGATGGCGCCGCCGAGGTTGCGCAGCATGTTGGACAGCCCAGAGGCCGCAGCGGCGTCGGACGGAGCAATGCCAGCCGTGGTGATGGCGGTGATCGGCGTCAGCACCAGCGCCTGTCCGATCGCACGCACGATGTTGGGGATCCAGAACTGATCGCCGGCACTGTCCGCCGAAAGGGTAATGTTCATGAAGCAGCTGATTGCAAAGATCGAGATGCCGAGGAAACCGATGTAACGGACGTCGAACCGTTTCATCAGGACAGGGACAAGCGGAATGAGCAGCAACTGCGGCAAACCCGTCCAAGCCAGGACGTTGCCGATCTGCTCGGCGTTGTATCGCTGCACCTGGCCCAAATATTGCGGCAGAATATAAACGCTTCCGAAAAGCGCGACACCGACGAGCATATTGACGGCAACGCCGATCCCGAAATTGCGCTGTGTCAGCAGACGCAGGTTCACCAGCGGCTTCTTCACGGTGAGTTCAATCCAGATGAAAGCGGCAAGGAAAACGAAGGCGATGATGCTGAGCTTGACGATGAATGGAGAGGAGAACCAATCCTCCTTGTTGCCTTCCTCAAGCACGGTCTGAAAAGCGGCGAGCCCGACGGTCATCGCAATGATTCCTGCCCAGTCACCTTCCTTCAAGAGGTGGAGCTGCATCGGCTGCTTGTCGAGCGTCAGGGCAAGGGCAACGACCATGAGGGCGCTCGGTACGGCGTTGATGAAAAAGATAGACTGCCAACCGTAGTTTTCGGTCAGATAGCCGCCGATCGTCGGGCCGATTGCCGGGGCAAACGTGACCGATAGCGCAAAGAACGCCAGGCCGAGCGGCTGCTGCGTCTTCGGAAGCTTGGTCAGTACCATGGTAAACGCCATGGGAATCAGAACCCCACCGGCAAAGCCCTGCAGCCCTCGCAGGAGGATCATCGTTCCAAGGTCGTGAGCAAAGGCACAGGCAATCGAAAACAACGGGAAGAGAACGGAGTTTACCAGAATGTATCGGCGGAACGAGAAGACGCTGCTGAAATAGGCCGTCAAGGGAATGACGACGATTTCGCCGATCAGGTAGGAGGTGGAGATCCAGGCGCCATTGTCGATGCCGGTACCAATGCCGCCCTCGATATCGAGCAATGAGGCATTGGTAATCTGGATGTTGAGAATGGCCATGAACGCGCCGATCATGCCGGCGAGTACGGCGATCCAATCCCTGGTGCTGGCCCGCGGCTGCGAGGCGACTGTGGTGGTTGAAATCTCGGAGGACATGGATGCAATCTCCTCACCTTTCCCATCAAACCCGGTTGCCCTGAGAGGCAGCCTTGGTGTCGATACTCGGCTGCACCGACATGCCGGGGCGAAGATCGCCGGAAGCAGCGCTCTTGCCGTCAAGCACGATTTTGACCGGGATACGCTGGACGACCTTTGTGAAGTTGCCCGTGGCGTTATCAGGCGGAAGCAGAGCAAACTCCTGGCCACTTGCCGGCGCGATGCTGTCGACACGGCCATGATAGGTGCGGCCGGGGAACATATCGACTTCGAGATCGACAGTTTGACCGGCATGCACGTCGGTCAACTGTGTTTCCTTGTAATTGGCGATCACATAGACCGCCGTGATTGGCACAATCGACATCAACTGCGTGCCGGCCTGAACATATTGGCCGACCCTTAGCGTGCGGTTGCCCACCGAGCCGTCAACAGGCGCGAGGATGGTCGCATAGGAAAGATCGAGTTCGGCCTGGCGTTGAAGGGCCAGGCCACGGGCAAGAGCGGCCTTTGCCTGGGCAACCTCGGCGTTCAAAAGATCAATCTGTTTGATCGCGGCGTCGAGAACGGCGCTGTCGCGTGCGACGGCGGCCCTGGCTACCCCGATCTGCGAGGCTGCCTGCTCAGCGGTCCGCACTGGGCCATATCCTGTGGTCGCAAGATTCGAATAGCGCTTGTCGTTCTGTTGCGCGAAGGTCTCATTGGCCTTGTCGACGTCGACGGTCGCGCGTGCTGCGGCGATCGTCGATTGCTGGATGTCGAGGGCGGCTTCCTTGGCAGAAAGCGTAGCCTCGGCGGCAGCCACATCAGCTTTCGCCTGGTCGAGCGCGGATCTGAAATCGCGATCGTCGATTCTTGCAAGCGGTTGACCAGCGATGACCGTTTGGTTGTCGCTGACAAGCACTTCGGTGATATGACCGGACACCTTGGGAGCGATCGTGCTGGAGTCGGCCTTCACATAGGCGTCATCCGTTGACACGTGGAAGCGGCCAACCGTCCAATAGTCATGGCCGAAATAGCCTCCGGCGGCAATCAACGCGAGCGCGGTTGCGCCGATGAGCAGAGAGCGGCCCGAGCGTTTGCCGGCCGTCCTTGCTTCAGCGGCCGACCCGGCCAGCTCTGCGACGCGTGGCGGCTTGCCGGCATCGAGCGTTGCTGGCACCGCTTCCGCAACCGCATCAGCGGCGGAGGGGACGTTGTTATTCAAGGCATGCAGCTTATTGCCAGGCATTGTTATTCTCCGGAACAGGTCGCGAAGGCTACGGCCTCTGTTAATTGGAAATTTGATGTTTTCCAAAATACGCGCTATAAAATCGAAGTCAACGGAAATTTGGAAACTCCCTATGGTCCAAAATCACAAAATCGAGAAGAGATCGCGAGGCCGGCCCCAGGTCCGGTGCGACGAGGACACCAGGAATGTCATCATCGAGGCCGCAAACAAGCAGTTCCACGAGAACGGATACGCAGCAGCCAGCATTGCGGCGATCGCGCAAGAGGCGGGAGTCTCGACCAAAACGCTCTACAGGCTTTTCCCGACGAAGGCCGACGTCTTTTCGGACCTGATTTCCGATCGTATCGCACGCTTCCTGTTGGCGCTGGATGTGAGCACGCTTGCGACGACGGACCTGCGGCAGGGTCTCGAGCGGATGCTGACGGCCTATGGCATGCTGACGCTCTCCGACGATACCATCACCATCACGCGCCTTGTCATCGGCGAGTCCGACCGCTTCCCGGAGATCGCAACCTCCTTTTATGAGCAGGCGATCGTCAAGACCAACAACTTGATGGAGGATTGGTTGCGCAAGCAGGCCGATCGCGGCGCCCTTGCGCTTGCAGATCCGCATGCAGCTTGCGGGATGCTTCGCGGGATGATGGTCATGGAACCCCAGCGGGCCGCCATGCTGCGTCAGAAACCGGCGCCCCGCATCGAAGAGATTGCCGCGCGCGCGCGGATGTGCGCGGATTTGTTTCTAAAGGGTGCTGCGACTGCTCGATCTTGACAGTATGTTACCGGCGTTGCGCTCCCACGATCCGGTCGAGTCGAAATCGTTGTCCCAGGACTCCAGCATGGCGGGCCGTGTGCACAAGCCAGCATCGAGCTGATCGATCGTGAGAGCAGCCAATGCCAGCCGCACCGAGTTCGGCGCATCCACAGGACGGCGAAGGTTGTCGAGGGGGCAGCGCAATGTCGCGTCTGGCTGCAACAGTAACCCCAACGCCATTCCCGCCGAAGTGATGGCAAGCGGCACGGCGCACGGCTATTTGAGGGACGTGCGCGACACGATCGAGCGCCGCCTGCGGGAGCTGGCGGAGGGCTTGCGACCACGCACGGCTGTGCGGCAAGGATCGACCATCAGCGCCGCTATCCGCCGCTCATCATCGCAGCGGCCGAACGGATCGCGCCGGCTCACGTACAAAGTGGTTTCTCCGTCCTTGTGGGCGCTCCGCCGCCAAATTAATAGTCCCGTTGCCGTTGTGGAGCCAACGCCATCGTCTGCGCATAGGCGAGCGGCGAGCGGTTGCCCGGCAGGTTTTCGTCCAGCACCAGCGTTTTGAGATCGTCGGCGCGGATGTCGAGAGATATGGCACGTTCGAGCTTGTCGATCGACCAAACGGCGTAACCGAATTTCGGGTCAAATCCACAATCGCAGCCGCAATCGCCTTTGGCGATTTTCGTCGGTCTTTCAGATAGGCACATGATCTGCGGTTTTGGCAGCTTGTAGCAATGCCCCTCATACGCATAGCCATAAATCACGCCAATGCTGTTTATATAATCTACATCACCACTCAAACTAACAGGAAGGAAACTATAAGATTTTCCATCAAATACGGCTATTGTTATCCCACCACCGACAACCCCGGAGCTCTTCATTATATACTCTATAATCTGCTCGATTAGTCTTGTGATATCATCAATAATTGATTTATCATCAATATTTTTTATCTTGTCATCAATCTCAGACAGCATTCTTCTTATTTTTTCATCTTTATTTTGTGTATCATAAAACTTAGCAGGTCGTCCATACAACCTAATATCTCCTGGTCGGTAGGCCTTATATTCAATTATATCTTTTAGATCTTCCAGGTCTTTTTCGTCTCCAACAACAGGATTAACATAGCAATCACTCATCTTTCCCTCCTATGGCTCATCTCGAACCGATGATTTCACGCCACGCAAAATTCTCTTCCAGCAGTTCGGCAACCGCCCCGTCCGCTGCGGCAATGACGGCGTTTGCCGCTTGGTCGAGGCGCAGCGTGTTCGGATCAAGCGTTCTCAATGCGGTAGCAAGCGCCGCGCCCACAGCGTCGCGTGCAGCGGTCAGTGCCAGCTTGAAATACAGCGGCTTGATGCTGAATGCGTCCGCCGTCGCCTGACGAAATGTATCGAATTCGTCCCGCGCCAGTTCCCGGATATCAACATCCAGAAGCCGGCTGTCGGCGCAGCCATTTGCAACCAGGTCCCGATGGTAAATCGCAACGATACTATCGAAGATGGCGCCGACGAACGGCAGCGCGCGGTCGTGCACTTCGTGGGTCACTGCGGACATTTGCCGGAAATTGGTCGCCAGGCGGATCTGCCTCTCGGGGCTGGTTTCCGCAAAGCGGTTCAGTTCGTTGTAGAGCAGCAGATTGCCTCTCGTTCGCCGCAGAAGCCGGTCAATCGCAGAATCGAAATGCAGGAACGAGATCAGCGAAACACAGTCGGAAAAAGCTTCGGAGAACGAAAAGAAGTCACCGTCGGGCGATATCGCGGTTGGCACGTCTGTCTCCGACAGCATTATGAGGTGCCCGACTTCGTGCGCGATCGTGTCAAAATTCAACGCATAGGGTCGCAGTACGCCGTCGACGTCGGACCAGCCGAGTTCCAGAAAGCCATAGCCCGCCTGCGCATTGTCCCAATCGACAAATGGAACGATTTCAAGCCTGGGAAAGGTTTGATCGAAGAACCAATCGATCGGCCGCCCGAGATAACTCTGCCAGATGTCGAGAACGAAACGCACGCAGGCGTAGGCGTGGACGGCGAGAAATGGCCGGGAGGTCGGATCGATGTTGTCGAAGTGGCGATCCGGGCCTGGCCTCACCGGCGCACGCCTTGCCCCATCGAATGGCGGCAAACCCGCTAGACCGTAGGGCTGCTTCTCATAGAGCGGATCAGCGACATACATGGAAAGGTCGCTGGGGCCCTCGCCGATTCCGTCACGCGGTATCGACAGCCACACACGATCGGGCTGTTCGTATCCGGGAATGAAGGGCGGCTGGGGATAAATCCAGAAACGCGTGCCGAGACGCGCAGTTTCAGAGTCGAGGGCATCGTCCCGAAGCAGACGCATCGCACAATTGCCCCTCTCGATTGAAAATCCGGCAATTAAGGATTCAATTTATAAGTGTTTACTAATTTTGAGTCAATGCCGCCCGCCTCAAGGTCCCGAACAAAGGTGTTCGTCGCAACCCACGAGATGCTTGCACGCGTTGCCTTTCGTTTCCCCGCGATGGCTCGCGCGCTTCGTAGCGCCAGTAGCGCGTCCAGTCTTTTTTGTCTCACCATCTCATTCCGCAGCTCTTTGAGCCTCTCCGCCTGACACCCCGCAGCACGCAAGATCGCTTCCAACTTACGCTCTCGAAAGTTCATGTTTCGCGCGATTGTTGTCAGCAAATCGCGCTCGGCAGCCGTTATGAAATTCCCGCGCATCAAGCTGGCGAACGTCCGCTGCAGATCTACCAATGAGTCCGTCAATGGAAGGAAGCCAAGCTCCGGCGGCCCCGAATGAACGGCGACCGCATCATCGGGAGCGAGCCGCCAACGCCGATACCACCTGTAGATCAGGCCCACGCCGATCATTCCGAATTCGTCGAGTTCCGCCGCTCTGAGTGCGCCCATGCTCGCAGCGCCGATCACGACGATCCCCTGCGCCATCGCCCAGAGGATTTCCTTGTGTCGGACAGCCGGCCTGTCTTCGAATTGGCCGTCGATCAAGACCATTGCACGCGGGCGGAATGCGTGGGCGGCGAGCAGAATGTCGCCTTGCGCGACGGGCTGCAGGTAGATGGCGTCGAGAACTGGCTCCGCCTCGGCCAACCGAAGGGTCGGACCAAGAAACACCAGGATCGGACTTTCCTCACTCGCATCGACCATGTGGACACTCAACGCAAAATCGAAAAAGGAAGAGCTCCGGCAAGGATGGCCCTTATGCACTGAACTCCCGTTTCAGCGTCCGCTCCGACGGGCACTACCAATATGGGCCCCAGCCCGGCGGATGTGACCGCGTCGACAAGCGATCCGAGATCTGAGATTTCGGGCGCTTCGATTGCCGAGGGTGGCGTCCCGAATGCGCCACCAAGAATGAGCTGGCGGGCCTTCTCAACGACAGCATCGGTGCTTCGTCTATAATGCGCCCGGGTTTGATCGTCGCGTGCACCCGATATTGCCCCTGCGCGTGCTGACAAGGCTTCGAGCATTGCGCTTGACGCCGCCGCCTCGACGCTCGGCCCCGCCGCGTAGCCCTCAGTTGGAAGAGCAAGGATGGGCTCGCCCCGGCCCGTCTCGATCGTCTGGCACCAGACGACTGGAACTTTTGCCGGCGAAGGGGCAAGCCAAAGGCCAATGGATATGCCGTGCTTGCCGGCGACGGACAGTATGTGATCAACGCTGTCACCCAGCCCGAATGGCGAAATTCGCATTCGATCGAAGAAGCCGTGGGTGGCGAAAGCGCGCGCGACGGCGTCGCGTTCGATGCATTCGAACAGTCCATGCAGAAACGCGCCGACGACGGTCATGTGACAGGCAAGACCCGTGGTCGTACGCGTGAACAAGCCATCGTGGGCGGGCGGCGGATCCGTGTAGCAGGTGTGAACAAGTTCCAGGGGAACCGGCTGCGTCCGACCTGTCGCCACATCGATGCCGGTGATCCACGGTATCGTCGTTTCCCGCCAGGTCCCCCGGCGGCCAGGCACCAGAAGATTTTCAAACAGGCCCCCAGCGATCTTGAGCTCATCGGCCGTGGCGAGAAACACCCGCTCCGGCGGGATGGCTTCGGCGTAGAAGCGCTCTAGCGATTCCATGATCGCCCCCACTGCCGCGCTCGCCGTGGCAAGTCCTCGCCCGAGCGAAGTGACTTCTGACAGGGCGGCGGGGCGAACGGACTGCACCACCGGCAGCCCGATCCGATCAAGGCCGGTCAGATCACCGAGCCGGGTTATGCGGGCGCGCCGACAGAGCGGCAGAATTGTGCGCAGGCATCGATCGTCCACTTCGGGACCTGCGAGTTGCGACAGGGGCTCTCCAAGGTCCGCAACGATGCGGCCGCGAAGGGTTGCGAGCATCCCACTGGGGTTTGACGGATCCGTGTTGCGGCCTGTCGGTTCAAAGCTCAACGACAACGCCAAGCTCCTGGATTGAATGTCTCGCCCGCCTCACAAGCGCCTTCGCTCCCTGGCTCTCGGCAATTTCCACCGCCGAGCGCATGTCGGCGACAATTGGCTCCGTGGTGGTGTTGCCCCGCGCATGAAGAACAGCGCGTCGGCGGTAAAGCTCGGCAAGCCAATAGGCATGACCGGTTTCCCTGGCCTTTTCGATCGCGTCATTCGTGACCTCGATCGCCGGCTCGTATTTGTCCGCAAGCCCGAGCAGAGTGGCGTGCATGTAGAGATAGATCGGCAGATCTGCGACGGCGCCAAGGTTTTGCAAGAGCGACAGCCCCTCGCGAAACATCGTGTGCCCGCTCGTGAGGCTCTCGCCATGAGCGCGAGCCCACCCGCCGAAGAGCAGCGACAGACCAGACAGCGACTGCATCTCATGTGTCTTCGCGAAGTTCGCCATTCTTTCGGAAATTTCGATGAGACGCCCATAGTCATCCCGGTAAAAGGCGGACACCGCTTCCGTATCAAGTGAATGCGCCTTGCTCGGCACATGGGATATCCGATCAACGAAAGCGACCATCTTCGTCAGAGCCGCGTTCGATGCTTTCGATTGTCCCGTCAGCCACAGCGAAAGTGCGAGTTGCCCGAGACCGCAAACCTTGGCGTCATGGCCGCCAAACAACATTCGGCTGGTTTTCGCCGACTGCTCATCATAAAGCGCAAGGCCCGCCTTGATTGCATCCTGGGTTTCCTGATGATGGCCGAGATTAAACTCGATCGCCCAGATGCAGTGGTTGACCTGGAGCTGTATTTCCGAATCTTCGGCTTCCGCCAGCATGGCCTGCACCTGCAGTGCGCGATCTCGCATGATGCGAAAATCCGATCCCGTGAGCCACCAGCCCCAATAGATCGGAAACCACTTGGTTTGATCTTCCATCGGCTGTCGGCGAGCGATGGCCACGCCATCTTCATAGAGCTTGCGTGCCGGCGGCGCGTTCAGTCCCAGAAGGCCGGTCAGAATCGGTCCGAGCGAAGTCAGCGCCGATAGCTGCAAGGGTTCGACCGCATGCCCTTGGCCGATTTGGTCGCAAAGCGCCAAAGCGTGCTCCAAATAGTTGCGCGCCTCGACCATCGCCGACCGGCTCGAGCTTTCCTTACCCGCCGAAATGTAGAGATCGATTGCGCTTTCCATGAACCCGGCCCGTTCCGCATGCTCGGCCAATGTTCCGGTGTCGATCCAGGGCGCCATTTGGCGGTTTTGGCTAACAGCGCCGAACAGCCGGCGATGCAATGCCTGCCGCTGCCTTCGCAGCAGCCCGTTGTAGATCGTTTCCTGAATCAAAACGTGCCGGAAACCATAGGTCGTATGCCCCGGCGCCCGGATCCTCATCAGGAACCCCGTATCGCACAGGGTATCAGCGGCCTTGGCCAAAGACTTCTTGCCAAAACCCGGCAGCAGCGCGCGAAGCAGTGATAGGGTAAACCAGGAACCAGCAATTGCGCCCGCTCGCGCCACATCCCTGGCCGGACCCAGGTGCTTGACACGCGCATCGAGTATTCCCTCGAATGCGGATACATGGGTGGGTCCAACGTTTTCCGATAGGCTCATCGTATCCGTCGCAACATTCTGCGAGACCCATTGGCAGATTTCCTCGATAAAGAGCGGTACGCCGCCGGATATTCTCTCGGTAATGTCATAGAGTTCAGGAAGCATAGCCTGCCTGTGCTCCGGCCACCTTGCTTCTATGGCCAGTCGTGTTTCGTCACGATCAAGGGGGAGCAGCGTCAGACGCGTGGGGTTGGCTGCATCCAGCCAATCCGCCGCAAAACCGAGACGCGAGGTCACGACGAGGAGAATCGGAAGTTGGCGCGCAACTCGCGCGGCCTCCGCCAGCAGATCCTGGGAGGTCGGATCGATCCAATGAATGTCTTCGATGGCCAGGACGACCGGCCCATTCGCGCACAACGCTTCGAGTGCGCGAAACACTGCGCGCAGAGCCTTTTCCCGGATGGCCTTGGGACCGTTGTCGGCAAGCCGTTGATTTCGTCCCAGCGCACCCAGCAAGTATGCGAACGTTTCAATCGTTTCTGCGTCGCGTATGCCGTTTCGTTCGAAAAGGGCTGCCACAGCGGAAGCCGTCAGACCCGGCTGACCGTCCTGTCCTGACATTACGCCCATAAAGCTGTTCAACAGGGGATGCAGCGTCGAGCGATGCCCTCCGGGCAGGCACTGGAAGAAGAACAGCCCTGATCGCCGGTCGCGAGTCTTCTTGCGGACTTCGCGCAAAAGGCGCGACTTTCCGATGCCCGCGTCTCCCTCGATCAGGAGTACTTCGCCCCCCTCGGCGGGAATCCTTTCCCAACAGGCGGCGATCATGCTCAGCTCGCTTTCGCGACCAATGAACGGGCCGCCAAGGCTTCCGAACGCGTAGAACCTGTCGACCTCGATCTTGTGCCCGAGTGCACGCCAAACCTTCTCCGGCACGGTGAAGCCCTTGAGCGTCTTGACGCCTTCGAACACGAAGGCATGCGACCTGCCGGCCAGGTTGCGTGTGTCCTCAGAAACAAAGACGCTGTCTGGTGCGGCGATCTCTTCCAGACGGGTGGCTATGGCCAGTGCCGCACTCGTAACCGGTTGCCCCTTCCCCTCGTCCGTCTCCTGGATCAGCGCGATGGATGTGGCAATCCCGACACGAACGTGCACGTCGTCGCGCCCAGCTTCCCGGCCAACGCGCGCGCAACCTTCGACGATCCCGAGGCCTGCGCGAATGGCGAGCGACGCCGCATCCTTCTCACCGACCTCAATCGGGAAAAGCGCCACGCCTCCATCTCCGGCCTCAAGTTGCACGACGCCGGAATGGGAGATTATCGCCTGTTTCGCCGCATTCTGAAACGCTGAGATCAGTTCCTGGTAATCCTCTATATCCAGCAGGGAAAGAAGCCTGGTCGACCCGACAAGATCATAACAGAGGGCGGTGATGATCCGCCGCTCGCCACCATACAGGGAGGCGCGCGCCTTGTGACGCGAAGCTTTCGTCGGTTGTCGTAGTCCGTTGACCCGACTTTCGCGCAGCATTCGCCACTCCTGCCGCTTCGCGTGTATGGACGCAAATTCCCCTAAATAATTATAGCATAGGCGGGCGGTGTTAATAGGCGCAGGGAATTAGGGCGGTCTAATTTAGCTCGAACAAACGCTTTTGGTTGCCAGTTCACTCGGGGGACATCAGACGAGCGCCGAATGAGAACGTCTCCCACTGTGCGCCTCGAGCGGGCTCAGTTATGGCTGCTCGCGATCCATCGCGGACTCTTCTTGCCTCCGGCGCACGAGAGTTGGTCTAGCGCGGTAACGAAGGTACGCGATCTCCAACATGGATCGGAAGCGGTGGACCGCCGCCTACGCTGCCGGTGGACGATACCGAATCGACTTTGCCTTTTCCAATGCGTCTAGCGTATCTTCGACGCTGAGGAGGACAGTGGTCTCCATAGAGCTGAGCGCGCCGCCTGCACCGATCGCCAGCGCGACAGCCGCCATCGATACGTTATCGGAGGCCTCCCACAGATTCCAACCATCATGCTCGCCGAAGGCGTACCAGAACCCATGGAGCTTTCCGCCGACGGATTCAATGTAGGTGCGTGCCGCCTCCCGGCGATCCTCAGGGTTTTCGATCATGCGCGCCCACGTCTCGGGCGTGTAGCTGAAGCGCGTGAGATACATGGCCATGGAATGCCTCCTCCTCCAGAACAACACAGTTAACGCTCAAGCTGGGGAGAACGCGAGTCATTTCCAACGCGCAGATCGCCGTTCGGCGTCGGCTCACTTGTATCTTGAGGCGGATTTTTGTGACCGTCAAACTCCGGCGCCACTTCTTGGCGGCTGGGATGGCGGACAGCCTGTTCTTCAGCATCGCCCTTCTTGGGAGTTATAATTCTTCTTGGGCGTAATCAGTCACTTCAGCTTCAACAACAAGCACCGGCTTGTCGAGTGAAAGGGCCCGTGCTGGCGCCGCTCGCTTGCGGTCACGCTCCTGTGGAAGAGCACTCGAACAGGACCTTGTTAGTCGACGCATCGATGCCTGCCAAGCTCACTTCATATCCCCAAAGCCGGCTTATATGCGCGAGTGTCGCGTCCCGATTGCTTTCCTCCAGCAGAATGCCGTTCTTGATCACGTGCTTCAGTCGAAGCTGCCGATCTCCCAGCAGATCGACATCGACCACCTGTATGTCCGGCCTATTGGCCACCGGGTCATAGTTCCGAGCGAGCCCGGCACGCACGGCGGAGTAGCCCTGCTCGTTATGGATGGAAGTGACTTCACAAAATTTGTTGGCTGCGCGGTCGGAGAGACGGAACAGGCGGAATTTGCGGATCAGCGCTGGGCTGAGATATTGCAGAATGAAGGACTCGTCGCGGTGGTTCTCCCAGGCGCCGATCAACGTGCCCAATGGGTCACCGTTGCCGGATATGGTGGGAAACCAGTCCCGATCCTCTTGCGTCGGCATGGTGCAGATGCGTTCGATATCCTGCATCATAGCAAAGCCCAGCGCGTAAGGGTTGATACCCGAGAAGCGGGAATCGTCGAAGCCCGGCTGAAACACCACATTGGCGTGGCTTGCCAACAACTCCAACATTGCGCCTTCACTGACCCTGCCCTGGTCGAACAGTCTATTGATAATGGAATAGTGGACGAAGGTCGCGCATCCCTCGTTCATCACTTTGGTCTGACTTTGCGGATAGAAATATTGCGCGATAACGCGAACAATCCTCAAGATTTCCCGCTGCCAGGGTTCTAGGATCAGACTGTGCTTCTCGAGGAAGTAGAGCAGGTTCTCCTCGGGAAGGTTAAGCGCCTTCTTCCGTTCCGAAGCCTCGCGCTCCGCCTCCTCGATGCCGGATGTTCCGCCAGCCGTCGGCAGCGTCCGCCATAAATCGCTATAGGTCTGCTCTTCATATTCCAGCCGCTCCCGGGCCCGCGCCGTCTCCTTTTCCGATGAGAGCCGGGGGGGACGGCGATAGTGGAATACGCCGTGATCCATCAGGGCATGTGCCGAATCGAGTATCTCCTCCACCGCACTGAGACCGTGCCGCTCCTCGCATTTGGCGATGTACTTCTTGGCGAAGTCCATGTAGCCGAGGATCGCGCCGGCATCCGTCCACTGGCGGAACAGATAGTTGTTCTTAAAGAAGTGATTGTGACCGAAGGCCGCATGCGCGGTGACCAGCGCCTGCATCGGCATCGTGTTTTCTTCCATGAGATAGGTGATGCAGGGATTGGAGTTGATCACGAGTTCATAGGCCAACCCGCGATAACCTTTTTGATAGAGTTGACTTTCGAACACGAAGCGCTTGCCAAACGACCAGTGTTGATACATCAGCGGCATGCCGACGGACGAATAGGCGTCGAGCATCTGTTCAGAGGAGATGATCTCGATTTGGTTCGGATAGACGTTCAGTCCCATCTCACCGATCGCAATCGCCTCGATCGCATCATAGGCACGGGAAAGCGTCGCGAAGTTCCATTCCGAACCGTCGAACAGCAGGGTGGAGGCTCGCCGTATTGCCATTCGATCGTCCCCTCACCTGCGCAGTTGAACAGGTTGATGCCGGGCAAATAGTTTGCGGAAGACGGGGTAGATGTCGGCGGGCATTGCAACGCGCGTCATCTGGAAATTGGGTACCGCGCTGTCGACGGTGCGGTAGGCGCGCCAGAGTGAGGTGCCGTTGTCCGTCGACCCGAATATTCCGCTCTCGCGCTCGTCTATGATCTCGACATAGGCGTAATACTGGCACAGACGCATGAGCGATTCCCGCAGAAGTTCGGCGCACCGCTCCGAGTCGCCGTTGGCATTGTCGCCGTCGGAGGCTTGGGCCGCATAGATATTCCAGAGATTGGAGGGATAGCGCTCCTCGATGATCCGGAGCATTTCGTCAAGTGCTGTCGAAACGACCGTGCCGCCGCTCTGCTTGCTGAAAAAGAACGTCTCCTCATCAACTTCCCGCGCCTCATCCGTGTGGCGGATGAACACGATGTCGATCCGCTCGTAACGACGCTTCAGAAACAGATGCAAGAGAACGAAGAAGCGCTTGGCAAGATCCTTCTCGCGCTCCCCCATCGAGGCGGACACGTCCATCAGGCAGAACATCACCGCACTCGCATTCGGCAAAGGCTGACGTTCGAAACGGTTGAACCGCACGTCGACGGGGTCGACATAGGCGATACGCCGCCGACGCCGTTCGAGCGCTTCCAGTTCTTCGCGCAGGTGCGAGAGCCTGCGGTGCTCCTGCGGGGACGGTTGCTCCTCCAGTTCCAGTGCCGCTATCTCGTCGGCAAGCGCCTGCAATTCCCTCTCGCTCGGGCGACGCAGAGCCATGCGCCGCCCAAAGCTGTTGTGCATCGTTCGCCCGACATTGATATTGCTGGGGGTGCCCACCGTCGAGAAACCGACGCGATGTGACTTATAGCTGACGGTTTCGCGCAGGTTCAGCTTCACCATGTCCGGAAGCTCCAGATCTTCGAAGAAAAGATCGAGGACTTCCTCGCGCGACAGCACGAAGAGAAAGTCGTCCGTGTTTTCGCCCCGTCCGGGGCCGCCGACCCCTCCGCCGCCGCCTGATTCCGGCTTCCTAAGTCGGTCTCCGGGCGAGAAGGTCTCGTTTCCGGGCAGGACATAGTGCCGCTCGCCGCTGTTGCGCGAATGCTGGAAGCTGGGTTCGTCCGCACCACGCTTCGGGATCGGAACACCGTGGGCGGCGTCCACATCGATGATCCTGTCCGACTTTACCTGATCCCTTATCGTGCGTTTCAATTCCTCATGGACCCGCTTTAAAAAGCGCTGCCTGTTGCCGAGACTCCTGTCCTTGGGGTTCAGCCGGCGATCGATGAAATTCGGCATGTGCCCATCCCCCGCTTACGCATCGTCAACCGGCCTTGTTGACGCGCATATACCAGTCGACGAGCCGCCGCACCTGACGCTCGGTGTAGCCGCGTTCGGTCATGCGTTCCACGAACTCAGCGTGCTGCTTCTCGGTCACGCTGTCCTTCTTCGAGCCGAAGCTGATGACCGGCAAAAGGTCCTCGACCTGGCCGAACATGCGCTTCTCGATCACTTCCCGGAGCTTTTCGTAGCTTGTCCAAGCGGGGTTGCGCCCGTTGTTTCTGGCGCGGGCGCGCAGGGTAAACTTTACGACTTCGTTGCGGAAATCCTTGGGATTTGCGATTCCGGCGGGCTTTTCGATCTGCGACAGCTCGCCGTCGAGAACGTTGCGATTTAGGATCTGACCCGTATCAGGATCCTTGAAGTCCTGATCTTCGAGCCAGGCATCCGCGTAAGAGATATAGCGGTCGAACAGGTTCTGACCATATTCGCTATAGGATTCGAGATAAGCCTTCTGAATCTCGTGACCGATGAACTCGGCATAACGAGCGGCGAGCTCCGAGCGGATGAAATCGAGATAGTTCGCTTCGGTCTCCTTGGGAAACTGCTCCCGCCGGATAGCCTGTTCCAGGATATACATCAGATGAACCGGATCGGCCGCGACTTCCTTGGTGTCGTAGTTGAAGGTCTCCGACAGCACCTTGAAGGCAAAGCGGGTACTGACGCCGGTCATGCCCTCATCGACGCCCGCGGCATCGCGATATTCCTGCAGGGACTTCGCCTTGGGATCGGTATCCTTCAGGTTTTCGCCGTCATAGACCCGCATCTTCGTGTAGGACGGCGAATTCTCGTGTAGAGCGAGGCGCGTCGCCACCGTGAAGCGGCTAAGGTTCTCCAGCACCTCGGGCGCACATGGGCTCTCGGACAACTCGCTCTCGCGAAGCAGCTTTTCATAGATCAGCCGTTCCTCCGTGACACGCAGGCAATAGGGTACCTTGACGACCAGAATCCGGTCGAGAAAGGCCTCGTTGTTCTTGTTGTGCTTGAATTGCAGCCATTCGGACTCGTTGGAATGGGCAAGCACGATACCCTGGTAGGGGAAGGCGCCGAAGTTCTCCGTGCCGTTATAGCTTCCTTCCTGCGTAGCGGTGAGCAGCGGATGCAGAACCTTGATCGGCGCCTTGAACATTTCGACGAATTCGAGCAGCCCTTGCGTAGTCCTGTTGAGCCCGCCGCTATAGGAATAGGCGTCGGGATCGGCCTGGCTGAAATTCTCGAGCTGGCGGATATCGACCTTGCCGACGAGCGCGGAAATATCCTGGTTGTTCTCGTCGCCCGGTTCCGTCTTGGCGATGGCGATCTGGCGCAGCCGCGAGGGCGTAAGTTTGACGACGCTGAACTTCGAAATGTCGCCGCCGATTTCGTCCAGCCGCTTGGTTGCCCAAGGCGATACCAAGTCGGTGAGCCGCCTCTTGGCAATTCCGTATTTGTCTTCGAGCAGATCCCCCATGCGATCACGGTCGAACAGGCCGAGGGGTGATTCAAAGACGGGACTTATCTTACCGTCGATGGCCAACGTGTAGATCGGCTGCTGCTCCATCAGCTTCTTGAGACGTTCGGCAAGCGACGACTTGCCGCCACCCACCGGCCCCAAGAGGTAAAGGATCTGCTTGCGTTCCTCGAGCCCCTGCGCGGCATATCGGAAATATCCGACGATCCGCTCGATCGTATCCTCCATTCCATAGAAGTCCGCAAAGGAGGGGTAGATCTTGATGGTGCGGTTGGCGAAGATACGGCCGAGGCGCTCATCCGCGCTCGTGTCTATCAACTGCGGCTCGCCGATGGCAGCCACCATGCGCTCCGGCGCCGTGGCATACATGCTCCTGTCGTCGCGACAGGCGAGGAGATATTCCTGCAGACTTAACTTCTCTTGCACTCCGCTTGCGTAAGTCTGCGAAAAGAGGTCGAAAACATCGCCGTCATTGGCTCTCATGGAAGCCTCCTGCGGTCGCCCGAAGTCCTACGCTTCTGCTACGACCACTTCATTTTCAACGAAATTAGGCCCGGGTTTGTTCCCGAAATTGGCTGCCTTCACTACTTATCCATCTCACAGGCGCTGACGCCGAGCGAATCAAGGCGCTGCTTACTAACAATAACATCGGCCAGCCATCTTCGCACCCTATCTGAACAGCGAGTCCACTGTCCAAAAGCATGAAACAACCGAGCGGCCCATCAGGTTGATCGGAGTACGGAAAAAATGGGGGCTCTGGTTCCCAAGCCAATCACCGAAACCAAAGGGCCGCAAATATCGATCCAGGCAGCTTTTGAGAAGGCGATGTCATGTTTGGATGACGCCGTTTTACCAATGTGATCTTGGCAATGATTGAGCTTTGCGGGTCGAGTGCAGTCATGTCTCCGGCCTATTTATGCGGCACGTTATGACCGTCGGCCCTCGGCCCTGATGTCCGCCTGATCCGGTCCCTATCACGTTACTGTGGGTGCGCAAGACAAGGCGGCGGATTCTTCGGTTCGTGCGTCCATGCATAAATTCAAAGTGCTGCAGCGAATTTCGCGTGTCTAATATGACGCGCGGCACTGGAGGCTGTCGCTAACGCGCATACTGCGACAAGCCAGTTTTGGGGGACAAAATGCCGGACGTTCAATCCTTGACCTGGTGTGGAATTGAACGACTTGGTGCTCAACTCTCTGTTGTGGACACTTGCCGGACGAAGATATTCCATTATCTTTTAGGCATGAAGATACTAGCGATTTCAGGCAGCTCACGTGAGCTATCGACCAATACGGCCTTATTAAGGGCCTTCCAAGCCTTGGCACCGGCCGATATTGCGGTCTTTGACCGGATTGGTGAGTTGCCAGTCTTTTCTCCTGACCTTGAAGGCCCGAATGCCCCAGAGAGCGTCATCCGGTTCATCGAGAAAATATCCGTGAGTGACGGGCTGATCATTTCGAGCCCTGAATATGTCCGCAGCATTCCCGGCGGCCTCAAAAACGCGATCGATTGGCTTGTCTCCGGTGAGGCGGTGGTCGGAAAACCCATAGCTTTAGCCCACGCTTCGCACAGAGGCGAGGATATGCTGGCGGCGCTGCGAACGGTACTTTCAACCGTGAGCTCAAGTTTCTCCGAGAATATCTTCTTCCGGTTTCCGGTGATGAATCAGGCGCCTGACGCAATCAGGGAAAGCCTCATGACTTCGGCTAATCGTCCCGGGGCGGAGAAATTCCTTAAGGACTTTGCAGCGTTCTGCCGGAGCCAGATAAGCGAGGTTCCAGACGCTATTGCTATTTGAACGGTGGCAGCGCCCGTAATGACCTCAATACTGGCCACGGACATCGAGCGAGCCGCAAAACTCGACGAAACGGCGCCGGAATTCGATGCGGAATCGGCGCCAATTGGCGAGTTCCATCAAGCGCTGGTCGAGCGGCAATCGATGAAAAAGCTCTTCGCCACTTCAAAGAGAACAAGCAGTTACAAAAGCGGCGAGAAAGCCTGGCATGGGGGCGTTAGCGAAGAGCAGGGTCTCGGGGCGTTTCTTGTAACGATACGTCCTTACGCTCGAGAACACGGATCGGAGCGAGTTAATGGGGGACCTCACTGGTGCTGCCCGCTCTCGCTCTGATCACATCGGCGAGCGCTGCACGGCGCCATTCCGGCAGCTTCAATATGAAGGTGTCCATGTCCCGTCCGAAGTTTGACCAAGCCTTGTCGCCCGCTTGTCCCGGATCGATGACGCCCGCCGCCTCAAGGTCGGACCGATCCATGTTCACACGCGCAAGTGAAATCTGCAGCAGATCTGTGCCGGTGATCATCGCCCTACTCCCTGTTGACGAACGTTGAGCGTTCCATGGCTGGCTTGCTGCGGCGCCTGGTGCGGCTCGGCCGTTTCCTCTTCCTCGACCAGCTTGTGATAACAAGCCTCGATATCATGGGCGATGCCGTCGGCGTCGTAGAGGTAGCCGTCCGTTCCGCCGTCGGTCTCGATGATCTCGGCAAGGGAGTTCATCATCGCGCGGCCGAGGCGCTGCAGAGCGTCGCGATGTCGATCGGCGCCGCCACTTTCAAAGGCGCGATTGGCTTCGTCGAGGGCCCGGTGCATAGCCTCAAATGACCCGTCGATATGGCGCTTCGTGTTCATAGCACCGCCTCCCTTACTCCTGGACTGTGCAACAGACTCCCAAACGCAATACTCGTGGATAGGTTCATCCTACTATCGACAGCCCACTAAACGCCACAATTGATTCGCGTCTTGGCCGGAACAAACGTAATCTGCCTCCGTTGAATCCGGGCTACCGGGAGAAATCGATATGGCCGGACGTGCTCTTTGGAAGGGCTTTTTGAAGTTTGCCGAGATTAGTTGCCCCGTGGCGCTTCACAGCGCTGCGTCGACCTCCGAGCGCGTGAGCTTCAACACCTTGAACCGAAAAACCGGCAATCGCGTGAAGCGGGAATATGTCGATATCGACACGTGGAAGGTAGTTGAGCGCGAGGATCAGATCAAAGGCTATGAGGTCGATGACGGCCGCTACGTGCTGTTTGAACCCGATGAGTTGGCCGCGGCGGTTCCTCCAAGCGACAAGACCTTGCGCATACAATCCTATGTGCCGTTCGGCGAAATCGATGATCTCTATTTCGACAAACCCTATTACCTGCTCCCCGATCGGCTGGGCGAAGAGACCTTCGTCCTGATCCGGGATGCAATGCGTGAGTCCAAGGTCGGCGCCCTTGCCCAAGCTGTGCTTTTCCGCCGGCTCCGGACAGTTCTCATTCGCGCCCACGGTGACGGGCTCATCGCTACCACCCTCAATTTCGACTATCAGGTTCGCTCCGCCAAGGAAGCCTTCGCCGACATTCCCAAGCTCAAGATCGAAGGCGAAATGCTGGATCTGGCTAAGCACATCATCAAGACCAAGGCCGGCCTGTTCGATCCGCGAACCTTCGACGACCGATACGACGCGGCGCTTGCCGAGCTCGTGAAGGCGAAGATGGAAGGCCGCGCGGTCAAGGTGAAGAAACAGCCGAAGGTCGAGCCTTCGACGAACCTCATGGAAGCGCTTCGCATGAGTGCTGGCTTCGGCTCTGCCCGGGCGGCCAAGGCTCGCACCGCTGCGGCAGCTGCGCGAGCCGTCCCGGCGTCCCGGCCGGCAGCTCGAAAAAAGGCGGGCTAAGCCATGGCCGCCGTCAAACCATACTGGAAAGGTTACCTCAAGCTTTCACTGGTCACCTGCCCCGTCGCCCTGTCGCCGGCCACCAGCGACACCGAGAAGATCCGCTTTCACACCATGAACCGCGCCACCGGCAACCGCGTGGCTTCACGCTACGTCGACAGCGTGACCGGCAAGGAAGTCAATACAGAGGACCAGGTGAAAGGCTATGAGCGTGGCGAAGGCGATTACATCATGCTCGAGGAGGAAGAGCTCGATGCGGTGGCGCTGGAAAGCGTCCGGACGATTGAGATTGACATGTTCACGCCACGGGAATCCATCGAATGGATCTGGCTCGAAAAACCGCACTACCTTGTGCCGAACGACAAGGTTGGTGAAGATGCGTTCGCCGTGATCCGCGAAGCTATGCGCTCAGAGAACGTCGTTGGGATTTCCCGTCTCGTCTTCGGCCAGAGAGAGCGGGCGGTGATGCTTGAGCCCCGCGGCGAAGGCATCGTTCTATGGACGTTGCGCTATGGTGACGAGGTGAGACCTGAGGAAGAGTATTTCTCGAACATCAAGGCAAAGCCCGAGGGCGGCCTTGCTCCGCTGATGAAGCAGTTGATCAAGCAGCAGACAAAGAAGTGGGTGCCGATCACCGACCCCATTCAGGATCGCATGCTCGAACTGATCGCCGACAAGAAGAAGACGTTGAAGCCGAAGGCCAAGCGCAGGATTACACCGGCGAAAGACAACGTCGTCGATATCATGTCAGCGCTTCGCGACAGCTTAGAACGAGAGAAGCGCGGCAAAGCCCGGTAGTCCGTTCCCACGGGCTTCTTCCCGGGATGATCCCAAACTCTGAGAGTAGCGCCATGAGAAATCCGACGCATAATTGTGCTGCTTTGAGATAGACCGGCATGTGGTTGCTTGAACATGTCACACTCCGCGCGTTTTGATCAGGTGGGAGTTTGCGAATGGGATTTCATGACTAGTTCTCGATCCGCTAGAGACACGCGCCCCGTTGATGCGTCGGCTCAAAGTCATGTTGCTACTTTCATTTTGGTGGTGGACAATCTCTCAGCCGACAGACCGAGGAGCGGATGATGAATTTCGAGAAGGTCGGGCGAACCCGAATGATGATGCGGCTGCCACGACACCGGAAACAGATTTCCGATGCCAACTTCCTTGCGATCAACGATCTGCTCGAAGCTTACGGCGTCGCCGCCATGAAGCGTGATGAGTTACGGGAGCAACTGATGCCAGATCCCACGGTGAGGGAGGAGTATGAGGATCTCTGTCAGAAGCTAGAGGACGACATCATCAAGATGTTGGCAGGTGTAAGCCCGCGCATGGTGCGTTAGCCCATTGGGCGAGCCACCTGTGCACTCGCCGCAATCCTTTTCATCTCGTTCCATCTCGGCCGCGCCGGCGTAGATTCCAACTCGCAGAACAATTCATCGAGCGGTCCGCGCGACGAAATCTCGGAGCTACTCGGTCTGCCGGAAATTGCGGATGCGGTCGAAAAGCACCGCAAGGATGGTCGCGCCGCCAATGAACGTTCCCTGCCAGAACGCGTTGATGCCGAGCAGCCCGAGGCTATTACGGATCACCTCGATGAGCGCCGCACCGACCAGTGCGCCTAAGGCCGTGCCGACGCCGCCGGCCAGGTTGGCGCCACCAATCACCGCCGCTGCGATGACCTGAAGCTCCATGCCAGCGCCGATATTCGTTGTTACCGCTCCAAGCCAGCCAGTCTGGATGATGCCGGCAACACCGGCGGAGAGGGCAGAAATCATATACACACCGACCTTGATCGGACGCACAGGTATACCGGTAGCAGTCGCGGCGTGCTCGTTGCCGCCGATGGCGTAGATATAGCGGCCCAGCCTCGTCCATCGCAGGACGAAACCCGTCAGCAGCGTCAGCACAATCATGTAGATCACCGGGTTGGCGATGCCGAACAGCCAGGCTCCACCACCAAGAGCGAGCAGCTTGTCGTGGTCCGGTCCGAATTGGAAAACAACCGTATTGTTGGATGCCACCATCGCCAGGCTTCGCGCGATCGAAAGCATGCCGAGTGTCACCACAAAAGGAGGAAATCCGACATAGGCAATGAGCACACCGTTAAACGCGCCGATGAAAAGCGCCGTTGCCACCGAGGCGACAATCCCGACCTCGATGCTATAGCCGGAATGCATGACGACTGCCAGGACCATGCTGCATAGGCAAAGCACCGACCCAACCGACAAGTCGATCCCGCCGGTGATGATAACCAGCGTCATGCCGAGGGCAATGATAGCGACGAAGGTGGCGTTGCGGGTGATGTTGTAGAGGTTCTTCGCTGTGGCAAACGAATCCGTTGCGAAGGAAAGGAAGATGCACGCCAGAACGACAGCGACGAACACCCAGAACGTCTGGTTGGCGAGGATCGCGGCGCCCAACGTGCGTTGTTTGTGAGCGATCGTCTGGTCGAGCATTGTTGCCATTTTCTTACGCATTCCTCCGATGCGGCACCTGCAGCGCTCATCCTCTTTCGATGGCGCCCGTAATCAATCCTGTCACTTCTTCAGGCGACGTCTGCGCAATAGGCTTGTCGGCGACCTTTCGGCCGCGCCGCATGACGATGACGCGATCTGCGACATCAAAAACATCCGGCATACGATGGCTGATGAGCACGACCGCGATGCCGCGATCGCGCAACCCACGGATCAGATGCAGCACCTCGGCGACCTGGCGCACCGAAATGGCCGCCGTCGGCTCGTCCATAAGGACGATCTTTGCCTCGGAGATCATCGTTCGCGCGATCGCGACCGCTTGCCGCTGCCCTCCGGACATTTGCCTGACGAGATCGCGGGGGCGAGTTTCGGATCGAAGCTCGCTAAAGATCTCTCCCGCGCGACGGTACATTGCCTTGTAGTCAAGGACCCGCAGTGGGCCAAAGCCGCGCCTGAGTTCGCGTCCAAGGAACACATTTGCCGCCGCCGAGAGATTATTGCACAGCGCCAGGTCCTGATGAACGATCTCGATGCCGTGCTGTCTTGCCTCTATCGGTCGATGCAGAACGATCTCGTTGCCGTCGAGCCGTATCGTTCCCTGGCTCGGGCGGTGATTGCCGGCAATCATTTTGACCAGCGTCGACTTGCCGGCGCCGTTATCTCCCATGAGACCGACAACCTGGCCTGCTTCCAGCGAGAGCGAAACGTCGTTGACCGCCTGGATGGCGCCGAAATGCTTGGAAATGTTGGTGATCTCGAGTGTCGCCACCAGTCGTCTCGCCTCCCGAAGCGCGCCGGCACGCCAACGGGCGCGATCGTTCCTCAGTCTTCACCCAGCGGTCTACATCTTTATTTACGCAAATCCTTATGAAGGCGTCAATGACGTCCTATGCCTAGAAACTGTTTTGTATGACAAATACACGTTGCCCTGTATATTAGCCATCAGTGGGAGACAAAAATGCTTATCCTTGTCACCGGTGCAACGGGCAAGGTCGGGCGGAGCCTCATCGCGGGGCTGCTTGACCAACCGCGTTTTTCGCAGGCGCAGATCCGTGCGCTCTGCCACAATCGCCTGCTCGAGCCGTGCGATCGAATCGACATGGTCCGTGGGACGATCGCCGACCGAGACGTCGCAGATGCGGCAATGAAGAGCGTCACCCATGTGGTGCACCTCGCCACCTGCAAGGAAACGCCAGACGCGGTCATGGACATCACGGTTAAAGGATTGTTCTGGCTACTCGAGGCCTTCCGGGTCAGCCCTTCCGCACGCCAGTTTATCCTCGTCGGTGGGGACGCGTCGGTCGGCCATTTCTTTTATCGCCACGATGGTCCCGTGACTGAGAAGACGCCGCACCGCGCTTATCCCGGTTGCTACGCGCTATCGAAGGTCATCGAGGAAGTGATGCTCGATCAGTACGCAATTCAATACGGCACGAACGGTTGCTGCCTTCGCGCGCCGTGGATCATGGAGAAGGACGACTTCAAACAGACATTGTCGTTCGGCGACGATGTGTTTGGGGGGCCAGACTGGAAGACCTTCTTTGCGCCCGCAGAAGCAAGGCGATACGCCGAGGCCGGAACCGTGCCGCTCCTTCGCGACGCAGATGGCCGGCCGCTCAAACGCAATTTCGTACACGTCAGCGACCTGGTCTCGGCGATCCTGGCAGCGATCGACAATCCCCGCGCCGCACGGCAGTTGTTCAACGTCTCCATGGACCGTCCAGTCGACTATGGCGAGGTGGCAAGCTACCTTGCACGTACGCGCGGCCTCGGCTCGGTCGACGTCCCCAGCGGCTTCCACTCGAACTGGATGGATAACAGCAAGGCCAAATACCTTCTGGATTGGCGCCCTGACTACGATCTCGAAAAGCTTATCGACTCGGCCTGGCAATACGAGCGTCAGTCGAACGATCCTCGTGTCGTCTTTTATCCGGGTTGATTTGTGCCGCGGACAAACAACGTCCGCTTGTTCAATGGGAGGATAGAATGAGAAAGACAGTATTGCTGGCCGCCGTCGCTGTCCTGGCGCTCTGTGCCGGCCAGGCTCTAGCCAAGAAGCAGCTCGTCATCGTCGTGAAGGGGCTCGATAACCCCTTCTTCGAAGCGATCAATCAGGGTTGCCAGAAATGGAACAAGGAAAACCCGGATTCCGAGTATGAGTGCTTCTACACTGGACCAGCCTCGACATCCGACGAAGCCGGCGAAGCACAGATCGTTCAGGACATGCTCGGCAAAGCCGACACGGCAGCAATCGCCATTTCGCCGTCTAATGCCAAACTGATCGCTCAAACGCTAAAGACCGCGAACCCGACGATCCCCGTCATGACGCTCGACGCGGATCTAGCCAAAGAGGACTCGGCCCTGCGCAAGACTTATCTCGGTACCGACAACTACCTGATGGGTGCCCGGATTGGCGAGTACATCAAGAAGGCCAAGCCGGATGGCGGCAAGATCTGCACGATCGAGGGCAATCCGGGGGCGGACAACATTTTGCGCCGAGCCCAGGGCATGCGCGACACCCTGACCGGTAAGGAGGGACTGACGGAACTGAAGGGTGAGGGAGGCTGGACGGAAGTCGCAGGCTGCCCAGTCTTCACCAATGACGACGGGGCAAAAGGCGTGCAGGCCATGACGGATATTCTCGCCGCCAATCCGGACCTTGATGCCTTTGGTATCATGGGTGGCTGGCCACTATTCGGCGCACCGCAGCCCTATCGCGACCTGTTCAAGCCGATCGCAGACAAGATTGCCAGCAACGAATTCGTCATCGGCGCTGCCGATACCATCGGCGACGAAGTTGCCATTGCGCGTGAAGGGCTGGTGACGGCACTCGTCGGGCAGCGTCCGTTCGAGATGGGCTACAAGGCACCGTCTGTCATGATGGATCTGATCGCCGGTAAGCCGGTGGAAGATCCGGTGTTCACCGGTCTTGATGAGTGCACCAAGG
Source organism: Ensifer sp. Root142 (assembly GCF_001426785.1). Taxonomy (NCBI): domain Bacteria; kingdom Pseudomonadati; phylum Pseudomonadota; class Alphaproteobacteria; order Hyphomicrobiales; family Rhizobiaceae; genus Ensifer; species Ensifer sp. Root142. Next base: position 622,505 of record NZ_LMFK01000034.1, read on the forward strand.
ATACAGTCGACACGTGCATCCAGAAGTGACGATCTCGTCCGGGCCCCGTTCGCGGGCGCCCGGACAATCGCCGACCGAACCCTTGCCAGCGCAGGCGGTGGCAGGCATCCCCATTGACGCGAGCGACATGCTTCGCCAGCATCGGAACGAATTGATCCGTGGCGTCGCATTGGCGAGCGAGACCTTATCCGCGTCACATTGTGGAGAGCAGAATGGCAAAGAGGATCATCTTCACCGGCGGCAGCGGCAAAGCCGGTCGCCATGTCGTGCAATATCTCATCGAGCAGGGTCACCAGGTCCTCAATCTCGATACCCGGCCTCTCGACAATCCGAAGGTCAGGACGCTCATCACGGACATCACCGATAGCGGGCAAGTCTTCAACGCCTTGTCGAGTTACACCGGACTGCACGAGTTCGACCCATCCTTGAGGCCACAGCCGATCGACGCCGTCGTGCATTTTGCCGCCATCCCGCGCATCATGATCGCTCCTGACAACGAACTTTTCCGCGTGAACGCGCTCGGCACCTACAACGTCATCGAAGCTGCTGTGAAACTCGGTATTCGCAAGGTCATCATAGCATCCAGCGAGACGACCTACGGCCTCGTCTTTGCCAACGAGCCCCGCAGTCCGCGCTACTTTCCGCTCGACGAGGAGTACGACGTCGACCCCATGGACAGCTATGCCTTGTCGAAAGTTATCAATGAGCAGACGGCACGCGCCTTTGCCCTGCGCAGCGGCTTCGACATCTATGCCCTGCGCATCGGCAACGTCATTGAGCCGAGCGAGTACAAACTGTTTCCTGGATGGTTCGCAAATCCGGGCTTTCGAAAACGCATCGCGTGGAGCTACATCGATGCGCGCGACCTCGGTCAGATCACGCTTCGCGCGATTGAGAAGGACGGGCTTGGATTCCAGATCTTCAATGCCGCAAACGACGACACCTCTTCCGATCTGCCTACCCGCGAACTCATCGACCGTTTCTATCCAGGCGTACCGCTCAAGCGGGAACTCGGCGAGTTCGAGACGTTGCTGTCGAACTGGAAGGCGCGTGATATTTTGGGTTTTCGCAGCGAGCATGGCTGGAGAAAATACGTCACCTCAGGCTGAAAACCGCCCAAAGTTTTCCTCGTCACCTTCACGCGTAAACTTGTCGTACGCGCAAACAGCCGCATGGCTCAGAACCGTCTGTGGTAGCCAACGCCCAGTCACCCAACCGGGTGACTGGCAACCGCGAGAAGATCACGTATATTGCAACTTACACGGACAACGATGCCGCGATCTTCGAAGGCAGCAAACTAAGGGTTGATTGAGGCTACTATGGCAGAACCAAGGTGGCGAACTCTTCCCGCAACTCCCGAATTGCCCGCGACGACCCGCGAAGGGTATGTCGCGGTCGACGGCATCAAGATCTGGTATGCTGTCTACGGTTCCGGTGAGCCCGTGATTATGCTCCATGGCGGTCTCGCCAATTCCAATTACTGGGGCCATCAGGTTCCGGAACTCGCCAAGTCCTATCAGGTCATCGTTATGGACAGCCGCGGCCACGGACGCAGCACTCGGAATGCGGACCCCTTCAGCTACGACCGCATGGCCTCCGACGTCATCGCATTGATGGATGATTTAACGGTGTCCAAGGCTGCGGTCATAGGCTGGAGCGACGGCGCAATCATCGGCCTCAAGCTAGTGATCGCTAATCCTGGCCGAGTTAGCCGCCTGTTCGCATTTGCGGCTAACAGTGACACATCCGGGATCTACGATCTATCCGATAGCAGGATGTTTGAGAACTATTCTCAACGGACCCGCGATGAGTATGAAAAGCTGTCTCCCACACCCGTCGAATACGACGACTTCCTTGAGCAAATGGAAAAAATGTGGGGCTCGCAACCAAACATAACGAAAAGTGAGCTTCGCAACCTTGAACACCCTATCTGGGTTGCAGCCGGCGACCACGACGAAATTGTCAGGCGTACCGATACGCTGTTCATCGCCGAAAACATTCCCGGTGCCGGTCTGCTAATACAGCCAGAAGTCAGCCACTTTTCCCATTTGCAGAATCCGCAAGAGTTCACAGAGGATCTATTTCGCTTCCTGCGCGCGCATTGAGATCGCAAAACGTGAGTCGAGTGTTTGGCGTGCAGTTTCAGTAACGCCTAGGGCTCGGCATCAGCGCGGCAGTTAGAGCTCTCTCACGATCAGCGCGGGAAGTAGGCGGGCTGATCGAGATCGGCGATCAGGCCCGGACCAGTCGGCTGCCAGCCTAGAAGCGAGCGGGTCCTGGCGCTGGACGCCGCCATGTTCGCCGCTGCAAAGTTGGCAAACCAGCCGAAGTGCTCTCGCGACCGCGGTTCGGCCGGCAGGCCGAGTTGGCGCCCGATCACTTCGGCGATTTCCCTGAACGGAACTGCTTCGACAGCAACCGCATGGTAGACGCTCTCCGTCACGCCGGCTTCAAGGGCCATGCGGTAGACCTGCGCCGCATCCAGACGGTGGACCCCGGACCAGCAGTTCAAGCCGTCATCGACATAGGCGGACACGCCTGTTTCTTGCGCCAGACGCACGACGATCGGGATGAATCCATGGTCCCCCACCCCGTGAACGGATGGCGCAAGACGCACTGTCGCTGCGCGCACGCCCTGTTCCGCCACGGCCCTTGCGGCAGCTTCCGACTTGCGCGGCGACGCCGGATTGGGAAGGTCTGCTTCGGTTGCGCCGCGTGGCAGACCCAAGAGGCCGGAGGTGACGAGCAATGGGCGGTCCGACCCTTTGAGTGCGCCTCCCAGTGCCTCGATCGCGCGTTCGTCCTGTGCCGCGTTCTCCAGGAACGTCGAGAAGTCGTGGTTGAAGGCGGTGTGAATTACGGCGTCGGCGGCTGAAGCGGCAGCCCGCAGGATGTCGAGGTCGTCCAGCGAACCTTCGACAACCTTCGCACCGATGGCTGCAAGGGCTGATGCCTTCCCCGCCGAACGGACAAGGCCACTGACGTTATGTCCTGAGCGGATCAGGTCCTCGACGACGGCGGAGCCGACCCAGCCGGTCGCGCCCGTTACGAATACATGCATGACAATTCTCCATTGAGGGAGCCGTCCCATTGGGACGGTCCTTTCGTTGTATGTTCGGTTTGGGTTGGTGGCAGTTGAACGTTGGCAGGCTCAGGCCGCGCGCATCGACAACTCGATGTCGTCGGCGAACGGTGTCGACAGATAGCCGCCCGAAGTCGAGCGGACGCGATCGAGATAGTCCGGGCAATGATGCGCATCGTCGGCAACGACCAGTGCCCCGGGCCGCAGACGGCTCTCGACCAGTGAAAGGACTTCCGGGTAGAGCGGCTTCGCGCCATCGAGCAGGAGCAGATCTATGCTTTCGGGAAGATCCATACTCAGCGTCGTCAGCGCATCGCCCTCGCGGATTTCGACGAGGTCGATGAGGCCCGCGTCAGCCAGGTTTTGTCGTGCCCTTGCAATCTTCGACGGCTCGAACTCGCTGGTGATCAGCTGGCCCCCGCCATTGTCCCGGAGCGCTGCGGCAAGGTAGAGAGTCGAGAGGCCGAACGACGTGCCGAACTCGACGATCGTCCTTGCGCCGCTGCTTCGGGCCAGCATGTAGAGCAGTTCGCCGGTCTGGCGGGACACGGGAAGCCAAAGATCCTTCATGCGGCTGTAGAAGTCGAGATACTCCGTCTTGCTGTGCATGAGGCGGTCGCGCTCCGCGTGGGAGAGTTCTGCCAAACCCGGGCTGGTGGCGGCATCCGCTTCGTCGAAGAGACGGTCGAGAAGAGATGCAAGGCGTATGTCCTTGAGAGTGTTCATCGGAAAATCCTTGGTTCGCTGCGATGACTTGCTTTCGAATTAAAAATACGAATAATTCGTCGCGTTTGCTAATCGCATTGCAAAAGGTCCCGATGACTGATCGCGCAAGTCCCCGTATTTCCACACGAAAACAGCCCAAACAGTCGCGTTCGAACGAGCTTGTCGCCGCCATTCTTCAGGCGGCTGTTCAGGTTTTGGCGCAGGAGGGTGCGCAGCGTTTTACGACCGCGCGGGTGGCCGAACGGGCAGGTGTCAGCGTCGGATCTCTCTACCAGTATTTCCCCAACAAGGCGGCTATCCTGTTCCGACTGCAGAGCGACGAGTGGCGGCAGACATCAGATCTCCTGGGCGACATCCTGACGGACCGGTCCCGTCCGCCGCTCGAGCGGCTCCGTAGCCTCGTGCAGGCCTTCATCCGTTCGGAATGCGAGGAAGCTGCCGTTCGGGTGGCACTTAGCGATGCCGCCCCGCTTTACCGGGATGCGCCGGAAGCGCAGGACGCGCGGGCGGCGGATGACACGGTCATCGAAGCGTTCATGTCCGAGCTTCTTCCGGATGCCTCCGCGGCGGTCCGGGCCACGGCCGGCGACCTCGTCATGACGACCATGACCACGGTCGGGAAGGAGTTCTCAGCCGAGCCGAAGACCGACGCGGAAATCGCAGCATACGCGAATGCCATGTCCGACATGTTCTGCGCCTATATTCGCTGCCTGCGTTCCGATATTTCCGCAACGGCCGGGTGATGCGCGATTGAACGCTCTGATCGTATGGTCGCCAGGAACTCTGGGAAGACTCACCGGTGGAATGGCCGCAAACCGAACCCTACACATGGAACCGACGACACGATGAGTCCGGGACTTAACCCGCGGCGGCGCTCCCCTCACCGCCTGCGAAGGCATCGTTGCCAATACCGACTTCCATATCGTCGTTGCCATCTCCTCCCCCCAGCCAATCATTGCCTGCGTCGCCGTAGAGAGAGAAGCGCTATCAGCGCCTTGCGCTACGGCGGCGAAGGCTCCCAGCCGCTCGGCGTTGCGGCCGGCATGTTTACCCGACTGGCCTCTTCAACGTGGCGATGGCCAACAACGCGCATGCCGCCGCTGCGGTCATATACCAGGCTGGCGCATAGATTCCTCCTCCTTGGGAGAGCCATGTGAGGATCGCGGGTGCGAAACCGCCAAAGATTGTCGTAGCGGTGTTGTAGGCAAGAGACATTCCGGTCGACCGAACGCGTGTCGGGAAGATCTCGGAAAGGGCCGACGGTGCCACGCCGACATAGAGGCCGACCATGATGCAGAACGCGGTTTGCACAAAGATCAGCGTGGGAAGCGTCGACGACATGTGCAGGAGCCAAAGCAACGGATGGACCGCCGTCGCAAGGATGATTGCTGCCACGACCAGCATCTTCTTGCGTCCAACAACGTCCGACAAGCTTCCCGCCACGACGCAACTGATCAACATGAATACATTGCCGATAAGGGAAGCAAGGAAGGTGTCCGAGCCGCTCATGCCGAAGCTGCGCTGAATATAGATCGGCATGAAGATGACAAGCGTGTAGGTCGACACACCCCACAGCACACACATTCCCGTGCCTTTGAGCAGTTCCCGCCAGAACTCCACGAACGCCGCCTTTAGCGGCAGTCGTTCGGTCACACCGGATTTGTTCTGACGAGCAATCTCCTCGCGGAAATGCGGCGTCTCATCGAGCGTGCGGCGCATCCAGATACCCACCGGCGCGATGAGAAGTCCGACAAGAAACGGCAGGCGCCATCCCCATTCACCGATCTGCTGCTGCGTGAGCAGAGCGGTCACCGAGAAGGCGACAAGTGCGGCGAGAATATTGGAGATTGCCATGCTTCCCTGCAGCCATGATGCGTACTTGCCCTTCTTTCCCTCAGGGGCATGTTCAACGAGAAAAGCGGCTGCACCGCCGAGTTCGCCGCCCGCGGAAAAACCTTGAAGCATCCGGCCGACTAACAGGAGGAGTGGCGCACCAATCCCGATGGCGGCATAGGTGGGCGCGGCGGCGATAACGAGAGTGCCAAGCGCCATGATCATGATCGTCAGCGTCAGGGCCGCTTTCCGCCCTGCGCGGTCCGCGTAGACGCCAATCAGAACTGCGCCCAGCGGACGGATGATAAAGCCCAAACCAAACGCGATAAATGCCTTGACGAGTTCCGTCGTCTGGTCGCCCCCAGGAAAGAAGTTCTGGGCTATATAGACGGCGAACAACGCGTAGATGATGAAGTCGTACCATTCAAGCGCGTTTCCGACCGATGCCGCGACAACAGCCCGGCGTCCAGCGATGACCTGTTTGCGATCTGAGGCCTCCACCCCAGATGTGATGCTGCTCATGACAATGCTCCCTCTTATTTTGCTTATGGTGATGGCGGCAGCGGCGGCTTGTACCACTCCCCAAGTGCCCGTGCCGAATGCGCCTTGCAATCGCAACCCTGCTGGGATGCAAGGCTTCCGTCCAAACAGGAATGGCGAAGTGAGCCATAGCGGACGGCGAACTGCCCAACAGATTTGCGACCTGCGGGGCCACCGCGCTCTCAAATAGCAAACATCCTCGTCAGATCGCCTCGGCGCCTCGGCGAATTCGGGTCCGGCGATAGCCGACTTCGGACAAAGCAATTATCCAGAGACCACCTGCCTGCGCATGCTCATGGCATTTGAGGAGACGCTATGAGTGATTTTGACTTGATCCTAACCGGCCGCGTGGTGGACGCCAATCGTGTCCGGGAGAACGGCTATGTCGCTGTGCGCGACGGCATCATCGAACGCATTGGCGAGGGTATTCCCCCAGCGTCGAGCAAGGAGCGGCACGACTTCGAAGATGCCTATATTCTTCCCGGCGCCATCGATTCACAGGTGCATTCGCGCTCGCAGGCCGGTCAGGAGGATTTCATCTGGTCGACACGCGCAGCCGCCGCCGGTGGCGTAACCACAATCGTCGATATGCCGTATGACGACGGCAATCTCATCTGCAACGCCGAGCGGCTTGCCCAAAAGGCATTGGAAGCCGGGCAACAGGCGCGCGTGGACTTTGCGCTCTACGGCACCGTCCATCCCAATGACGGGCCAAAGCATATTGCCCAGATGGTCGGCGCCGGAGCGGCTGCTTTCAAGTTCTCAACATTCGGAACACACCCAGAGCGCTTTCCGCGCATACCTCCGCAGACATTGCATGCGTGCTTCGCCGAAATTGCACGCCACGGGCTGGCTGCAGGCGTTCACAACGAGAACGATGAAATGGTGCGCGCTGCTGACGCCGACGTCCAAGCCTTGGGCATCAGCGACTATCGCGCGCATGGCATGGCAAGGCCAGCGATCGCCGAAGCACTGGCCACGGCTGAAGGAATGTTTCCGTGAAGTAAGCACCATAGATGAACGAGAGTGTGATCGCACCGGCGGCAAACGGATCGATATCAATCTGATGCAGACCGAGGCGATCGGTAACTCCGTTCAGCCACATCTGAAGGCTGTAGAAGAGGAGCAACATCATGACGAGATCGGGTACGCTGCGGATCACCGTCGTATAAACGGTTGCGGCAAGGCGTAGCGAGCGTCTGGACGACAGCTTGCAACTTGCCCCGACGATGCCAACAAAGAATGCGCCTGCGATCGACAGAACGGCGAGCTCAATCGTCGTCAGCAACCCGGCCAATACAAGGGGACCATATCCGTCGAGGGCCATATGTCTGTTCTTTTCGTAAGCGCGTCGTGAATGGCCACGGCAACGCGGGATTTACCCCTGTGCAGCCGATACGATTGCACAGGGCGAGTTGACCAGGCAGGAACATCGCTATCGCGTTTATTGTCCGCCGTAGGCGTCGAAGTCGAAGTACTTGTCGTTGATTGACTTGTAGGTGCCGTCAGCGACGATTGCCGCGATCGCCTTGTTGACGTCGTCGCGCAGTTCCGCGTCTTCCTTGCGGAGCCCAAAACCCGAGCCGATGCCGAAGTACTTCGGGTCGTTCATATCCTGACCGGCAAACTCGAATTCCTGCCCTTCAGGCTTCTTCAAGAAGCCGTCACTTGCCTGGATTGATGCCTGCAAAGATGCATCGAGACGTCCCGATCCGAGATCGGAATAGATCTGGTCCTGCGTCTGGTAAGCGACAACTTCCACACCGGCGGGCCGCCATACGGCCATAGCGTAGGTCTCCTGCGAGGACCCCTGCTGGACGCCAATCCGCTTGCCTTTCAACGATTCCGGCGTCGGTTCCAGACCCGAACCCCGTCTTGCGACCAGGCGCGACGGCGCGTTCGAGTATTTGTCAGAGAAGGCGATCTGCTCCTTGCGCTTCTCCGTGATCGTCATCGACGACGCGATGATGTCGAATTTTCGTGCTTGCAGCGAAGGAATGATGCCGTCCCAGCTGCTCTCCACCCAGATACATTTGGCGCGTAGTTCGGCGCAGATGGCCTCGGTGATCTCGACCCCGAAACCGGTCAGGCTGCCGTCCGGCTTCTTGAACTCGAGCGGCGGGTAAGTCGGATCGATGCCCAGTTTAATCGTCTGTCCAGTGCGATCCGCGGCATGTGCCGCGACGGAGCCGGAAAGCAGTATGAGAGATGCTGCTATGATCTTGAACACGATGATTTTTCCCCAGTTTGGTTTTCGTTGGTTTCGCCCGAACCGGACCGATTACTCGGTCGCAGCACATGGGCGCTGTGCTGCGATGCCTGCTGTGCGTCGGGTGATGTCGGACTGAGCGGGTGTTGCGAGAAACCGCTCGGCGAGCTTGACCCAATAGGTCGCCCCGATCGCCAATACCTCATCGTTGAAGTCGTAGCTCGGGTTGTGCAGCGGGTGACTCGCCTCGCCGTTGCCGATATTGATGTAGGACCCAGGACAGCGCTCCAGCATGAAAGCGAAATCTTCGCTGGCCATGATCGGGTGCGCGTTCAGGATTGATGCCTCTGGACCGAGCCATTGCCGAGCGACGTCTTGGGCAAATTCCGTCTCGACCGGGTGATTGATAAGCACCGGATGACAGCGCTCATAATTGATGACGGCTCTCGCCCCAAAACTCTCCGCCTGCGCATGCACCAAGCCACAGATCCGCGCCTCGACTTCGCGGCGGACTTCCGGTGACAGCGAGCGCACCGTTACAGACATCTCGGCCGCATCCGGAATGATATTCGACGCGGTTCCGCTGTGAATTGACCCAACCGTGATTACCGCAGCGTCCTGCGGATCGACATTGCGTGAGACCACTGTTTGAAGCGCCATGACGACCGCCGAGCAGACAACGACTGGATCCACCGCCTTGTGTGGAACAGCGCCATGTCCGCCATGACCAATGATACGGATCGTCACCGTATCGGCGGAAGCCATGAACGCGCCGCTGCGAAAGCCGAACGTGCCGACCGGTTGGCCTGGGACGTTGTGCATGGCAAAGACAGCATCGCAGGGAAACCGCTCGAACAGCCCCTCGCCCAACAGCCGCGCGGCTCCCCCAAGGCCCTCTTCGGCCGGCTGAAAGATTAGATGGAGAGCGCCGTGGAAGTCTCGCGACTGCGCCAGATGCCTAGCTGCAGCGAGAAGCATCGCCGTGTGACCATCGTGACCACAGGCATGCATTTTTCCAGGAACGGTACTGCTATAGGATAGTCCCGTCACTTCCTCGATCGGGAGCGCATCCATATCGGCGCGAATGCCAAGCGACCGCCCCTCACCATTGCGCAAAGTTGCGACTACGCCAGTCCCTGCGATCCTCGCAACTTCGTAGCCCCATTCGGCGAGCAGCTTGGCGACCAGCTCACTCGTCGCGAACTCCTCAAAGCCCAACTCCGGATGAGCGTGAATCTGCCTGCGAATCGAGATCGCTTCAGATTGGAAATCGGAAATCCCTGGCAACACGATCGCGTTCTTCATCCACCACTCCGCCCCTGAGAATTCCCGACCTCTGCCTGTGAGGCAGTGCTTCGCAATCTAGTGAATGCGCGCATTGAGCGGGAGACAAAAGTTTATTATGGTGATAACCAATCGTTATCACCGGAGACCGGATGAAGCTGCATCAACTCGAGGCACTGGTTGCCAGCGCCGACACCGGCAGCATCCGCGCCGCAGCGCGCCTTCTGGGGATATCGCAACCCGCTGTAACGCGGGCCTTGAGGGAGATGGAAGCCGAACAGCAGCTACCGCTGCTCGTTCGCTCGCCAAGTGGCCTGAAGTTTACCGATCACGGCTATGCTTTACTGACCCACGCTCGTCTCGTTCTCAATCAGCTCAGGCAGGCGGAGAGCCAGATGAGCATTCGGCGTGGCCAAATTGAGGGACGGCTCTGCATTGCCGTAACGCCGTGGCTTTCCCTGACGCTGCTGCCGGAGGTCGTAACCGAGTTTAGAAGACGCATGCCGAATGTAAGGCTCGAATTCTTCGACAGTTTCGTAATGATCACGCAACCACTTCTTCGCGACGGCTACATGGATCTCGCCATAGGCCAGGCGTCGCCAGCGATGTCTGCTCAGGAATTTCTGATTGAACCGTTGGTTCGCTACGAGACGGGCATCATGGTTCGTCGAGGTCATGCGAAAGAGGGATGCAAGTCCATTCACGAACTGCTGGATCAGGACTGGCTGCTGAACTACGCCCCTGACGGTCGTGATGGCCTGATGCAGGAGGTTTTCTGGCGACACGGCGCGACATTGGATGAAAAGCGCGTTGTACTGGCACACTCGGTGTTGCTTTCTCAGACACTCGTTGAGCAGGCAGATATGTGCACCTGGGTTCCAAGCATCATGACGGCTGTACCCCCTTTCTACGACCGCACGGTATTGTTGGATCTCGAGGAGAGATTTTCACCGCGGGACCTCAGCATTATTTCGAGGCGAAATGGTCCCCAAGGATCTGCAGCCCTTTCCTTTATCGATTGCCTGTCCGGTGTCATCAAGAGACGCCTCCGATCGAGCAACCCGGTAGACCGGCGTGTCTTTGCAACTTTGACGCCTCTTTAATCTGCGAGGTGGGCTCTCCCGCCAACGAAGCTTTTGATCGTAAGCCCATGCAAGAGTCCAACCATCACTTTGGTATTGAAGTAAGGAACAATGGTGACCAGCCGGAAGCCGGACGAGTAGCCCAGCAACCGCTCCGCTTGACCGAGGACTCGCTACAGAAGCGACCACCTCGTGCCCGCCGTCGCTGTAGCATACGGTGGCTGTCAAACACTTGGGAGAGCCGTCCATCTCATCACTCTACCTGTGAGGCAAAGTTAGTAGCCCAACGCCATCCCGTCCTTACGGGCGTCCGACCCTCCAATCAGAATGCCACGCTCCCAGTCAATCCGGATGGCCTGCGCTCCGCCGATGGCACGAAGGGACGGCTGAACCTTGAAGCCACGCCGTTCCAGTTCGGAGCCGATGCTCGTGCGGATGGCGTCCTCGGCTTCGACCGTCACTGTAGCGGGCAGCGGAAAGAGGCGCGGCAGGTCAATGGCGGTTTGAAGATCGAGACCGTAATCGTAGAGCCGGGATAACAGGTGAGCATGGCCCATAGCCTGGTAGTGGCCGCCCATCACACCGAACGGCATCACGACACGTCCGCCCTCGGCGACCATTCCCGGGATGATCGTATGCATCGGACGCTTGCGAGCCGCGATTTCGTTGGGGTGACCTGCCGCAAGCGAAAAGCTCTGACCGCGGTTGTGGAACAATACGCCTGAGCGTGGCGCCATCAGCCCACTGCCATAGGAACTGAATATCGAATTGATGAAGCTGACCGCGTTGCGGTCGCGATCCACCACGCAAACATAGACGGTATCCTTGTGCTCGACGGTGTCGAACGAGGGCAGCGGTTCGGTGACCCGATCGAGGGAGATGCTTTGGGCAAGGCGATCAGCAAGTGTGCTCGACAGCATGCGCTCGACGGCCCCATCCGACAAAGACGGATCGGCGACCATCGCGTCGCGCGCGGCGTAGGCGAGCCGTGTTGCCTCGAGGAGGAGATGCAGATCATCGGGGTCGAACGGGTCGTTGGATAGCGAGAAACGCGAGAGGATGTTGAGGATCAGCAGGGCGACGACGCCTTGGCCGTTCGGCGGGCATTCGTAGATGGTGCGGCCGCGATAGGTCGTGGAGATGGGTGTAACGTAGTCTCCTGCAGCGCTGGCGAAATCGTCCAGGGAGTGACAGCCGCCGAGGCCGCGCAGATAGTCCACCATGTCCTCGGCGATGGCGCCGCGATAGAAGGCGTCCCTGCCGCCGCGTGCGATCGCGTCGAGTGTATCCGCAAGCAAGGGCTGGCGCTGGACGCTGCCCATCGCCGGCGCCTCTCCCGCGACCAGGAAAGTGGCACGGGTGGTCGGGTGGGCAGCCAGGAGATCGCGCTGCATGCCCAGGTCGGCGGCGACACGGGGCGTCAGCGCATAGCCGTCGCGGGACATCGCGATTGCAGGCTGAAGCACCTCGGCCATCGACATCCGGCCGAAGTCGCTTAGGAGGCGGCACCAGGCATCGACCGCTCCAGGAACCGTGACCGCATGAGGAGAAGAGCGCTCGATTGCTGTCACATCGTCGGCACGCAGCGCATCGCGGCTCAGTGCTACTGGCGTCAGGCCCGAGCCGTTATACGCGCGAATGTCGGTGGATCCTTCCACCGCGATCATTGCGAAACAATCCCCACCAACACCAGTCGAACCTGCCTCGACTACTGACTGAACCGCGACGGCCGCCACCGCCGCATCGATGGCGTTCCCTCCCGCCTTCAGGATCTCGATGGCCGTCAGGGTTGAGGCCGGATGTGAGGTTGCCGCCATCCCGTGACGGGCGATGGCCAGCGACCGACCAGGATCTTCGAAGTTGCGCATGACGTCCCTAAAGTCTTCCCAGCTATCTGCTTCGTCAGTCCCCCGACGCCAGCGCAAGTGACTTTGGCCAGGGGTCGTGCATAGGGTGGTGGGGCACAGCGGGTACAGCCGTGCAAATCTCCGCGCAGTCAGTGACTATCCGACCCCTGCATCCACTGCGGGATATCGCGCTTGGCATGAAGCACACGCCACACGTCGATGCAGCCGGCCTGTCGATGAAGCCCAGCGCGACATCAATCGCAGCCTCGCGTGCGTAATAATCTACGGTCACTTCATGCGCGCCAATGGAATAATCGGTTTGTTCTTCACTTGCCCTGCCGACCACGAACTCGATCGCGCAACCCGGTGAAATAAGCGGCGTCGGGCGGTTCAGTCTGCGCAGAGGAGGCTCCGTCAAGCAACAGCCTGCGTAACGTGAGCCGGTCCTGATCTCGACGGATCAATTCTCGGATATACTCACTGCTCGACCCATAGCCCCGCCCAGCGACTTGCTCATCTACGAAGCTCTTCAGATAGTCCGGCAGGGAAATGTTCATTGTACTCATAGGAACGAGCATAGCCGCATGGCAAAAATTGGCAACGACGTCCGCCGGCTGAAATGGCAGCATTCGCACCTGCGACCTTCTGGTTAGAGGCAGACGAGCTACCGGGCTGCTATACGCCGACTTCAGAATTGAAAACGAACCCAGCTGCTCCAGTTTATAAAGTACGGGTAAACACGCTCAGGAGGAGCAGTTATGAGCAGAAACACCGTTATTGGCGTCATTGTCGCCGTAGTCGTAATCATCCTTGCCGTTGTCTTCCTACTCCCTGGCAAAACGACCACAACGGAAACAGCGACACCGCCGGCGACTACGACTGAGCCGACGACTCAGCCCCCGACGACCCAGCCTTCAACGACTGCGCCAGCTCAATAGGGTATACCGACGAGACTACTGTGAGCACGCGACCGACGCCGAGTATCGCGCGAGACGGCGGTCATTGAGTGGACGCGCCTTCGTAACTGGTGAGGCTATGCCTCGAAATTTGATGGTTCGCCCAGACACTTCGAGAGATTTCATCCTCGGTCGCCCATTCGGCATCGGAATCGTTGAGTAGGGTTAGAAACCCACTCTTGCCCTCGACTTCTTCTGGCGATCGATACCCCTGCTCGCACTCCTCGCAGTGTGCGTAGACATCTCCGGTTTCGCTCTCACGAAAGAGAAAAAGCCGGCCGTTCTGACAGCTCGGGCAGTTGCCTGCGTGAAATTGCATCATGGCGGGTCAGAATCCTCACTATGTTGCCAGCTTATGGCCAGTGATTAGGCCACGCGGTCACCTGCCGATTCATCCTAATGTTGGCCGATTGGGAGACCTTGGAAAGGCTCTACCGTGTCGGCGACCTTCACCCACTTATGTTTCGATTGCTCGAATACTGATATGGCAGGTGGCGCGAACGCCGGGTCGGCAAATGAACCTACAGCCACCCCGATCCAGAACGGCGAGACATCGGCCTTCCAATAGACGGTTGAGCCGCAAGTTGGGCAAAAATGCATTCGGACCTTGCGACCGCTCTCGGCAGTACGAATGAATTCTGCAGACGTTCCAGATATTTCGACACAGTTAATCGAGTAGAACGCATTAGCGCTGAACGGTGCACCAGTTCTTCGCTGGCATGCGAAACAGTGACACAGCGCAGTCAATTGCGGCGGTTCGCGAAGCATCAGTTTAAGAGCGCCACAGGCGCATTGGGCATTGGCCATGGAAACTCCTCCCGCTTGCGCGGTGAGATTACGTTGCATTGGGGCTGAAGCGCAGGCCCGAACCGCAATTCCATTGCGGTAGGCGATGCGAAGGGGCTGAAACCTGATACAATTTCAGGAAGCACCCAAGGTAGATCGCGGAAATGCCGGAGTCTAGAAGAAACTCTTCGGACCGCCAAACGCGGTCATGCCTGATGTGAAGGGATCTGAACCCCAGTTCAGCATGCCGCGCTTACGACTGGACCATGGCGTGCTACGCCGTACTTCCCCTGTAATCATGCCGCCGCGAAGAACAGAGACATGATCGCAAGCGGCGCATACTGTTGCGCCGGCCGGGTACGATTATTTTCCTTCCGTGTTTTCCGATTGTCCTGTGGCCGCCTTCACCACCCCTTCCTGCAAATCCGCCTCATCGGCAAGAATGGCCGCGGCCTCGTCCAACAAAACGTCTTTTGCGTTCTTGCGGGCATTCTCAATGGCAATATCAGCACTCAGGCTACGCTCGTTTGCACGCAGGCCATCATCTTCGCCAGTATTTGCGCCATCGCCTGCTTGCGCCCGAGACTTCATTCGAATTTCTCGAGCCGTCAATTCCCTACGACGTTCGGCTTCATTGAGGGAGACAACCCCTTTGTTGCGCTGCGCTTCCACGTCCGCAATGTCTTCTAACAGGCGTTGGAAATCCGGATTACTCTCAACCCGAGCTTCATGGCGGCGTTGAAGTGTCGGCAACAACGCCGTTATGGTGCCGATGGGCTTATAGGTCGCAGGTTTGATCTGAGCCCACGGCAGGGCATTGTCATAACTGGTCTCGCCAAAGCGAGCCGGATCAGAAAAACTCGGCAAGCTGATATCAGGCGTCACACCGTGCAACTGCGTCGTGCCGCCGTTGATCCGGAAAAACTGCGCAATCGTGACTTTCAGGTCACCGAATTCGGGTTTGCTGTTGCGAACCACCTCGTCAAGATTCACGACAGTTTGAACGGTACCCTTACCGAAACTGGGTTCGCCAACGATAACGCCCCGACCGTAATCTTGGATTGCCGCTGCGAAAATCTCCGAAGCCGATGCCGACCCGCGATTGATGAGGACACCCACAGGGCCGGTCCAGACAGGCGCTGGAAAATCAGCGCTTGATACCGCGACCTTACCGTCGCTATCGCGTTGCTGAACGACCGGGCCACTGCCGATGAATAGGCCGGTCAAATCAATCGCCTCCTTCAGTGAACCGCCGCCATTGTTGCGCATATCAATGAGAACGCTGTCGACTTTTTCCTGCTTCAGTTCATCGAGAAGCTTTCGGACATCGCGGCTCGCGCTTCTATAGTCCTTGTCTCCTTTGCGCCGGGCTTCAAAATCCTCGTAGAATGCCGGCAGAGTAATCACCCCGATTTTACGCGTGGCTTCACCCACTTTCACAGACAGCACGGCCTTCTGGGCAGCCTGCTTTTCGAGGCTGATTTTATCGCGCACCAGGCTGATGATCCGATGGGTGGCATCGGCTCCGGCATCCGCCGGCAGGATATCCAGGCGCACGACGGTGCCCTTTTTCCCTCGTATCATTTGCACAACCTCATCAAGGCGCGTGCCAACCACTTCTTTTATCGCCCCATTCTTGCCTTGACCCACGCCAGTAATGCGGTCTCCGACCGAGAGCTTACCCGACAACTGAGCCGGTCCGCCAGGCACGAGTTCACGGATCGTCGTGTAGTCGTCGCGTTCCTGCAGTGACGCACCGATACCAACGAGTGAAAGTTTCATTGCGATATTGAAATCGGCCGAAGCGGTCGCGCCGAAGTAGTCCGTGTGTGGGTCGGTCGACGTTGTGTAGGCGTTCATGAACGACTGGAAAACGTCATCGCTTTTATACTTGTAAGCTCGCTGCAAAGCGTTTGCATATCGCTTGTCGAGTGTTTCGCGAATGGCCGCGTCGGTCTTGCCGCCCAGTTTCAACCGCAACCAGTCGCTTTTGACGCGTTTGCGCCAAAGTTCATTGCTCTCGGCCTCCGACTGCGGCCACGGCGCTTTATCGCGCAGCACGGAAAAGTTCTCCTGCGCACCGAAATCGAAGTCCTGCTTAAGCAAGTCGCGCGCAAAGTTCATTCGGTCGACAACGCGCTTTGCATAAACGTTGAAGATTGCAAATGGGATGTCCAAGTTTTTCCGTTCGATGGCGTCGTCGATCTCGTTGCGGTCCGACATGAACCTGTCGATGTCCGCTTGCAGAAAGAGCGCATGGTCTGGATCAAGTGATTGGATGAACCGATCCATGATCCTGGCCGACAAGGCGTCGTCGAGTGGAACGGGCTTATAGCTGAAGCGCGTGAGAAATTCTGCACTCAACTGAGCGGCTTGTGCCTGTTGCTTAAGCGGCTCCAAAACAGGCGGTGAGGCGACTTCAGCAAATGCGGACTGTACGATTGCCAGAAACGCACCAAGGAAAACGTATGATATGCGCATTCTGATCGATCCAATTCTTGATGCCGAGTGTCACTCCACGATCTAGGTGAAGCAATTATGGCTTTTTGGCAACCGGATGGATCATGCGCTCATCCAACGACCCCTTCGGCTGAAGGGTTCACGCAAGACTGCGAGCGCAAAGGAGCGTCGGCAAAACCCTGGTTCTGCGGCTGGCTCTAAAATGGGCCGCCGAGGTGCCGCTTTTGGCATCATGCAACCCTGGACTTCAGCATCGAGAGGGCGGGATGGAGATTAAGAAGGCAGCCCACGGGCCCATGTTTGAGTAAGGCGTTGGTGTTACTCATTAACGTCTAGTTATCGAAAGTGCAGATTTTTCGACTGCAGCGTGCTTCCAATGAGAATGCAAGTCTTGAAATACCCCACCTCCTGCACCATGATCATGTGTGTGCCAAGCGATTTCACGGCGCATGCATGGGCATATCTTTTGGCGCTACGGGCGGCGGATCCACAAGCAATGTTTAAGTGGAGGCTGTTCGACCTGATGCTATGCAGACCTGGCCAAACTAGACCCGTTTGATCTGAGCCGTTTTAAGAATTAGAGAGCAGCTTTGCAGTGTCGCGCTGCACACTTTCGACTGTGTCGCAATGGCGGCACCTACGCCTTCGCATTCAACTCTTCTTGTGCATCAAATCTGGTGAATGAACCTTGCAAGGTTCTCTGAGGGAGGGACGTGAAATGCCTCGCATAAGAACGACGTGCATCGCAGCAGCATTAACTGCAGTGAGTAGTCTTTGGGCCGGCACCGCTATCGTGCAGGCGCAGGAAACCAAGCCCAACATTCTGTTTATCATGGGCGATGACATCGGCTGGATGCAACCCAGTATCTATCATCAGGGCTTGATGGTCGGCGAAACGCCCAACATCGATCGCATCGGCAATGAGGGTGCGAAATTTATGACCTATTATGCCGAGCAAAGCTGCACGGCTGGTCGTACCGCCTTCATCACCGGCATGCAGCCGGTGCGCGTCGGCATGGTACTGCCGGAAATTCCCGGAAGCCCGTCCTACCTGCGGGCAGGCACGCCTCACCTTGCTCGGTTCCTGAACGATCTCGGCTACTCGACAGGCGAATTCGGCAAGAACCATCTCGGGGATACCACCGAGTCCCTGCCGACTGCCCATGGTTTTCAGGAGTTCTGGGGCTATCTCTATCACCTCGACGCAATGCAGGGCGTGAGCTTCCCCGACATCAACAAGACGCCGACAGAGCAGGGGATCGCACCTCCTTGCAGGAATACGCCAATCCCCGGGCTGACCGAGAATCCTGCGGCGGTCGATCCGAAGACAACAACGTGCCTGACACCACCGCGTCCCATGCTATCGTGCGCTTCCTCCGACGGAACCCCTGAGAATCAATCTTGCAAGGACGAAGGGCCGTTGACACTGGAACGCTCCAAGACGATTGACGAAGAAATCTCCGGCAAGGTCATCGACTTCCTCGACAGGAACGACCCTGAGAAAACCAAGAAGCCCTTCTTCGTCTGGTACAATCCGGCACGCATGCACATCACCACCGTGCTGCCGGACAAGTACCTGAACATGGTTGGCGAGCCGGGCGGCAAGGACTGGGGCGTCAACGAAGCCGGTATGAAGCAAATGGACGACAACATCGGCTACGTGCTGAAGAAGCTCGAGGAGATGGGAGAACTCGACAACACCATAGTCGTCTTTACCACCGACAACGGTGCCGAGACGATTACCTTTCCCGACGGCGGCACCACTCCGTTCAAGGGCGGAAAGCTTAGCACCTGGGAAGGTGGCATGCGCGCTCCGCTGGTCGTGCGCTGGCCGGGCCATATCGAACCGGGAACGGTCAAGAACGAGATCTTCGCATCACTCGATTGGCTGCCGACATTGGTGAACATTGCTGGCGGCCCGAAGGGTGATGGACTCAAGAAGGAGATCGAAGCGGGCAAGTATCCGAAAGTTGTCAAAACCACTCTCGACGGGATCGATCAGCGCGACTTCCTGGAAGGTAAAGCACCATCCGCACGCGACTCCTTCTTGTACTATTCCGGCAAAGAGCCGTCGGCGGTCCGCTTCAAAAACTGGAAGATGTATTTCGCGATGGTGTCTGACGATCCGGCTGGCTTCATTGCCGGGGTGCAGCCCTATTCCTGGACACAGGTCGTCAACATCAAGCGTGATCCGTTCGAAACTTCGGTCGGTCAGCAGATCAAGACACTCTTCGGCATGGGGGGCGCGATCGCCTCGCCTTCGACCGCCTATGTCTATGACTGGAACATCCTGCCCATCGGGCAGCAGCTATGGCTGAAGCATCTCGAGACCTACATCAACTTTCCGCCGCTGCAGGACCCTGCAAGTTATAATCTTGAGCAGGTCATGCAGCAAGTTAAGGAAATGAAGACAGGTCACGACTGAAACGCTGTCGAATAGCGACACCATAACGGACGCTCTTCGGGGCGTCCGCATTCTTGTTTTATCCGGGATGGAGGGTTCGACATGCGTTCGGGTCACCTGACTGTAATTTATCTCTGGCTGTATGCGCTCCTCGCGGCCACTGCGGCTCAAGCTCAATCCGATCCCCTGCCCTCGTGGAACGACAACGTGGCCAAGCAGGCAATCGTGGAGTTCGTGCAGGCGACCACCGACAATACAAAGCCCACTTTCGTGCCGCCCGAAGAAAGGATCGCAACCTTCGATCAGGATGGTACGCTTTGGGTCGAACACCCGATGTACAGCCAGGTGATATACTGCCTGGAGCGGGTTCCGGCTCTGGTGAAGGAAAAACCGGAGTTGAAGGACATCGAGCCTTTCAAGACCGTGCTGACCGGCGACAGGGAAGCGATCGCCAAGCTCCCCATGGCGGATCTCGAAAAGATCCTTGCTGCCACGCTTACCGGCATGACGGTGGACCAGTTCGAGGCCGAGGTCAGCAAGTGGATCGCATCGGCAAAGGATCTGCGATGGAAGCGCCCCTTTACCGAACTCACCTACCAGCCCATGAAGGAGGTTCTTGGTTATCTGCGCGACAATGGCTTTAAGACCTACATCGTCACAGGCGGCGGCCAGGACTTCGTGCGTGTCTACTCCGAGAGCACATACGGGATCCCTCCTGAACAGGTGGTGGGTACAGCCGGAGGAACGACCTATGGATATGGAAAGGACGGAAAGCCCTTCCTGACCAAGGATCCCAAGCTTCTCCTCAATGACAACAATGCCGGAAAACCGGAGGGAATCCATCTGATGATTGGGAAACAACCGATCATCGCTTTCGGCAATTCAACGGGCGACAAGGAGATGCTCGAATATACCGAAGCGGGGGACGGCCCCCGGCTTTCCGTTCTCTTGCTGCATGACGACGCAGAACGAGAATATGCCTATGGCCCGGCAAATGGTTTGCCTGAGACCAAGGTCGGCACTTTCACGCAGGAACTTTACGACGAAGCCATCAAGGACGGCTGGATCGTCATCAGCATGAAAAACGACTGGAGACGAGTGTTCGCGGACTGACCGAACAGCTTCGCCAGCTCATACGCATTTCAATTTGCCCTGAAACGCAGGAGGTCGTTATGAAACCCAGAACTGCTGTCTTTCTTTCCGTATTCCTTGCCACGAGCCAATTTCTCATCCCCGGCTCGGTTTTGGCGCAGGACGCCAATACACCGCCGCACGTTCCGCTTGCCAAAACGATCGGCCAGGTAAAAGCGACAGGGCCTGTTCCGTCGCTTTTCGTCCTCAACTCTGCGGGCGCAAAGTTGGAGGGAACCACACTCACAATGACGGGCGTTTCGATGAATTCAATCGTCTTCGCCGATCGGCCAGTTCGTGCGGCCGGGCACCTCTCGACCGAGCAGTTCGTCATGCAATGGGACGAAGGTAAGGGCAGTTTTTCCACAGATCCGCCCAATGCCACGATTTCGGTCCTTGGCGGGAACGGGTCGAAGGTCGAAGATGCTGTAGTGACGATTATGAAGCCAAAGCTCTCAGGTGGGAACCTGACGTTCGAAGTGGCGGTCCTTGAAGGAAGTCTTTCGGGCGGAACCGGCCCTGCAGCGCTGTTCATCGACCGCGGCGGCTTTGGCGGCGGTGGCTTTGGCGGTGGTGGTGGCTTTGGCGGGGGTGGCCGTGACTTTGGCGGCGGGGGCTTCCACGGAGGTTTCGCCGGCGGCGATCGAATGGGGGCCGACGTTCATGTGAACGATGTCCACGCCAACTATTGGCACGCTCCAGATTATCATGGCGCTTGGTATGCCGGCGCCGGGCTTGCAACCGGGGCCGCAATTGGCGCAGCCGCCACCGCGCCCTACCGCTACGGCTACGGCTATGCCAACCCTTACTACAACAACTACAACCAGTGTGGATATTACCCCTATCCGCCCTGCTAAAAGTTGTTCACTGAAAGTGGTTCGAAATCTGTCAAGACAAGGCGGAGTGACGTGCAAGAGCCCGTCGCTCCGATCAAGCGACCCGATCTCTTCAATCTGCGCGGAGCCTGCCAACAGGAGCTGCTCGCGGCCGACGACGTTACCGCTTTCTTTCGTGGACGGGGCGCCGAGTTGAAGGAGGGTTTGCTCGATCGTCAAGGCACTGACGAGCGCAATGTTCGGGTGCGCGTGCTGAGCAACTCGCTCGGTTCGAACAACTAGCTCGCCGCGCATTCGGTCTATGCCAAAACCCGCAGGCGCCGCCCGAGAACGGCCTGGAGCTTAACGACCTGCTCGTAGTCCTGATGGTGGCGCCTAACTGTCGAAGGGAGAAGGCCGTGAGCAGACTACTTAGACTTTGGGCATTTGGTGCAATTGTTGCCGGGTCACTCGCAGGCGCGTCGATTGCACAAGATCAACAACATTTTAGTTCGAAGGGAAAGATGCCGTCTCAATTCACTATCGAGGCGCAACAACGCCAACGGCAGCTTCTACCTTTTGCCGACAAACGAGACTTCGCGGAAGCTGAACGCGGTTTCATTGCTGCTCCATCGTTTCGCAAGATCATCAACGACAAGGGCGACGTGGCCTGGAACATGGACAACTGGGATTTCCTCTTGAAGGGAAAGGACTTCGACAGCATTCACCCGTCGCTGCAGCGTCAAGCTTTGCTCAACATGGAATATGGCCTGTTCGAGGTCATTCCGGGCATCTATCAGGTGCGCGGCTTCGATCTCGCCAACATATCGTTCATCAAGGGCGATACTGGTTGGATCATAATCGATCCCCTGACGGTCAAGGAAACGGCGCGTGCCGCCCTGAAATTCGTCAATGAAAAACTTGGCGAAAGACCCGTCGTCGCCGTGATCATTTCGCATTCCCACGGAGACCACTTCGGCGGTGTTCGTGGCGTCGTCGATGATGCCGCGCTCGCAGCCGGCAAGGTCCAGATCATTGCTCCGAAAGGATTTATGAACGAGGCAATCGCCGAAAACCTCTACGCGGGAAACGTCATGACCCGCCGCAAGACGTACACCTATGGCGACCTTATCCCGCCGAGCCCCTATGGCCATGTCGACGCCTCAATCGGCAAGGCTGTCGCCAGCGGAGACGTCGGTATTCTGCCCCCGACCATCACCATCGACAAACCCATTCAGGAACTCACCATCGATGGGGTTAGGATGGTTTTCCAAAACACCCCGGGAACCGAAGCGCCGGCGGAGATGAATACCTGGTTTCCGGACCTCAAGGCCTTCTGGGCTGCCGAGAACATCGTCGGCAGCCTTCACAACATCCTGACATTGCGAGGCGCCCCCGTGCGGGATGCATTGGCTTGGTCGCAATACATCAACGTCGCGATCTACGAGTTCGGCAGCAAGGCCGATGTAATGTTTGCATCCCATAGCTGGCCACGTTGGGGGAGAGAACGGATTACCGAAGTGATGCGCGGTGAGCGCGACATGTATGCCAACCTGAACAATCAGGTCCTGCATCTGGCGAACACGGGCGTAACCATAAACCAGATTCACAATGTCTACGAACCGCCGAAGAGCCTGCAGGAGCAGTGGTACGCCCGCGGCTATCACGGCTCCTACCAGCATAATAGCCGAGCCGTCATCCAGCGCTATCTCGGCTTCTGGGACCTGAACCCGGCGACGCTGGTTCCGTTGTCGCCAGAGGATTCCGCACCACTCTACATCGAGATGATGGGCGGCGCTTCCAAGGTGATGGCCAAGGGTCATGATCTGAACGCTAAGGGCGACTATCGGCTTGCGACCGAAATCCTCAACAAGCTCGTCTATGCGGAGCCGAACAATCAGGACGCAAAGGATCTGCTCGCCGACACCTACGAGCAAATGGGCTACCAATTCGAGAGTCCCAGTCTCCGGCATAGCTTCTTGGCTGGCGCGAAAGAACTGCGAGACGGCGTCATTGCCGTGAAGGCAGCCAAGGCAGGTAGTCCCGACTTCGTGCGCGGCACCGGTACGGAGCAATTCCTCAACTACCTCGGTATCCAGATGGACAGCCGCAAGGCCGAAGGAATGAACTTCAAGATCAATCTGTTGACGCCAGACAATGGCGAGACGTTCGTTGTCGAGATGAACAATGCCACTTTGACAACCATTGCCGGCTATCAGGCCGACGATGCCGATCTGACGATCACCATCGATCGCGGTGAACTCGAGGATGTAATGATCGGCACGGCGAAGCTGTCGGATAAGGTCTCTGCCGGGAAGGCAAAGATGGACGGCAATCCGCAGGTTCTTAGCCAGCTCGCGTCGACCATGGTCGAATTTGACAATTGGTTCGAGGTCCTGCCGGGGACAAAGAAGCAGACCGCGGTGCTGCCAAAGCCAGAGCTTCTGCAGGACGATGCGACCTACTACCAAGGGCCTTAAGGGCGGCAACTAATGGCCACAACAATAGAGCCGCGGGCAAACTCAAATCATGTCCCCCTGGAACCGTCCCGAGATCCAGCGACCTCGATTTTGGGATCGGCGCCCCTCCTCCAATGGCTTCGGCATTAACCTGATGTCCGGTTTAGATGACGAGAATCCTCTGCCTTGAAGAATGAGATCGGTGCCGATGGGCAGAGGACACCAGTGGCGAGCGGCTTCTGGCCGACGGCTTCACGACACGGATGTGCTCCAGAAATTACCGATCTACAGGCCAATTAGGTCATGCGTCCAAGAACAGACCGATCTGACAATCGGCGGTGATGATAAGCGAACCTCCTAAGTGTTCTCGTGGTGGAGGCGACCGAGCAGCTCACTTTTGGCGAATCCTCAGATCCCTCCGGTCCCATCCAGTGGCACAACCTCGATATCGTGGTGCCTACCGCCAAAAAAGAGTCTCCCGCGCCGTTGATCTCGCAAAGTGCGGAAGGCTCTCTCCTCGAGATGCCCCGACAGCTTCCCACCGGCTTGGGAGCTGGCTTCTCTTCGGGCCAGAAGCAGACGAAGGTCCGGCAGGAGTGCCGCCAATTGCGGTTGCAGATGATGTCACGACGATAATCCAAACCAAGTTTGGGATCGAACAGAACTCACTGCGTTGACACGGCCCATGGAGCCACGCACTTTGCTATCAATTCCGCTAGCGCGTTGTAGCTGGCCTGTCGTGGAGATGAGTTGCGCCAAACCATATGAATGTCGCGTGAGGGTGCCCTAGACGATAGCGGTCGCGCTGTCACCAGCGTCTCCCGCATGACATCGGACCTAACATAAAGCGCCGGTAGCAGGGTCAACCCCATTCCGCATGCAACCATCAAGCGCAGCGTGTCCAGCGTGTTCCCAGCATAGTCTTTCGCATGTATCGCGCCCACATCGCTACAAAGCACCGCGATCTGGTCGTGGATTCTATGGCCGTGCTCCATCGAAAGGATAGTTTCTCCCGCAAGCTGTCCCGGCTCGATCGTTTCCTGCTGCGCAAGGGGATGATCGGATGGAAGCACGAGGTGAAGGGGTTCTCGAATCAGTCGAACGGAACAAAACTCGGAATCATCGACGCCGCATGGAAGAAGCAGCACGTCATGTGCACCGTCCGATAGTTTTTTCGGCAGGTTCTCAAGGCGGTCCTCCCGCACCACAATCCGCAGGCCTGGGTAATCCTGTTTGATTGACCGCATGGCAACAGACAGAACGTAGGCTCCAACAGTTTGAACAACGCCCATCTGTAATGTGCCCTGGAGGCCGGAAGTCTGGTCGTGTCTGGCGACTTCACGGATATCCCCGAGTTTGGCCAGCACCTCTCTGGCCCGGCACACCACCTCCTCGCCTGTTGGCGTAAGGCCGACGCGTGAGCGTGTACGCTCGACCAGATGTGCATCGAGTCGAAGTTCAAGCTCCCGAAGCTGCATGCTCAAGGTGGGTTGAGTGACATGGCATATCTCGGCAGCCCGACTAAAGTTGAGCGTGTCGGCAATGGCAACCAGATAACGAAGCTGTTGGATACTGGGCATACCCTCCCTTATAGATAAGCTCTATAAGAGGCAACATAGCTATCGATTTCCTTCGATCGATAGAACGTGATCAGTTGAAGGACATCCGTCCTTCAAACTGAGAATTGCTTAATCCATGATTAATTCAGCGCTCGCGGCCAAGCGCCCCGCGTCACCCCTCCGTGCCTTTCTCGACAACCACGCCTCCGGCGGCATCATTCTAATGCTCGCCGCTGCAGCTGCGCTGATCGTCGCCAATTCGCCGTTCGGCTCGTCCTATGAACAGGCACTGCACGTCTACGTGGGCGGTTTGTCTGTCCTGCACTGGATCAACGACGGACTGATGGCGTTTTTCTTTCTGATGGTCGGTCTTGAGATCAAACGGGAGGTACTTGACGGACAACTATCGACATGGTCGCGCCGCGTCCTTCCCGGAAGTGCTGCAGTCGGCGGCATGGTGGGTCCGGCATTGATTTATCTTGCCTTCAACCTAGGTGAGAGCGGACATCCGAACGGATGGGCAATCCCTGCTGCGACGGATATCGCGTTCGCCCTTGGGGTGCTGTCGCTTCTTGGTCCACGGGTGCCAATATCTCTCCGGGTCTTTCTCACAGCACTCGCCATTATCGATGATCTTGGAGCCGTTGTGATCATCGCCTTGTTCTATACAAGCTCGTTGAGCGGCCTAGCGCTGGCTGGCGCAGCGGCGGTCACCGTCGCACTCGCGGCATTGAACAGGACAAACGTGAAGCACCTGCTTCCCTATTTCGCTCTAGGTGCGGTCCTCTGGTTCCTCGTTCTGCAATCCGGCGTTCACGCAACGCTGGCTGGCGTAATCCTTGCGCTGACCATCCCATTGCGTTCAGATCCTGCAAAGCCCGACGACATGTCGTCACCGCTTCACAAAGCGGAGCATGGGTTGGCTCCGTGGGTCACCTTCCTGATTGTTCCTCTCTTCGGTTTCGCAAACGCCGGAGTGTCCTTCGACGGGATGACGGTTTCATCACTCGCCGAACCAGTTCCGCTTGGCATCGCGCTGGGCTTGTTTGCGGGAAAACAGCTCGGCGTTTTTCTGGCGTCAGCTGCTGTCATCCGTCTGGGCTGGGCGCGACTGCCTAGCGGCGCGAGCTGGAAACAGGTCTATGGGGTAGCGATGCTCTGCGGGATCGGATTCACGATGTCTCTGTTCGTTGGACTGCTCGCATTCCCTGATGCGATTGCGCTTCAAAACGAGTTGAAACTTGGTGTGTTGCTCGGTTCGGTCTCGTCGGCCATTTTTGGTGCTGTGTTGCTGCGGGCCCCAGCAACAAAAGACGCCCAGCGCTCCAACAAAAGGACGTCTCGGGACCAAGGAACCGAAGTTCACGGAACTTCCCAATAACCGCCATGCGGCTGGCAGCTCCTACGAACAAGAGGTTTTGAAGCCTTGCTTGGCACAGTGTCGTGTCCTCGCTCATGCGACAGGCGACACGCCATCGCGTCGGCCAATCGCAAGTTAAGTCAAAATGGTATCAACAGATTAGCTTGGCGCCTTGAGCCGCTGATTTTGGGGTTGGAGCCGCCAAGTGCGAAGCACGCGGCTTTCCTGAACAGGATGGCCGCCGTTTCTGCCCGGACGGGCTGTTCGAACAGCCGTTCACGCCGAGTCTGGCCCGGAGAACAACAGCTTCCCGGCTTTATAACGCCCTGCCCCTCGCGGTGGCAGCCGTGGCAGACCTCTTGAATTGCGTCGAACGAGGAATATCCGCTCTTTTGCGATAGCACGGAACCAGACGTCGGCGGCGCCGTTAAGGTTGCGTCTTGCAACGGAGGAACGGCAACAATGGAAAAAGAAGCTGAAGCGCACAAATCGAAAGAAAACGATCGCCGGGATAGTTCCAAACCTGGCACGATCGTCGCCGGCCCGGAAGCCCACGCGCGGGAAGCGGCTGGAAAGATGCCGTCAAGTCGGAGTGCCAAATCCGAAAAGCCTGCGAAGAAACCGGCAAGCCGTTCCTAGCGTTCGAGCATGAATGCGGATGTCTAGGGACGGCGGATCCGAGGGCCTCCCCCGTTTGACGGGGGAAGGCGTTGACTGGGTGATCCCAGGGATCATGCAGCCAGATCGAAACGATCCGCATTCATGACCTTGGTCCAGGCCGCAACGAAGTCCTTGACGAACTTCTCCCTGTTGTCATCCTGGGCATAGACCTCCGCATAGGCGCGAAGTACGGAGTTCGAGCCGAAAACAAGGTCGACGCGGGTCGCCGTGTATTTGGTTACGCCGGTCTTGCGGTCGCGGATTTCGTACAGGTTGTTGCCCGCCGGAACCCAGGAATAGCCCATGTCTGTCAGCGTGGCGAAGAAGTCTGTCGTCAACGCGCCGACGTGGCTCGTGAAGACGCCGTGCGCTGTGCCTGCATGGTTCGTGCCGATGACGCGGAGACCACCGACGAGCGCCGTCATCTCGGGCGCGGTCAGGCCCATGAGCTGGGCGCGATCGAGCAGCAACTCTTCCGGGCTCACCACATAGTCCTTCTTCTGCCAGTTGCGGAAGCCATCGGCGAGCGGCTCGAGAGGAGCGAAGCCGTCGGCGTCCGTCCGCTCGGCGGTCGCATCGCCACGCCCTGCGGCGAAGGGCACTTCGATGTCGAAGCCTGCGGCCCTTGCCGCCTGCTCGACGCCGTAGTTGCCGGCGAGCACGATCACGTCGGCAAGGCTGGCACCCGATGCCGCGGCAATCGGTTCGAGAACGGAAAGAACACGGGACAGACGTGCGGGCTCATTGCCCTCCCAGTCCTTCTGCGGGGC
The DNA here is from genome assembly GCF_001426785.1 of Ensifer sp. Root142. NCBI lineage: Bacteria > Pseudomonadati > Pseudomonadota > Alphaproteobacteria > Hyphomicrobiales > Rhizobiaceae > Ensifer > Ensifer sp. Root142. The sequence goes on from NZ_LMFK01000034.1 coordinate 650,468, forward strand.
AAGGCGGATGCGGGCACCGTTTGCGCCACCACGGAAATCCGAACCGCGGAAGGTGCGGGCGCTGTCCCATGCCGTGGCAACCAGATCCGCGATGGAAAGACCTGCTGCCGCGATCTTCGCCTTGACGCCCCCGATATCGTAGTCCTTGCGGCCGGCCGGGATCGGATCCTGCCAGACGAGGTCCTCGGCCGGCACATCAGGGCCGAGATAGCGGGACTTCGGACCCATGTCGCGGTGCGTCAGCTTGAACCAGGCGCGCGCGAAGGCATCCGAAAAGGCCGTGAAGTCGTTCCTGAAGCGAAGCGAGATTTCGCGGTAGATCGGGTCCACCTTCAGCGCCATATCCGCATCGGTCATCATCGGAATGGTGCGGATCGAGGGATCCTCGACGTCGACTGGCTTGTCTTCCTCTGCGATGGTGATCGGCGCCCATTGAGAGGCGCCCGCAGGGCTGTGCGTCAGCGTCCATTCATGGTTGAACAGCATCTCGAAGAAGCCGTTGTCCCACTTCGTCGGCTCGGCGGTCCAGGCGCCCTCGATGCCCGAGACGACCGTGTTACGGCCGATGCCGCGACCCTTGGTGTTCATCCAGCCGAGGCCCTGGAATTCAGGGCCTGCGGCTTCCGGATCGGGGCTGAGGTCACCAGGGTTCCCGTTGCCGTGGGACTTGCCGATGGTGTGACCGCCGGCGGTGAGGGCCACGGTTTCCTCATCGTCCATGCCCATGCGCGCGAAGGTCTCGCGCATCTGTGCGGCGGTCGCCAGCGGATCGGATCTGCCGTTCACGCCCTCCGGGTTGACGTAGATGAGGCCCATCTGCACGGCAGCAAGCGGGTTTTCCAGCGTCTCTGGCTTGGAGACGTCGCCGTAGCGGCCGTCGCTCGGGGCGAGCCACTGCTTCTCGTCGCCCCAGTAGACGTCCCTTTCCGGCGCCCAGATGTCCTCGCGACCGAAGGCGAAGCCGAAGGTCTTCAGGCCGGCAACGTCGTAGGCGATGGTGCCGGCAAGCGCGATCAGGTCGGCCCAGGAAATCTTGTTGCCGTATTTCTTCTTGATCGGCCAAAGCAGGCGGCGACCCTTGTCGGTGTTGACATTGTCCGGCCAGGAATTGAGCGGGGCGAAGCGCTGGTTACCGGTGTTGGCGCCGCCGCGGCCGTCGGCGGCGCGGTAGGAGCCGGCCGCGTGCCACGTGACGCGCGCCATCATGCCGACATAGCTACCCCAGTCGGCCGGCCACCATTCCTGGCTGTCCGTCATCAGGGCGCGCAGGTCCGCCTTCAGCGCTTCCACGTCCAGCTTCTTGAGCTCCTCGCGATAGTTGAACCCCTTGCCCAGCGGATTGGTCTTGCTGTCGTGCTGGTGCAGGATGTCGAGGTTGAGTGCGTTGGGCCACCATTCCATGACGGAGTTGCCGAGAGCCGTGGCGCCGCCGTGCATGACCGGACACTTGCCGGCCGTGGTTGTCTTCATATCCATTTGGTCCTCCAACGGGTTTTCTTCAATCTAGGGACACTGGAAGGCTTCGCGGGCACACCTCTTGGGTCAGCGCCACCGGCAAGTGCCTTCCGAGTGGCCAATCAGTAACAAGCCCCCTTCATAAATTCCAATTGTATATTCTAAAGGCAGCGATATGGTGAGATTATGAATGGCCTGACCATGAAACATCTCCGCTATTTTGACGCCCTTGCCAGGATCGGCCATTTCGGCCGCGCCGCGGAGAGCTGCGCCATCTCACAGCCCGCGCTATCCGTGCAGATAAGGGAACTGGAGGAGCTGCTTGGCGCGCCGCTCGTGGAAAGAGGTGGGCGCCGCATACGGCTGACGGGTCTCGGCGAGGAGTTCGTCGGCCGCACCCGCGCCATCCTTCGCGCGGTCGACGAACTGGCAGATCTTGGGCGGGCGGCCCATGGGCCGCTCGCGGGCCGCCTTCGTCTTGGAATCATTCCGACGGTCGCGCCCTATCTCTTGCCAACCATTATAAAGTCGCTGGCACAGCTCTATCCGGGGCTCGATCCGCGGCCGCGTGAGGCGATCACACAAAGATTGATCGAGGACTTGGCGGAGGCGAAACTGGATATCGCCATCGTCGCGCTACCGATTTCGGAGCCAGCCCTGGAGGAAATCCCGCTTTTTGACGAGGAATTCGTGCTGGTACGGCCCCTGGAGGATGCGGGTAAGCCGGTGCCGGCTTCGGAAAGACTGCATGAAATGCGCCTGCTCCTGCTGGAGGAGGGACATTGCTTCCGCGACCAGGCCCTGTCCGTCTGCAACCTCACGACCGCGTCGACGCGCGATGTGATGGAGGGGAGCTCGCTTTCGACGCTCGTTCAGATGGTGGGTGCGGGCATAGGCGTGACGCTTATCCCGCAGATGGCCATCGAGACCGAAACGCGGTCCTCTTCGGTCTGCGTGTCCCGGCTTGCCGGCCCCCGTCCGACCCGAACGATCGGGATGGTCTGGCGAAAGACCAATCCACTGTCGACGCAGTTCGCTCGGATCGCCGACATCGTGCGCGAAGCCGGACTGAGCAGGCAGAGGCAAATGGATGCCGCCGCGTGAAAGGACGCTGCTAGGCCGGTCACCGGCTGGCGACAACAGGCAATCGCAGGTTCCCAGCCGTTGCGGGACCTCCTTGGATGCCGAAGCTCCACGCCCAGCGATCCCCGGCGGCACATCACGTTTTGAAATGAACGGTCACTTAATATGACTTCCCATTCCGGGTCAGTCCGGTCATGTAACGATTGAAGGTCGTCCGACTCACCGCTCGACGACGAACGGACCAAAGAGCTGACAGTATGGAAAACCCGATCGCATTGAATCGCCTTGCCGAGAACAACGTCTTTCGCAAAGGTGATGTTTTCGTTCTCTTCGGCGAACTGTTCGGCCGCGGATACGCAACTGGCCTGCTCGACCAAGCGCGGCAGGCTGGCATGGAGATCGTGGGGATCACGGTCGGTCGTCGCGACGAGAACAACGCGCTGCGGCCTCTGGACGCCGAGGAACTCTCTGCCGCCGAAGAGCGGCTGGGCGGCAGGATCATCAACATCCCCCTTATGGCCGGCTTCGATCTCGACGCTCCGGCAGGTGGCCCCACTCCGACTGATCTCCTGGCCAATATGACGCTGGAGAGCTGGGAACAGGACAGGCTCGACTGGGACTACATCCAGCAGTGCCGGGACATTGCCACTTCGCGCTTCACGAATTCGCTTTCACAGGTCATGGCCGTTCTCGACGGAATGATTGCCGACGGCCGCAATGTCATTTTCGCCCATACGATGGCCGGAGGCATCCCGAAAGCCAAGGTATTCCTGGTCGTTGCCAATCGGGTCTACAAGGGGCGTGGTCCCCGCCACATGTCATCGCAAGCCCTGCTTGATAGCGATATGGGCAAGCTCATCCTGCAGAATTTCGACGAAGTCTCCGCGATCACCTTTCGGCACCTCATCGAGTCCAGTTCGGCGATCCGCGCACGTGTAGAGGCATCGGGTGGTCAGGTGCGGTACACGGCCTACGGCTACCATGGAACGGCGGTCCTGATCGACGGCAGTTATCGCTGGCAGACCTACACCAACTACACCCAAGGTTACGCCAAGATGCGGCTCGAAGGCATCGCGCAGGACGCCTGGACGGCGGGTATCAAGGCAACCGTTTATAACTGCCCTGAAATCCGGACCAATTCCTCCGACGTCTTCACGGGTATCGAGCTTCCCCTGATACCGCTGCTGCTCGCCTTGAAGAAAGAGAACGGTGGCCAATGGGCCGAAGAACAGTGGCAGGCATGTGAGCGGCTTCTGGCAGACGGCTTCACGATGACGGATGTCATCCAGAAAATTACCAATATGCAGGCCAACGAGGTCATGCGTCCGTTCTATGATTTCTCGGCGTGGCCCATGGCAAACAGCCAGGCACAATCCGATCTGACCATCGGCACGTCCAACGAGATCACGCAGATGCATCGGGACGGCAAGGCGATGATCAGCGACCACCTGAGTGCCCTCGTGGTGGAGGCGACCGGGCAGCTGATTTTTGGCGAAACCTCGGATCCCTCCGGTCCCGTCCAGTGGCTCAACCACGACATAGTGGCGCGCCGACTTAACGCATCCCACGTGCAAAAGCAGGCGCCCGCGATCTCGCATGGGGCGATAGGCTCTCACCTCGAGGTTGCCTGACAGCTTCCCAATCTAGCTTGGACAGTCGTTTCTCTTAGGGGCCAGAACGAGACGAAGGTCCGGCAGGAGTGCGCCAACCGTAGCCAATTTGGCGTCTTCGGTTCACCGCACGACGGGTTCACCATGATAGCGGCGGTTTGACGGCTTTGACACGCCGAATCCAACTTCCATCATCAGGCGCGGCGACTGTTTTGCCAATGTTCCCATATGAAAGCCAAAAGGATCCTCCACAAAACCCGTACCCGCGTTTCCGATCATGGTAATGGCACTGTCCTCACCGTAGAAGCCCAGCACCTCATCTGCCGGATGCCCGACAAGTAGCGTCAGTTGATGCTTGACACGTCGGCGGTTGTGGCTGCCCCGCACATAAACATGCGGCCCGGCGTCCGCATCGACGTCGGTGAGGTAGAAGAAGAACTTCAACATCCGCCAATCGTCGAGATCGAAATGGAACTTGAACGAGGCGCGGCTGAGATCGGCCTCTGAAGCAGACTTCGTCGGAAAGCTCCACCAAGTTCGCGTCGTGATGAGTTTGGCTTGGCCGCCGAGATAGTGCCTTGCCACGTTGAGGAGCAATGGGTCCCGCTGCACGGCCAAAGCGGCATCGCACTGCAGAACCCGCTCGAAATGATGGCCGCTCAGTATCGTGCGGCCAAAACGCCGCTCGGCGTCCGCGTGCTCATCGGCGAGAAACTCCACCTTGCGCTCGAAGTTGCCAAAACACGGCGTTTCGCGGCCGAACCGGGCGATTTCCTCGCGGATCGGCGCAGGCAGCGTCAGACCGGCAAAGATGCCGGTTCGCCTGAGTTCGGTCGCGATTGCCTCCGCCTGAAGGTTGCCGAACATCGAAGGCGTAGCGTCGTCAGTGGAGCGCACGGGTTTGGCGGTCAGCCAGTGGGCCTTGCGGAACGGCATTGTCCGCGCCAGCAGGAACATCGGCAGCCAGGCGGGATTCTCCCGCACGTCCGTTAGATAGGTTGGTACGCGTGCAGCCATGCGGCGGAACGCCCCGCCGCTGCGGGCTATGGTTTCCAGGTCGTTCGATTTGGATTTGGGTGTGTCGAACATCTGATATCCTTAAATGGCGACGAGGTTTTGGTGACAAAACCTTGTTCTTGACCCCACAGTCCCGGCCAAACAGTAAGCGCTAATGTTTGTGTTGCATTGCAGCAAAATTAAGATCGCGGGCATGTCGCGACCGGGTATGTCGATGGGCCGTCCAGCGACCAGCTCCGGATCCGGAGCTGCGGCGAATGACGTTGATGACGTCACGGGCGAACTCAGTTCCGTCTGCGCACTGCTCAACGACCACCCGAGACCGCTTTGAAAGCCGCGCCAAGTGTCACGAACCATTTGCGTTCCGGTGGCGCTCCGGCGACCAAGTCTTCAGCAGCCTACGCAATTCGATTTCGTGCGCATTTCAGGGTTGTTCCCGGGCGTTCGACCGTAGCGGTTGGCGCGCTCGGTCGAGCCGGTCGTCTCGTTGCCATGCATGGTGGCATCAACGACAAATGGTTCGTGGACATTCACGCGAACTGGCCGTGACGTTCTAGCCGGAGCTCGGTTGGGGCTCGTTGAAGCCGTATCCTACGATCAATGTAACCGTAACATACTTCCCCTCGCGCCCCCGATAGCGCAACAGATGTGTGCGGGGAGTTTCTCCGGCGATCAACCGTTCACTATGGGGGTAGCATGTCGATGAGAACCAGACTGTTAGGAGGGGCGCTGGTCGCGTTCCTCGCGCTGACGGGCGCGGCCCGTGCCGACACCATCAGCTTCGCCGATGCGGTGAGCACGCTCGCCAGCGACTGCGGATCCGACATTAAGAAGTTCTGCAAGGGCCTGAATCTCGGAAACGGCCGCATCCAGAACTGCTTGGTGGAGCATGCCGCGAAGGTCTCGCCCACCTGCACGGCAACACTGGCGGGCGTCACTGCCTCGATCGAGCAGCGCCTTGCCGCCCAGCAGTCGTTCACGACGATCTGCAAGCATTACGTCGCTCAGTACTGCGGCGACGTGAAAGGCGAGGGCAACATTCTTGCCTGCCTGAACAAGGCGACACGCGTGAAGGAAGGCCAGTGCGGCCAGGCTATCACCGATGCCGGATGGCGGTGAACAATGTTGAAGGGACACAGAATCATGAAGAGCTTTCGACTTGCAACGATGTTTGCCGCCGGACTGCTGCTGGCACCCGGCCACCTATTCTCGCAGGACCTCAGCGGCCCGCAGGTCGTGCGCACGCTCGACAGACTGGCGGGAGCCGCTCCCGCCGTAGACATCGCGTTGCTTGTGGAAGAAGCGGCTGCGAGTGCAGGCAAGGGCGTCGCCGCGCTTCCTAACTGGCAGAAACTTTCGCAGCTGTCGCAGCTCATCGTCGAGATCGACTTCGAGAACGATTCCGTCGCCATCGAACCGAAATCCTATCGTACCGTCGGCCTGATCGCCGACGCCCTGCATCATCCGAACCTGCGGCGCTACAAATTCCTTGTCGTCGGACACACGAGCTCAACGGGCGATGCTAAGCACAATCTGGATCTCAGCCAGAAGCGGGCGAATGCGATTACGGAGGCCCTATCGACGACATTCGCTGTCGCGCCGGACCGTCTGTTCGCGATCGGCGTCGGCGAGGAATGGCCAGTAGATCCGGCGAACCCGAAGGCTGCCGACAATCGGCGCGTTCAGCTCGTGAACCTCGGTCTCGTGAAGTAACATGAGTGATTGGTTTTTCATCCTGTAGTCAGGGGTCTCGCTGTCCCTGCCGGTTGCGTCAGAACCAGCATCGCCGCGCCATCGCGTGGCGATGCTGTGGGCGTTACGACCAAACTTGTAGCGGCCGTCACCTCGTGGGCAACATCGGCTGAGTTAGTTTCATTTCGTGACAAAATTGGATCTTTTTGGAGGGATCGTCATGAATATTATGCGAGGTGAGGTTGTCGGGATGTCTCAGCAGCTGACCGTCAACCCGGGTTCATACGAAAGGAGCCGCTGCATGACACATGCGGAGTTCCTCGTGTATCTTCGCCAAACTTATGCCGGCCTCTTCGATCCAAGCACGAGCGAGGAGGCTTGGTCCCTTTTCCTAACTGCGAACACGGGCTGGAACGAATTAATCGAAGAGTATGTGCGGCGTGTCGAAGTCTTCCTCGCCAAACACGGGCTGCTTTCCAAGCTCTACATTCGGCAAATAGAGGAAAAATGGGGTGGCCTTCGCTGCTATCTCAGTCCGACGAATGGCTATCGGCCGTCAGCAGAAGTAGCCGCCGCGCTTGGTGTGATCTACCACGAGATTGCGGAGCGATCCTACCACACGTGTGACGTCTGCGGTGGGGCCGGTCGATTGAATTCAAACAACGGCTGCTACCTAACCCGGTGCAACGACCACATCGCTGGCCGGAGGCTCGCAATAGACTGTCGCAAGATAGGAACGGAGCTCTAAGCACAAAATACGTTGCGAGTAGGGTGATATGGAGGAGATCGAATTGGATACCGCTGGCAACGCACCTGACGGGATTGGCGACGCCGCGACGCCGTTGTCCTGGGAAACCAACCTTGTTGACGGCTTCGAAGGCGACAACTTCTCGCCTATGGGTGGGCTCTATTACCGCGACAATGTCGAGCAACGTGCAGGCTCAGTCGAATTCCAGCGCGACGTCACCTTTGGTAGTGCCGGCGCGTTGAAGCTAAGCGTCCGACCGCTCTGGGAGGGCGAAGACGATCGAAGCGAGCGGGCGGAGGTGTGGGAACGCACGACACTGCGCGTACCATATGACAAGGCGGTCTGGTACGGCTTTTCCGTCAGGTTTGCCGATCCCATCCCGCAAGGGGATCACCGCCATGTGATCGCCCAATGGAAGCGCGAGATCGGTCCGGAGGCGAGGGGTGACTTCAGTCCGTTCCTGGCGCTTCGTCTCGTTCGCGGCCGACTGTTTGCGACCGTTGAGACCACTTTTCCGGTGATCCGTCGGCGCTCTTCTTTGTCGACCGACGCATCGGCCCTCACCCCGGTTTTTCTGCGGCCGGAAAAGCGGCAGATGCGTGCGCTGGTTGCCACCGACCCTGGCTGGAAGCCACAGGACGGGCGCCTGTTCACGGCCTACAGTGATCGCATCACCGTCATCCACCGGGGTAATGAGCTGCCGACGCCGCATAGTGGATGGATTGACTTTGCGGTGATGACCCGGCCGGGACCGGATGGCACAGGGCATATCGAACTCTTCGCCAACGACCGCTGGATCGTGACGGTCCGAGGCCATATCGGGCATGAAGAACATGGGCTTGGCTCTCGGCAGTATTTCAAGTTCGGCCCGTACCGCTCGGCGGCCCAAGGCGAATGGTCGCTCTACTTCGACAACTTTCGCCGCTCCACACGCAGTGAAGACGTTCTTGGACCCGCCGGACTTGCGGCGCTACGCTCAGCATCAGATTAAATTCGACCGACCGCTTGAAAGGATCCCGCAATCGCACCGTCCTGATCCTCGACCACGTCCAGAGGCGAGATCTCAACCGCGCCTGACGCGGAGGCCGCGCACGCCGATGTCGCCATGCCCGCCGGCCCCGTCTAACGTGACCTATTCCAGACGTTGTCAATGACGGTCGGTCCCGGCCCCGAGATGTCGGCCGCAGCCGAAGGAGCTGCCGCTGCGAGAGCTGCATGCAGCAAGTCAAAGTGCGACAGCGACCTTTTCGCGTCTAATAGGGCGCGCGGCGCTGTAGCGCGAGATATCCCTTTCGAGGCCCTGTCAAGCCGCTGTGCCCGATCCACTTGCCCGGCCGATCACCGGAATTTAATCCCGGTGCGAGAACCGCAGGTCCCGACAGAAACGCCGGTATGTTACCGTATCATCTGGTCCCGCGGACTAAAGGCGTGACCATTTCTGCGACTCGCAGACTATCTTCATCACGCAGCCCTTGAGGGTGACCGTGTCGCCAGAGACGCTGATGGTTCCGTTGTAGGTCTTCTTCGCGTCAGGATCGGTGATCTTGCCAGAATAGCTGCCGCTATCTCCTTCAAACGTGCCGATCTTCTCGCCTGCATGTTTGCCGCTCTTCAGCGTAATGCAGAAGCCGCCGCCGCACGGCTCGATCGCGGCGGTGTCGCCGAGCGTCGTCTTCCAGTTTCCGACGATCGGGTCGGCTGCGCTCGCCAGTCCGGTCGACATTAGTAGCGCTGTGACGGAGATCAGGATGGGTTTCACGGCAACGTCCTCGCATGGCTGGCCCACAACGGGCCGATGTCCGATTTGGACCACACATCCGCTGCCAACCGCAAGAAACTCGCCGTATGTTACGGTAACCTACATGGCGTCGTCCGGATTCTGTGCCATCTTCATGACGACTGCGCGGATGTGAGGGAACCCCTCACATCGCCTGTCCGGGGGCGATGCAATGGAATACGATACGGCGTTCGCCAAGCGCAGATTTCCCGGGCAGGCGCGCGAGATCGACGCGCTCGCCTCCCGCAATGAAAGCTTTCGAGAACTGTGCAACGATTTTTCCATCGCGGACCAACTCGTGCGGGACTGGGAGTCGTCCACGGCTCCGGAGCGAGACGAGCGGTACGCCGAGGCGCTTGAACTCATAGATGGCCTTGGCAAGGAAATCCACACCATGCTGGATCTTGACAAGGTCGTGCCATTCCCTGCCGCCCGTTGAACGCGCGATCTCCGCATCATCGCGGCACAGCAGCGGCTACAGAAAAGGAACAACATGCCTCGTTTGATGGCGATCATCCTCATCTTCGCGATCGCGCTGATCGTGGCGGCTTTGACAGCCTGGGGTTCCCTGGCCCTCTGGTTTCGCCTTTCCCTGCCTGATGCCGGACGGGCAATTGGCGCTGGCGTCTTCCTCGTCTTCGGTCTCTTCACTGTAGCGGCGCTTGCCAGCCGGCTGCGCGTGAGGGCCATCCTTTCGTTCGCTGGCGTCTTCGCCCTTGTTCTCTTCTGGTGGAGCTCGATCAAGCCGGAAGCGAACGCAGCATGGGCGCCGGATGTCGCCCGGCAGGTCACGGGTAGCATTGACGGAAATTCGCTGACCTTGACTGATGTCCGGGACTTCGGGTGGCGAAGCAATTCCGACTTCACGGAGCGCTGGACGACACGGACCTACGATGTGAGCAAAGTGAAGACCGTCGACCTGTTCATGTCATACTGGGCGGGGCCGAAGATCGCACATGTCATCTTCAGCTTCGGCTTCGAAGACGGAGAGCAACTCGCCTGGTCGATCGAGGTACGCCACAAGGTCGGTGGCGCGTTTTCTCCTCTTGCCGATCTCTTCAAGAACGACCCTCTGGTGATCCTTGCCGCGGACGAACGCGACGTTGTCGGCGTCCGCTCCAACGTGCGTGGCGAGGACGTCCAAGTCTATCGGCTGAGGGCCAGTCCAGAGCAGGCACGAAATCTGCTACTCGAATACGTGGCCGAGGCCAACGCTCTCGCCCGGACTCCGCAGTTCTACAATTCGATCACGACGAACTGCACGACGACCGTCGCCAAGCTGATGCGAGTCGCCGGAGACAAGGTCCCGTTCGACTGGCGGCTGATCGTCAACGGTTATCTTCCCGACTACGCCTATGACCGGGGAGCCATCGACACGTCGATGCCGCTTGCCCAGTTGCGAGAGATTTCCAAAATCGATGAGCGGGCGCGGGCGGATGGATTGTCGCCCGACTTCTCGAAGGCAATCCGCGTCGGAGTGCCCTCCCCGGCCGCCGCCGCCACACCGTAACCTACAGCAACATGCCGAGGAAATCGCGACGATGTCGCGTGATGCGCCCTGTCAGCAGTCGGCCAGGCGAAGTTTCGCCTACGCCCTCAACCAGGACGGAACTCATGAAGCTCGTTAAGCACGTTCAGAACACCGCCACGGCTGCGGCCCTACCGATGATGGCGACCGCACCATGCCGACTCCGGCCGAAGCTCGCCGTGCTGTGGTTGGCTAAGGAGCGAGAGGATGTGCAATATCGTACACTGTTCACCACCCTATATTTCTCCCGGTGGTTCTGTCTCGACAGCGCCACACTTTACGGCTGCGAAACCTCTTTCAAGTGTGGACGAGATGCCCTTCGGGAGGTAGGTTGCATAAGGGATTCCAATACAAGCAAAAACTGCTCGCGTTCTGTGACCGGTGAGGAGAATGCATGCAGACCTCGGTGTCGTCGCCGGTTGATCGGGCAGAGCGCCCCTATCCGACCCATGAGGAGGTCAGGGCACAACTTGTGCGGATTCTCTCCAGCCGCGAATTTCCTAGTGGTGGACGCGGCGCTGCCTTCCTGAAGTATGTTACCGAGGAAGCGCTTGCGGGCCGGGGGCACCGTCTCAAGGCGTATTCGGTTGCCATCGAGGTGTTCAACCGCAGCGCGGACTTCTCTCAGGACGATCCCATCGTGCGGATCGAGGCCGGACGTTTGCGCCGGGTCATCGAACGCTACTATCTTACTGCAGGCCAACACGATCCGATCCGCATTGACATCCCCAAGGGTGGCTACGTGCCAACCTTTACATGGAATGACACGCCGGCGCCGGCAGAGGCGGCCGACGATGAACTGAGCGAAGACGGCGGCGGACGCCGGACCTTCACATGGCGGCATCTCGGCTGGCCCGTGCTGGCCATGCTTGTAGCATTCGTTTGCGCGGGACTTGGCTATTACGCAGGCGGTCTGACGGGGGCAGCCTCCAGTCGTTCCGTCGGGCAGATTCCGGACGAGCCGACACTCGTGATCGCACCCTTCGCGGACCTGGGCGATGGCCCGCAGGCTGCACGCTATGCCGTCGGGCTGACCGAGGAGCTTCTCACCGCCCTTCCCCGCTTCAAGGAGATTATGGTCTTCGGCCGCGAGACATCGAAGACACTGCCTCCCGATATCGAGACATCGAAGGTTCGCGATCGACTGGGCGCGCACTACCTTCTCGCAGGTGGAGTCCGTGTTGCGGGGGACAAGGTTCGCGTAACAGTGCGCCTGGTCGAAACCTCCAACGGATCGATCCTGTGGTCGCAGGACTACGACGAGGATCTGGACACCCACGAACTCTTCGCCATCCAGTCCGATGTCGCCAGCAAAGTGGCTACGGCCATAGCCCAGCCTTACGGCATCATCGCGAAATCATTGGCGGCGAACCCGCCGCCGGACGATGTGGGCGTCAATGACTGTATGCTGCGTTTCTACGCCTACCGCGAGAAGCTTGCCCCGGAAGAACACCTGGCCGCGCGCGACTGCCTAGAGAGCGCCGTGGCGCGTTTCCCGGCCTACGCCACAGCTTGGTCGATGCTCTCGATTGTCCAACTCGACGAGGGCAGATTCCAGTTCAACCCGCAGAGTGACAAGGTTCCCGCGATGGAGCGTGCGCTCGGTTCGGCGCGGCGGGCGGTCTCACTCGAACCAGACAACACGCGCGCCCTGCAGGCGCTCATGACGGCCCTCTTCTTCAACAACGAGCCGAAGGAGGCGTTCGAGGTCGGCGAGGAGGCGCTCGCCGCTAACCCGAACGACACGGAGTTCCTCGGAGAGCTCGGAACGCGCGTCGCGTTCTCGGGGCAATGGGAGCGTGGTGCGGAACTACTTGATCGTGCGATCAAGCTCAATCCAGGCGGAGCCGGATATTACTTCGGGACGCGCGCTCTGATCGCCTGCATGCTCCAGGATCATGAGAAGGCGGTGCGGCTGATCCGCAAGGCCGACCTGAAGAAATTTCCGCTCTTCCATGGCGTTGCGGCGGTCATCTACTCTGAGGCCGGGCTCTTGGCAGACGCAAAGCGTGAGGGCGAGGTGTTCATGAACATGCGCCCCGACTATCTGCCCAACATCGTGGCCGAGAACCGGAAGAGAAACCTGCCGCAGAAGGACAGCATGCGCATCATCGCAGCGCTTCGACGGGTCGGACTGCCAGTGCCAAGTGCGAGAGATGTCGAAGCTGAATTCAGGGTTTCCGACGCCGCGCACCGCCCGTGAACGCCGTATGCTACATACCTCCTCAGCGACGTAGGTGGGTGGCCCCCCAGAAATGCGTGCAAGCTGCTGCGCGTTGGCGGCCGTGGGTCTCCTGCGCGCGTGAGCTAAGTTGATGGCCTGCGCCGGGCGTATCAGAGTGGGAACCAGGCGTAGATCCAGCACCAAATGCCCGAATTAGGAAACCAGATAATGCGATCGACTTTCAACCTCGACGACGCTCTCATGGAAAGAGCCAGATCTCTAACGGGTACAAAAGAAACCGCCGCTTTAGTCCGCCAAGCGTTGGAGACCCTTGTTCGTGTGGAGTCGGGAAAACGCCTCATCGCGCTCGGAGGAACTATGCCCGATGCGGAGGCAGCCCCACGCCGCCGGAGCACAGCGGCCAAGTGATACTTGCAGACACTTCTATCTGGATTGATCATTTCCGCCATGTCGATGCAGGCCTGCGTAGGATTATTGAGGACGATTGCCTACTCTGCCATCCGGCTGTGATTGGCGAACTGGCGCTTGGCAGCCTTCGGGATCGCGGGAGCGTGATAGCTTTCCTGGCCGCTCAGCGCGAAGCGTTCGTCGCAACACACGACGAAGTCATGACGATGATCGATCGCCACGGCGTTTTCAGCATGAGCATTGGCTACACTGATGCCCACTTGCTGGCCTCGGTTCTCCTTGATCAGCGAGCGGCCTTATGGACCAGAGACAAGCGTCTGCGAGCAGCGGCCGAAAAGACGGGGGCTTCACTGCACACGCCTGTCAACGCGCGGAACTAGATGCTGAATGATGCTACAGCGCCGCGCGTCTTATTAGACGCACAAAGGTCGCTGTAGAACTTTGAATTGCTGCATGTTTTGATCCTTAAATCGAATAGGATTTAAGGATAGACGCAGCAGTCATGCTGAGCGGCTGATGCGCTCGTGGCCTCAAACGCGCCAGAACCAGACCTTAGCCGCTCTCGCCCCTTCCAAGACATTGGATTGGCCGGCTCGCCAAAAGAGCAAATCCACGGCCGAGAACGGACCTCGCATGTCCTCGAACGGCAATCAGCGTTCGGGCAAACCTGCTTGCCGCAAACCCTCGGCCATCTGCTCTTCCCAATGCGGTATGTTTTGAAACCAGGGCAGCGCTCGATACCCCTCGATTGTAAAGCCTGGCTCGGCCGCCAATAGCTTCTGCGCGGCCCATCGGGCGGTCTCCAGGTCTCCGCTCATTGCCGACCAGGCGGCGAGATGGCGATAGGACCAGGTCACGTCAGGATAGCTGTTGATGACCTCCTGGGCTATCGCGATGGCCTGTGAAAGAGATCCTTCCATGGCCAAAGAAAAGGCCATCCCTAATCTCATGTTGAATGTGAGCGGATCTCTTGGGCTCAGGGTCATCCCACGCTGGAAGCGCTCCGGCGCGCGAGTGGCTTCGCCCTTGTAAATCGCGATCCAGCCCAGGCGCGCCCATGCCCAGGCATTGTTTGGATCAAGCGCAAGGGCCTTTTCGATAAAGATGGTGGCGCGCTGCTGGTCGCCGCAGATGCTCATTGCCGCGCCGGCGGCAGTCAGCGCGGTTGGATCATCGCTGATCGAGCCTGCAGCTTCGACCGCTGCGCGCGCCTTTTCCAGCTCAGGTTTCGGTTGTTCTGTCCATAGGTAGGAGGCGTTTGAGGCGTGGCACCACGCCAAAAGTGCATGCGCGCGACTATAGCTCCGATCGACGGCGATCGCTTGCTGAAGCAGTTCAATCGCCTGGTTGTTGGTATCCTTGCGGCGGCCCCAAAGGTACGGGTAGGCGCGCATAACGAGATCATAGGCCCGCAGGCTGGTCGGCGGCTTGCGCTTGGCCAGCTCGATCTCTGCATTGCGGATGACCGGATGAATGGCGCCTGCCACCTGCGCCGCGATCCGATCCTGGAACTCGAAAATATCTTCGATTGCGCCCTCGTAACGATCGGACCAGGATTGGGTCCTTGTCTCCGCGTCGACCAGTTGCACGGAAATGCGCAGTCGGTCGCCGCCCCGGCGAACGGTGCCTTCGACCACATAATTGACGCCGAGTTCCCTGCCGACTTCACGCACGTCGACGAAGCGTCCCTTGTAGGTGAATGCGGACTGTCGCGCGATTACAAAGAAATCCCGAACGCGCGAGAGCGCAGCGGTGATCTCCTCTACAACGCCGTCTACGAAGTATTCGTCGCCTTGGCCGCTGAGGTTGTCGAAGGGCATGACGACGATTGACGGCTGGTCCTTGCCACGTCGGGGCGCAAGTAATGGCGCGGACGCGATGCTGCCTCCGACAGGCATATCTTGCTGCCAATCGACGCGGTAGACGAAGATTGGCCGGGGGATATTCTTCAAGCTCCGCTCGCCGAGGCTGGTCAGCGCGAACGGTACCTTGCCGTCAAGATGTTCGCGCACCGATGCGGAAATGCAGATGCCTGACGGAGCGGCGATCTCCTGCACGCGTGCCGCGATATTGACGCCGTCGCCGAGCAGATCGTCTCCCGACACAACGACGTCACCCAGATTGACGCCGATGCGGAATTCCAAGCGGCGATCGGGTGGGAGGGCCTCTGAGAGATTGAAGAGACGGCGCTGGATTTCTACTGAGCACCGGACGGCCTGAACAGCGCTTGGGAACTCGGCGACAAGGCCGTCGCCTGCGCTACCGAAGATACGGCCACCATGCTCGCTAACCGTTTCGTCAATTCGACCGCGGCATAGATCGAGTGCGCGAACTGTACCCTCCTCGTCCAGCGCCGTGAGGCGGCTGAAGCCGGCAACATCGGCTGAAAGGATGGCTGCAAGCTTTCGATCCACAGCGGTGAACGCTCCTGCGGCGCACGATATCGTCATCGTGGGCTAATATGCGCGCATTTTCCCACATTCACAGATGTTTTTCGCCAGCGAGATCGGATGAAAGACCGCTTCTCTAATCGGGCATTGGGGTCAAGCTCCTTTCCGATCTTCGGTGGCCTGATCGTTCACGAGGTAACCCTGCCGGAGCACGTTCCCCGGCAATGTCACGTTGTTTCATCAACGCCCGACAAAGCGTTTGTCTATGACTTGCGCGCGTCACGGCTTTCCACTGCGCGCCATTGTGCGGATCCGATGAATGTGGGTGGCTGGGGCTGAGTGTTTCTGGTCTGCCGAGAAGACCGAGATGAAACGTTGCAAGCCGCCGACAGATCGAACTCCCTGCATCATGCCTTCTCGTTAGTGGGGGCGTGCAAATGCCGTGCACTTTGTTCATCTGTTCTCCTAGCGGGCCTGGCAAACAGAGTTGATCGGAAATGATCTCAATTTTTAATGTGTCTCACTGTAGAGATTGTCCACAGTGCCTGATTGAGGAACCTCCCGTGAAATTGTTCGACTGGCTGACAGGATATAAACCGGCGCCGGATGGGGTGAACCGCCAGTCCACGACAGCGCTTCGCAATGATCTTCTCGCCATCAATAGAAAGACTGCGCCGTTCATCATTCGTGACGGCAAGCCGGAAGGCGTCGATCTCGTCGCCGAATGGAAGATCGTTGATGCCCGCTGGTACGAACTATTTGCCAAAGCTGGGCTGCAAAGGGTGTTCAAGGTGCTGATGAAATTCGATGCTGCCAATTGCGAAGTTCGCGCCGTCGATCAGGAATGGTCCGTCGAATGGCGCGCCGGCGTGCCCGCGCTTACTTTGAGCGCTGATGCGTTTCGCGGTCGAAAGTGGGAAAAAAGCTTCGAGATGGCCTTCGCCTTCAAGGAAGATTTATCCTACGGCAAGGTTTACGAATATCGATTCAATACCACCGAAATAAAGACGCCCCTAATTGAAGCCGCTCATCGGACCGGCTGGGGTTGGAGAGGCGTGGCGTTCGGGAAGTTATGACTGCGTCACTCTTCACATGCGGAAGACAGGCCGGCGCTCTTTGCCGCGGCAGTTCGCCTTGCCGCATGTCTGCTGGCTGATCACCTATCCGCGTGCAGGCTGGCCTGGAGCGACCACCCTCAGATCGCCGGAGCTGTGCGCATCGACAACGAGCACGTCTTCATGATCGACAGCCACCATCCCGAATAGCCTGCGGAGCGGTAGGCAACGCGCCGCTATCTGCGGACGGCACTGCTCCCGGAAAGCGACAGGATCGCCGCGTCGGCGATTTCCGCAAAGCGGGCACTCGGCCCCTGCACCCCGCTGCTTTGCTGGGCGACACGCGCGCCCTCGATCAACAACAGCAACGTGTCGCAGAGCAGTTCCGCATTGGCGACACCGGCCTTGCGGCAAAGCTCCACAACGCGATCGCGTTGCCCATCCTTGAACTTCCGGATCACCGATCTGCCTGGATGGTCCGCGTCCGTCAGCTGGACGGCGGCGCTCATCATTTCCCAGTGGCAATCGTCGTCGCCGAGGTGCTCGGCGATCCGCCGGACCCAGGCCCTGAGCTGCGCCAGCCCGTCGCCGGGGTGGGCGTCCTCCAGCTCCCGCCAGAAGCCGTCCATCTCCATTCCCGCGCGCTGAAGACATTCGACGATGAGTTCGTCCTTCGAATTGAAGTGACGATAGAGCGTCATCTTGTTGCTGCTGGCGGCATCGGCGATGGCGTCGACACCGATCCCGCGAATGCCGTGCCTGCGGAACAGCTGGCGGGCCGCCTTGACGAGGCGATCGCGCGGCGAAAGACGTGGTTGCTTGCGGGAATCCGTGGTCATCGCATTCGGCCCGACGTCGTCGGCATGGAAAAACTTGCCCCTTGACGACCCGTTGGCGACAGATAACATGCGACGATGTTACCGACCAGTAACATTTTCGCCAGCGGCGCATCGAGGAATGCCGTTTGTCGCGAGGGCTTCCGGGACACAGCGGTAACTGCAGAAAAATTTCTAGCGTAATGTCGGTGGGCGCGGTCGTCGGGCGTCTTTTAGCCAGAGTGCACACCGCACAGACTTGTAAGTTTTGATCACGTTCAAGATTTGGGTCGCTCCGGCCCATCGTGATCTCGTGCTGGAGCCTTACGATGCGCATGCTGGATGGGCCGAAGGCGAAGAACCGCACCGCTGACCGCAAGGTCCGCGTGGCAGACGTCTGCCTACCCGTTATCGGGATCTCCCGAAATGCCGCCTGCATCCCTGCCGCAAACATTCTGCCCGACGAACGCTCCAATCGCGGGGCACTTTACCACAACGGCGCCCTGTGGACCGTTCACGGCGGCGCCTTGCAAGGATCGATCCCGCCATGATCGACTTCTTCATTCACCGGCCGATCTTCGCATCGGCGATCGCGATCATCATGACGCTTGCCGGCGGCATCTGCTATTTCCTGCTGCCGATCTCGCAGTTTCCCGACGTGACGCCGCCACAGATCGTCGTCGCTGCCAACTACCCTGGCGCCAGTGCCCAAGTCGTCGCCGATACGGTGACGACGCCGCTCGAACAGCAGATCAACGGCGTGCCGGGCATGCTCTATATGACCTCGACGAGTTCGAATGACGGCTCGTCGCGGATCATCATTTCCTTCGAAGTGGGCTATCCGATCGACGTCGCCGCACTCGACGTCCAGAACCGAGTTTCGCAGGCAGCATCCTCGCTTCCCGCGCTCGTCAACCAGACCGGCGTGACCATTGCCAAGCAAATCCCGAACTTCACCGTGCTGGTGAGCCTGGATTCGCCTGACAATTCGGTCGATTTCGCCTCCGTCAGCAACTACGCCTACCTGCAGATCCTCGATCCATTGAAGCGCCTGCCTGGGGTCGGCGACGTCCAGCTCTTTGGCGAGCGTCGCTATTCGATGCGCGTCTGGCTCGATCCCGACCGTCTTGCCAATCTCGGCATCACCGCCGTCGACGTGCAGAACGTCATCGCCGAACAGAACATCCAGGTCGCAGGCGGCAAGATCGGGCAATCGCCGGCACCAGCCGGGACACCCTTCGAGATGCAGATCAACGCGCTCGGTCGGTTGAGCGATCCGGCGCAGTTCGG
This sequence comes from Ensifer sp. Root142, assembly GCF_001426785.1. NCBI lineage: Bacteria > Pseudomonadati > Pseudomonadota > Alphaproteobacteria > Hyphomicrobiales > Rhizobiaceae > Ensifer > Ensifer sp. Root142. The sequence continues at coordinate 669,521 of NZ_LMFK01000034.1, forward strand.
CGATATCGTGCTTCGGGCCGACCAGACGACCGGGGCGACGACGCGGCTGCGCGATGTGGCGCGCATCGAACTCGGGGCACTGCTCTATTCGTCGTCGGTCACCTTCAACGGCAAGGAAAGTGTCGTACTCGCCGTATTCCAGGCGCCCGGTTCCAATGCGCTCGACCTGCAAAGCCGCGTCCAGGCCAAAATGGATGAACTGTCGCAGCGCTTCCCCGCAGGCATCGCCTACCACATGTTTTACGACACCACCCGCTTCGTCTCGGCGGCGATGGAGGATGTGGTGTTTACGTTGCTCGAGGCGCTCGCCCTCGTCGTCTTCGTCGTCTTCATCTTCCTGCAGAACCTGCGCACCACGATCATTCCGACGATCGCCATCCCGGTGTCGCTGATCGCGACGCTGGTCGTCATGTATCTGTTCGGCTTTTCGCTGAACATGCTGAGCCTGCTCGGCATGGTGCTCGCCATCGGCCTCGTGGTCGACGACGCGATCGTCGTCGTCGAGAACGTCGAACGTCAGCTTGAGGCCGGCCTGCCGCCACTTGCCGCTACGCGCAAGGCGATGCAGGAAGTGACAGGCCCGATCATCGCGACCACCGCAGTTTTGCTTGCGGTCTTCATTCCGGTCGCCTTCATCCCGGGCGTTGCCGGCAGCCTTTACAACCAGTTCGCCCTGACGGTCGCGATCTCGGTCGCCTTTTCCGCCTTCAACTCGCTGACCCTCAGCCCGGCGCTCAGCGCCGCCTTCCTGCGTTATCGCGGCGAGCCGCGCTTTGCGCTCTTCCGTTGGTTCAACACCGGCTTTCACGCACTGTCGGATGGTTATGCACGCAGCATAGCCGGGCTCGTGCGCTGGCGCTGGGCGCTGTTTGCGCTCTTCCTCATCGCCATCGGCTCGACCTACGCGCTGTGGCAGCGCACGCCGTCGACCTTCCTGCCGGTCGAAGACCAGGGTTACTTCTTCGTCGTCATCCAGCTTCCCGACGGCGCCTCGCTCGAACGCACCCAGGCCGTCGCGCGGCGATCCGAGGAGATCCTTCGCGGCACGTCAGGTGTCGATTTCGTCGGCTCCGTCGTCGGCTTCAATTTCCTGTCCTTCGCCGCCCAGTCGAATTCCGCCGTGCAATTCGCGGTTCTGAAGCCATGGGATGAACGTCCCGCGGCACAAGGCGCTTCGGCGCTGCGCGAGGCGGTGCAGCCGCAATTGCTGCAGATCCCGGACGCGCTTGTGCTCGCCTTTGATCCCCCGTCGATCCAGGGGCTCGGCGCGACCGGTGGCTTCGAGTTTCAGGTCGAAGATCTCGCCGGGCGCAGTGCACAGGCGCTCAGCGACACAACCCAGGCGCTGATTGCCGAGGCGCGCAAACAGCCGGAGATCAATCCCTACCAGCTCTTCACCACCTTCAGCACGTCGAGCCCGCAATTCGACTACGATCTCGACCGTGACAAGGCGAAACTGCTCGGCCTCAACCTGCCGGATATCTTCAGCACGCTGCAGATCTATTTCGGCTCGCTCTATGTCAACGACTTCAACCTGTTCGGTCGCACCTTCCGCGTGACGCTGCAGGCCGATCAGGCTGCGCGGGCCTCGGCCACCGATCTTTCACGGTTCTATGTGCGCAACAGCCAGGGCGAAATGGTGCCGCTCAACACGCTCGGCTCGTTCAAGTCGACGGTCGGACCAGAGAGCATCACCCACTACAACAACTATCCCTCTGCGCTGATCAACGGCGCGGCAGCACCCGGCTTCAGTTCAAGCCAGGCGGCAGCGGCAATGGAGCGGGTCGCCCGTACGACGCTGCCGCGGGACTACACATTCGAATGGACCGGCATTACCTATCAGGAGATCCGCGCAGGTTCGATCGCCGCGCTCGTCTTTGCGCTCGCGCTTGTTTTCTGCTTCCTGATCCTGGCCGCCCAGTACGAAAGCTGGTCGATGCCGTTCATGGTGCTGCTCTCGGTACCGCTCGCGCTTCTGGGCGCGCTGTCAGCACTGTGGCTTCGCGGAATGCAGATCGACGTCTATTCGCAGATCGGTTTCGTGATGCTGGTTGGACTTGCCGCCAAGAACGCCATCCTGATCGTCGAGTTCGCGCGCCGCCGGCGCGAGGAAGGGCTGGATGTGGTGGCAGCAGCATCGGAAGCGGCGCGCCTGCGCTTGCGCCCGATTCTGATGACAGCCTTTGCCTTCATCCTCGGCGTGCTGCCGCTGATGTACGCCAAGGGCGCCGGTGCTGCCAGCCGCCAGTCGATCGGCACCACCGTGTTCGGCGGCATGCTCGCGGCGACCGTTCTCACACTCATTTTCGTCCCGGTCTTCTACGCGGTCATCGAACAATGGCGGGAGGGACTTTCCTCAAAGCCCGTCGGCCAGAGCCACGAGCCGGAGGCGGCGGAATAAGGATTGGAGCCTAACATGCGTGGTTCGAGACTGGTCCTTGCCGCAGTGGTCATAATCGCCGCCCTCGCTGCGGCCTACCACTACAGGAATGGCGGGTTCGAGATCAAAGGCGGCGATGCCGGGGCCGCCCCGGCTCCAGCGCAACAGGCCATGCCCGTTCCCGTCGCGGCTGTCGTCAAGAAAACGATCCCCATCTATCTTGACTATTCCGCACGGACCGAGGCGATCCGCAACGTGACGCTTCGCGCCAAGATCACCGGCTATATCGAGTCACAGGCGGTTGCGGACGGTTCGGATGTTCAGGGCGGCGATCTCCTCTATCGGATCGACGCACGCGACTATCGGGCGGAACTGGATCAGGCAAAGGCCCAGGTCGAAAGGGACGAAGCGTCACTCGCCTATCTCCGATCCAATCTCACGCGCGGCAACGAGCTTGCCACGACAGGATATCTGGACAAGGACAGTTTCGACCAGCGTCAGAGCGCAGTGCGTCAGGCGGAGGCTGCACTTGCCATGTCGCGGGCGGCGGTGCGCACCGCTGAGATCAACCTCGACTACACCGAAATCCGCGCCCCCTTTGCCGGGCAGCTTGGGCGCAACCTGGCGCCGGAGGGAACACTGGTCAGCAGCACGACCGGAACCCCGCTCAACAACCTTGTGCAGCTTTCGCCGATCTATGTCTCGTTCAACCCGAGCGAAACCGAACTCGCCGACATCCGGAAGGCCCGGACAAAGGGCAAAGTGGAGGCAGAGGTGCTTCTGCCCGGCGACAAGGAACCGCGTTACCGCGGCGACCTCAGCTTCATAAACAACACGGTCGAGGGCAATACCGGAACGGTGGTAGCGCGCGCCACGATCGACAATGCCGATCTGACCCTGCTTCCCGGCCAGTATGTCCGCGTGCGCCTGAAGATCAGGGATGAACCGAACGTGATGATGGTGCCGGAGACAGCGCTCGGATCGAGCCAGCTCGGCAAATATGTCTATGTCGTCGGCAAGGACGATACGGTCGAGCAGCGGCTCGTCACCCTCGGCCCGACCAGCGGCGATCTCATTGGGTTGGCCTCGGGTGTTTCGGAAGGCGACCAGGTGATCGCCGGAAATCTGCAGAAGATCTTCCCCGGCGCGCCAGTCAAGCCGATGCCGGCGGGGCAGGCGCAGAAGTAGCGCGGCGCTGTAGGATCGCTGCAAATGCACTTGGCCATCCGACCGCATCCGCCGCGGCGACATTTTGCTGACCAGACGTCTCGTCGAGCACTCGCTCTGAGCTTCAGATCACCTGTGCGGTTACAGAGTGGATCGAGTTGTTACCGTAGCCCAGACGGTTCCACTCGGCGCGCTCAGGCTGAGTCCGGCCGGCCATGTCGGTGGCGCGCGCCCGCACGGCGAGCGGCCCCGTCTGCTCAAGTCGCGTGATCAGCTCCCACCATTGCCAGGCAGAGCGCCGCGGTTCGCCGACGAGCCGCGCCTCGCGCCACGGGCCGTCGTTTAGGCTGACATCGACCCTGGATATGCTCCCGGCGCCAGACCACGCGACGCCACGGATTGCGGTCTCGCCGCGCGGTAGGCTCTCCCCCTGATCGGGCGAAGAGATCAGCGCCCGCACACTCATGAGCGTCACCGGCGCGCGCTCGTCGCGCCCGTTCCGCACCCACTGGTACCAGTACTTCTCCGTTTGATAGTGGGTCTCGCAGGGCTTGTCGGTAACGACGATCTCGGTCAGCCACTTGACGGACGCCACCGCATACCAACCGGGCACGATCAGCCGCAGCGGATAGCCATGAGTTGACGACAGCGGCTCGCCGTTCATCTCGTAGGCGAGAAGCGCGTCCGTTTCGCGAATCTGGTCGAAGCTGAGGCCACGCTCGAAACGAATCGGCGCATCGTGACCCTCGACGAGCCCGCCGTCCGCACCGCGGAACGTAAGTTCCGTCGCGCCGGACCGCGGGCCTGCCCGTTCGATCACCTTGCTCAAGGGAACGCCCGTCCATTCGGCGGTGCTGACGGCGCCCAGGCCCCAGGCTTCGCCGGGCACGGCCGGATCGAACAGGCTGCGGCCGTTGCCAGCGCATTCGAGGGTTACCACGAGGCTCTCAGCGTAGAGATTGTGAAGGTCCCTCATGCTCAGACTCAAAGACCTTTCGACCAGCCCGTTGACGGAGAGCCGATAGCTCTCGCCATCGAGGTTCGGAATATCGAAGTGATTGCGCAAGTAGAACCGACCATTGGGCACGACTGCCCCGCCCGCGAGGTCCTGCACCGACGTCTCGCCGTTCAGCGGATAGACGCTATGAATTAGGAGCCCCGCCTCAACGGCGTCCTGGCAAGCGTCCGCCGGGTCGAGCACCGCGGCGGAAACGTCGGCCGGGCGTGCATCGCAGCCGCCGCTCGCCACGACCCCGGCGCAGGTCGACGCCGCCATCACTTCGACCTCGCCGGCTTGAAGGAACGGCGTCAAGAACGCTTGGAGGACGGTCTCATCCGCCGCTTCGGCAATGAAGAACAGTGAATGGGAACCGCGAACGACGGCTTCGCCCTTGATGACCACGCCATGGCGAGCGGCGCTAGGCCGGCTCAAATGGTTCAGCAGCATCGCGCCCTTGGCCGGATCGCGTGCGGGGCAGGTTTGGGGCGAATGCTGATGGTGCACGATGAAAAGAGGCACTGGGAACCTCCATACTAGGGCGGGGTTGCCCTGCGCCAAACCGCAAGTTGCGGCCTGCAAGGCGATCGGTACCGACCCTGAAGACACATTGCTCCGCTAGAACTGCTCATGATCATTTCAAGAACCTGCACGATGCGGAGATGGATCGCGCCTCCCGACGATACATTATGCGACCGTGAACGCAAAACCCGGCAGATCCAGCGTCCTTGTCGGGTCTTCGCACCGCCCGGCTCTCTTCCTATTTTTAGGATCTTAGATTTCCATCGTGGTGGAAAAAAGCACTGACGGTATCTCTGGGTTGTCCGCGTCAGTGACAAGCAGGAGGTCCAGACGGCTTCCATCCGATCGAGCGTGGATACCCTCTATCTTGTGTGGTCGCTCAAGGCGACGCACCGAACGCAAGTTACCATTATTGTCAGCTATTCCAATTGCAGCGCCGATGCAGGGTCCATCACGGAATGCATCTTCGGTATCTTCTGCAACGGCGCTGAAAACCATATCGCCGTTGCTCAAAACGGCCGCGTCCGTGAAGGAGAATGGCACACCGTGGAGAACCCCCAAGTCTAGCCGACGGATAGAAGATGGCTTGATGGCTTCGACAGACCCGGCCTGCAATGCATCCAGTACTGTTGAAAGCGGGAACCGGATGATCGCGTTGTCGGCTTGGCTCTTGTTGCCGCGCTGGAACAAGCGCAGTTCATCGCCAACCACGACCGCGCCTTCAATATTGACCTCGGAGAATTCCTCGTTGAGCGGAACAAGAATGGGTGAAAGATCCACGGTTCGGGGCGGCATCAGCATCTCGACATCGGGACCTAGTCCAAGCAGAACGCCCCTGCGGCGGTTGGGTCTGGAGCCTGAGCCAAATGCCAATAGCGCGCCATGAGGAAAATTCCGGAAGGCGGGAAGGCGTGCGAGCGCTTCGAGATCGGGTTTTTGCCGCTTGCGGGCAGCCTTGGCCTGGGGCAACACGCCATCAAACAGGCGGATCAGATGACCGGGCTTCCCGTTGATCAAGGAAAACACGCCTAGGTGAAGCTCATCATCTGCAATGACGCAGATGATCGAATCCAGGCACACGAGCCCGCTCGCAGCACTTAGATGCAAAGGCCCGATCCCGGCGTCAGCCGGTGAAATATCTAACTCGCGTATCTTCGTGAGAGCGATCATCCCTGCGTTCTAAAGCATGCTCATGCAAATACAATTGGTCAGGCCAAGGCATGAAGCGCCTTGATCTCAGGCGTGTTGCGCTAACAGTTCCGCAAACGGCTGCGCCCTCCGCCGGGAAGCGGAAGGCGCTTAATGTCAGGCCGAACTGGCGAGGAGAGATTTTCAGCGCATTAGCGCTCGATCATGCGGTTCCAGCGCTTGTTCCAGTCCTGACGGCTCTTGTTGATTGCATCCCAATCCAGAACCTTCGCGGTTTCCATGTTGGTCTTGAAGGTCGCCAGCTTCTCATTGGCCGCAGCCGTACCGGCCTTGGCGTTCCTGTTGGACGGAATGATGTTGCCATTGTCCAGCGCCAGGCTCTGAGCCTCTGCCGACAGCAGGTAATGGGCAAGCTTCTGGCTGAGTTCCGGCTCGCTGTTGTTGGCGATGACGCATTCGGTTACGGCGAGAACGACTGAGCCTTCCTTCGGCTGGGCGTATTCCACCGGTATACCCTTGTCCTTCAGGTTGTTTACCGCCGTCGGCGTCAGCGGGAAGATCGCCGCTTCGCCGGTCTGGACCATCTCCGAGATCTTGGCAGAGCTTGGAATGAACTCGATGACGTTCTTGCCGATCATATCGGAAAACTTCTCGAAACCGGGTTCGACATTGGTCTCGTCGCCGCCCTGGATGCGGTTGAACATCAGGAAGGCATGCAGGCCGAAACTGGAGGCGGAAGCGGACTGGAACACCACCGCATTTTCGAACTTCGGATCGGCCATATCCATCCAGGAGCTCGGTGCCGGCCAGCCCTTTTCGTCAAAGAGCTTCTTGTTGTAGGCAAGGCCCGTCATGCCCATGTCGACGCCGATTGCCATGTCATCCTTTAGGCGCGCAGCCGGCTGGATTTCAGCAAGCACAGGATCGTCGGCGATCTTCTGGCAAAGCCCGGCGCCAATGGCGCGCACCATGACGCCGTCGTCGAGCAGCATGACATGCATCTGCGGATTGTCCTTGGCAGCCGTGGCCTTGGCGAGAATGTCGGCGGAGGTGCCGGGAACGATGACGACTTTGACGTCATTGGCGTTCTCGAAGGGAGGCAACACGTGCTCGGTGTAGGCGCGCTCGAAATTGCCGCCATTCATGCCGATGTAAAGCGTCTTGGTTTCCGCCTGGGCGGTGGTCTGCTGAACGGCGAGCGCGAGCAGCGCGAGGGCCGAAGTTCTCATAAGGCGTTGGTCAACCATGGTATTCCCCTTTCTGTTTACAACGAGACTGCAGTTTGAGCCGCTACTTGACTGAAGCGGCCGATGGAAAAGGCATCGATAGGCGTGGTGCTTTGCCCGGTGGCGACGAGCTCCAAGAGCACTTCGCCGACGGCAGGCGCGATCTGGAACCCGGCGCCGCAGAACCCGAAGGCGTGGAAGAGGCCGGGCGTCGTCTGGCTTGCGCCGATGACCGGATTGCCGTCAGGCATCTCTGCTTCCGTACCGGACCAGAACCGGATGACCTGGGCAGTGGCCAGATGCGGAAAGAGCGCTATGGCGCGCTGCATGACCGATGAAGCCGCCGTTACCGACGGCCGCGAGAAATCGGGATCGGCAAGTGCTGCTCCGCGCCCGCCACCCATCACATAGTTACCGCGCGCAACCTGCCGTCCGTAAAAACTGCCGCCCTGCTCGCCCATGCTGACCGGCAATCGCATCGGCAGCGGCTCGGTGACGACCATCGAGGGATAGATGCGGGTCAGTGGAACGCGTTCGCCGAACTGCGCGGCAAACATATCGGACCAGGCACCGGCGCTGTTGACAATCTGACGGCTGCGAATTTCGACATTCTCTCCCGCAAGCACGGCAAATCCGCTGCCGGTCGCGCGCACATCATGCACAGGGGTCTGTTCGAAGACCTTCACGCCCGCGCGTTCCGCCGCACGCGCGAAGGCGGGCGAGACCAGCCTGGGATTGGCATGACCGTCGCCTGGGCAAAGCGATGCGCCTGCGCCTGCCGCCGACAACCAGGGGAAACGCGTCTTCAATGCGGCAGCCCCAACCAACTCGAGATCGAGCCCGTAGGGATTGGCTATCTCGGCATAGGCTTCCAGCTTGGCAAAATCCGCCTCAGTGCGCGCTAGCTTCAGATGGCCGGACGGCACGTATTCTCCGTCAATGCCGACCAGTGCCTTCAGTCGTGGCCAGATGCCGTGTGCCCGCTGGGACAGCGGCAATTGCTCGGGAGGCCGTCCTTGCCGGCGCACGCCGCCATAGTTGACACCGCTGGCCTGGGCGCCGCAGAAGCCCTTATCGATCAGCACAACGGCAAGTCCGGCCTTGCGCATCGCCAGCGCTGCTGAACTGCCGACAAGCCCGCCGCCGATGATGGTCACATCCGCCGAAATGCGCTGGATCATCGGCCTGCCTCCCTGTCGAGCGGACCGCCGAAGGCGAGCGGAATTGGCTTCACCGGCGCCTGCGCCCGCAGACGGCCGGTTTCCTGCGGCTCGACATTGCGGATGCTGCGAAGCACCTCAGTTGCGGCGGCCGAACACATCCGCCCCTGGCAACGCCCCATGCCGACGCGGCTCAAAGCCTTCATCCGATTGATCTCGCCGATGTTCCCGGCCTCGACCGCGCGGCGGATCTCGCCGATGCTGATTTCCTCGCACCGGCAAAGCGTCGTCTTGGCCGGCACCGTCTCGAACCAGTCGCGCGGGAAAGGAAACGCATTTTCGAGAATTTCGCGCTGGCGCAGGATCCGTGCCCGGGCAGCCATCAATGGCCGAAGACGATCGCCCTCGACCGTCTTGCCCACATCATTGAGGATTGCCAATGCCGCTAGCTGGCCGTCGATCTCGGCGGCATCGGCACCAGCAATACCGCTGCCGTCGCCGGAGACGTAGACATCCTTGCGGCTCGTGCGGCCCAGGGCGTCGCGTTCCGGCAACCATGTCCGGTCGCGATCCTCGAAGCGGAAGCGACATCCGGCGAGGTCGGCCAGCTGCGTTTCCGGGCGCAGCGCAAACCCGTAGGCAATCGCGTCGCATTCTAGCTCTTGTGTGCAGCCACTCGCCTGAAAGCGGATGCCCTCGACCCGGTCTGCGCCGATGACCGTTTCGGGCCGAACACCATATCGGATCTTGACGCCCGACAGTTGGAGCTGAGCGCCATAGAACAGGCCGAGCGCGACGATGCGCGGCGCTCGGGCGAACAGCGACACCAGATGAATTTTCGATCGCAACGGCGCTGTATCGAGCACGGCGGCGACTGTCGCTCCCGCCTTCATGTATTGCCACGCAACAAGATAAAGCAGCGGGCCGGACCCCATGAATACCAGTCGGTCGCCAACCGTGCAGCCTTGCGCCTTCAAAGCCGTCTGGGCGGCACCGAGCGTGAATACGCCCGGCCTCGTCCAACCGGGAAATGGCAGCACGCGGTCCGTGGCGCCGGTGCACAAAAGCAGCTTGGAAAAGGCAATCTGGTTATGCACGCCGTCAGTCATCATATCGAGGTGACCGCCGCGCTCCTGGCCGCTGACGTTCCAGGCAAGTGTTTCCGGCCGATACTCGATTGCCGGGCGGAGCCGCTCGAAGGCCGCGTGCAACTGCTCGGCCTTTCTCGCCTCGGAGCCGTACCGGTTGCGGTAGGAACGGCCGTCGTCGATCATCGGGCGCCGGTAGATCTGCCCGCCGGCGCGCAATCCCTCATCGAGAACAATCGGCCGGATACCGGCTTCGACCATTTGTTCGGCGGCGCGGATGCCGGCCGGACCGGCACCGACGATCACGATCGGCAGAGCATCAGTCATGCTCGACGCGCTCTATCGTGGTCGTGAAAAAAGCCATGCCGGGTTTCAGTGCCGTGCTGCACGCACGCACGCGGCTACCGTCCGCCGTCATCACGAAGCAATCCTGGCAGGCGCCGATCAGGCAGAAGCCTGCGCGGTTCTCGCCGGTGAATTCCGCCCGGCGAAGGCTGGATCCGAGCGAAAGGATGGCCGTCATGACCGTGTCGCCACGTCGTCCGATTTCGGGCAAGCCGTTTAGCAGGAACGGGATTGCTTCCTCGTCCCGGCGATATCGGCGCTTGAACAGGGCTTGTCTCGACATCGCCGTTCTCAGCCTTTGCCGACAAGAAGACGATCGAGCCCAAACATCCGGTCGAGGACGATCATAGTCACGGTCGCAAGCGCGATCATCAGCGTGGAAACCGCGGCCATCATCGGATCGATGGATTCGCTGGCATACATGTACATGCGAACCGGCAAGGTCACGGTCGAAGGCGATGTGACGAAGATAGACATCGTCAGTTCATCGAAGCTGTTGATGAAGGCAAGCAGCCAGCCGCCGCTGATCCCCGGCAGCAGCAACGGCAAGGTGATGCGCTTGAACACCGTCCACTCGGCCGCTCCAAGGGTGCGGGCCGCGTTCTCGGCGTTGCGATCCATGCTCGTCAACGACGCGAGGATGAGCCTCAGCGTATAGGGCGTGATGATGATTGCATGCGTGGCCACCAGCCAGGTGAAGGAGCCGGTCATGCTCATCAGCGAAAACAACCGGAGAAAGGCAACGCCAAGAACCAGATGTGGGATGATCAGCGGCGACAGGAACAATGCGTTCAGCACATCACGGCCGCGGAACTCGTAGCGCGTGATGGCAAGGGCGGCCGGGACAGCAAGCAGTGTCGAAATCGTTGCCGAAAGGAGGGCCAATCGAATGCTGTTGCCGAATGACGACATGAAGTCGTTGTGGCGGAAGACTGCCTCGAACCAGCGCAGCGACAGGCCGTTCCATGGCATGGCCAAAGTGTTTTCAGGGGTGAAGGCCACGAGGCACACCACGACCATGGGAGCCAGCATGAACACGACGATGAGGCTGTGAAAGACCAGCGCGACAGGACCGTTTCTCTGCATGATTTCAACCCAGCTTCCGTTTGGCCTGCTGCTCGATGAGCCTGTTATAGGCGAGCATGATCACGAGGTTGGCGACGAGGACGATGATGGCGATGGTAGCGCCGAGCGGCCAATTGAGTTCGATCAGGAACTCGTCGTAGACGAGCGTCGCCGCCATCTTCAGCCGCCTCCCACCGAGAAGGCCGGGGATGGCGAAGGAACTCGCCGACAGCGCGAAGACGATCAGGCTGCCGGAGAGAATGCCAAGGGCGGCCTGCGGAAAGACGATCCGGCGCAGGGCGGTAAAGCGGGATGCGCCGAGCGTGAGCGCCGCCGCCTCGACGGTCGGATCCAGCTTCTGAAGCACCGTCCAAACCGGGATGACCATGAACGGCAGCATGATGTGGACGAGGCCGATGACGATCGCCGCTTCGGTGTAGAGCAGTTGCACCGGCTCGAGGCCGACGGCGGCAAGCGCGCCGTTCACCAGCCCGTTCTTGCCTAGCAGCATGCTCCAGCCAAAGGTGCGCACGACCACCGAGACTAGCAACGGGCCGATGATGACGAGCAGGAAGATCGACCGCCAGGGCTTGCGCATGTTGGAGAGGATGTAGGCTTCCGGAACACCGATCAGCACGGCGATCACAGTGGTCAGCAGCGCCAGGCGCAGCGTACGCCAGAAGGTCGAGAGGTAATACTCGTCCTGCAGAACGGTCAGATAGTTTGCGAGCGAGAAGTCATTCTGAATGCCGGCGGTATAGTCGTAGCTGTTGAACGACAGGATGATCGTTAGCGCCAGTGGCAGCAGAACAAGCCCAATGAAAAACAGCGTTGCCGGAGCCGAAAGGAACAACGGGGCGAAAGCGCGCGGCGCCGCCGCAGGGGTCGCCGCGCCCATCACTCGGCAGCTCCCGCAGCGAGAACGCGACAGTCGCCATGCTGCCAGGACAGGCCCACATTTTCGCCTTCCAGCGGCGGCGGTGCGCCAAGATTGGGAACGGCGACGGCCAGAACGCCGGCCGGGGTCGCAGCGCTGACCAGCCACTGGCTGCCCATGAAGTAGCGGGTGGTCACGGTTCCCTGAAGCTGCCCGTTGGATGGTGTCGTCAGACGCAGCTTTTCCGGGCGGATGAATACGGAAACATCCTTGCTTGCCGTCTTGGCGTCCGTTTCGAAGGTTATGTCGGTACTACCAATCGAGATTGTGGTGCCCGCACCGTTTGCGACCGCAGTCGCCGGCATGAAGTTCGACTTTCCGACAAAGGAAGAAATGAAATCGTTGCGCGGGTGTTCATAGAGTTCGTAGGGCGTGTCGACCTGAGTGATCTTGCCCTTCTCCATGACCACGACGCGGTCGCTAATGGAGAGCGCCTCGGCCTGGTCGTGCGTAACCATGATGGTGGTGATGCCGACGGCCTGTTGGATGCGACGCAATTCGAACTGCATTTCTTCGCGAAGCTGGGCATCGAGGTTGGACAGCGGCTCATCCAGCAGCAGAACCGGCGGATTGATGACCAGCGCACGGGCGATCGCCACACGCTGGCGCTGGCCGCCGGACATCTCGCGCGGATATCGATCGGCGAGCGCCGAGAGGTGGACGAGAGCAAGAATGTCCTTGATGCGCGTTTCGCGCTCGGCCTTCGCAACCTTGCGCATCTCGAGGCCGAAGCTGACATTTTGCGCAACCGTCATGTGCGGGAAGAGCGCGTAGCTTTGAAAGACCACGCCGAGCTGCCGTTGCGGCGGCGGCATGTAGGTGATGTCGCGGCCGCCCATCATGATCGTGCCCGAGGACGGACGCACGAGACCCGCGATCATTTGCAGCGTTGTCGTCTTGCCGCAACCGGATGGTCCCAGAAGCGAGATGAACTCGCCCTTCTCCACACCAAGGTCGAAATTGTGAACAGCGGCAACCGATCCGTAGAATCTGGAAACCTGTTTTAGGCTGAGGAAACTCATGCTCGCTCTCCCGTCATTCATTACCTGAAGAGATCGCCTGCCCTGATTTTTTTGTCAGCGATCCATGCGGCAACGACACGTCGTCAAAATCCATTGGGCCCGCTCAGACAGATGCCGAAGTCAGCAACTGCGGCCGTCACGACCGGGCCGCACAGTTTTCCCGGTCGGGACGAACGGCAGTCCGTCCACGTTTTCCATCCGCCACCTTGAGAAGGGCTTGCCGGTTAATTTCCGGAGTTTGGCAAAAAACACAAACCGAATTTTCTATGTTGAAATTTTTTATGAAAAAAGTCCATAATTCGGAATATTAATAGGGGATCTATAAATTTATGACGCAGATTTCGGAATCCGAAGCCGTTGGCAACTCCAGCCTCTCGAAGGCAATCCACATCCTGAAAGATCTGGCGGCGCAGTCGGTGGAAGGTGTGCGGTTGATCGACCTTGCGCGCAGGTTGAATCTGAGCCAACCGTCGGCACATCGTCTGCTGAAGACCCTTATCGCCGAGGACATGGTTGAGCAGATGCCGGACAGCAAATCCTACCGTCTGTCGCTGGAGTTCTTTTCCATCGCCTCGCAGGCAAGGCGGCGCGAGGGCATCCTCGATATCGCCCGCCCATCACTGCTGCGACTTTCGGCGACCTTCAACGACACAGTGTTTCTGCTGGTGCGCAGCAACTTCGATGCAATTTGCCTCGACCGCGTCGAGGGGCCGTTCCCCATCCGCTCGTTTACCGGCGACATCGGCGGCAAGGTGCCATTGGGCATCGGCCAGGGCAGCATCGCCATTCTCTCCTACCTGCCGGAGGAGGAGCGCGAGGCCATCATCAAGTTCAACATGCCCCGCATCATGGATCGTGCGGCGATCGATGAAGTTGATCTGCGCATCAAGATCGAGGAGGTGCGCCGCATCGGCGCTGCGCAGATGAATTTCGAGATGATTGAAGGCATGGCCGGCTTGGGCGTTCCGGTTCTCGATCGAAACGGCATTGCCGTCGCCTCCTTAAGCATCGGGACCCTGGCATCGAGGCTGACCGAAATGCGCAGCGGCACGATCACCGATCTGCTGAAATCGGAAGCGCAGGCGATCAGCAACAAGCTCAACCCGTTCGATCCGACCTTGCGCTATCCCGCTTCGGCATTGCGCGCCTCGTCCAAGTCTTAAACTCTTCAAAAGATATTCGGACTTGGACGCGCGCTCCTACTGTGATCCGGCGTGCAAAAATTGGATGTCGATACGCCGAGACGGAGACCGTGCCAGCGAAGATCAGTTGGGGCGTCGTGAAGATTGGGCCCGCCAAAGTGACCTCTGCGGCGGGATATCGCCGCTCACCAGCTTTATACATTGAATTAGCGGCAGCAGATATTGCCCGTAAGGCAATCTTGCGCGCCAGCACAGCGACATCATTCTCAACGGCCTGTGGATCGGCCTCGACACGAACTGATCCAATATCAGAGCAGTCGGTTCGGTACTGGACCACTTGAACGGATATCGGATCAATCATTTGATATTCGTTGGGAGAAGACACGGCGACTCCTATCGTTCATCTATGCGGCGGTGTGCCGCAACGTTGAGGCGCAAGTCGACGTCATCCTGGCCGCCCTCCGGCGGGAGGCAGGCTGAACGGCTGCGACGCTCTTCTGTATCAGTCTTGGGAAATTCAACCTCTTGCCCTATATGATGTGTGATGACTGATGCGCGATGAGGCAGATTTGAGAACGACACTTGCGATCGATGACGATGTCCTGATTGCAGCCAAGGCCATGGCAGCCCAGCAGCATCGGAGCCTTGGCGAGGTCATTTCCGAGCTGGCAAGGCGTTCTTTGCGCCGGCCCCGCAGCGGTAACGAGCGCAATGGAATTCCTCTTCTGACGTCACGACCGAATACCCCGCCAGTTGCCCTCGAAATCGTCAACGCCTTGCGTGACGAACTGCCGTGACTTTCCTGCTCGGCGTTAATCTCCTGATCGCGTTGATCGATCCGGCCGCAAGCAAACAGTAGCAGCGGGCACAGGGCAACTCTGCCTTGCACCTCATCGCGGGTGCTAGGTCGTAAGTTCCCGTCGATATAGTATGCGATCCTAAACGCGCAAAACCAAACGGAGGCCTCCCCCTTCGCCCGAGCACATCGACCGGTTCGCTGCTTTTGCATTTGATGCTGACCACGGCGGACGCACGCTACCAAATTCCCGCCGAGGAGCGATGGTAGGTCTCAATTCGGGGCGTCCATCCTGATCGGACAGTCCCGAAATAACCCAAATTCGCGACGTGACCCACGTTTCCCTGTCGTCCCTCTGGGGAATTAACTCGCCAACGTTGGACCTCCATGGCGGCTGATCTCTTTTTCAATCTGCACGATCAAGGTGTCGAGTGCCGGATTTCTCGTCCCGCGGGCTCGTCGGATAACATAGGCCAATGATGGCCAATCGTATTCGGCGTGAAGATTGTGACTCCGCTGGTCCCGGCTATCCTTGCGGCTAATCCTGAACTTCCCTCCCTCCTGAGAAGATCGAGCGATAGCCGGCGCGACCGCGCTCTCGTGGATCGGCTACCCGATGTCGTTATCGCCCAATATGCCGACGGTACTGCGGATTTTGCCGATGCCCGGTCAACGCACTGCCTGCTCCGCCGTGAGTGCCCTTTCGCGGGTGCCGGAAACAATGATCTCCAGAATCTCGTGTTCGTCAGTGTGCTTGATATAGCGGTCGCCGACATACTCGCCGCGCTTCAGCACCATCACGCGATCGCCGACGGCAAAGATATCTACCAGCCGATGAGAGATGATAATCTGGGCTACACCCTGTCTCTTCAATTCCAGCATCGTTTCAAGCAGGCGTTCGGTCGCCATCACCGAAAGATTGGCGGTCGGTTCATCGAGGATTACGACCTGCGGCTCGAACGAGATGGCGCGGGCAATCGCCACCGATTGCTGGCGGCCGCCCGACAGGCTTTCAACCTTCTGGTAGACGGAGTTGACGTCGACCTTGAGCCGTTTCAACACCTTGTCGGCTTCCGCATACATCTTCCGCCGATCGACGAACGGGCCCTTGAGCGGCCAGCGGCCCAGAAATATGTTCTGCCCGACGTCCATGTTCCCGCACAACGCGAAATCCTGGTAGATCATCTCGATACCGACGTCGCGGCTCTCATGCGGGCTCCTGAAATGCACCGGGTGTCCGGCGACGAATATCTCGCCAGCATCGCGCTGGTAGGCGCCGGTCAGGATTTTCATTAGCGTTGATTTGCCGGCGGAATTGTCGCCAACGAGACCGAGGATCTCGCCGGGATGGAGCACCAAGTCGACCGAGCGTAGCGCCTGGACCGCACCGAACACCTTTTCGATGCTCCGCATTTCCACGATCGGTGTACCTTGGGTATCAGCGGCCATGACTGGTCTCCGATCTTTGTCCGCGTTGCGCCAAAAAGGAGCGCATGCGTCCGAAGATATTGGCTTGGCGAACCCAAATGTCGACGAGCACGGCCACGATAAGGATGACGCCGATAAAGACATTGATCCAGTGCTGCGGCATGGTGAACCCCTGGACGTTCAATTGCAGCAGCGCCCGCACGAGCGTGATCGCCGCGGCGCCGGCAAGCGAGCCGATGATGGTGCCGTAACCGCCGAAGATCGATCCGCCGCCGATGATGACCGAGGCGATGGCGTCCAGTTCGCGGAACTGGCCGGCGACGGGGTTGAAACTGCGAAAGTAGGCGACGTTGATGATCCCGGCCATGGAGGCGCAGAGCGCTGACAACAAGAGCGCGAGGAAACGCACGCGGTTCGTGTTGATGCCCGCGTAAGCCGAGGCGCGGAGGTTGCCGCCGGTGGACAGGACCTTCAGTCCGAACGGCGAGTAAGCGAGCACGAGGCCAGCCACCAGGGCGACAAAGAACATCCAGATCGTCTGCACGCTGACGACTTCTGCGACAGTCCGAAGAAAGCCGGGCGGCAGCGAAAAGCCGAAATGTAGGAGGACGTCGTTCGCCTTGCGGCCGAGCAGGTTGTAGCCTTCGGGCCAGCCCGTCAGTTGCTGGCCGGCAACGAACCAGGCGGCAAGACCGCGGGCGATGTAGAACATGCCCAGCGTAGCGATGAAGGCCGGCAGCTTGAAACCGACTGTGACGGTGGCGTTGACGAGTCCGGCGGCCATTCCGACAACCAGGCCCATCGCCACGGCGGTCATCGGGTCGGCGCCCAGCACCTTCAGAAAATAGGCCGCCGTGCTGCCCGAAAGCGCAAGTACCGCCCCGACGGAGAGATCGATATCGCCGGCTGCGATGACATAGGTGAGCCCGACCGCGATGAGAGCAAGTTCTGTGTAGTTGAGCAGGATCGCGAACGTATTGGAGAGGTTCCACCAGTAGTCGGGCCTGAGGGTGAGCCCCGTCAGCCACAACAGGATTGTCAGGATAATGGCAAGCGCGTCGCGGCGTGCGAGAAACTTGCCGAACCCGGTAGCCGTCAGCTCCCGGTCGCTCGCCATCGCTCCCTTGGTCTGGACGCCCTCGAGAGCCACGCCGCCCATCTCATAGGCGGGTGGCGGCGGGCGGCCGCGCAGCCAGGCCCAGAATCGGCCCGCGACTTGGCGGCGGATGAGATAGGGCTCTATCAGCACCGCAATGACGAGAAGGAGGCCGAGGAAAACCAGTACCGCGCCCGCGGGCAGGGTGAACTTGGCGTTGACCGCAATATTCTCGCCGTCGATGACGACGATGCGCGTGATTGGCCATCCTTCGCGCAAGACCTTGTCGACCAGCACGACGACCGCGGCTCCCAGGCAAGAGCCGATCACGCGACCCCGACCGCCCAGGATCGACGCGCCGCCGATGACCACGGATGCGATGACGGTGAGTTCCCAGCTGACACCATAAAGGGGGGTTACGCCCTTATCCTGTGCCGCTGACAGGAGAGCCGCAAGGGTCGCACAGAGCGACGAGATCAGGTAGGCGCGGATGCGCACCCAGCGTGCCGGAATACCGGCATAGACTGCCGCCTGTTCGTTCCCACCGGTGGCGAGTGTCTCGTAGCCCCAGCGGGTTTTGGCAAGCACAACGGCTCCGAGCGCGACAACGGAGGCGAAGACGATGATCTGGTTGTTGAAGCCGAGGACATTGGTTTCGCCGAGGTGGAAGAACAGCGGAAATTCATCCGCCTTGCCGGAATAATAGATCGCCTGGCCGTGCGTCAGCGCCAGCACGAAACCGCGGCCGATGAAAAGGATCGTCAGCGTCGCGATGAATGCCGGCGCCCGTAAGATGGTCACGAGCACGCCGTTGAGTAACCCGATCGCCGTCCCCAGCAGCAGACAAAGAATGACTGAGGCCGTGATTTCGAGATCGAGAAAGCTCGGTGAAAAAAGCCGGGCGAACGCCACCGCGACGAGGCCGTAGGTGGACCCTACCGACAGATCGAGGTCCTTGTTGACGATAACGAAGGTCATCCCCACGGCGATGATCCCCACGCGGGAGGTATCGCGAAGCAGGGCGTGAAGCGCGTCCGTCGAGGCGAAGAAGGTCGGATTGGCGAACACGCCGCCGACATAGAGCAGGACTAGGAACAGTATGAGACCGGCCTCCCAGCCGCCGGCGAGCTGCGGAGGCGCACGGCCGAGCGATGTCGTCTCCACAGGCGCCATGGGTTTGTCCGGTAAAACTTTGCACTTGCGCAGGCGGCAGGAACGGCCCTCCCGCCCGTATATGTCAGGCGGCTCGTGCGAAATCAGTTCTCGAAGCGCTTGCCGACATTGGCGACGGTCTCCTTCGTCACCAGCTGGGCCCGTGTGTCGAGATTGGCGGCCGAAATGCCGCGGTCGATCTGCAGGTAGAGCTGCATGACCGGCCAGAAGCCTTGCAGAAACGGCTGTTGTCCCAGCGAGCCCGTTAGGTTGCCCGCGGTGATGCCCTCTTGCTGCGCCGGCCCCAGATCGAAGCCGAAGGCACAGAACTTACCGGTCCATCCCATTTGCGCGACTGCCTTTACGAGTGGCGGTGTGAAGACGTTGTTTGCGGTGAAGGCCCCGACGACGTCACCACGCGACTCGAAGAGCGACACGAGCGCGTTCACGGGGTCGTTCGGGTTCGTGTCGATGCCGACATTCTCCGGCCCGGCGTCCACCTTGAAGTTTTCAAGCTTTCCGGCGTCCTTCAGTGTCTTGACGATCGCATTAAAGGCCGAGGTCACCCGGTTGTTCACTTCGATATTGCCCATCGCGGTCGAGGACGGCAGCAGGATCGAGCCGCTCGTCTTGCCGCTGTCGAGCACGCATTTGGCAAGTGCTTCGCCGCCGATCGCAGCCGCGGATGCGTCCTGTCCGGTATGACTGATGCTACTGCGGTTGAGCAGCGTCCCGTCAAAGGAATTTGTCGTGGCGACGGGAATTCCCTTTGCCTCGGCGGCCTTGACGATGTCGTTGTAGGCGCCGACCTGCGGTGTCGTCATGATGATGCCGTCGATCGTCGGATCCTGAACGATCTGATTAAGGATTTCGATCTCGCGGGCCGGATCATCCACCGGCGATTCCGAGCCAAGCAGCAGGATCTTGGCGCCGATCATGTTGCCAGCCACCGTGGCGCCAACATAGACGGGATCGAAAAAACCGTTCCCGGCGGTGTGCGTCACGATACCAAAGGTGAGGTGGCCGTCGGCCGAATGGAAGTCCTTGGTACCGGGCGCCTCTTTTGCGGCGTCCTCGAAACTGTAGCCGCCGACCGCCTTCTCGACACTGCCTGATTGCGCGGATGCATACGAGACGCCAAGCGAGAGCGCCGCGACCGATGCTGCCGCGTGCAACAAAATACGCCTCATGACTGGTCCTCCCTTGAAAGGGGCAGAAGCCGTTCGGGCGCGCTGATCGTGAGGGCCGAATGCCTTCCTCCCACGACGCTAATTTTCCGCGTAATTCTATCGTAAGTAAATGGTAAACACGTGGTGCTGGCAAATTTGTTTGGCAGCGGCGTTAAGTTGGACTCGGCGCGCATCCGACTGCGGGCTCGTCGGCGGTCTTTCGAAGGTTGCATGAGGCTCGAGAATGCCGGAGCGCGACCAGGCCGGAAACGCAGCCTTGGCCGCGGCGATCGCCGCCTTCGCATCCTCGGCCGAGGCGCGCGCATATTCCCCGATCACGTCGTTGGTGTCGGACGGATTGATATTGGCAACGCCATCACCGCCAACCCATTCGCCGGCAATCAGGTTCTGGTGCAATGTCATGACAGGTCTTTCAGTTAGATAAGTTGTCGTGCAGCGAGATTGCGCATCAGATGCGATACGCCGAACGTCCAGGGGGTACACTCCGTAGACAGCTGCACTGTGTTGACCAGAGCGCCCAATTGACCGCTAGAAATCGTCACGACATCGCCGACCTTATGGGTAAAGCCCTGACCCGGGATGTCGCGATCTTCGACCGGAGCGAACAGCGTGCCCATAAACAACATCAAGCCATCGGGATATTGGTGATGGGGACCGATGGTCTGTGCCACGAGGTCGAGTGGATCGCGGCTGATCTCCTTCATCGAGCTGCGGCCGGTCAGGACATAGCCATCTTCGCCTTCAATCCTCAGATCGAGTTCGGCATCGCGAACGTCATCGATCGAATAGCTTTCGTCGAACAGTCGAATGAACGGCCCGAGTGCGCAGGAGGCGTTGTTGTCCTTGGCCTTGCCGAGCAACAGCGCCGAACGCCCTTCGACATCGCGCAAATTCACATCGTTGCCGAGTGTCGCTCCCTTCACCCGGCCCCTACTGTCCACAACGAGCACCACCTCCGGTTCAGGGTTGTTCCATTTCGATATCGGGTGGAGCCCCACCTCGTCCCCATAACCGACCGCTGACATGATCTGTCCCTTTGTAAAGACTTCGGCGTCAGGACCGATTCCGACTTCGAGATATTGAGACCAGACACCCTCCTCGATCAGTGCCTCCTTGACCTTGGCCGCTGCCGCCGAACCGGCCTTGAGATTGCGCAGGCTGTCTCCGACGACCGCAGTCACGCGTTCGCGGATTTTGGAGGCGAAGTCGGGATTTCCCGCCGCGCGCTCCTCGATCACCCGCTCGAGCATCGAGCGTGCAAAGGTCACGCCGCAGGCCTTGATCGCCTGAAGATCGCATGGGGCGAGCAGCCGGGGCTTGCTCGGGTTAGCGACCCGGTCCGACGAAAACTCATCGAGATTGCAGATCGCTTTTCCCTCTTGGGCACGAACAAACCCGACCGGATCGTCCATCTCGGCGAGATCACGCATCGTTGGCGCATCTTTCGACGTGATGTCGAAGAGCACACCGGCTCTAACGGCAACCAGCGCTGGCCCCCCTTCTTGCGGCAGCCAGACTCGACCTACGAAGGTGCCGCTCTTACTGAGTTCCATATCGTTCATCCCATTTCAACGTCATTGAAGCAGTCAGTTTTTGGCGGTGTTCGAGCACCTCAAGGCCGGGGTGACCCTCGATATTATGCGCGTCGACGGGGTGGGAGACCGGCTCAAAACAAAAGAAGTCGGCCTTCGACCCCGGCGAGAAGACCAACGCATATGCGAGGTTATCCGAAGCGGAAAGCTTGAAAGAAATGGCACCTTCGCCTTGCGTGATCACAGCCTCTCCACCCCACTCGCCAAAGGCGTTGTTGATCCAGGCGTCGGGCAAGGTCCGCCCGCCATCGAAGTTCCAGTCAGGAACATCGCCAATCTTTCGCCGCCCAGCGGGAAGATGATGCCTGTCCTCCAGCCATATCTCCGCGGCACGAAATTGCAGCCGAGTGTCCGCATTTCTGGGAAACCACGGATGAAATCCCAGGCCGAACGGCAGCGCTTGCTCCGAAAGGTTCTCAACTTCGAGCTTTACAATCAGTTTGTCCACGGCGAGCGTGGTGATTTGCCGTGCGCGATAGCGAAATGGACCGATCTCCCCGTCACATTCGAGTTCGACGAACTCTGAGCGCCGAACAACCGTGCGCCAACGCCGTTGAAAGCCGTCCCCGTGAATGGGCAATGGCTCGCCACAAAGGTTGGCAGGAACAGGATGGAACGTACCATCGTGTTCAAAGCCGCCCCCGGAAATGCGATTGGAAAATGGGACCAGCACATTACAGCCGAGTGCGAAGGGGCCATCCTCCATCCGCCCGTTCCACGGCCTCAACACGGGAAGCAGTGCACCGTTCGGGTGTTGCACATCAAGCCGCGCAATACCCCCTCCGAGCGACGGCACGAGTTCGAGGCGCGCGTTGCCATTGTCCAGGACGATCCGCTCGGCGGCCATCTACCAGCCGCCGTCGATCGCGAAGTTCTGCCCAGAAATCATGTCGGAGGCCGGCGAGACGAGGAAGAAAACGAGTTCGGCCACATCCTCGGGCTGGATGCGTTTTTTGAGACATTGCCGCGTCAGGATCCAATCGTTGTATTCCTGAAGCCTATCTGCAAAAACCCGGTTTTCCGCTTCGGAAACAATTGCGCCCGGCGAAACCGCATTGACGTTGACGCCATGTGGACCAAGCTCACGGGCCAGTGACTTCGTGAGACCGACCATCGCACCTTTTGACGCCACATATGGTACGTAGCCTTCCCATTGGCCATTGAGCGTGATGGAAGCAAAGTTGACAATCTTGCCTGCCCCCTTGCGCTTCATCAAATCCGCACAGCCTCTGACAGCAGCAAAGGCAGCTGAGGAATTGACCCGGATCTGGTCTTCGTACTCCTCCAGGCTGAATTCTTGAAACGGCTTGTTGATGATGAGCGCGGCGTTGTTGATCAGGATGTCAATGCCACCGGAGGCCTCCGCCTCCTCCCGAATGACCCTTTCCGATGTGGCGAGATCGTTCAGATCACAACCAAGAAAGCGCACGTTTTCGCCGAGGCTTCGTGCCAGCGTTTGCGCATCCTCCAGCTCGGGACGATCGAGTATAACGACGGTCGCGCCTTCCTTGTTGAGCTTCCTCGCCTGCGCCCGACCGAGCGTGCCGAGGCCTCCGGTGACGAGTGCCACTTTTCCTTGAAGCGTCTCCATTTGCGTTCCCTTCAAAGCACCGACTGCACTTCGTCAATCGACGTGTCGGCGACACGCTTGTCGAGCACGATCTGTCCACGCGCCATCGCGACCACACGGTCACAGCAGTCAAAGACATGATGCATATTGTGGCTAATGAAGATCCCCGTGACGTTCTGCTCCTTCAGCGAACGAACGAAACCGATGACCTTGTTGGTCTCCTTGACCGAAAGATGGTTAGTCGGCTCATCGAGGATCATCACCTTGGATTTAAAGTGCATGGCTCGGGCGATGGCGACACCCTGCCGCTGCCCCCCGGAAAGCTCACCAACCAGCGCATCAGGCGAGCGGAGATGCAGATCGACATCTGCGATCGCCCGGACACTTTCCTCGCGCATTTTTCGTAGATCCATAACGCCGATGCCAAACACCGAGTATTTCAGCGGCTCTCGACCGATGAACAAATTCCGCGCAATCGACATGGTTGGAACCATGGAGTTGTACTGGTAGATCGTCTCGATGCCGAGACGCATGGAATCGCGCGGGCTGCAGATCGCGACTTTCTCGGATTCGATATAGATGTCGCCCTCATCCTGCTTCTGCACACCGGAGAGGATATTGATCAGTGTGGATTTGCCGGCACCGTTATCACCGATGAGGCCCACTGCTTCGTTGCGGGCGAAATCGACCGAGACGCCTTTCAGCGCATGCACGCCCGAATACCACTTGTGGAGGTTTTTGACGGAAACGATGGTATCCTTCATGGATCAGACCTCCACTTTGATGGACTTTGCGCGCTTGCGCAGCCAAGAGTTGGCGACCACCGCAAAGATGGTCAACGAGCCGATGGCGAACTTGAACCAGTTGGCGTCGACCTGGCTGAGAACGAGACCATTGTCGATCACGCGGATCAGCGCAACGCCCACGATGCCGCCCAAAACGGCGCCGACCCCACCGGTCAGTGCAGTGCCGCCGATGACCGCCGCCGCCACGGCCTGAAGCTCCATTCCCTCGCCGATTGACGGCAGGGGCGAACCGAGGCGCAGCACCTGGATCAATCCGGCAAATCCGCTCAGTACCGAGCAGAGAATGAAACAGGCGATCTTGACGCGCGCTGTCGGGATGCCGAGTGCCGCTGCCGCCGGCAGGAATCCGCCGGTTGCTCGGATCCAGTTGCCTAAGTTTGTACGGCTAAGGAGCAACGACACAAGACCAGCGATGGCCAGAAACCAGATGAATGACATTCTCACCAGTTCGCCCGGCCCGACGAAGCTAGTGAAGAGCCACGTGGGGAGATCGGCCGGTAGAAGCGGCGGAAATCCGCCGGAGATCACGACAGTCAGGGATCTGGCGACAAACATCATGCCAAGCGTGGTGATGAAACTTGGTATTGCGAAGCGAATGGTCAGAAAGCCGTTCAAAAGACCGATAGCGACGCACACAAGAAGGCCGGCGATCAGTGCCAGTGGGAACGAAATCCCTGTAACCATCAGCACCGCCATCGACATCGGCATCAGGGCGAATACGGCTCCCACTGAAAGGTCGAATTCACCGCAGATCATGAGAACCGTCACACCAATCGCGACCAATGCCATCTCGGGCAGGATCCCCAAAACGCCGCGCAAATTGTCAAGACTCAAGAACACGCCTTCAGACTGGCTCTGGAAGATACCCATGAGAAGCAGGAGAAGGATAAGCGCGGCCAGTTCGGGCTTATCCATGTAGATTTTCAAAAAACGTTTCATTGCATGCGGCTCCAGTGCGAGAGGGCGGCGATGTACTCGCCGTACCCTCTCGGCCAAATTTGGCGCTCTGCCCGTTCAACTTGACGGGCAAAGCACACTCTAACTCCCTGAACAGGCAAGTTTGTCTTTCCCGAAGAATCCGCTCCGGCCCCCGGGGAAGTGCATTAGCGAAGACCCTTGGCGGAGAACTCCATGATCGTCTCGGCATCGGCGGGGCGAACAATGCCCTGCCCCGTGTCAATGTCGGACGGGGCGAGCCCGAAAGTCTTGGCGAGATAGACCTGCATGACTGGCATGAAGCCCTGCATGTAGGGCTGCTGATCGACCTGAACCTGGACGTAGCCGGTCTGCATCTGCTGAACGACTTCCGGCACGAGGTCGAAGCCCCCTAGCAGCACCTTGCCCGGCTCGACGCCGCGATCCTTCAGCACCCGTGCGACCGCAGCATGCCAAAAGCCAGTGTCGAAATAGGCCGTGGTGTCGGGGTGGGCATTAAGATAGGCGCCAACACGATCGGCCGTAATCGCAAGATCAGTGCCGCTATCGATTCGCTCCCAAGAAACCTCTCGGTTGGGATTGGCGGCCTTGTATTCCTCCAGGAAATCCATGACGCCCTGCCCGCGCGCCTCAGACCAGTTCTGGCCTGGAGCCGAAACTCCGACCAGCACCTTGATCGGCCCCTCCTTCGGGAAATTCTCCGCCATGGCCTGACCGAGCGAGTGGCCGGCTGGTCGGAATCCCTGGCCGACAAAAGCAGCGCGCATGTTTCCTTGTGCGCCCTGACTGTCATCCACGTTGACCCCGATCACGACGACGTTGTCCTTCGTGGCGCGGGCGATGACGTCGTCGAACGCCTTGTCGTCGACGATCGAAGTTAGAAGGGCATCAGGCTTGCGCGCCAGGGCCGCTTCCATGTTTGAAAGCTGCTGCTCGACGGAGCCTTCGTTCTGCGTAAAGACCATCTGGCAGTTGGCTGCGATCTTCTCGCAGGCGTCGTCAAAGCCCTTCTTCACCGCCTGCCAAAACGTATTCGACGCCGACGAATGGTGCGTGAAGACGATGTTTAGCGGCTCCGCGGATGCCCCGAGCGATGTTGAGCCCAAAAGCGCTATGCTCAAAGCGCACCCAGTCAAAAACCTTCTCATGCTTACTCCTCCCTTGGTTCATTTTGATTGCAGCTGAAGGTCCGTGTCAGTTCGTATCCGAGCTGCGGCGAAATACGGTGAATGCCTTATCGAGGTCCGGATTGAGTTCCATGCCCAGTCCGGCGCCTGGCGGTACCGTGATCATGCCGTTCTTGACTTCGGGTAACGCCGTAACGAGGTCGCGGTACCAGGTCTTGTAGAAGGCGCGGACGCTCTCCTGCACCAGCGCATTGGGCGCGTTTAGCGACAGATGCGTCGATGCGCAAAGGACGACCGGGCCAGTGCAGTCATGCGGCGCGACGGGCAAGTGCCATGCCTCCGCCATAGCGGCGATCTTGCGCGCTTCCGACAATCCGCCGCACCAGCTGATGTCGAGCATGACCACGCCGGCAGCGTCGGTTTCCAGAAGGTCGCGAAAGGCCCAGCGCGAGCCCAACGTTTCCGAGGCTGAGATCGGTGCCGGCGAGACGGCCGCGTAGCGCTTGAGGCTCGAGAGGCTGTCCATTTTGATGGGATCCTCGTGCCAGAATGTTTGGTATGGCGCGAGTGCTTTGGCGATCTGCATTGCTGGCAACAGCTGCCACATCGAATGGAACTCGACCATGATATCCATCCGGTCGCCGACCGCCGAACGGATCTTCTCGAAGGGCTTAAGCGCCGACTTAAGATCGGGCAGTGAGATATATTGGCCGCGCGTCTTTTCCGCAGAGATATCGAACGGCCAGATCTTCATCGCCGTGATGCCCTCTTCAAGCAGGGAATGGGCAAGTTCGTCGGCGCTGTTCAGGAAGCCATTGAGGTCGTCGTAATTGCGCGCGGACGACGAGGACAGATCATAGTTCGCTGTCGTCTGGCCGGTCGCCTTCTTGATGTACTCAGTGCCCGCGCATGTGTTGTAGGTCCGGATTTCCTTGCGACTGAAACCGCCGAGCAACTGGGCGATCGGCTGGTTCGTTGCCTTGCCGAAGATGTCCCACAGCGCGATGTCAAAGGCCGAGTTGCCTCGCACTTCAGCTCCGGAGGAGCGAAACCCGAGGTACCCCACGAGATCGGCGGCGAGGAGGTCGATCTGCAAGGGGTCGCGGCCGATGACCCGAGGCGCGACATATTCATGAATATAGGTTTCGACGGTCTCGGCGCCGAAGAACGTCTCCCCGAGCCCGGTCAGCCCCTCATCCGTATGGACCAGGAGCCAGAGAAGGTTCGGGCGCTCCGCGACGCGGACCGTTTCCAGTTTCGTTATTTTCATAAGGCTGCTTCCTATGCGATTCCGGCGGCAAGAAGCGCCTTGACGCTCTCGTCGAAATGCCGGGCCATGAGCTGACTGGCTGCTTGCGGATCGCCCGCAGCAATCGCTTGCGCCAACTCGATATGGATTGCGTTCATTGCGTGCCGCTCTGCGTCCGAGGCGCGGCTGCGCCAACCGATCGGCCAAGTCTGCCGCGACACGCCCTGGAAGGCGCCGACAATCATCGAGAAGATCGGATTCTTTGAAGCGCGGGCGATCTCGAGATGAAACGCGAGATCGCTCTCCATCACTTTCTCCGCGTCTACAAAATTGTCCTCCATTGCCCTCGCAAGTTCGAGAATGGTGCGCGCTTCCGCGTCCGTCCGCCTCAGTGCGGCGAGCGTCGCCGTACGGGTCTCTATGGTTCGGCGTACGTCGTAGACTTGATTGATGTTGATCTGGGCAGTGTGTACGCCGTGCTCGATCATCAAGGACATCGCCCCGTGATCGAGCTGCGCCACGGTGGCGCGCCTGCCCGCACTGAGATCAATCAAGCGCATCGTGGCAAGCGACCTGAACGCCTCGCGGACCACCGATCGAGATACGCTGAGTTCCTTCGATAGCGTTGCCTCACTCGGCAGCCGATCGCCGGGGCCGAGTTCATTTGTCCGGATGTGCTGGGTGATCGCGCCGATCGCGGTGCCAACCAGGCTGCCGGTTATATGTTGCTCATCTTCAACTGGCCGCAGATTCATACATCGCCTCCCGAAATGCCAAAACCTGTCGGACAGGTTTACTTGATCCGATTCATAGTTTACGCATAAGCTGTATGTCAAGATTGAATTCGAAGACCAAAAGGGAATTCCATGGGAGTTGAGGTTGACGTTGTTCTCGCCGCGAAAAACGTCGTCGGAGAAAGTGCCGTATGGGACGAACGAGAACATGCGCTATGCTGGGTCGACATTGTCGGGAAATCGATCCATCGCTTACGCCCGAACTCGGGCAAGCACGAAAAGTGGAACTTCCATGATCTCGTGACTTCAATTGGCCTTCGTAAGGACGGAGGCGCCATTGTCGGATTGAGGAAGTCAATTGCGCTATGGGACTTCGGCGGCCAACTCCGCGCCATAGCAGAGGTTGAATCGGAGCTTCCGCGAAACCGCCTGAACGAAGGCGTTGTCGGCCCAGATGGCGCATTCTGGGTTGGCACCATGCAGGACAATATCGGTCTCGATGGCACGCCGCAGGCGATAACGGCAAAGACGGGAAGGCTGTATCGTTATGCGGGCGGAGAGCTATCCTCGGTTTCGGATGACCACTTTGGCATCACCAACACACTGATATGGACTGAAGACGGTCGGCTCATTACGGCCGACACCGAAGACAACACGATCTACAGTTACGCCTTGGATAACAAATCCTGGTCTCTTCACGACCGGCGGACGATCCTTTCTGGCTTCAGTCGTGGTCTTCCAGACGGATCTTGCGTCGATGCGGAAGGTTTCATCTGGAATTGTCGCGTCGCCGGTGGCGGTTGCGTGGTTCGTTTCACGCCGAGCGGTATAATAGATCGCATTGTCGATCTGCCCTGTTCGTGGCCAACCAGCTGTGCTTTTGGCGGGCCTGGACTTGAAACGCTGTTCGTTACCTCAGCACGCTTCACGATGACCGACGCGTACCTTGCCGAGAATCCGTACGAGGGATCTGTGTTCGGGATTCGGGCAGGTGTTTGCGGGCTGCCGGCCAATCGGTTCGGTCAGTGACCAAATTGCGGGTTGCCAGACATATTAGCCCATCTGCCGGTGACGGCGCGCTTGCGCCGATTGAGCCTTTCCGCCAGCACCGCCGCAAGTGGATGATCCGGCAATGGACCGTCGAATAATCGAAGCTAGTACCCTCACGATTGATTATGCGATCTTGAGTGGCAGCCGAACGAACCGATTTTCTCGACCGGCCGGATAAGGAGGAGTCTGCTTCGGCCGATGTCTATCGAGCGGATCATGACGCTAATCGAGCCGCACCCTCGCGGTTGGTGTTCGACAGGAACACCGGGGACAGCCGATCTGAGGTCAAAACAAGTTTCCCTGTCAGCGCGCTCGCAAGCGGCTTCGCTACCTCCGTCACCTGCACCAGGTGCGGGGACACGATCGGAACAACCCGTGAGGCATTCGAGAACATCCGAGTGAGGCAACGGCATTATTCTCTGGGAACACTCTTGGGTGAGGCAATACGCCATCTCATCCTGATCGTCGCGCTATAATCCTTCGCTCGGTCCGATATCAACCGCCTCTCAAAATGGGCGATCGCGCTGATTTGAAGGACCGTCCCTTTAACGCCCCTCCTCCCTGCCACCCAAAGCAGAGAGATGGAATCGGCCTTGGGGCTCCGATAGGCCCACGTGGAGGGATCGAGTTATAGGCGCGGTTGCTATCGCTCATGATTTCGGGCAAAAATGAGGTATAGAAAATTGCGTCGGATCGACTTTTACCTCGACAAGGCGCAATTCTATGATCTGTTTTTCCGCAAATCGAAGTGGCGAGCGGACGACAACTTCCGTCGAGAAACCGTCGCCTGTCCGACTTTCGATCTCCGACTGCCAGACCGGACGGCGGGCCGCCTAAATCGTTCACGCTTGCAGATCGTGAACCGTTTGGCTGAGAGAGGAGCCCAGGACCTGGTCGCCGCGTGCGGATCATCTAATGGTCGCCGGTATACTCTGAACGGGCTCTCATTCCGTTTCGGACGGTCCGCACTCCTCCGCTTACGGTGCGGCGCACACTTCCTAATGAAGGGCCGACAATACAGGCGACGATCGACAGATGGTTGGAACCGGCGCGCGCCTTGGAACGTTTAGAGAACGAATTCAGGAGGGTGTTATGACTGTCAATCCGAAAACCGATCCTTCTTCCAACACACAGAAAGACCCCGACGATTGGGTCAGCGGCGACGAGCCGATGACCGGTGCGCAGCGGTCCTATCTGAAGACCCTGTCGGAGCAGGCGCATCAGCCCGAGGCCTATGCTGAGGATCTGACGAAGGCGGAAGCATCCAAGAAGATCGACGAACTGAAGCAGGCGCTCGATCTGGAATGAACCGCCGCGTGCGGCGACCATGCATTGAAGCCGATAGCCGAGGACGCACAGTGACGTCACGAATCTCTGAAACTTTTTTCACGAGAGGCGATTTTGGCTGATTAAACAACCCGGTCACGCGGCGAAACAGCCAACGTCGAGAATACGGCCATGCAACACGAAGACACCAGACAACAGTATAGCAAGATGGTTCACGGCTGGAACCAGCGGTACGACCTGGAAGAGTTCATCCGCGCGCACCGGCTTTTGCCCCTTGTCGCACGAGAACTGTTGGAGAAATTCGGACCATACAAAATCGACCTCGATCGAAAGGTCGCCGAGCTCGGAGCAGCGGGAAAATCTAATCGTGGGCACTAGTCGGGGAACAAGCCAACCTCTCAAGAGTTCCTCTACGCGCGCCCAGACGCCAGGCGGTCTTCTCTCCATCTGACAGCAACTCGCTTCGCGAGCACGACGCGCCCACTGTGGGGCGGCTGCACCCGTCAAAAAAACGGCCCCTGGAATAGAGGCCATAATCGCATTGCCAAGTCCAACTTACTACGATGTCAGCTCAGGTGGAATACCCGTCTCTACCAGCCACAGCCTTACAGAAGACCATTACCTGAACATCACTGCCACTGCCCCGGCCGATCCAGCCATGAAAACGACCAGCATCTGGTTGTCTATCAGCCGTTCCCCGATGGGCCTTCGCCCCTTCCCACTGTTTGACGAGCGCAAGGCCCGCCGCGTTGATGCGCCGCGTCATGGGGTTATTCTCTTTTGCTTTCAGGGAGACATGCGGTAGTTGATAGGGCGGCAAGGCACGGTCAGGAGAGACCGTTATGGACCTTGATGATCGGTACCCGTCTGAAAATGAAGCTTCCAGCGTTGCGAGCGTTGATTGACGGGCAACAGAAGCGGGCTTGTCGTGCGTTATGCGAAGAATACGCCTCGCCGCCATGGCTGGAGATGAATTGCCCGCCGCGGTCCGTCATGACGCCGTCGATCTCGACGGTTTGGACACCGTCCGCGCTGAAATCGAAAGCGATGTCGATCGGCTGTTGCGAACGTACGCGGCAAAGAGGATCTATTCGTTGGCAGTCGCCGCTGTCCCTGCAGAGATCGAGGCGGCTCTAACCCCAGCCCTCTGATACCCGGGGCTGCGGTTCAGCGGCTGGCAGCCTCTGCAAACTCAAGCTCGCATCCGCCTAGTTGATGACCATATCCGGCGTCGCCTCAGGAGCATCTGCGCGCTGGCATGGTCGTAGCCGACCGTCCAGACGCCAAAAACGTCGCTCATCGAAAGCAACTAACAATCCTTGGCGGACCAGATTTGCGTGTCGCTAAAGGACCGCCAATTGCCTTTCACCCATACCGACCAATGACGTTTCAGATCGCCTTTCAGGGGTGCGGTCGCAAGCCCGGTTGAGTGAGGTCATTCGGTTCCTTGGCTACATCCAGCATTGCCCGCATCCATCCGAGCTTTTGGGCATCGGCCGGTTGGAAGCCCTCCGTTGGTGTGACGCGGCCCGGCCTTTATGGAACCGCAAAGCACCTTTCAGCGGCTCTCAGACGAAAGTCTCACACAGCTCCGACTTTTGGCGGAACGTCTTCTGGTCTGAAGTCCCAACGCGGAACATGTCGCACGCGGCGTTGTTGGTAGGCAGGTTGCAGCCAGGACAAAATCAACGTGTGAAAAGGAACTCTCGTATGCATTACTTCATCAAGACTGCTCTCGCAGCAGGCCTTCTTGCTGGCAGCACGCTCGCAGCATTCGCGCAATCTAGTTCAACCGTTGGGACCGGCGGTTCCAGTGCCGGTGGCGGCACCTCAAGCAGCACCGTAGGAACAGGCGGCAGCTCAGCTGGCGGCAATTGCGATCCGAAGACTAGCGATTGCCAATCCGGTTCTTCATCCACGCTGGGTACGGGCGGGTCTTCTGCCGGTGGCGGCACATCAAGCAGCTCCGTCGGCACGGGTGGCTCTTCGGCAGGCGGCGGGAGTTCAAGCAGCTCGGTTGGGACTGGCGGTTCCACTGCCGGATCAGGTGACGGATCCTCATCTTCGACGACCGGTACAGGCGCTTCTCAGTCGGGCGAAACTACCGGCAGCGTTCAGGGCGACGATAACAGCGCCCGCGATAGTGCACAGGACGATGAATCGAACAAGAATTGTCCGCCGGGCCTTGCTAAAAAGGACGGCTCGCAAGGCAAGAAATCTTGCTGACACTAGTTCGACTGGCTTCGGACCGTAGTTCCGGGGCCAGTTCTCTTCAAGAAGGGGAGTGTCATGACCTCCAACCCATTTGTAGCAGTTGCGGTATCTTTGGCGGCCGTAGTTTCGGCTCCCTTTTTTGCCGAAGCGAAAGAAATCAAACTGGATGATGGTTCGACCTGCACCATCATCGAACAGAAATCATCGGAAAAAGGCGGTGTTTCGTCCTCGGTTACCGCAGGATCGGGCAGCGTATCTTCGACCACGACGGTCGGCGGGAGTTCAAGCGGTGGATCTACGACGAGCAGCGCGGGATCATCGGTAACGACGGGATCTTCGCCCGGTGAAAGTTTTTCTACCACGAGCGTAACGCGCCCAGACGGCACGACAATCACGCGTCGTTCGGACGGAACCTGCGCGATCCTTAAGCCGGAAAAATGAGAGGAGCGATTATGCCTGGAACAACGCGATTTGCATTTTTCATTGCGGCGGCATTGGTCGCACCCTTGCCTGCTAGTGCTCAAGAATGCGATGCAGCCGGAACCGTGGGCACTGGCGGAAGTGCCGCGGTGGGGGGAACATCGGCCAGCACCACCGGGACGGCGGGCACATGCAGAACCGATGGCGGTACAACATCCTCGATCGGAACTGGCGGAAGTGCCGCCACGTCTCAAGGAAAAGCAAAGAGCCAGACCAAGGTCAACGAGAATTCGTCGCATGTGCAGGGACAATCAAAGGCCCAGGCAAACGATAAGGGCACCTTCAGCAGATCCCAGACAAAGACGAAGGTCACCGATGACGGACTGCAGAGCCGAACGAAGACCATGTCACATGTCCCGGGCCAGCAGCCCACCAAGAGCCAGACGAAGGTCCTGATCCCCGTGCCACAGCAATGATTGGCACTGGCAGCGTAGGAACTGGCGTCTTCGTCACGATGAAGACCCAAGTTCTCATCGGTACAGTGTGGACGAGCGGTCATTTCGGCGATGCCCGAAGCGCCGCTCGCAGTCTGGGATGCAACCACTATTGCGTAGCTTCCATCGTTTCATCTCCGATTGCGAGAGCAGATCTACTGTTGGCGAAGGTATGCTAAGAGGCTGTCGCTTTGACTTTATGAGGCGCTTCGTTCGTCAGGCTTTGCTGGCATGAAGCCGCCCCTAGCTTCAATCAGCTGACTGAATGCTTTCGGTTTTCCGGAGCCGATGTGCCATTCACACGTCGGGCATCTCCTATCCAGACGAACGCCCGGACAGGCTGTTTGCCAAAGCAGGCCTATTCGCGATCAGGAAAACGAATCCTCAAACTCTTATCGCGGTCGCGGCGTCGATATCGCGGATTGTCGCGATGCGGTCCATTCGACGCGATTTGGTCGGCTATCGGCAAGATGCGGTCGCCATAGTCGTGGCGCAGCTCGCACAACCATTCGGTGAGGTGCGCGACAGTTTTTGGATCCGATTTCTGTTTCAGGGGAATGCCGCGCATGATTTCGCCAAGCGAGAAACGCACTCAGATGATGCTGTAGCTTCGCGGGGATCAAGGCCTTCAGTTGGGTTGTTTACACACGCTATGGTTCGAAATCAGCTTCAAAATGTGCAGCTTTGGTCATGTCACCCGCAATTTTATTAGTAAATGTGAAAAAAACATTGGCTTGCCGAAGCGATTAATTGACGGCTCCGACGACCCTGAAAAAAACGTGCCACCGGAGGGGGTTATCTTCGTCCCAGGATATTTGTTCTGTTACGGCCTCAGCAAAACTCCGGCTCTCGATGCGGTGCACGCAACCTATGCTTAGTGGAGGTCACGGAAGGACATGCCTAGCCTCGTTGTTGAGGAGTGAGTTATTGCTCGGCGGCTGGGCAAATACTTGAATCAACATTGGGAGACCAGCATGAAAAAGTATCTTCAAACAGTTGCTATCTGCGCCATCGTTGCGGCGGGTTACACGGCGCCAGCATTCGCTGACGGCGGCAAAATCGGCGGAGCCGGCGAAATTGGCGGCAAAAGCGACGGTGCGAGCGGAACGGGCGCTGATAGCGGCAGCGGCGGTGGTGGAGACAGCGGCAGCGGCGGTGGTGGAGACAGCGGTAGCGGCGGCGGTGGAGACAACGGCAGCAGCGGCGGTGGAGACGGCGGCAGCGGCGGCAGTGAAAGCGGTGGCGGCAGCGAAAGCGGCGGCGGCAGCGAAAGCGGCGGTGGCAGTGAAAGCGGCGGTGGCAGTGAAAGCGGCGGCGGCAGCGAAAGCGGCGGCGGTACTGAAAGCGGCGGCGGCAGCGAAAGCGGCGGCGGCAGCGAAAGCGGCGGCGGCACTGAAAGCGGCGGCGGCAGTGAAAGCGGCGGCGGCACTGAAAGCGGCGGCGGCAGCGAAAGCGGCGGCGGCACTGAAAGCGGCGGCGGCACTGAAAGCGGCGGCGGCACTGAAAGCGGCGGCGGCACTGAAAGCGGCGGCGTTGTGTCAACCGCGCGTTAAGCGGGACAGTCTGCTGGTAAACAGACCGGCAGAACTCTATCCTGGCAGCGAGGGGCCTTTGCCCCTCGCCTTTTTTTCACAAGCGCCGTCAGTCGGCGAATGCCGGCTCGGCTGGCAATCTCAATTCCCAAGCTGCTCATCATTGACGAGCTTGGCTATCTTCCGTTCAAACTCAATGCAACCCATCTGCTCTTCCAGCTCGTGTCCGGCGCTATGAAATGGGTGCCAATGCTCGTCACCTCCAACGGCAGTGTCGGAGAATAGGGAACGGTGTTTGGCGATCCCGGACAGCCATGTCATCACGATCCGTGGCGACAGCTATAGAAAAGCGCCGCAGTGGACTCCTGCAGAGGCCAGCAACGCCTGGCAGGGATTGATCGCTCGCTTCAAGCAAAAGAACCTCAGAATGATGCAACGGCTTGTCAGAACATGGCGCATGGAACTGGCTGCGGCTCGATGGCGGCTGGATAAGGAGCCTGCCCCCTATCGCTTGCTTTGGTCGCTCGGCTTCGAACAGGCGGTCTAGGGCATCGACGTCACCCTAGCCGTAGGGCGCTTTAACTCAATATCCACCGGAAAGAATGAGTGTCTCGCCGGTTACAAAACTGCTCGCCTCAGACGCCAGAAATAGCGCCGCCCCAACCATTTCGTCAGGTCGTCCTGCCCGACCCATCCAGTTCAGCTTGCGGACGTAGTCCGCCCACGCTTCAGGATCCGAGTCACGTCTGTCCGCATTCCTGTCGGTATCGATCAAGCCCGGGGCCAGTGTGTTGAGAAGCACACCCCTGCCGGCGTAGTCTCGCGCCAGGCTCTGGACGAGATTGTGTTGAGCCGCCTTCGTGGCGGCGTAGATCGAGACGATCGCCTTTGGCCGCATCTGATTGATGCTACCGACGTTGATGACACGCCCCCAGCCGCGTTCCGCCATTGACGGAAGCACCGCTTGCAGCATGTCGACGGTTGACCGCAAATTTACATCGATCTGCAGATCAAGGTCCTCGGGTTTAACATCCTCAAAGGTGCCATTGATCTGTGCGGACGCGTTGATCACCAAAATGTCGAGGGGACCAGCCGCAGCCTCGGCACGCTCGATGAGCATGCGTCCAGCCCGTTTGCTAGAGAGATCACAGTAAACGGAGACGGCTTGCCCCCCGGCCTCCCGAATGGAACGCTCGACGTCGGCTGCTGCACCTTCCGTTTGTCCATGGACAACAACGCGGGCGCCATAGGCAGCAAACCCTTTTGCGATTGCCGCACCGATGCCGCGGCTGGAACCGGTGACGAGCGCCGTCCGCCCCTTCATCGAGAACATGTCCGGGTATGTCATCAAAGTCCTTTCATCCACCAAAGAGGTTTGCGGGTAAGCCACGCACTCCAGGCGTACATGCGAAAATGCCCCCCGATAGCGGTGCTTCGGTGAGCGTCGAAGCGGGCAGACGCGTGCGGGCGCTCGTTATGAAGAGGGTTGCTAGATCGTCGCCGCCGAAGGCGACACTCGTTGGACGCGGCACTGGCAGGTCCACGACACGATCGATCTTGCCGTCGGGATGGTAGCGCACCACGCGCCACCCGTCCCAAATCGCGCACCAGACGCCGCCCTCAGCGTCGACCGTCAGGCCATCGGGCCGGCCTTCGGATTCCGGGATACGGGCGAACACCCGGCGATTGCCGATGAGGCCTTCCCCAATGTCGAATTCATACGCGTAGATGATGCCCGGCACTGTATCGACGAAGTAGAAGATCCGGCCGTCGGAGCTCCATGCAAGCCCGTTTGCGACTGTCAATCCGGCTGCGGCCCGGTGAACCTCTCCGCTGCCAGAAATCCGGTATAGGTTCCCGGTCGGCCGGCTGACATCGAGGCGCATGGACCCGACCCAAAGCCGCCCGCGCGCGTCGGTCTTTGCGTCGTTCAGGCGGTTTTCCGGCATGCCGGGCTCGGGTTCGGCAAAGAGGGTGAAGGTGCCGCGGTCGAAATCTAGAAACTCCACTCCGTCCTGGGATGCAACGACGAGCCTTCCATCGATAGCAGGCAGCACGGCGCTGACAAGTTTGGAAACGTTGCAGGTCTCGTTCTTGCCGGTCACCGGGTCGAAGCGGTGGACGGCGGGGTGAAGAATATCGACCCAGTACAGCCGCTTTTCCCGCTCGATCCAGACGGGTGCCTCGCCCAGCTGAGCGCCCCACGGCAGCACGCAGTGCACAAAACTGGATGTCGACGTCCGCTCTCGCGGCCGCGGGCCCGAACTGATCGCGACAGTTCCGGCCGTTCCGGTGATGCGGCGGGCGGAGGCGATGAGCTCCCGGCCCACCGGGTGAATTCCGGAACTGTCGAGGCGCGAGGCCGGGGCGAGGACGACGAGCGCACCGATGGGTACGCCGTCCCGCCCAGCAATCGGCGCAGCAACGGAATTCACACCGACCAGATGCTCCTCGTAAGAGACGGCATATCCCCGTGCCCGCGTCAGCACCAGATCCGCCTCGAGCGACTGCGCATCGGTTATCGTTTTCGGGGTGAAGCGGTCGTAGGACAGCTGCGCCATCAGGCTGCGTGCAAACGTCGGCTCCTGGAACGCGAGTAGTGCTTTGCCCGCCGCCGAGCAATGGATCGCAACCCTACGCCCGACTTCGATCAGGACGCCAAGTCCGCCGCTCGACCGCTCCTCCAGATAGACGATGCGCGAGCCATCGAGACGGCATAGCGCGACGGTTTCTCCCAAATCGATGGACAGCCGTTGGAGCTCAGGCAGAGCGGCGCTCAACAGGTCGAACTTGTCCCAGACGCGATGGGATAATTCGAGAAAGCGGTTGCCCAGCAGATAGGCACCGCTTTCATCATCCTGGCGAACTAGGCGATAGACCATCAGGGTTTTGAGCATACGCGCCAAGGTCGGCTTCGGGACGCCGCTCTGCCTTTGCAGATCGGCAAACCGAAGCGGCTTCGTGGCTTCCGCGATGAGGTCGAGCAGGGCGAGGCCCTTGGCGAGCGCTGCAGCGCCCGCCGGTGCCCCGCGATCCTCCAGGCCTACGCTGGCATTTTCTTCCATGCTTCTACCGCCTCATCTAGCATCCGCATGATCGGCCATTGCGGCGCGAAGCCAAGCGTGTCGCATATATGCTGGTTGGAGGTGTGATACCACACACCGGGGCCGGGCAGGTCCACGGTGACGAGTGGCAAACCGGTCCTTTGCGCCATTACCGGTAGAACGTCAGCAAAGTCAACGGGATCGCTGGAGCCGAGATTGAACGTGCCGCCGGGCGCCTTTTCATGCGTCAACGCCAGTAGAACGCCCTGGGCCATGTCGCGCGTGTCCGTGATGTGCATGCGGAATGGGCGCCCGTTTTCGTTCCGAGACAGGATCAATGCGGGGCGGCCGGGGTCCGCTTCCCGCAGCACCTCGACCGCCGCCCTGTTGCCGAAACCTTCCTGCTGGCGGATCTTCGGCTGCAGGAAGAAGCGCGGGCCTGAAAAGAAACTCGTCGCATCCAGGAGTTCGGAGGCGTTCTGCGTGTGCGAGAAACGCAGGATCACGGTTTCCATGGACGAGACACGACCTTGAAACCGCACCAGTTCCTCGCCGAGCAGCTTGGTCAGCCCGTAGGGCGACAACGGGTTTGTGCCATGCGCCTCTGTTATCGGCTGGAACTCCGGCCTGTTTTCCGGATAAACCTCGCCGGAACTCGCGAAAACGAACCGGCCGACCTTTTCAGCCACTGCTGCTTCCAGCACGACCCGCGTGCCCTCCACATTGGCGCGGAACAGCTTCTCCCGGTCATCCGGCAACCACGACATGAAGGCGCCGAGGTGCAATACGGCGTCCATGTCCGAGCAAGCGCGGCGCGCCGCTTCTTCGTCGTCGAAGGCTCCGACAACTTCGTCAAAGCCGTCTTGCTCGATGCCGGCGGGTCGCAGATCGAACCCCCTGACGCGATGGCCGGCGGCCAGCAAATCCCGTATGACGAACGATCCGACTCTGCCCGCCGAGCCCGTTACAAGCACTTTCATCTGTCGATTGCCTTTTCAGTTTGTGCGTCAAAGAGATGGATCTGAGAGGGGTCGAAAGACAGCGAGAGCTCTTCGCCCTCCCGGATCGTGCCGGAATAGGGAACGCGGGCGATCAACCCCTTGCCGCGCTCGTCCTCACGGCCCTGGTGGAAGGCGTACTGGCCTGGTTCGAAGTAGACGTATTTTTCGGATCCCAGGCTTTCGACGAGCACCGGCTTCACCTGGAAGGTGACGCCGCCCTGCCCCAGCGAGAGGTGCTCGGGACGAATGCCGACAATCACCTCCCCGTCAGCGCCCCCCGGGCCAGCGGCGAAGGTCTGGCCGAACAGCTCGATGTGTCCGCCCGTGATGCGAGTTCGAAGGAAATTCATGCCCGGGGAGCCGATGAAACTGGCAACGAAGAGATTTATCGGCTTCTGAAACAGCGTATCCGGATCGGCGATCTGCTGGACGAGGCCGTCGCGCATGATGACCACCCGATCCGACATCGTCATCGCTTCGATCTGGTCATGAGTGACGTAGACGGTGGTGACCCCAATGCGCTTGTGGAGCGCGCTGATTTCGGCGCGGGTGTGAACACGCAGCTTGGCATCGAGGTTCGACAGCGGTTCATCCATCAGAAAGGCGCGGGGTTCGCGCACAATGGCGCGCCCGAGCGCCACACGCTGCCGCTGGCCGCCCGACAGGGCTTTCGGCCGGCGATCAAGCAGATGGTCGACCGCCAGAATTCGGGCTGCCGCCTGCACGCGCTTGTCGATCTCGGTCTTTGCCATGCCGCGCATCTTGAGGCCGAAGCCGATGTTCTGTCCGACGGTCAGATGCGGATAGAGCGCGTAGTTCTGGAAGACCATGGCGATATCGCGGTCGCCCGGTGCGAGATCGGTGACATCCCTGTCGCCGATCAGGATCTTGCCTCCGCTTGCAGCCT
Source organism: Ensifer sp. Root142 (assembly GCF_001426785.1). Classification (NCBI taxonomy): domain Bacteria; kingdom Pseudomonadati; phylum Pseudomonadota; class Alphaproteobacteria; order Hyphomicrobiales; family Rhizobiaceae; genus Ensifer; species Ensifer sp. Root142. Next base: position 709,346 of record NZ_LMFK01000034.1, read on the forward strand.
CGAGCCCCGCGAGAATCTTGAGCATAGTCGACTTGCCGCAGCCGGACGGGCCGACCAACACAACGAATTCGCCGTCCGTGATCTCGAGCGAGAATTCTTTCAATACGTTGAGCGCGCCGTAGCTCTTGTGCACGCCTTGAATGCTTATTCCAGCCATTTCACTTCTCCGCGCCGGCGGTGAGCCCACCGACTAAGTAACGTTCGAGGAATAGGTAGATGACGACGATGGGCAGGGCCACAAACACGGCGGCGGCCGAGATTTCGTTCCAATCCGTGACGTATTCGCCCTTCATCGTGGTGATGCCGAGATTGGCCGTCCAGTTGCCCTGAGCGTTGGTCAGGAACGTCCGCGCGTAGGCGTAATCCGCCCAGGAAAGAACGAAGGCATAGAGTGCCGTCGCCGCCAGGCCCGGTGTTGCCACGGGAAGCACGACCCGGAACAACGCACCGAGCGGCGAGCAGCCGTCGACCATGGCGGCCTGCTCAAGTTCGCGCGGAATGGTGTCGAAATAGCCTTTCAGCATCCATGTGGTGAAGGGGATGATGAGCGTCGAATGTGCCAGAACCAGCGACCAAAGGCTGCCGATCAGCCCCATCGACCGGAATATCCCGAACAGCGGTATCACAAGAAGCGTTGCAGGCAGCATCTTCGCCGTGAGGATGAACAAGCCGAGGGGCCGGCTGCCCTTCACGCTGAAGCGCGAAAGACTGTAGCCAGCAAAGACCGAGACGATCATCGATAGCGCTACGGAGCCGGCGGCCGCCAGCGTCGAGTTCATCAGCCACAAGAGGATCGGTCGCTCGGAGGCCACCTTGGCGAACGTGCTCCACTGCGGCTCGGCCGGCCAGAAAGACGGGGGCAACGACCGAATTTCGGAAAGCGTCGACAAGGCGGTGACGAAGAGCCAGTAGATCGGAAAAAGCAGAATCCCACAGACGGCGATTACACCGGCATAGAGAGCAAGGGATTGTAGCCCTGTGCGTTTCATGATGGCCCCCTAGTACATTGCTTGCGATTTGCGGCCGAGCATCAATAGGCTGACCACTACGCAAAGGATGAGCGTCACGATGCCGATGGCCGATGCGTAACCCATGTTGAAGAAGCCGAAGGCCTGGTCGTACGTCATGATCGACAGCGTCGTCGTGGACTTCAGGGGTCCGCCATCCGTGAGCACCTTGATGATGGAGAAATCGCGAAACACCCACAGCACGACCAGCACAAGCGTCACGCCCAGTACCGGCATGAGCACGGGGACGGTGATGTAGCGGAAGCGCTGGAAGGCGTTGGCTCCGTCGACCTTCGCGGCATTGTAGAAGTCGTCCGGTATAGACTGAAGACCGGCGAGCGTCATGATTGAGACGAACGGATAGCCCTTCCAGATCATCGTGACGGCGACGACCCAGAAGGCTGCTGTCGGATCAGAGAACCAGTTGATCATGCCGCTGGTCAGGCCGAGCTTGATGAGGAGCCAGTTCATCAGACCGAAGGAGGAATCGAAGATCCAGGAAAAGATGACGACCGCGATGACCTCGGGAACCGCCCAAGGCAAGGCGACGAAGAGCCTCGCAAGGCTGCGTCCCCTGAAGCGATTGTTGACCAGAAGGGCTGTTGCAAGCCCCACGGCAAAGCAGGCGACCGTCACCACGACAACGAGCTTGATCGTCACCCAGCAGGCTGTCCAGAACTCCGGCGATGTGAACAGCTTCTCGTAGTTCTGAAGAGTAAACGGCTTTCGCGGCGCGCTGAGCGTCGCCATCCCGACCTTCTGAAACGACAGATCCAGGGAGACGAACAGGGGATAGATGATAATCAGCGCGACCAGTGCGACGGCCGGCAGCAGTAGCAGATAGCCGAGATAATGCTGACGGCTGGGCCTTGCCAGGTCTAAGAAGCGTAGGCTCATGGCGTTGCTTTCAGGTTGGGAGCGCCAAGCGCCGTCGGGCGCCTGGACGTTCGTGTGTCTCTAGGGCGAGAGGCTCGCGCTAGTTGAGCGCTTCGGCCTTTTCCTGCATCGTCTTCGCAACGACAGCCGGATCGAGATCCTCGATGATCATCCGCTGCGCCTCTTCCTGGACCATCTTCGAAAACTCGTTGAACTGGACCTCGAGGCCCACAGGAATGCGATCGATCCGGTTCTTGGCAGCCGCCCGCTGCGATTCAAGCATGAGTTCGAAGTGTGGCAGCTTGGCTTTCGCCTCTGTCAGATCAGCATTCGGATCCGGCGGCGTCGAGGCGGCCATCGTCGCGAAACTCCCCTGGAATTTGTGCGACGTCGCTATGGCTATGAAGTCCCAGACCAGCTGCTTCTTCTCGTCCGGGATTTCGCTCGGCATCGCCAGGACGTTCGAGGAGCCGCCGAGAGGCGGATCGAAGGGCACACTGGCGAGCTTCAGTTTATCCTTCGCTGTCCCGTCCTGCATGATCTGATAGATCCAGGGGCCGTCGATCTTGAGGGCTATCTTGCCGTCCGCGAAGAGTTTGCGCACCTCGCCGGCGGAAAGGTCGCGCGGTGTCAGGTTTTCCGTCACGACCGTCTTCCAGCGCTTGAGGCCTTCGACCATCTCGGGCGTGTCGATCGTGACGTTGCCTTCGGCATCAGTGAAACGTGCGCCAGTATCGAAGAGGTAGCTCGCCATTTCCGCCAGGTACTGGCCGCTGCCGCCTCTCGTCTCGTGGCCGGTTCCGAACTGGTCGAGAATACCGTCGCCGTTGAGGTCCTTGGTGGTGGCGCGTGCAGCGGCGAGGAACTCTTCGTAGTTCTTCGGTACCGCCACGCCCGCTTCCTTTAGCATGTCTTCATTGTATCCGAAGATAACGCCGTAATAGAGCATCATGACGCAGACGGTCGTGCCCTGGAACTGGCAGGTGTTCTGCCCGCTCCAGCCGTTCAGATCGAGTCCGGCCTTCTCGATCCAGGGGCCGAGATCCTCCAGCCAGCCGTTGTTCGCGAAGGTCTGGAACTCGAACGAGGCGAGATGGACGATGTCCGGCGGCGTTCCGCCGGCAAACAGGGTTGTCATTGTATCGGCATAGGCATTTCGCTCCACCTTCGTCCATTCGATGGTGTCACCCGGATGCTTCGCCTCCCATTCCTTGATGACTGTGCCCCACCAGTCCCCGATGCCCCGTTCGTCTTTCTGCCAGGAGACAAACTTGAGCGTTTCAGCGCCGGCCGTCTGGGGCAGCGCAGATCCGGCCAGCAGGCCTGCGATGGTCGCCGCGGCGATCCGGTTCTTGATCCTCTTCATCATTCCTCCACTCCTCCGTTGTTCGTTCACTGCTTCTTCAGAAGCGACAAAGCCTCTCGTGAGAGCTCCACCCCGAGGCCGGCTCCCGTCGGCAGAACGTATTGTCCCGCCACGCAATCCATGTCCGTTTCGAGCAGCCGACGATTGGGCTCGAAGATCGAATGCTGAAATTCGTGACAATCCACCATTGCAAGCGCAGCACTCGCCTGAAGGCTTGCCGCCAGGAAGATGCCGGCGCCGATGGTCGCATGCGGAATAACCTTGATGTGATGGGCCTGGGCGTATTGTCCGATGCGCATGAACTCGGTCACACCCTTGTGCCCCATCTCGGGCTGGACAATTGCCATCCCCCGGACAGCGACTCTCGGCACCATGTCATGGACCGTTCGCCATTCCTCGCCGACAGCGATGGCGCTTGCGACGGCATTTGCCACGCGCGCCAGACCATCGATGTCCTCCGTGCGAACCGGCGCCTCAGCAAACCAGAGGCCATGAGGTTCCATTGCCCTGATCAGCGCGATCGCCTCGCTGGCCGTATGCGTCCAGTGCATGTCGCAGGCGATACGCGCTGATGGCCCCAGCCGCGCTCTCAATGTCTCAATTTCGCGGGCGACGCCGTCGTCGGCCACCGGTGCTGCAAACTTGAAGGACGAAAACCCCTTCTCGCGCCAATGAAGCGCCAGCTCGGCGCGCTTTTCGCGCGTGTCTTCCGGCAATCCGGACACATAGGCGTCGATGCGCTCGCGGCGCTGGCCGCCGAGCAGTTTGCAGAGCGGCAGTTGCGCCAGCTTGCCCGCCAGATCCCAAAGCGCGATGTCAACGGCCGCCAGCGCATCCAGGTAGAAGCCGCCGGTATAACCGCGCACCCGCATGAGGTCATAGAGGTCATCGTGAATTGCGGCAGCGTCGAAGACATCCCGGCCGATCGTGAAGTCTGCCAGGAGATCGTCGATAATCTCCATCGTCGCCTTCGGGGCGACGAGCCCGTAGGTTTCCCCCCAGCCGACTGCGCCATTCACGGTTTCGATGCGCACCAGGACGCTGCGATCGAAGACGGGATACACCGTCCTGTTGCCCTTGCGCACGAGATAGCCACGTGCGCTCGGCTCCTCTCCGCTGCGCGCCTTTCCAAGGTACGGGCGGTCGCGCGGAATGGTCAGCGTGAAGGTTTCGACAGACTTGACCCGATCGATCATGCGTTTTCTCCCTCGCCGGGACGTCCCAGCCCACATTCCGCATAGGATGCGTCGATATCTCGAAGGGCAAGTGCGTCGATTTCAGGGGTCGGCGCGCGCACGATGCGGTTGTCCACGACACCACGCAGCATCAGGATATGCTTGGTCAGCCGCATACGGTAGACGGCCTGCAGAACAAGAAGCGGCAGCGAACGGATATAGAGGGCACGGGCTTCGCTTTTCCGGCCGTCGCGGAAAGCGCGATCGAGCGACACATGCAGGTCCGCGATTTCCAGAGCCGGCATGGCCGCACAGGCACCTCGCTCGTATTCGTCGAGAATGTAGCGGGCACCGCCCCCGCCGATGACCCCGCGCAGGTGCTCCGGCGCCTCGGCGAGGATGGCCGTGATTGCCGGACCCGCCGGCAGCGTCTCTTCCTTCACGTAACGCACCGACGGAACCGAGCGGACGACATGAACGACGGCTTCCGGCGAGAGGTCGGATCCGCGTGGCGCCGGGGCATTCTGAAGGATGATCTCAGCGTTCGGCACCTGGGCTGCGACCGCGCCGAGAAATGCCGCGACGGCCTCGGCACCCGCGCCAATCGACTTCGGCGGCTGGATCATCAGCAAATCGATGCCGAGGGCCGCCGCCTGGTGCGCATGGGCGACGACCTCCGCAACGGTGCCCCCGCTTGCGCCGGCGACGACGGGGATCCGGCCGGCGACCTCAGCCACCACGGCTGCCAGGAGGGCTGCCCGCTCCTCTGCACTCAGCGCCTCGACCTCGCTTGCGAAGCCCGGAAAGACGACGCCGTCGACACCCCCTTCCAAGGCAAATCGTACAAGCCGACGCATCGCATCGAGATCGACGCCATCGTCGGCGAAGGGTGTGGGCAGTACCGGCAATATTCCACTCAGTCGCATCTTTTGGTCCATATTGTGAGACTTATAATTTGCATTGTGGACCTTATGCGGAAATGTTAAGCGGTGTCAATCGGCAATGAAGTAGGAAGGAGTTTGCTGTGAGCGATCGGACATACCGGCATACGGTCGTCCTCGATTGGGGCACGACGGGATTTTCCGCCGCGCTGCTCGACGAGAGCGGCGACGTTCGCGGGGTGAAGACGGGCGATTTGGGAATTCAATCGGTCCCGAATGGCGAGCATCAAAAGGTTCTGTCCGGTGAGCTGGCAGATTGGCGCGCGCGGTTCGGCGGACTGTCGATCATCGCGTCGGGAATGATCGGTAGTCGCAACGGATGGATCGAGATGCCCTATGTGCCGACACCGGCCAGCGCCGCGGACCTGGCTGCGGCCGCACGGACGATCGAACTGCCGCATGGCGACACACTCACCCTGCTGCCCGGCCTGACCGACCGCACGGCCCATCCCCATTCTGACGTCATGCGAGGCGAGGAGACGCAGCTGGTTGGTTTTGGACTGGAGCGCGACATCGTCGTCGTCCTGCCCGGCACACATACCAAATGGGCGGAGCTGCGCGGCGGCCAAATTCATCGGTTCCGCACCTTCGTCACGAGTGAGGTGTTCAACACGGTCGCCCACCATTCCTTTTTGATGAAAGCGGCAAAGGGAGAGGCGAGCGCGACCGGGCAGGCATTTCTTGATGGCGTGAAGCTCGCGATGGACGACAGCGGCAGGGCCGGCGGACTGCTGACCCGTCTGTTTTCATTGCGCACTGCCTGGCTTGCCGGGGAGCTGGAGCAGCAGGACATGCGCAGCCGCCTCTGGGGACTGGTCGTCGGCTGGGAATTCAGGGAAGCGCGCGAGCAGAACTGGTTTTCCCCCGGCGACCCGATCGCGGTCGTCGGTGATGACCATCTGGTCGATGTCTACGAGGTGGTTGTCGAAGCCTTCGGCGCCAGGCTCGTCTCTGCCGGCCGGGACATGGCCATCAAGGGCGCACAGGCAATCTTTCAACACGCGGCGTCTTGAGGAGTCGGATCAATGGATGACACCGTTACAATCACTTCTGGCGCCATGCGGGCGGAAATCGCGCTCCTCGGCGCGGAACTGCTGTCCTTACGTCTCGGCGGGCATGAGCTATTGTGGGAGGCAGACGCGGCCTCCTGGAGCGGCACGAGCCCGATCCTTTTCCCTGTCATCGGTCGCGTGAACGATGGGGTCGTTCGGATTGCCGGGAAGCCATATCCCATGCCGCCGCACGGTTTCGCCAGACAGGCAAAGTTTACAATCGAGAAACGGGCGTCTGACCAGGTCGTCCTCGTGAGGGCGGAGAATGACGAGAGCCTGCGATCCTATCCATTCCGCTTCGTTCTGAAGGTCACTTATTTCCTGGCGGCTGGAGGTCTTCAGATCACGTTCGACGTGATCAACACGGGAGAAGATGCACTACCATACGCAATCGGGTTCCACCCGGGTTTCCGGTGGCCCTTCGCGCAGGGTGACAAAGACGGCTACAGCCTGGCCCTGCCCACGAGGGAAAAGGTGTCTGGTTCTAGGCTGACCTCGGCCGGCTTGATGGACCCCGCTCGTTACGAGGTCCCCCTAGCAGACGGTCGCCTGGCGCTCACCGAAGAGCTTTTTTATGCTGGGGCCCTGTGCCTGCTCGATCTGGATTGCACATCGGCCTCCTATGTTTCGCCCGATGGATCATCCATCGAACTTTCCTGGCAAAACTTCTCGCATCTGGCTCTCTGGGCCAAGACCGATGCGCCGTTTCTCTGCATCCAACCCTGGACTGGCTATAGCGACCCGCTCGGATTCGACAAGGACATGTTCGAGAAACCAGCGATGCATTTGCTGGAGCCCGCGGCACAACGGCAGCACGGCATCAGCGTCCAATTTTCATCGTGATCAAGCGGTCCCGAAAGGGCCCACAACGTCTCAGCGAGCAGGCAGTGACATGGCTGACCGTGCCCTGAATTTCATCGGGGTCGAACATGACGAGTTCGGCGCGATGAATCGGCTGCTGTCGTGACGGTGAGAAGACACTGGGTCGAAGAGATCGTCACAAACTGCATCAAGTTAACGAGGTGAGTGCGCAGGGCAACCTTCGCAAGCGTTCATGCCCATAAACGTTCGATCCTCACCAAAACCTAGAGCAACAGCATTTTTTTCAGGATCGAAAGAACATCCTTCAGGGGCAACCGGGTCGCTCCCTCGATGGCGAATGGCAGGAGTGCCGCCGCACCGACCGGTAAAACCGCCTTACGGCTAAGAAGCACTGTCGAAAGCTTTTTCGCCGACTCGTGGTGCTTGGAGGGATCGGCGATGTCTTCCTTTCTCTCCGATCTCTCATCGCAGTGGGCAGCCACATTACGGCCAAGAACCTTGCGTTCGGCAAGCCGCTGATAATGGGTAGCTTGCATGGAGAGCGCGAGAATCGTGGCGGCCTTCAGGTCGGCAAGGGGTTTCCAGAAAGCAGAAAGTGAGTAGGCAAACAATGCAAGCACCAGCACCAGCCATACGGCCATGGTAGCGGTAAGGCTGGCCGCATTGAGGGTTTCCATATCGAAATGCCTGCCGAGGGTTACCGCCACAGGTGCGCTGACACCGAAAATATACATCATATAGGCATTGGGATATTCGGAGATGAAGGCGAGCCCGCCCTGTCCGTCGGGATGTGTTGCGACCAGCTTCAGTTCCAGCCTCGCCAGCTTCCTAAGCAATTGCGACCAGACGAAGTGACGCCACAGCCCACGCAGCATCAGGAACCAGAAAAGAGGCACGCTTACCGCCACGCACCACCAGCCCGCCAAGCTAATGGCACTACCGTTCGGCGCAAGCTCGACGGCCCAGGACGTCAACGGAGCATGATGGAGAAGTGCGCAGTAGAACAGTCCGCCAACGACCGCCAACGCCACGCATATGATCTCGGCCAATCCGGAATCGCGCTGTTTGAGCGCCACAAGGACCGCCTCCGCGGCGCTCTGCATCGAGACGGGCGCAATGATCGGTGCTCTAAGGAAATGCTGGAGCTTGGTGCGTAGACCGTCTTCGACCTGTCGCTCGGCAAGAACGAACGTCCCGATAGCGACGAAAAAAGTGGCCCAAACGCCGAGATCTCGGAGATAAGCTCCTGCATCGCTAACTGACAGGCTACCGGGCAAAGCCAAAAAGAACGGAATTGCCCAAGCAATCGCGATGAAAAACACCGCACGGCGACCCGCGTTGAGCGCGTGTGCGTGCAGCAGCTTCAACCGACGTTGAAGCTCGTAGAAAGGTCCGCCATGCGACGCGAGGAAATCCCAGGGCGTCTGGTCGGCTTCGGAACCTGTAGCTTGAGAGGATTGCGGATCGTCCGCATAAATATCGCCACGGTTAGTAGCATCTGCGCGCGCGGGCGCTGCTTGTTCCACGTCTTTTGACGTTTTGTTTTTCGACGCATGAGGCATAGGCTGTCGTACTCCCGATTTCCTTGCCGAGAGCCCGCTCGACATCAAATGATGGTATGAAGCCATCAGTTCTGCCGCAGGCCAGACTCAGCCCTTTTGCTTGGTCAAGGTCGTGTCATTGAATCTGCGGCCCGCCACAGCACCGAGACCGTTCCACTGACGACCGCGAACCAGCGAAATCCGTGGCGGGGTTGGCTGGCAGGCGTTTCGGCCTTGCACAGTTCCGGCGTCGCGTTCCGACGGGATCGAGACCGCGACTTCCGCGAAGGAGAGTTCCTGATTGCGCTCGCCTTTGAACAAGGTTGCCGGATCCCCGGACGGCTGATGCGTCGTCGGCAAAAGTATGTCGACCTGCGTTGTCTTTGGCGTTGATGCCGCCAGAGCGACGGGTTCCATCATCCCGACCGGATGACCGACATGCGTTCTCGCACGCAGACGTCGTTGCGTTGCGACTAGAAATGGAAAACCAACCCCAGCATCGGGCCTTTCTGCACAACGTCATAGTCAAAGCCGCCGGAGCTGTAATCGACACCCATCGCGCGATATCCAGCCACTGCCGAAATGCTATCCTTGATTTGGTAGCCGATGGCACCTGCGACATCCCAATCAAGATCGGCTTGCCCGGCGCCGACATTCCCCCAACCCGTGAGGTAGAATTGATCCGTGAGGAAATACGTTCCACGGAAACCTGCGACGGCGTCGAGCCAGGTAGCGCTGTCTTCGCGGCTTATGCCATCTAGGACGCCGCCGCTGAAAGTTACCTTGGTGCTCGCGTACCAGAGGCGCGCCCCGGCAATCACGTCCAGATGGTCCCGGCCATTCGTCAGCAGGCTGTAGCCGCCTCCAACCAGACCCGAAAACGTCTCGGACGTCACACCGATCTTGTTCGTCAAAACCCTGGCGGGGCTGTGGCCACTTACAGAGAGCTTTGTGTAGATTACGTCGCTGAAAACGCTGAAACGGTCATATCTACCCTCTGCCACGCCCATAAATGCGAAATCCAGATCCTTGAATATATCGCCGAAGTCGGACTTCAAGCTCGCCGGCGGATGGCCAAACTGCCCGACGGTGCCGTCGATGCCAGCAGCCCAGAAATACGGGCTGGCATTGAACTGCCAGCCAGACGAGGTCTCGCTGCCGGCTTCGGGTTGGAATGGCAGGAACTGCTTATCCGCAGCTTTCGCCGAAAGCGAAAGCGTCAAAACCGATGCGAATGCAATTGAGCATACTGAAAAAAACTTCATTTTCCCCTCGATAACGGCTTCCGTTTCAGAAAAAGCCGCGCAGCGAATGGCACTCCGGATACGCGTGCGGGCGAAAACCGATCCGCCCGCCCGCATGAGCCGTCTTACGGCAAGGGCTGTGGCTGCGGGAAACTCCATTCGCCGCTCAATATCGCGGCACGCGGCTGATAGAGCCTCACCGTATAATTCCAGCCAGGCACGGTCGGCAGGCAGTTGACGATGTTGCCATCGCAGCCGCCGAACTGGATGGTGATCGAGCCATCGTCGCTCTTCTTTGCCGTTAGGTTGTTCAGCGAATAGGCGTTGTATGGGTTCTTCTCGAAGTAGCCCTCGGCGTTGTAGACGCTGACCGACCAGAAACTATCGACCGGAACGTCTCCAACCTTGAGCGTATAGACGGTAGCTCCATCGTTCTTGGGCGCGTCCCCGCTGAGGTAGGTCGCATCTTTGGCGGGATTTCCGCCCCAGCCGGTCGCGGTGCCGATCAGGTGCCGGATCGGATCGACGGCTTCCTTTGTGCCGAAGGCGTTGTTGTAGTCGGGGATCGTCGAACCGAGCACGAGCAGGGCTTCGCGCATCTTCGTCTGGCTTGCTTGATCCCAGTTCGGCACCTCGAAATTTCCGGCGCCTGCCAGGCTGACCTTGATCGCGTCCTGAAGCTCATGAACCTGGTCTACGTCCTTCGGATCGGCAGGATCGACCAGCGTGCGAATCGCGACAAACACGTAACGCGTGCCGACATTCTCCTTCGTCAGCGTATAGCTGCCGGCGCCGTAGAAGACCGACGGCACATAGTGGTCCTCGCTGACTACCTGCATCGACATGAAGCGCTTGCCCGCATCGGGTAGCGTGACCGTGACCGGGCCGGCGTCGAGATCGAACACCGCCTCCGAATAGAGCGTGTCCCGATTCATGCGGATGACGTTCTGGTTGTCGATGGAGACCGGTTCGCGGCTATGGACGAACTGGCCGAAGCCGCCGTCCTTCACCGTCTTGCCTATGTACAAGTCGGACTCGGCCCGGACGAAATTCTCGACGCCGACGGGGGTTGCGGTGGTGGAGGGGGTCTGTGCGTTCGCACTCCCAAGCGTCGCCACAGACGCGGCGACAACGCAGATTACAGGCAAATACGGCATAAAATCTCCTCGATAATGCAATAGGTTACTTAAATCCCTAGCTTTGGGATTTTCTGTCGGTTGGCTTTCCAGATCCCCGCCGCGCACTTTGCTGCATCCTCCGAAAATTCGGACGTCCGCCGGCGAGGGAATGTTCACCGGCGAAATAGGAGACGCGCGTACGTCCTGGTGATTGTGGCACTTCGCTTGCCGTCCGCATCGAAGTATCTGTCTTCTCGGCATAGCCGCTCTTTGACGTCGCGGAAGATGCCATTGGCAAAAGTGAACTCCGCTTGGTCGAAATCACCTTGTGAAAACCGTTTGATTGCAGCCTTCTTACCAAGGTGCTTTTGCGTCAACCGGCGCGAAACACCCGTATTGTCGGCGCACATGTAGCGGTCACAGAGCACGCCTTTCTCCGGTGAGCGTAGCCCGCCCGCAGAAGAGGGTTTCCAAACGCTGCAGCCAGGAGGAGGCAGGAGGCGCTTTCTCGCTCGCATAGGGGACCACCGTGTCGCGGTTGTTTGCTGAGGGCAGAGCCGGACGCTAGATCAACCGGCTCGTGGAATACTTGAAAATTGTGCAGAAGCCCGAGAACGTTATCGTGCCGACAGAGCAGCTTCTTCCGCTACGCAGCTTGATGCCTCGGCCGCCCCCGCAGTCTTCAATTCTTCGCGTGCCGCCGCGACATCCGAGAGGAACTCTGCATTGTTATGCAGTTTTGCGACCGTCGCCGCACCCATAATGCGTCCTGCATCGACGTCGCTCTGCCAATGTGCATCACAAATTACGCGGCTCTGGCCGAATTCTATGCCGCGTTTCATCAGGACGTCGGCGCGTTCCGGGCTGATTTCGCTCAACACCAGCGCCCAGGCCCAGCCAGCCGCCGTATGGCCTGAAGGATACGAGCCGTCGGTTCGCAGCAGCGGCTCCTGATCGGGATAGCAGGTGCCTTCGTTATGGACCACGAAAGGACGAGTGCGATTGTGGGTGTTCTTCACGCCATACGTCGATAGGCCTGCATCAGTCAGGACCTTCTGCATCAAGCGATATAGGTGAGGGGTCTTGTCTTTATTAATATCGACGCCCATTGCGCAGGAGAAGTTTTTCGCCGGCTGCGGGAATTGCAGATCAGCGTCTGCGCGCGCCAGATCCCAGCGCGGCGTACCGCGCAGCGGTATGGTTGCGGCTCTCAACTCTTCGTCACGCGCAAGCGTCGCAGTACCGTCGGCCGGCGGCGGGCCAAGCAGCACAAGGCTATCAGGCAGATCCTTTTGCTTGAGATAGCCCGAAGCCAACTGGAAATGTGGATCTGTAATCTCTGGCTTTGCGGCGGTTTCTGCCGCGGCTGGTTCTATGCCTTGGCCGGCAAGTGCGATGACCGAGCACAAGGCCAATTGATAGATCTTCGATAGCATGCAAGAGCTCCTGGATATGCGATCTCGAGACGACCACACACGCGTGGCCGAACAATTCGATGGGGATGTGGGCAGGCATCAGCCGTAAACACGTAGAGAAGCCGGCTTACCCCTGATCGTCGCGGCCTCTTTCTTCTCGCCATAAAGTTGATACAGAGCTTTTGAACGGCACATTGTGTCGAACCGCACAATCTGGAGAAGAAAATGGCGCGTATGTCACGGGCGCATGCGGAACGCATCATGTGCGAGGCTGGGTGGCTGGCTCAAATGCCTGAAGCCTTCAGGGTACGCTTGCTGCAAAATGCGCTACTTCTGAAATTTGACGCAGGTCAGGTCATATTCCGTCCGGGCGACCCGGCCGGGGGCATTTATGGTCTTGTTTCAGGGACTGTGACCGTGGACACCGCGCCTCTCGACTCAACGCCGCGCCTGATCCACATCGCCGTACCCGGCGGATGGACCGGCGAAGACAGCTTCATGACCGGCAAGCCAAGACGGATCGAGCTGTTCGCGCGGAGCGAAACCTGGGTGATGCACGTCCCGCTGGAGACGATGGAACAGATGGCCGCATCTGATCCAAACAACATTCGGGCTTTCGGCGTCATTTCGATCTTGGCGGCGGATAAACTACTTAGAATCGTACATGATCTGCAGAAGAAGAGTGTCAGTTCAAGAATTGCGTCAGTTCTGCATCGCATGTCCTGGTCGACAGATGCTCCTATTTCCGTTTCCCAGGAAAATCTCGGTATCTTGACGAACACATCCCGCAAGCAAGTCAACAGCGCCATCCAACGTTTCGTCGAGGCCGGTTGGATTGAAACCGGTTATCGCTCCATAATCGTTACCAACCCGTCGGCTTTGCGGCGGCATGCTGAACAGGATGTGGCAGACTGATATGTCTCAGCGACCAGAGAGCCCTGTTGTGAAGAACGTCACGACTACATCAATGCGTGCGAGTCCGCCTGGATGCTTCGCAGAGATCGTGCGATGCGCGAGCTGCTGACATGATCCGGGCGACGCTGCTCAATGGGACCAATCCGCCGCGCTAAATCACGAGAGCGGCACTTTGGGTTCGAGTGGTGGCGCTCCCCGCGCATATCTGGCCGAAAAAGCTAGTCGGCTTCGAGCAACCAGCAAGAATGAGCGTACCAGGCGCCGGCAGCGCAGCTGACAGAGCCCGTTCGCGCGCGGTTTGACCGGTTAAAAAGCCTCGTCTCGGAGGATCAGCATCGCGACGGCAAACGGCCGGGATCCGGGAAGCCTAGGCCCGGCAAGCCGCTCCAATTGAAAAGCGCCCTGCCCTCACTTGCCCGACCTGACCACCGAAACCTCCGTATCGATGATACCCGTCTCTGGCGGCCGCTGGATCATCATTGAGACGATGCAGGGCGCATGCTTACGACGGCCCCGGCGATGCGCTTTCTCTCGTCAGGCGGAAACGCTACGATCGGTTCCGCAAATCGATGTGGCGAGCGGACGACAACTTCCGTCGAGAAACCGTCGCCTGTCCGACTTTCGATCTCCGACTGCCAGACCGGACGGCGGGCCGCCTAAATCCTTCACGCTTGCAGATCGTGAACCGTTTGGCTGAGAGAGGAGCCCAGGACCTGGTGGCCCCGTGCGGATCATCTAATGTCGCCGGTATACTCTGAACGGGCTCTCATTCCATTTCGGACGGTCCGCAAGCCCTCTCAGACGTCGACGGACCACCTTCCCGCCGCGCCAGTTCATTCTCGATAGCTTCACGGACGAAGGCCGCAATGCCGTAATTTCCAACCAAGGCCTTAATCCGCTCTTTCGTTGCCGGCGAGAGGCGGATTTTTGTTTCTTTGACGTTTAGCGGCGGTCGTCCCATAAAATTCCTGTTCCGCCTGTTTTGTCGAAACAAACACCAGCCGCCATAAAACGGGCCCGTTTATTGACGAATTAAACGGGGACGTTTATCGTTGTATTGCAATACGGCTGGATTGCGTGTTCGCGCACGCTATCCAGCCTAACCACAACCTAGCTAGCTGGAGCTCGGATCATGGCTGATTCTGAGAATAGCAGAACTTTGCCTGCAATCACCCGTAGAGAAGAAAATTTTGAGAACGGCGCGATCGAAAAGCTGCCGTNGAGCTCGGATCATGGCTGATTCTGAGAATAGCAGAACTTTGCCTGCAATCACCCGTAGAGAAGAAAATTTTGAGAACGGCGCGATCGAAAAGCTGCCGCACGTGATCGACCGCCGAAACCTTCTGCCCGTCGCGGCGCGCTTTCTGAGCGCCCGTATTGCCGATCCGAACGGCCCGCGCAGAGTAAGCGGTCCAACGCCTGTCCGCGAAATGTGGCCACGATGGTATGCCCGTCATAAGCAACTGTTGGGGGCGACGCGCTTCAGACAAAAGCTAGAAACAGAAATGCTGGAGCAGGCCGGCGGTTTTCCGGTTGCCGAACTGCAGATTGTTGGAAGCGACCAGCCGGTGGTGGTGCACTCTTTCGCCGAGCTCAATCGTGCTGGAGCAGGCCGGCGGTTTTCCGGTTGCCGAACTGCAGATTGTTGGAAGCGACCAGCCGGTGGTGGTGCACTCTTTCGCCGAGCTCAATCGCCTGGCTTACCAGGTGGATACCGACCAACTGTCTCGGGCAAGGACTGAACTTCGTCAGCGCCGGAAACAATGGAAAAAGGCCGACAAGCACCTGGGCTACAGCGACGCTGTTACCCTGGAACARGAGCTCGCGCGACATCTCGGAATATTGGGCCGTGTCATGTGGATCACGAGGCCGTCCTGCCTGATCGAAATCACCGCGAAGTTCCATTGCCTGATCGTGACACACGATCCGGGCTTRAAGCTCGAAGAGGCACCCTGGCCAGAGCTGCGGACCATGCTGAGGGATCTTATGCGCATGGAAGAACGGGCCGGCGAGACACGGGCTTGTCGCTCGAGCCTGGAGGCAAGYTGAATGGACCTGGCCTATCCTGATCAATCAGCAAAGGTTCGAGACATTCTGGCCTTGGCGACGCAGTACCGAGACGCGGCCGTCACGCTTGGTGAGGNGAGCTCGCGCGACATCTCGGAATATTGGGCCGTGTCATGTGGATCACGAGGCCGTCCTGCCTGATCGAAATCACCGCGAAGTTCCATTGCCTGATCGTGACACACGATCCGGGCTTGAAGCTCGAAGAGGCACCCTGGCCAGAGCTGCGGACCATGCTGAGGGATCTTATGCGCATGGAAGAACGGGCCGGCGAGACACGGGCTTGTCGCTCGAGCCTGGAGGCAAGTTGAATGGACCTGGCCTATCCTGATCAATCAGCAAAGGTTCGAGACATTCTGGCCTTGGCGACGCAGTACCGAGACGCGGCCGTCACGCTTGGTGAGGGCGTGTCCAAGTCCGGCCACCCGCCGCGACGCCTTCTCGCTCTCCATTCCATTGAGCTCCATCTGAATGCTCTCCTGCTTGCCAAGGGCCTCGATCGCGACACCGTAAATGGCTTGCAGCTCGATCTTGGCGAGCGGACACGAAGAGCAGTGTCTCTCATCAAACAGAGAGTATCTCGTCATCCGGTATCGACCAGACCTGACGGCCTCGATCTCACAGATGAGCCGGCTTATGGCGACCCTTGATGAACTCTCGCGCAAGGTCAGAAAGATGTTACGGGCTTCGTCGTGAGGGTGCAGTCGCAAGCCTGGCTGAGGTCCATGCGGTGCCTTGGCCACATCCAGAATGCCTTTCTGGCTGGGCCACTTGGATGCCCTTCGTTGAACCGGTGCGGTAGAAGGCTTCGAGCTAAAGGAGCAACAGCAAAGTGACGGCTCACCGCCTCTTCATCGGGCTTTTGAAGTTTTCCGCAGCCGCGGCTGCGGTTCGGTCGGCATAACTCGTTTGGGGAATGGCGCGCGCAGCGATGGAAGTTTAAAGACTGGCGCACGGTGGCAGCCGTTGGGATATTCGATGCGTCGGCACGAGGCGACGCTCGAATATCCCTCGCCCATCATTCCGGCTCGTCAAGCCAAGAGCGCAGCCGCGCACCCTTTGCGGTGTCACGGCGACGTCGCCCACACCATTTTGTCGAACGCAAGGTGCCGATCAATGAAATAGCGCGCCCACTCGGTCGGCATCGATTGACGATCGATTGCGAGATCAGCGCAATACACTCCTCGATCGCGAGCTGCCGGGATATAGCGGTTACTTCTCGACGGTTGCCGACGACATCAGCAAGAGCGTCGGCGGTGCCCAGACAAGCCTCATCGATCGCCAGCCCCTGCCTTGTGCAGAGCTGTCGCCCGGCGCTCGCGGAAGCGAGCCTCAACATCAGCATCCTCGACATCGGGTCGCGTGTCCTCGAGAGCCTGCAACACCTTGGCGCGGAACCAGGCATCGTGGGCGTCACTGCTACCAACCATTTCCAGCGGTAGTGAGCCTTCGTTCGCCGTCCGAGTTAGAAGGATTCCAACAGCATCCGAGACGGTCAACCCCATGTTCTGTAGGACGGCCGTGGCGCGGTCCTTAATATCAGCATCAATCCGCGTCTGGACGAGTGCATTTGCAGCCATCACATATCTCCTTCCCAAAGCATCAATGTAGTGCAACTGCATGACATATCCGGTAGCGTCGCGAAGAGTGAAACGCGCGGCCTCGGCGATCTCGTCAACGAAGCACGAACCGAGAACATTCGATCTTTACTATTTGGCGAGAATGCGCGTGTGCTCGCAGCAGTGGTGGATGATGTGGGACAATAGCCCGCAAATTCCCGTCCGAGGTAGGTCGACGCTTCTCTGCAGGCAGAGCCTGTATTTCTCCTAATGCTGCCAAGATTCGATGATGAAGAGGTCGGCGAGACTGTTCAAACAACCGATCTCGTGGTGCGCTCGATGAGACTTCGTCCCGGTGACGATGTCCGGTGCCAGGCTCAGGGTTACCTCCGCGCTCTCGCGGGCGGCGTCTGTCGGAGACCAAGAAGCGGATCTGGTTGTACAGGGCGCGAGCTGCCTTGCGGCGCGCAAACTACGCGAGAAACTACCTGCGCTTCTGGTCGAGATCGTCGGACCCGGGAAAAACGCTTTGGTCTTTGATCCCGGAGAAGCTGTGCCCGCGTTGAAGGGCCATTTAACCGACGAAATCATAGAGAACCTCGGAACGTGCACCGCGCTTCATGGGGCCTTGCTCGCAAACCGCAGTGGTGCGGTTCTTCTCTGTGGGTCGCCGGGCTCTGGCAAAACGACCTTGGCATTCGCGATGATGCAACGGGGATTTCAAAGTCATGCGGACGGAGCGATAACGGGTGAAAAGCGTAGCAGCGTACGCGGTAGAGCCCTGCGCGAAAGGCACTTCTTTTCAGCATCTATATCGTCTGATATATTGTGAGAAAGAAACAAACGCATTACTTTCTCAACCATGTTTATCTTCGATTTTTGTAAAGCCCGGCCCGGTCTAGATAATAAAACCGTTGGGAACGATACTTTTCGAATGCTTCAATTATTTTGGACGCCTCATTTCTATGAGGGGGAGAGAAATGAAGAGAACTGAAAGATACGATAAAAGTACGGCGGACTCGGATGGTCGCCGAGAGTTTCTTAAAAGCTGCGGCCGTTTAGCGGCGGTAACTCCGCCGACGGTCATTCTTCTCCTTTCAACGAGTCTCACTTCGAACGCTATTGCAAAATCTGGAGGAGGCGGCGGACATGATAGTGGAAGTGGCGGGCACGATCGGGGTGGCGGCGGACATTGATGCCTCGTCCGCTCTCAGTAAGTACACGATCAACGCAGGAAATGATGTCAATCCGGGTGCTTGCCGCCTTTTCCTTGAATGGCGTGGCTCGGCTTGTTTGGACAGGCCCTAGCATGTCCGGCTGGCTTTAGCCTGTGTTTCTGTGTGCAAATTTGGCTCTGACCTTCGGTGGTCGGCGTCGGCGAATGACGCCAGGCGGCGCAATCATCGCTGCGGCACGATCATGTGTCGAAGCGTTGGGTGCTAGGAGAGAATTGAAAACCTTAAAAAGCGCAACAATGCCGGACGCCTTTAGCGGGGTCTGCGGTTGCCCTGCCCATCCTCTTGGCAAAGGCAGATATGATCCGTGTTTCGCTGTTCAATTGGAATAATCCGCCGCGCAAAATCAGGAGAGTGGCATTTTCGGTTCGGAGTGGCAGCGCTGTTTGGCATTGAAAATGTCCAGGTCGCCGCGCATCTCATGCCAACGAAGCCAATCGGCTTCGCGGCATCAGCAAAGAATGAGCGTACCGAGCGCCGGCAGCAGCGCGGTCAGAGCCAGTTCGCGCGCGGTTTGACCCGTTAAAGCCTCGTCTCGGAGGATCAACATCGCGAAGGCCAACGGCGACTCGGGAAGCCTAGGCCCGGCAAGTAGCCCCGTTTGATTGGGGGATCGCAGACAACGAGGTTTTCAGAACCTCGCCATTTACATGCCCTCACCGCTCCCCTGAGGAAGCAGTCGATTGAGCCCATTGAGTCGGCGTTATTGGAGCACGCCACTTACACTTCGTGGTCTCTCATCTTCAACTGCAGGGACACCACTTTTCTGAACCGTGATCGAGGCCGGGTACGGCAAGACCACCTTGGCCGCACGAAGACGACGACGAACATGTGATCTTGATCCGCCGGCCAGTGACGGCGTTGAAACGGGGGATCGATGAAGCCGGCCTCAACGACGGGGCGGTGCATTGAAGCGGCCTCCGCAGTGGAGGCGCAATGCCAACGTCTCAGTCTACAACGTTTCCAGCTGCGGCGGAATACCGGCCCCTAACAGCCAAGCATCATCGAAGTTACCCGCTCGGCTATGATACGTGCACAACTACTCAATTTAGTTGCGATGAAATCTAACTTCGGCTGCGCTACACTCTCCCGTGAAGTATGATGGAGGACGTTTTGCCATTCAGGCCAATTTGGGCGTGCTGTCTGGGTCTGCTAACCGGAGCGATCCTTGGCTATCTGACTGGATTTGGCGCGGGTATGGGAATGCCGAAATTAGGGCCAGAGTTAGTCGGACTAATCGGCGCAATCGCCGGAGGTATTGCAAGCGTGGTTGCCATCGGATGCCTTGAGGAGAAGTGATCAAATGTCCCTCAGAACTGCGCGTGTTCAGATCGGACTAGGCTGGGCCCTAATGATTATCGGTGCGCTCCTGAGCGTAAACTTAATGACAGACATGGGTTTGGTTATCTGGGGCATTGGATTGGTCCTACAGATCGTCGCCTCGATTATGTATCTCGCTTCGAAGACCGGCGGGGGCCGTCTCGGGGGCGCATGAATCAATCGCGCCCTCGGTTTTGGCATTTGCAACCGCGCGTTAGCCATCGTGCAAGCAAACAATACATCTTCACTAAGCGGGCCTCGGCCTAAATCATAATCGTCGCATTTCGAGATCAGTGCATTGCGATACGGCTGCAAGATCCGTATCGCCTGGCATGAACCGGCGAATGCGCTTGTTCACGTTTTCCACCGCACCTTTCTGCCAAGGCGCACTGGAGTCGCAAAACCAAACCTCATCCAGCTTGCAAGCCATCTCAACGACCAGTCGCCTTCGTCCGACCTGACCTAGAGATACCGATTCGGCTGTCTGCAACCTCTGTTGCATGGTAGTATCGTCTCGTTTCCCCTGAAAGAACGGACCAGGGAGCACGGCCATGGAAGCTAAGGCCCTCCGACTGCTAATCGGTTTGGCTACCTGCAGCCTTGTTTTTCCCCATTCAGTCGGCGCGCAGGAGGCGATCTACATCGTTCGGCACACTGATCCGCCGTCAACACTGAACCTCGATGAGATTCGCGACGAAACCCCACTGTCGGAGTCCGGACAAAAACGGGCCAAGACGCTAGCTGAGCGATTGAAAGATGCAGGCATCACCGTCGTCTATGCCACGCAAGCCAGGCGCACGGTCGAGACAGCCGAGCCTCTGGCGAAGGCCCTTGGACTCGAAATCCGTGTTCATTCCTATGAGGACAGTGGCGGCTTGGTCCGACTACTTCGCTCAGAGCACGGCAAGGACAAAGTGCTTGTTGTGGGGCATTGGAGCACCATTCCAGAGATTCTCGCGGCGCTGGGAGATTCCGAGGAAATCAAGATTGAACGAAGTGCGTTCGACAATCTGTTCGTGGTTATCCCGAAAGGGGAGCAAGCGCCGGTCGTGCTGCATCTTCACTACTGAAAACTGAAGCTAGAAACATCAAACCCTCAAGCGAGCGATTTCACGGGAGGTGGCGTCCCGGACTACACCCCGCCGTTCTTCTTGCCCGCAGTTCGCTGATCTTCGGATGTCTATTGTCGGTCCGAAATTGTTGGCCTGGAAACTCCTGCCGAAGACTCGATCGGCGGCTGGCGACAATGCTTGGTCCAACAGCGGCGACAAGGCATCATCGAAGCGTCTACGCCGCATCCCCATACACGTTGCATTGGCGGCAACGTTCGGCATCATCATCGCAGTCACCGCGGCAGCGCTGGTCCTCGCCCTGGAAAGCGGCCGCCAGAACACAGTCGCGCTCGTCCGCGACCGCAGTGAGCGAATTATGGACACGATTGTGGAACGGACCCGATTGCACCTCGATCCAGCCCGCGACCAGTCCGAATTCTTGGCCAGACTTTACCTCGACGGCGAAATCGACCCGCAGGACGAAGATGCCTCTATGAGCCAACTTCGGGCGGCACTCGCCGGCCTCCCGCAGATCGCTGCGCTCGCCGTCATCCGCACCGATCTGACGCAGCTACGCGTCGAGCGCAATGGCGACGAAGTCGTCTTGCGAAAGATCGACATGCGTACCGTGCCCGGCCTGGACGATGCGTTTGAGATGGCGCGGCGCGCAGGCCGCCCGGTCTGGGGAGAGCTTCTCTGGAGCGAACGGCTGAAGCAGCCTCTCGTCAATGTTCGCACCCCGTTGTGGCATGAACGTTCTTTTCTCGGGATCTTGTTGACCACGGTCACGGTCGCAGAGCTTTCACGCTTTCTCGCCGAATCGCCCGCGGGGTCAGATGCCGGCGCATTTATTCTTCTCGGCCGCAATCATGTCCTCGCCCATGCAGCACTTGCGCACAACCCTCAGCTATTCAAGCGCGACAAGCCCCTTCCGGAAGTGACCGAGATCGGGGACCGGGTGCTGGCGTCGATTTGGAACGCGGAGACAGAGGAGAGCGCGGCTCCTTTCGTAGGTTCGTCGAAAAGCCATATGGTCACGGTCGATGACACCTCTTATGTCTTTATCTACCGCGACATCCCCGGATACAGCGATCAGCCTTGGCTGATCGGCCGCTATTTACCGGTCGACGAAGTTGGCGGCGAAGTGCGCCGACTTGAGCAAGCGGCCTGGCTGGGGCTCGCGGCTGTGCTTGCTGCCGTCACTTGCGCCTGGATTGTCGGCTACGCGATCGGAAAACCGATATTGCGCGTGGCACGCGCAACGTCCGCAATTCGCACGCTCGATCTCACGGCTGCCCGCCCCCTCGCCGGCAGCCATCTTCGTGAACTGGACGAGGCGATCCGAGCCTACAATGCGCTCATAGCGACCTTGCACTGGTTCGAGACCTACGTACCTCGACGCCTGGTCAAGCAACTCATGGCACAGGGCGAACAGGCGACAGCCCTTGTAGAGCGGGAAGTCACTGTGCTGTTTACCGACATCGTCGACTTCACAAGCCTCGCCGAGCGGCTAGCGGCGTCCGATGCGGCGGCGTTCCTCAATGACCATTTCCGGCTCCTCGCCGCATGCGTGGAGGCGGAAGGAGGCACCATAGACAAATACATCGGCGACTCGTTGATGGCGTTTTGGGGAGCGCCTGAATTGCAACTGGATCATTCCGCCCGAGCCTGTCGCGCCGCGAACGCTATCGCAGTGGCGATTGTCGCCGACAATCGGAATCGACGAGAACTTGGCCTTCCGCCTGTGAGAATCCGGATAGGCATACATGCTGGCCCCGCGATGGTGGGAAACATCGGGGCTCCGGGGCGCATAAACTTTACGCTGGTCGGGGATGTCGTGAACACTGCGCAACGTCTCGAGGAGGTCGCCAAAGAGTGTATGACCGACGATGACCAAGCGGTCATTTTGGTCAGCGACATCGTGCTGCGATCTGCCGGTTCCGGATGCTTGGCGCGATCTGTCGGCCAGCATGTGTTGCGCGGCCGCCATGAAGTGACGAACGTTTTCAGGCTAGGACTCGGTGAGTGATCCCTGTGCGTCTCAAAAACGAACCAAAGCATGTGTAATCGGTGGCGATCTGCATCATTGACCATGATGGGAAGGTTCGACTTGAGCGATCCGTCCCATCTCACCTGCCGGACTCAGTTCACTGCCTGCACGAGTTTGGCGAACCAATTCACCAGGTAGGGCTGGAAGCTGACACGCTGACCCAACATCTGACCTACGGGGCAGGGTTCGACGTGGTGTGCATGGAGGCTCGCCAAGTCAATGCCGCTCTTTCAGCCATTGCGCGACAAGACCGACAAACTCGCGGCGAAACCGGACAAGCTGTTTACGGGGGCCTTCCGACAACAATATGGGGCATTGTGCTTCCGCTTCTGTGACGAAGGCCCGGATGTCCAGGTGCTAGTGATTAAGTCTCGCGACAGCCGGCGATGTGTGATCCCCAAGGGATGGCCGATTAAGAAGAAAAAGCCCCATGAGGTCGCAGCAATCGAAGTCTGGGAAGAAGCCGGAGAAAAGGGGTAAGCGCTAGAAGAACCAGTAGGCAGATACACCTATCTGAAATAGCTAGACAATGGTGATGTCGCCCCCGCCATTGTGGATATCTATCAAATACCAGTGTTTGCTCAGACTGATGACTTCAAGGAAAAAGGTCAGCGTGACGCCCGACGAGGCAGCTCGACGAGTGCGCGAAATCGAGCTCAAGTCTTTGCTAGTCGAATTTAAACCAAGTTCGCCTCGCCCGCCGCCTGTGCGTTCGGCCGCGCCCCGAAAAACTGATGGCTAAATTGCCGGCAGTTTCAGTCGATACATTATGCGATCTTCTTGGCCCAAAAAGTGAACATTACAGCAACAAGCCGTGCAGGGCTCGTGGGAGCACGATTCTCTCCGCCCCTAACGCGAGGTCCACGCATAAGTCTGCGAACGGCAGCATTGCGCCCGTCGTTCAGCGTGCAGTAAAGATTCCCGTAAGCTGCCGTTTGCAATAATAGGCTAGATATCCACCTTGGGGTGAAACTCGAAGGCTGCCGTGGTCGCGGAGCAAATACCCGTAGCGGCAGAAGCAGCCATGGATCACTAGAAGCTTCTCCTAGGGATTGCAGATGACGGGAAGAACAAAGGGGTATACATCGTCTAAATTGTGTTGATGCAGCCGCTACGCGGGCGCGCGCTGCACATCGGCCTGGAGGATGTATTGGACGAGAAAGAATTGTCGCTCGAAAAGCAGAAACCAGAAGCCCTGCCTGCAAAAGCAAGCTCAAAAGGCAGTGAACCAGGGAGGAAGAATCCCGATCCTAAGCCTCCAGCAGGAGTTGATCACTTTCTGCTGGAGAGAGTCTATAGTGAAGCTCACCTAGTCTTCCAGCCGACGGCGGACCTCAACCCGAAGGCAGACACAGTCGTAGTGGCTCTCGACACCAACGCGCTGCTGCTTCCTTACCTTATAGGCAAAGGTGACCTGTCGGCCCTAGCCGACGTTTATGCCAAATTTGCCCGCGAAGAGAGGCTATTTTTGCCGGAGCGAGTTGCACGGGAATTCATTAAGAACCGTGACCGAAAACTGGCCGACATGGCGCAAGCCATCGACGACCGTGTTTCGAAGATGAGCAACTCGGATGCTAAAGTAACGCCGTTGCTCCTTGAGGGTTTTCTCGAACGCGAGGCGCTTGCGACAGCAGGCGAAGAACTCGATGCGGCGACAAAGAAGTACCTCGCGAACTTGCGTAAGCTATCGTCCCATATAAAGAATTGGCGCGGGAATGACCCGGTCACCAATTTATATGCGGGTCTGTTCACTAAGGAACGAATGATCGCCCCCAGCGAGCCACCAAATAAGATTATTGACGAACTCGAATACGGGCTGAGGAACAAGGTGCCACCTGGCTACAAGGATAGCAGCAAGGATGACCAGGGCATTGGGGACGTGATTATATGGATGTCGCTACTGCACTTAGGGAGAACGACGAAGAAGGATCTGATCTTCGTTACAGGAGAGCAGAAGGCTGACTGGTTCGTGCGCTCTGGAAATCATTCGGTTTACCCTAGGCCCGAATTAGTGGAAGCGTACCGAGGTGCATCGGGCGGACGGTCCTTGCGGCTGTCAAGCCTGCATGATCTGTTACGGGAGATGTCCGCGCCGGGTGCTCTGGTCTCCGAAGTTGAGGTTGCCGAGGTTAGCGCAAACAACGCAATTCAGGTTGCTTCTGCCGCGAGCACAGGCGGATCGACCAGCTTGATATATTCAGCTCCACGTGACTTTGAGATCCGCCACAATGGCGATCGAACAGACGGCTTCATCAGAAACGACGAAGTTGTTTCAAACTTAGACGCTGCGGACCTCCCACTCCATTTGCATGCGTTAAACGCAGAGTTACGTCATTTACGACACGAGATAACCCGCCTCACCGGTGATGATTTGAATACTAGCTTGTCGTTGCCATGGAACAGGGCGGTATACGGTCTCAGGAGACACGAAAGCGACCTGGCCCGAACGATTTCGCTAATCGAGCAGCGACTCCGTGATTTACAAAGACCAGAGACGCAAGAACGCTACTTATAGCAGGTCGGCGAAGTGGGATCGTCGTAGCGTCCGGTTTGGCTCGAAGCCGGCATGGCGTCAGAGAGTGCGAATGGCCGTGATAGGGTCGGACGCGGTCAATAATCGCGCGCTCGGGTCGATCACGCCGATCATCTCAGCACTCGCCAATATGCCCGGCTCGTCGACGAGTGGGTGACCGCATCGGTCTAAGGCGCGAGGACTACCGAACATACTCGCTTCGACGTAAGCGACAAGCAGACCCCATCTGGCAGGCTTAACGCGTAGCGAGGTATGGCAGACATCCGATTTCTCTGACTGTGAGGATCTATGTCTACGCCTATAGCTAGCCCTAGAACGATCCACATGATCGAGGCAGTGCCCGATCGCCTTGAGGGTTCTCCTCGACATTTGCGACGTTTCTGGTCGGACGCGTTTAAGGCGCTTCGACGTACGAAAGCCGCGATGATCTACAAGGCGACGGGCAATCTTCGCGCAATCCAGATCCTACTCGGACACACCAAGATCGAGGATGCGCTGGAATTGGCGGAGCATACAGAGATCTGAAAATGTGCGGCCTCGCGGCGAGCGGGACCGTGGCTCTTGGCAGAAGCAGCTATGGGCCCTAATGCTGCTATAGGCCCACGTCTCTTTCGCGCCCGATTGTCGTTCAGGCACTACCGCTGGAGAAGACCAGCAACATATTGTTGGTAGGCATATCGATCGTCTCGCGGAGATTAAGTCCAGCGGCCTCACCCACTTGTTCAAGATCAGCGATATCACGCACACCCCAGGATGGGTTGCGCTCCTTTAGAGCCGCGTCGAAAGCAGCGTTCGAGGGGGCGTTGTGTGCCCCGTCGCGCATGAATGGGCCGTAGAGAAGAAGAAGCCCACCAGCGTGAAGCAAACGGCCAGCTCCTGCGAACAGTCCTAAGCTTGCCGCCCATGGCGCGATATGGATCATATTGATCGACACGATGGCGTCAAAATGCCCCGTTTGTTCGACGCCCCATTGTCCTGAGCACACATCAATATCCCGCGGTGCCAGCACATTCTTCAGCCCTGCGAATTTGATCCAGCTAGACGTGCTGGTGCGGGCGTCGGCATCCGGATCGCTCGGCTGCCAGGTGAGGTTGGGCATTGCTCCCGCAAAACACACGGCGTGCTCGCCGGTCCCGCATCCAATCTCCAGCACGGCGCCACGTGTTGGAAGGACACGTTTTAGGACCGCGAGGATCGGCGCCGAATTTCGCGCAACGGAAGGCGAGAACATGCGCTGGTCGGCGCTTATGTCGCGCTGTTCCAGCGCAACGGGCGAACGGTCCTTCTTCTCTGGGGGCATTGGCCTGGAATCCCCTTTGGGCGATGTCTCGCACCTTATAGCTGAAATGATGGGACTGAAACCAAGGATTTCGGACTTACGAAGGGGGTCGTCGGCGCGTGCGTTCGGCCAAGGGCGACCGAACGTCCCACTTCGCGTCAGATCACGCGCCCGCCATGCTCAAGGTCTGCTTTCGAAAATCGGAGCCCGGAAGCCGACCGACGGCTTTTGGCCCCAATTGAGACGCTCGGGTCGCACTGGCCAAGTATCCGCTCCTGATGTTTCCGGGGCGTTCAGATCAAGGGCATTAACGCGAACTCTCCACCCGATTGACACGATGGGAAGCCGGCTGACATGCCGCCCAGTCCGGATGTCTCCTAGCCCTCGCCTTGAACCCATTTGAACCCGAGACCCGCCCCATGGGGAGTCTATAGGTGGTTCCAAGGATTGACGACGGGGACTCCTGCCGCCTCAAAGGGACTCGTATCGCGTGTCGCGATTGTAAATCCCTTGGAGGCTGCAATAGCCGCAATATATCCATCAGGTGTCGGGAATCCCTTCCCCCCTGCTCGCGCGGTTGCCGCAAGGTCCGCATAGTGCCGAGCGGCCGCAGTGTCGAATGACAACACGCGATCGTCGAACAGTTCGAGCAGGCCATCAAGCGTGTCGGCCAACGCCTTTTTGCGCCGGCCCTCCGGTAGCGCAGCGATGCCAAACAGTAGCTCCGCCAGCGTTACACTGGACAGATACAAGGTTTCGGCTACCTGGTCATTCAACCAATTGCGTAGAGCCAAATCCGGGGCCGGCCTCATCGCCTCCGAGACGACATTCGTGTCCAGGACGATCATTCAAACCTCATTGGCTCCGCCGGCGCTTTCTCTCGCATCTGGTCGAACACTTCGAAATCATCATTGGTCAATCCAAGCCGCCGCGTCGACGTCGAGCTCACGGACGACNGAGACGACATTCGTGTCCAGGACGATCATTCAAACCTCATTGGCTCCGCCGGCGCTTTCTCTCGCATCTGGTCGAACACTTCGAAATCATCATTGGTCAATCCAAGCCGCCCGCTCAACTCGGCCAAGGCATCGCCGATGCGAACACGCTGTTCGGGCTTTACCGCACGTTCCAGAATCTCGCGGACTTCCGCCTCTGTNCCAAGCCGCCCGCTCAACTCGGCCAAGGCATCGCCGATGCGAACACGCTGTTCGGGCTTTACCGCACGTTCCAGAATCTCGCGGACTTCCGCCTCTGTGCTACGGCCGTGAATCGCCGCTCGGACGCGTAAAGCCCGGTGCACTTCATCAGGTACATTTCGTACTGTCAGGATAGCCATAGTCAGACCCTCGCAGTCGCCTTCATTGACTGCAATATAGTTCCGTTGCAGTCATTCTGCAAGTTTCGGAGTTTGAGATTCTTGAGCGTTGGCTTTCAGCCCGGCTTCTATGGCTCGGTCACGGTCAAGGCCACGCCCAGTACCCATCGATACATTATGCGATCTTCTGTAACGGGCGTTGCGTCAATCCCTTGTGAGCGTAATCCCTCGCCGAGTGCTTGCTTCTGTCCGCAGTCGGAGCTGTGCCGCTGCTCTATGGGGTCTGCTGAGGACCGGCTGGCCAATCTAGGGGCGCGCAGTCACCTTAGTGCTGCGCCCAATTCTGCGGCCTAACCCATCCGCATCCACCACGCACACACTCGAGTATTCCAGTGATACGTCGATGCCGGCATACTGCTTCATGGTCGTTTCTCCGTGATGCTATGGAGCAGGCCACTCCCGGCTCCGCGACACCATCATTGTGAGGGACGACCACCAGTCCGCGGCCGCTGGACAACCTGCACGCGGTAGGAAGGTGACAGATCGACCTAAAGGTCGCCGAAGAAAGGCAGGGAACGCGCCGATCCGGCCCCTAGCGTGCACCGAAGCAGGTGGAAAAGATCGGCGGAGAGCAGAAGTTCGCGCGGAGAGAGCTAAGGTCCCCGTGGCGAGATGAACCGTTGTGATTTGAACACTTGATACGAACGATCAGCTCCTACCGTCCGCGACAGCCGCCGCACACAAAGTCGACAACTGTTGTGGAGCGAACCCTAGCGTAATCTACAATCCGGATTGTTATGAACTAGACCCGCGATTTCAGGCGGCATGGTGTAGGAATAGTCTCGCCCTTCGACATGGAAGGTGACGACCTTAACTATTGACCAGACTGGCCGGAAAGCGTCTTTCTCACATCAGCAGCAACTCTCTGAGCCGTAGGATTATTCACGGGCCGTCCATTGAAAGGCGTTACTCGTGCCACAGAGGGCGCGACCCCGTAGCCCACTATCCTTGAAATGTTCGGCAGGCTGCGCTGGATACCGTTGGTCTGAAGCTCGATCAACTCATCAATCAAATCAGGATCAAGGCCTGCCGCAATCAACAGGCCCCTTGAGCCAGGAGCGCGAATGTTCTCAAAGGTTCTGGCCACAGTTGAGGTGTTCATTGAGACGCCTACCTCGGCCTGCTGGCTCTCACGGTATAGCATGCATACGTGATCAGCGAAGATCGAGCGTGCCGGATCTTCGCCCGAGGAAAGGTACGTGATATACTTGTTGGTAAAAGCAATGAAGCGCGTCGCATCGGAGAGACGGGTACCGAGCGTCTCAATTTCGTTTTTGCCCGCTATAATCGAGGCATCAAGTTCCCCTATCCTGCCGGACAATTCTGCGATTTTCTCGTCCTTTGGCTTGACGGCAGCAGAGATTGCTCTCTCCCGCTGCCAGCCCTCAATCCACTTTCCCCCCGCAACTGCCGCAACGACGATGGCGACCAATGTGCCCCCGAGCTTCCACGCCTGGCCCGTCGTAAGCCCGCGGACTATATCGACAAGAGGCACTTGGCTAGGGTCAACTCGGGTGGTGGCAGTGGGGCTCGGCGTTGATGTTCGAGTTTTCGTCACGGCACTCGACCTTAGTATTCGAAGATTGTTATACCACGGGTCGCATGACAACGACAGGTGGCGCTCACGTCTCGTTGATTCTGGATCGCACAGCCTGCGATGATCGCCGCCCTGCTTTCGCGCTGGCGGTCCGAAAAGTCTCGTCCACCGGTCGATCGCTGCATCGTCTGCTGTCACCTTCTTCGCGATCGGCCCGTTGGACATCATCGGCAGTGAATTCATCGAAGCTGCCGGTGACGGGTGTCGGCTGAGGGGCCGATCGTCTCGAAAGGTTAGAACGGCTTTGCGCCGAAGGGGTCACCACTCCAAACCGCGTCATCGTCATTGCCTCAGAAACCGCTGCGGAGCTCATATTTGCCCCCGTAAAGAATGAGGCGTATTAGCCGACGATCCCCTTCTCCTATGCCGCCGAGCGAAATGCAGCGATGGCGGTGTCGATGTTGCGCTGGCGGTTGGCCAGTATGGTGGTCCCGTCATGGACATATCCGGTTCCCGCCAGAATCCTGTCCACCGGTTCGCCGGAGGCAAAACCCCGGAGAATCCTGTCGATAGGCGCCGATCTGCTCCGATAGTTCCTGCTGACGAAATACCCGTGGACGATCCCCGCAAGCAGACGTGCCTGCCCCTCGGGCGCGCCGGCGATCCCGGGAGCGCGAAACAGATCGCGATAGAGGCTTCTGCCGCCGGTCATTGCTACAGCTTTGTTCCGGATCTGGCCGAGGTAGAGGGCATAGCTCTCGATGTTTTTCTCGATCGACATCGGTCGGTTCCACGATGGGGCATCCGCCCCGATCCAGAAGGCGATGTTTTCCGGCAGCGGATATAGGCCGATCTCCCCGTTGGAGTGACGGAAGCCCGGGTCCACACCGCTGGTCCGCAGTCCAGCCTCGGCGAAAGTGATCACCCAGAGGTCGATCTCGGTCAGCGGTGAGAGGTCGGAATATTGCCGCCCTTGTCGCGCCGCGACTTCGGCGAGGAGCATCGTAAGGTTAGAGTGATTGGTAGAGAGAAAGCCAAGTTTGTCCAGCCCTCGCCAAGTCAGGCCTTCGAACCACAGCCTGCTAGGTTGCGCTTCGCGCCGTGCATCTGTCTGCGGCTGGGGGGCCGGGCGTAGGGTGCTGCCCGAACCCAATGTGGCATCCAGTATCTCGTCTAAGCGCTGCTCCGAAGCCCTTTCTCCTACCACGTCGAGCGACAGCCTCAGTACTACGGGCCGATTGTCGGCGAGCTTGCGGATGAACTTGTCTACGGTGCGGCTAGGGACGACCTCGAAGAAGTCCCGCTGATTGTCGACTAGAGTTACGTCTGAGGTGACAAAGACGCTTCGGATACCCGAGGTCGGCGAGCGCAAATAGTTGACCGCGCTGCCCCGCCGCTTGTCCGATACCGCCATCGGCTCGTAGTCCCGGGTTCGTAGCGCATCGGAATCCCCGTGCGCTAACGGCGGCTCGAAATCGCCACCGACGATCCAATCGCCGGCATTGCCCCGCTCGGCGATCGCCATGTCGATGGCCCTCACCAACAGCTTCGAGGCTAGGCGCCGCCGCATCTCGTCGGAACGGATCGCCCCCAAATTTATAGGAACCACATTCACCAGTGCGTCCGCGGCCTTTGCTGGCGCGACTCGGAATAGCCCCGGCGGGTGTTGGAAGACGGGCCCTCGATTCTCAAGGTCCGGCACGATGCGGGCCCAGGCCTCGGATATGGCGCGGGGCCATTCTGCCTTTACACACGACACGGTCTGCGGCCGCCAGATGACCGCCGTCGCGAGTTGCCGCGACTGCGCATCGGGCTCGCTGAACTGTGCCTCGAACTTCTCACCAAAGCGCTCGCCCAGGCCCTTCACAATCTCGGCTACCGCAACCGGCGAAACGTCGGTCAAGCACCAGAGGTCCTGGTTAAGGTCGGCCATCGCGGTCACCGCGTCCTCGACCTTGACCGGTATTCCTGATCCGCCGAGCAGCCAATGCAGGCTCCAGAACCCGATGTCGATGTCCTGCTCCGACGAACGATAGATTTCGCGTACACGGTCGGCGTCCTGCCGGGATGTGCTTCGCCGCCCGAGAGCCCCGAAAACTCCCGTCAGCGTGTCCGATCCTTCGATTTGCTCGAGGATTTCGGCGGCACTTTCGGCGTCCTTCTCGCCGCGGCGCATTCTCGATTCAAGGTCGAGCGCGATGGCAGAAATCTTGATACCCTCGTTGCCCACACTCACGGGTCGCCCGTCAGCCAGCTGCTGCGCAACTTCGGGATAGTGCGCCTTCAGCGCCTCTCCGGTCTGGCGCGCATGATGCAGAGCGACCAAGCGGCCGTTGCGGTTGAGCACGCAAGCGCCCGACGAGCCGAAATCCGTGTCAGCGGCATAGAGAATGTTGAGCGAGTTCACCGCAAGCAACTCTGTGTCATCGAGTGAAACTTCTTTCAGGCGTCCTCTTGGATGGTGAATGACGAAGGTTGGTTCATACTGGTTGATCATGAACGACCCCCGCTCCATGCGGATCGTCCCGAACTGCTCGGCCGCCTTCTCAGAAATCCACACAAACGTGTAATCGAGCCCCCCTCCAACCACCGGGCTCGTGACGAACAAACGCGTCGGCGAAAGCTCGAATCGCACCGTTGGCGGCTCGGTGGTCCCGACGTTGGCGAATAGCTTGTCGCTTGGCCATTCGTAGTCGAACTCCGCCGTCGCCGCCCCAGCCACGGCCACACTGTTCAGGACATGGTGATTGGTCAGCAGTAGGTTTGGCGCGACGAGGAACCCGGTGCCCGTCCAGCCGCTGTCGTTGCGAGTACCCTGAAAATCGATTTGGCCGCCGGGCACAACTATCCGCGCCACCGCGCGCCTGTAGCGCGACAGTAGCTCCAGAAGGCTCGCCGGAACGGTATTCCAGTCCCCGACTTCGGCTTCCAGTTCCGTATCACCCAACGCCTTCTGACGGGTGGCGGCCCACCCTTCAAGCATCTGCGTGGCGTTTGTAACGCCGGCATTGGCCGGGAGATCTGCGAAGGGCCTCAGGTCGCTCCAATCCGAAATGAATGGCACGGTGTCGGCTTCGGGTCGCTTCCGTGACCGAGCACGCTGAAGAATAGTGTCCATAGCCGAATCTCCTGGTCTGCCGGTGGACTGCCGACTGAGCGTTAGCCTGCCCAGTCCGCGTTCGAACCCCGTGTGTCGACGTGGATGAAGCCGCGGGAAGGATAGCGCCCTATGCCGCCGGCGAATTCCGGATTTGACCGCCTTACCTCCAGCGCGACCTGGTGCCACCGGTCGACCGAGCCGGAATCGCAGTGCCAGTCCACAGCCTTGAACTGCATGTGCAGGCTGTTCCGCTCGCCGCCAATGCAGCCATTGTAGGCCGAATTGCGATAGCCAGACAGGATACGGATCGGAGTACCCAGGCGCTTGCGTATTTCATCGAGCATCCGCGCAGTCTGGGCAATATTGCCCCACAGATCTTCGGGCGGGAGCGCGTTCTTACGGCTGCAACTGCCACCGGGAGCATTACCATTGCCCAGGAAGAGGAATTCCGCCGGAGCGAAGTGGGTGAGTCCGAGGCCGCGAATGAAGGCCTCGTATCGGACCATGTCAAAACCCGCGCTCTCAACTCCGGCGAAGACGGCACCGAGTGCGGCGGTGTCTGCCTCGACGTTCCGGCCCATGTCCGACACGTTGAACCCTGGACGAGGATCGACATCGGCGAACTCGTAGCGATCGTTCTCGCCGCCATCGGCTCTTGGGCCCATATCCCGCGCCAGGCTCTCGGCAATTTGACGGGCGAGGTCAAGGTCAGCACCGTTGCCTGGACCCATTGCATCGGCCTCGACGGGCAGAGCGTGGCCGCCGATCCAACCGCTGGTCGTGGCCTCGGCCAAACCGAGATACACTGGAACGCTTTGACCGGTCTCCAGAGCCCCTAACTCGATTGCGTCGCCGATCTCATCCGACGCTGCTTCGAAAGCAAGGCTCTCCACCCCCGCCCCGAGATAGGTCTCGATCCCGCTGGCCAGCGCCCGGGCGATCCGGTCCCGGTACGCCACTGCAGTCAGACTCTGCTCCTCGTCTGCCCGATCCAGGAAACTGACCTCGTGCAGAACCGCGGCTGTACTGGCGGAGTGACTAGCTCCGCTGATCACGCCGAACGCTCCCTCCTTGATGCCGTCGTGATGCCCGGCATTGCGATCCTTTAGCCCGAGCTCGGCCACTACCGCTTTCTGCACCGCCAGGCACAATCGACGCGAGGCAGCCGTGTGAGTCGGATGGACGAAGGTTTCGGTGCCTTGGGCATTGTGCCCCGTTGAGGCGTTGAAATGGATCGAAACGAAGACCGCGGCATCCCGATTCCGCGCCACCGCCGCCCGATTTGCAAGAGAGGGATTTACATCCCCGCTACGTGTCAGAAAGACCCGATGCCCGTGGCTTTCAAGGATTACCTTGGCTCTTCCCGCGACATCGAAGGTGAGCGTCTTCTCCAGGGTGCCGTTTGGGCCGATGGCGTTGTTCCAACTCGACCCGCCGACCTTCGTCGGCGGTGCCGCGCCACCGTGACCGGGGTCGAGCACGATCACGCGACCCGCGGCCTCAAGGTCCGGCAAGGTCACGCCGGGGGTCATTCGAGTCGTGGGGATTGCGGCGCCAGCGTGAGCTCTGGTCGCGAACTCGAAAACGCCCTCAGACGCCATCTCGCCGATCGCGTCACGAAACGCCTGAGCCGCGCGGCCATAGCCCTGGTTCTTGGGATGCAGTTCATCGAACCAGCTCGGTCGACCACGATCCACCTTACCTCGCAGATCGACGAAGCGAAAATTGGCGAACTCCCCCTGCAATGTAAGCAGTTGTCCCGCGAACCGGTCTAACACCAGCTCAATGACAGACCGCCCGATTTCGAGGGGAATTCCTCGTTCGACGAGAGGTCCGCCGATCCAGCGACCGCCGTTCTGCGGATGCGGCACGTCATAGGCATGACCAAAGACGCGAACCGCTGGGAAGCGCTGGCGTACCTCGGTCAGAATCCGGCGATAGGCCTCTATCGCCCTGCGCAGTTCGACCTCGAGGAGCGGCACGTTAAGCAAGTCCTTGGCTTTGTTTCCATCTGAGTAGGGCAACAGGAAGCTCGCAAAGCGTCCGCCCCCGAGCATGTCGTTGCCACCACCCGAAAGGAGCATCACCTGGGCGCCCGTTTGCCCGAGAGCCTCGAGGTATTCGCGTCTCGCGGCCATGTCTCCGAGGAGGTCGCCCGCTCCGCTGAGCGAGAAAATCGCCTTGTCGTCGTCGCGGCCGAGTTGGTCGATGATGTCATCGAGCAGCAGCGGATATTGGAACCAGCTGTCGCCCTCCTCAACAATGCGAACGCCATTGAACCCGCCAGCGGTCTTGCGCCGATATGCCAGCCAACGGGTCGCGCGGCCGATCCGGTTGGCCCAGTTCATGGCCGCATCGCTTTCCAGCGCGAGCTCGGCGATTTCGCGCTTGATCTCCGGTTTGAGCTGGATTGCCGCGTCGAACGGCTTGTCCGCCTCCTCCGCAGGCTCGTACAGATCGCGCAAGAGTTGCTGGAGCGCTTCCTCGTCGCCATCGGCGACTGCGCAGTCAATCTTCCTCTGAATTTCGGCAGCAATCGACATCATGCCCTCCTTAAGCGAAAGGTCAGGAACCCCTGAACCCCTGCGTCTAATCAAGGTCCGGCAAGCTACGCACAAAAGCAGAAGAACGTTCTCTGAGCTTGCTCTCGATCAGCTCTCGCACTGCATCGAGCACCGTCTCATTCACAGACAGCCTTCCGGACGAATGACGCAATTTGACTTCGTTCGATCGAAACTTAAAAAATAGTACTTGTGTAAGATTGGCTTGAGCCGCGAGGGCGAAAGCCATCAACGTCACCAGAAACTGATCGTCGGCACCTTGCTCCGCGAGCGTAACCTGGAAGCGAGCCGAGCTAGCACGTTGACTCTCTCGATCGAATAGCGTGATCCAGGGGCTATCTCGATCCATCTTCGCCAGTGCATCAAGAGTTGTTTGGATCACTTGCAAAGCGGCAGTGCCGGGGCCCATGAGCGATGTCGCAACGCTGAGTATCACTTCATGAGCGTGCAAATCCTGGCCGTGTTCAGCGTGATCAACAAACTGCTTCGTCTGGACGACCCAACCGGTATTGGTCAGGACATCGAAGTATGCGTCGTACCACGCGAAGAGGTCTGTTGGGTCACCAACCCGTTTGTCGGCGGCCAATTGGGCGAGCAACGTTGCATTGACGACATCGCGTCGCCGCTCCTCCGTCACCCCCCGCACAAAGGAGACGATCTCCGATCCGACAATCGCCGCTTGGTTCCGCGCCGCATCGAAATCGAACGGCACGGTCTCTGCCCGCTCTAGTTCTGAGAACCGTTCGGGCAGTTGAACGGAATCAACAAACTTCAGAGCTTCATGCACAGAGCTATCAGGCATTGCTCAGCCCTCGCGCAAACGTAATGAAAAATGTAGTTGGACGGCAGCACATCTCATGGAGCGAACGGCGCTCCAACTTTAGCTAGTTTAATTACTCGAAACTCCCAGCCGAAGCCGACCTCCAAGTGTCCACTCCGACTTCTCCCGATCACCGGTCACACGTTGAGTGGATCGATTAGGAAGCAGAATTCTTGCAGTTATTCCAGCAAGAAAAAAGGCTATAACCTCTGAGTTAGAATAAACTCAAAGATAAATTGCTCCTAACAATGTTCAATGGCAAAGTGACGACGCAGATTTTCTCGCGAAATCCTTGTCGTGTATTTCTGTATAAGAGCCCCTCTCAATTTTTCCGTTAGTATATTATGATTTTCGATTTGCTAATGCAAGCCAAAAGTGCTAACAAGAACGAATAACACGCAAACTATTGATTGCAGTGGTTTAATAAACACGAGCAGATGTCGATAGGAAGTTGCGCCCCTCACCGAGACAGGGGCGAGGATAAGGACCCGGGCGCGTATATCTGGCGCAGTGCAGTCGTTCCCGCGTAACCACGCCGCTGAACCTCTAAGCAACGGCAGAGGGGGCCTCGGTGAGGGCAATAGCTTATGCCATCGCCAGCGTTCCGATCGCAATCCTGCTTGCTTTGATCCTAAAGCGTTTCCAGATCGGCGAGAGCAAGACTTTCATTGACCTGCTGTTGCTCCCCTGGGGGTCTGGGGGGTGACCTCCGGTGCGATCAGCGAGTTTTCGCCCGGAGGCGCGGCGCTGAAGTTCCGGGAAGCTGCGAAAGCAGAAGTCAAAATGTCGCCACTGACCGACGTAGTCAAGGACTCCCAGGCGATCGAATAGGGCGGTCTATCGGCGATCGAGGGATTCACGCGAGCCTTGACGCCAGGCATGCCCATAGCTCTGGTGCTGAAGCTCGGTAGACGAATTACTACGTGCCTTCCGCCGTTGTTCTCTACCTCCAGACCCTGTCGAGCTTCGATCCGGAACTGACATTGGTGGTTACGGAACGCAGGAGCAGTTTCGCGAGGCGCTCAATGCCCCAGATGCGAGCAGGCTTCTTGAATTGCCGGGGTTCACCAGTGAGGCGATTGCCGCCGACGCTACGAACGCGCTCTCAAAAATGGACGAGCTGGCGCGCAGAACACTCGTGGCACTGGATGGTGAAGGCCGTCCCAAAGGCCTCGCCAAGCGCGACGCGATCGTTACGCATCTGCTTGTCCAGCTCGCCTCCGGCATTGCCGGGGCGCCCTGAGGAGAAAAAGAGACAACGCGCACAGCGCGACGTGACAGCTCCGATTGCTCGGTACCCTTCAGTCGGAGGCGCAGACGAAAGGACGTGGATCATGCGACATGAATTGGATGCGCGTGAGTACAAGCTTCTCCTGAACCCGGATCGGTTCAAAGAGGTGTCGCCCGAGATAGTGGCCGACACCTTCTGGGAAAAGCATTTGAAGCGGCTCATCGAGACGCAGTTAGGCTCACGCAACGGCGACGAACCGCGCCACGAGCGGAGCTTCTCTGAGACAAAAGAACGCGTCGTCCGTTTCTGGGATACGCCGGACCGCATGCTCACTCGCGCCGATCTGGTGCTCCGTGAACGCTTGTCCTTCGACCAAGAGGGCAATGCAGATGCCCGGCCGGAAATCACCCTGAAGCTGCGCATGGCCGATCTGTTCGTGGTCGCCGCGGCCGAATTGCCCGGCAGCCGTGATGACTTCAGCACGACCTTCGAGGAAGACGTTGCCCCGCTTGAGGTGGATGATCCTGAACCCGGCAAGCGGTCAGTCGTAGTGCCGACAAGGCGCTCTACTCGCAGCCGCTTTGCCCGGTCGACGAGCCAAACAGCGGATTGGAACACCCACCGAACACTTGAGGGACTGAGAGAGCTGTTTCCGACATCCTTCGAGCTTATCGAAGCCTCTGGGTTGCAGCGTCCCCGCCTGACTGAGCTGGTCAGCGGTCCAACCATTCGCGAGCTTGTCTTCAAGGGTGCGCGCGTGAAGCTCGGCGCCGGCATCGTCGGAAAATTCTCTCTTACTCTCTGGTACTTCGGTGCGCAGCAGCCCGATCCCAGGGTCGCCGAAATATCCTTCAAGTGCGCAACGCTCGCCGGCGATATGCCGGGTGCGGCGGCACGACGGGCGCGCGCCCTCTTCGTCGCCATGCAAACAGACCTTGGCGGCTGGGTGAATTCAGAGCATACGAGCAAGACGGCGCTGGCTTTGCCCGGTGCATGTGGCAGACTGCTGGAATAGCCGTAGCCGCCGAAATTGCCATCCAACCGGCAGCCTGCCGCCGGCTGTTCGATATGCCCCAGAGTTGACGCGTTAGCCTCAGCCGCTACGGTACTCTCTTCGGTAGAGTTGCAGGAATAATGCTACTTGCTTATAAACACAACCATGATATAGTTCCGCTTCAATATTTTAGTCATTCGAAGCTTATCTTCAAGCACGCGGACCCTATGGTTCGCGCAGTCTGGTCTATCACAAATACTGAGCCGGTTCCGTCCAGAACTCAGGAGACTAACATGCGGCTTTTGCTCGCTCTAGCGATATGCTTTGTTGCAATGTCTACGGTTGGCGGGAACTCGTACGCGGGCACCCCGTGTAACATTCAGAAGTGCCCGTAAGCAGTCGCCGGGCGCCCACGTCCGGCGATACGTTTTAGCACCAAATTGGTCAGCACCCAGTAACCTATGGTGAAAGGTATACGGGGATGAGCGATTCATGGCCCTCGGGTGTGCCCGAAACACTGTGGAACTATGGACGCCTCCAGGTACAGGATGTGCCGCAGATCCCAATGATGGGGGTGCAGTTCGCCCAGCAGTTTGTTATCGCGTTTGTGTTGGGTTGGCTTTTCATCGCCTATTTCGCGTGGGAGCGCTTCAATACTCGCCAAACCGGCGCCCAGGACTTCCGCTATCGTGTGATGAAGGAAGTCGAAGTTTCAGATCTGGGTGGCGCCGCGGCGATGCGGCAGGCCTATCTCATCTATCTGATTACGCTTCTCTTCCTCTATGTCGCGATGACGTTCTTCGGAAAGCTCATTGTGCAGACTCTGAATGCGCTCAATGTCGTGGGAATACAGGTGGACGCGAGTTCGCTTCAGTTCGACAGTCCACAATGGCCTCTCATGCTGGCTTTCGGTTTTGCCGGACTCGCGCCGCTCATCCCGCAGCTTCGGATGGCCGAGGGCTGGCTCTTTCAACGCGCCTATCGGGCAGTTGGAATTCCGGTGAGGATCCGCGAGACGACCCGTGACATCGTCAGTCTTCTCGATGCTGCGGCCACCGGCAAGCTTGCTGAAGCGGAGAGCCTAATTAAGGATCTGACAGGTAAATTGGAAGCCATCCAGCGTAAGACCGACAACACCTGGGTCCACGAGAGCCTCAATCCCGTCAAGCTCGAGAGGGGCCTGACGCTACTGGCCCAGTTAGAACTCCTTGTCGCATGGGCAAGGGGAAGCCGTGGTACGTGGCCCGGAACCGATGTTTCGGATGCAGTGCGCGACATGGAGCAAAGCATCGCTAATCAGGCCGACGAGCTCCTTGATGGATTCGATAGGCGCATCCGGGAGCAAGCCACACCCGGCGAAGGGAAGGCCGCGCGAAGAGAGAAGTATATCGCGGAGACGCTTGGGCGGGCCCAGGAGCTGCGGGATGAGCTAGCGGCAATTCTAGCGGTTTACGTGGAGCGGGATCCGAGTTGCATGCAACCTTCTGCCAACAGAGACGGGCTTGTCCGGGTGTCTGGACTTCGAGAGCTACTGCGGAACGCCGATCCGCCGAATCTTGCCGGAACCGGCCCGGAGCTCGGCGTTCTCATAAGTATTCTAATCACGATTCCGCTCTACGCGATACTCACTTGGCAGAATCTCCATCCGCCGCTGTCGCCGCATGCGATGCCAGACAGCCTGCGCGTCGTCGTTGCGACCGCCGGATTGTATGCCCTCCTCTTCCTTTCGATTTTCTGGTTTCCGCTCCTGGTAGCCTTCGCAGTGCGTCAGTACTATTACGACGGGCGGAAGTGGATCGCCCTCGCGCGCCACGACCGGTCGGCTTACGCCGAGCAGCGCCTTGCCATTGTCGTGATGGCCTTTGTCATATCGGTTATATGCCTCAGCGGGGTTGCCGCATTATGGGCGTTTTTTATCGCTAGGGACGTAAGCGGCTTTCAGGACCTCCTTATTGGCGGTCCAAGCCCTTTTCTACTTTACTATACGTCCATGGCATTGATAGCGATTCCGCTGGTATGGCTCACGCTCATTGCGGCTGACGCCAGAGCCTATGACCGCGCAGCGATTGTCTATGGAATCTGGGGCGGGCTGTCGGTCGCGGTCTGCCAAGTGTCACACCTCGCATTTTGGTACAGCGCGCGGGCGTGCACGAGCAACGCAATCTTCCTCACCGATATCTTGGACGATGGATGCTTCTACTACTATGGTGGGCTGGATTTTTTCGTGATGCCAGTCTTGGCCTTTCTGGCCGCTGTCGTGTTCGGCAAACCCCGCCCCGCATCCTTCGCTCGCGGGGCGCGGACAGCTGCAATCCTGGCGGTGGCGCTCGCGTTGGTATGCATTCATAGCCCAGTCGCCTTAGCGCAGGTGGCCCCCATCAAGGGCGAAGTCAAGATCGGATTCCGTGCCGATGTTGAGCCATTTTCCTACAAGGTTAGTGCCGATAGTGGAATGCAAGCTGGGGATCAGCCACTGTACCGAGGTTTCCTCGCCGATCTTTGCTACTGGATCTTCGAGGGCGGCGACTTTTCAGTGGTAGAGACCGACGTGACAGCGTTTGACCGCTTCGAACAGCTTAGGGAAGGAAAGATCGATGTGCTGTGCGATCCCGTCACGATGCGCTTCTCGGAAGCCGGACGTGCCGCGTCGGGGATCTTCTCTCCCATCGTCTTCGCAACAGGTATTTCCTATCTGGAGCGTCGAAACCGCGAACTTGGAAGCGCGGTCTACATCGGCTATGTGGCGAGCTCGACGGCAGAGAATGTTGTCGAGCACTTGTGCAAGATCGATCGGTTCGGGGTCGTCCGCCCCGAAGAGCGCATCGAACTCGCCACCATCTGCCAAACAGCCTCCATGGCGCGACGGATTGCTGAGGAGGCGCGCCGCACTATTAGACGCCCTCCTTCAGGCACGCAGATGCAGTGGTACAAAGAGTGGTACGGGGAGTTCCTCAAGGACGTGGAGCAAGTGGCCAGTGAAGCGGAAAACTCCTTCCAGTTGCGACTGGCAAGGAGCAGCGCGAATTCGAAGGAGGGGACGGAGCAATTGCTCCGCATGTGGACAGAGGTCGCTCGTCGAATTCAATCGTGCCGCGAGGTGTGGAAGCATGACTGCGCTCCCGACGGGCTCCTGGAGCACTTGGGCGCGCGCTGCGACGATCTTGGGAAAGAACGAGACGCCACCCCGTTAGACGGAATCGCCTACCGGTTTTGTTCCTTCGAAACCCACACTGATCTGATCGATTGGTTCTGCAAGCCGCACACCGGGAAGGAGGTCCCCCACATGGTCTACCTCGGCGATCGCGAGATCATCCTAGGCAAGCTGCAGACCTGGAATGAGCAGCACCGTGTCACGTGCTTCGTCGAGAACGAGAACGGCGCCGGCGATCTGAGCTATGAACCCTACGCGATCATGACGGCGAAGCCCTCACAAGGGAACTCTCTCGCGGACATGCGGCGCCGGCAGGATATCGCGGAACTGGTACAGCGAAGGGTGTACGAGTTCTTCTCTTTCAGCTCGCTAGCACGTGCGAAGTTCGATACCTATTTTCTCGGGCCCCGCAGGGACCGAAGTATGTCCAAAGCGCTCGGGTATCTCTTCCTGCTCAATAGCGTCGAGGAGGAGCGGCTATTCACCTTTCCAACGCAAGAAGCGAAGGCATCTAGCCCAATTCCGCCCTGAATTTCGACTGTGTGGGCGCCTGCCAGCCGGCGTCGACCAACCGAGCATGATCTGCCGGGAAACGTTGAGAATTTCAGCCCAGTTGAAAGCATTTCCGGAGGCCCTCCCCAACGAACAACTGCGCGGAGACCGATCGGCGAGCGACCGCGACCGGGGGGTTGACTGCACTTCCGTCACCTTGAACCATATCGAACCCTGTACCCGGTTAACTCTTGCCCGATCCCATTGAGTTCCTTCAGTAAATTAGATATCCATCGTCCTGATAAGACTCTTATAGCCGGTATTCGATTGATCTGGAGTGTCGCATGAAAGAAATCCACACCGCTATCCCGGACGTGGACGCCCTACTAGCGCTTCAGCCAGAAGAACTTGCCGGCAAACTCCTGTTCTTAATGAAGGAGCGGTTCCGTAATAAGCCGGATCAACTTCAGCCATCTGAGTTTATCGCCGAAGTCATGACTGAGCCTACGGAACCCGAGGGCGGGACGGGATATCCAAGGGACAAGCGTGTGGCTGTCGCCTTTGCTTTAACCGAGGCTATGTCTTGGCTGCAGGCGCAAGGCCTGCTGGTCCCATTTCCGCCCGAGCAGAACGGTCCCGGGAAGATGCTCAGCCGCAGAGCCAATAACTTCCAATCTATCAGCGACTTCCAGCATTTCGCCCTCGCCAGCAAGCTGAACCGGGAACTCCTTCATTCCGGCATTGCAGAAGAAGTATGGCTTGCATTTGTGCGAGGCAATTTCCCCGATGCGATTTTCCACGCGATGCGTGCCGTAGAAATCTCAGTGCGGGAGGCGGCAGGTTTCGCAACAGGCGAGCACGGAGTGCCGATGATCCGGAAGGCGTTCCACAAGGATACCGGACCGCTAAGGGATCCAAATCAGGAGGATTCAGAACGCGAAGCGCTGATGCACCTCTTTGCCGGATCGATCGGGTCATACAAGAATCCCCATTCACATCGGAATATCCCGATGAACGACCCCGTTGAGGCGATCGAAATCGCCATGCTCGCCAGCCATCTTCTGAAAATAGTGGACGCTAGAAAAGCGATGAGGCTTGAACGCGAACAGAATCTGGGTGCCTGAATCAGCCGCCCAGGTTCTGCAGCCACGTTATTCGCGTGGAGACAAATCGACGATCTCAGGGATCATACGCTGGATTGCCTCGGACCACCTTTGTCGCTCGAATTTCTTCTTTTCCGAAGAAACGAAGTTTTTGTTGACCAACAAGAGATTGCGTATGGCTTGGATGAGAGACGCATGCTCTTCAGTGGTGTCGATCATCTCCAAATAAGTGATCAACATGTCCAGGCCGTCGGCCGGGATAAGGACGCCGTCGATGTTAGATTCGGTGCTTTGGCTATCCTCCAGAGAGCGCACCCATTCCTTGAGCAGAAGAGCTTGGCCAGGTACCAATCAAAATCCGACCGATTGCCTCGACCGCCTGCCGGCGGTCGTTCAGACGAACCATGAAGAATACCGGAGAAATCAGCATAGCGCCGCGGGAAGCGGGATTTCTGGAGTTCTCGACACGGACCAAGCGGGAACAGGCCAGCCGCAGGAGCTTCAGCATAGCGGTCGCAGACCGGTAGCGCTTGCTGATTGGCAACTGGAGTTGATCAGGTCTCCTGACGAGATCGCACAACAGAGATAAAGTCGGCAACGTCCATCAGCCACGCCTGCTGCGTCAGTCGATAGGTATTGTGCAACCGCTTCGGCACGACGAGCTGTAGCTTCTTGGCCTGCATCTCGTCAGTCTGGTTTTCTGATATCCCGGGCTCAAGGGTAAGAAGGTGTTTTTCCGGGATCCGGAGAGCCTCCGACAGAACCTGGCGCCAGCGATCTTTCAGCGTCGACTTGGCACCGAGCATCGTCAGCCTTGCGTCCGGATAAAGCGGATCACGATACTCATTCTGCCCCGGGAACAGAAAATCGGGCTTGTTCCGGTTCTCTGTCTCGGCGCCCCGAACGTATCGAATCTGCTGGGCGGCAAAAACTGCCTCAAGATGATTTTCGAGTGCCTGCCCCGCCCGCGCCTTTCGTCGGTTCTGTACGCTCAACGAAAACGCCAGAAATCCTTCAACGTCAGCGTCGCCAGCCGCACCAAAGCCGCTGCCAATACGTGCGGCGACGATACGCCGTTCCAGCCTTTTGAAAAGCTGCTCCTCGCGATCCATCCATGAGATCAGCGCAAGGTCCGGATTATCTGCAGCAG
The DNA here is from genome assembly GCF_001426785.1 of Ensifer sp. Root142. Taxonomy (NCBI): domain Bacteria; kingdom Pseudomonadati; phylum Pseudomonadota; class Alphaproteobacteria; order Hyphomicrobiales; family Rhizobiaceae; genus Ensifer; species Ensifer sp. Root142. The sequence continues at coordinate 753,424 of NZ_LMFK01000034.1, forward strand.
AAACCTCCGGCATTGATGTCCGTGCAAGCTCGGAGAACACGCGTGTTTTCGGGAAGTCGAGACCGAACCGTTCGATGAGGCTATCAAGCCGATCGGCCTCAGGCTCTTCCGGCTCGATCCCCAGCTCATCAAGAATATAGCGCGCTGCAAAATCGAGTTCGGCGCTATGTGCGCCATCGATCTCCTGGAATGTGAAGGCGAATTCGGGCTGCTCCTCCAGCGCAAACAACCAGAGAAGCTGGTTCTGGATCGTAGCAGAGGGCGTTACAACGACGAGGATCGAGCCATCTTGCTGCCAAGCCAGAAACAGCATGTCGCCAGGCTGCATAAGCTCGGTGACGGCGTTTGAGGAATAGTAGAGGTGATACTCCGGTGCGCGCGGCTTTCCTTTGCGCACGTTAGACCAGCTCATGAAGCCCTCTTCCGCCAGGGCCTCCTGCTCGCCGGAGATCCAGATGAAGCGTGTCGCGATACCTCTGCGATCATCGTCACCCAGAAGCCGGCGAAGTGGTCTCGTGCCCTGAAACTCGTGCTGGTTCGATTTGTGCGTGATGGTTTCCACCAGCGTCAAACGCTTGGCGACGACTCCGGTGAAAAGATCTGACAAAAGCCCGCGGCGCATTCTATCCTCCCCTGATTTCCAAGCGCGGCTGGTCAGACTTCAGCCACTCAGCACACGACCGGATGACATCCTCGAGAGGCAGTCGTGTTTTACCCTTGAGGGCACACTCCCACACAATCGCCTGGCGCCAACCGGCCTCTGTCAGAGCTGCATCAGTCCGCTCATCGACGGCCCGATTTCGCGCTATTTTTGCCTGCCAGAACTCCGGGCGGGTTGAAGGCCATTTGAACAGGTGGCACTCGTGGCCATGCCAGAAGCAGCCATGCGCGAATATGACCGCCTTGTAGCGCGGAAGGACAATATCCGGCTTTCCGGGGAGCGAGCGATCATGCAGCCGGAAGCGAAACCCCAGTGCATGGAGCCCTTTGCGCAGCAGAAGTTCCGGCTTCGTGTTGGTACCACGGATACCTGACATCATCCGGCTGCGAACTTCAGCCGTGACGATGTCAGCCATGCGCGCTAACCGGCTCCCGATCGGGGCGGGTTACAGTCACAGGCGCTGCCATTGAGCGACTGGCGCCTCTCAGCAATGCTGACTCAATGAACGGCTTCATTGCATCGGCTAGAAACTCGACAACCGGAACGACCACGGCATTACCGAACTGCCGGTAGGCCTGGGTATCCGAAACTGGTATTTTCCAGCGGCGATCGCCCCGGTCAAAGCCCATCAGACGGGCGCATTCCAGGGGTGTCAGTCGACGTGGCCGCTTGCCAGGTTGTGCGACGAGAATTTCCGATCCGTCCTTGTAGTAGCGGGCAGAGAGCGTCCGCGTCACATCATCAGGGCCAAACAGACTGTATCCGAACCCGTTACCTTTCGAATTGTGCTTTTCCTTGTAGGCCTGCAGGTATTCCCACAGGCGTGGGGTCAGGGTGTATTTCGGATCGACCTCGTCATGCGGATCCAGAATACTGCCAAGCTTCGGTCCATTTGCCGGAAGCTTGAGTGACTTCAGATCGAAGTCGGTCGGCTCACGGAAACCGACAATGAAAATACGTTCGCGGCGCTGCGGTACCCAGTGCTCGGAGCTGATCACCCGTGTCTGAACGTGATAGCCAAGTTCATTCGTCAGAACATTGATAATCGTCGCGAATGTCCGACCCTTGTCATGACTTTCGAGGTTCTTGACGTTTTCGAGTACGAACGCTGCGGGTCGATGGTGCGCGATGATCTGGGCGGTGTCGAAGAAGAGCGTGCCCTGCGTATCGCAGAGAAAACCGTGAGGCCGACCGAGTGCGTTCTTCTTCGACACGCCAGCGATCGAAAATGGCTGGCAGGGGAAGCCGGCAAGCAGGATGTCATGCTCGGGGATCAGATCCGGGTTTTCGGAATATTCCCGCACATCACCGGCGAGGCGATGATTGTCGCGAAAATTCAAGCCATAGGTCTTTTGGGCATTCTCGTCCCACTCCGAGGTGAAGACGCAGTGTCCGCCAATGCCCTGAAAGCCGATGCGAAGTCCACCAATACCGGCAAACAGATCGATGAACCGGAATGAGATTGGCCCCTTGCCGGCACATCTACGATCGGCAAGGTCTTTCAGCACCCTGAGCGCGAGGTCAGTCGGGCGCCCCTCGCCGCTGACATAGCGGGCGGCGGTACGATCGGAAACTGAAATCAAGGATGCAGCCTCAGCTGATGTGAGACCGGCGCGCTGACACAAATGATTGAATTCGTTCTCGTCCGGTTGCGCGTTCTGCACGAATCACCTGCCATTCTCTGGGTCATTTTTTGACAGACTGGCAAAAAAACTCCCGGACAGCAAGTTATGTTCTGCAAACGTTCTGAACTTACCACAGAAGATGCGACGCTCACGCTGTCTCAACCGGACGCATACGTCGATAAAGGACTGAAGGTCATCCCGACGATCTGGTCCTCCAGAGTGACCACCCTTTCTTTCGAACCGGGGCAGTCGCCCCGTCTGCCGCTCCAGATACCCCTGCATCCGGGTTAGCGGGGATATCCAGCGCGGACGAAGCAACGATCGTCTGCTCCGAGGCGGCGTTGAAAAATTGGTCCACTATGTCTGCAAGGTCGTCTTCATCCAGAAGCGTCAGGGCCTGAACCTCGTTTCGCACGCGCAGTCGCAAGGTTGCCTGACGCATGACAGCCTCCATGCGGGGCCGCCCGATGCGGCTTGCCGCGCGAACCCATCCCTCTGCGAGAGCAAGTGACAGAACCGGGTCCGCTCCAATGCTCGGACGTTCGGTTATCTGGACGAGCGCATCTTCTGTCAGCTGGTCAACAAGACCCCAGCGATCGGAATGGGATTCTCCCCGATCCAGGGCCTGGGCACGCAACCATGCCCTTTGAAAGCAGTTTCGCACACCGCCCAGATAGCGTTCTCTCGACGTGCCAAAGCGCCAGTGCACTATGTCGGGAGCCATGGCGACGGCGATAAAACACCAGACATCATCACGAAGTGCTTCACCTGAACTGAACTCGGTCAGCCCTGCGATCCAGCGCGTCAGGGCCGAATCGTACTCTCCAAAGCGGTTCTTCCTGTCCTCGGCACCAAAGCCAAAATCACCGGCGAGAGCGACAAGCTCTTTTCGCAGTTCTCGCAAACGTGTGGCGTGTATGACAGATCCGCCGGTTGCGGCGAAGCGTGCTCCGTTCGGGAGCGTGTCGGCCGAAAAGCCTGGCCAACGAAATCCGTCATTTGCAAGCATCTCATCAAGCATTTGCTGGGCTGCTGCACCGGAAAGGCGAGGCATCAACGTGATCAATGTCTTGTACCTGCTGATTTGCGAGCGCTTGTATCGATGCCCGGAACAGGCCGGGGCGCTGTTCCAGCAGCGATTTCGCGTAACGGACGTCGCGACCAGGAAATGCCAGCTTCAACCAGAATTCTACCTGCGCGCCGATAGATCCTTGCGCACAGGTTTCGAGAATGAGAGCTGCGTCCGGTTCACGAAGCAGACTTTCGCCGACCTGGCTCATGACATCAGCCATCAGAATGCGCAGGACTTCAGTATCCTCGGCCTCAATCCGTGTAATGAGGTTCTGGTGGCCGCTGCTGAGATAGAGACGGATGGCACCATGGAAGTCACGTGACCAGTCACGCGGAGACCATTCCAGATACCAGGGTGCAAAGGCAGCAACGCCGGTCAGCAACGAGGAAAGGTCAGCGACCTCGATAGGCAGCCGGGGCTCCTCGCCCTCAAGCCTGATCCGCGCGGTGTCTCGCCAGACCCGGTCACCTTTCCGCGATGGTGAAAGATCGCTTCCGGTACCGCAATCATCGGCAAGTGTAATATCAACATGCAAATCAAGAACCGAGGACAGCTGGCTTCCATCGACGATCACCTCCAGAAGGGTGACGGGATGGTCGGCGTCGAGAACCCGGTGTTCCCTGGCGATAATTGAACGAGACAGACGTCCCTGACCGCTGCCTATGCGTAAAATGACAGCCAGTCTCAGATCATCAGCATCTATCTCAAGATCGCGCGCCGCTGTCGCGAAGTCGATACCGAATGATCGACTTAGACGAAGCGGGATCGAGGCGTCCCAATCCGGAAGCCACTCGCCACTGTCGAGGAGCTCACCGTGGCCAACGGCGATCTTCCAGTCTTGCGCCAGTACCGAGGGATCCTGAAGGGTGAGGAAAGGAAAAGCAATGCGCCGGCTCATCCGACCTCCGATCCGATGAGTTCAACGTCCACAGTCACCGCACAATCACGAGGAACCTCCGCAACGATCTCGAAGCGGCCTTCGGCTTTTCCGAGATCAAGCCTTGAGGATCCAGACGAAAGCTCGCCCCCGGAAGACTGCATTCTTACAATTTCCGGACGATCGAGTGACGGATCCCGCTTCGCTGCAACACCATCCATCGTAATCGAGGCATTGGCGACAAGGACAAAGCCGGAAGTGCCGTTCCCCTGGACAACATCTGTCAGGAATACCGCCAGCGTTCGGCCACCCTCCCTGACAAGCCGGTCGAAAACAGGACGAGACACTCGCGCCGAACGGCCGGAACTACCGCCAGCGCCTCCGCCGTCTCCACCAGGCCGCACCGGCCCGGCTCCGTCGCCACCAGTACCGGCCAGTGCACCGCCCAATCGACCGGCCACACGAGCAAGCGGCGGTGCCTCGAACCTGCCGGAGATCCTGGAGGGGCCAGCTTCACCCATTTCACGTGCTGCTGTTTCGAGAGTGCGCAATGCAACGTTTACGAACGTTCTGGGGTGCCCTCTCTCCATGTTCCCGGAGACCCAGTCGTCATGCGCAGGAGGTTCAGACCGCGCGAAAGCACGTTCGACTTCGTCCTCACGGTCAACGAGGAACACCCCGGCCCATTCAAATCGCTCATCGGGGAGTGGTGTACCCTCAAGATAACGAACCACCAGTTCTACCGGTCGCATGAGAGCGATATGATGCGCGGAAGCAGGAAAAAGGCTATCCCCGGCCACAACTGGCCGTCTCTTTCCTCGCAGGCCTTTTTCCAGAGCAAGGTTGCCAAGATGTTTCACGGGGCGCTGGCACGAAACAGGGCGGACATCGTTACCTTTGCCGGCACGGGCCGCACGCATCGCCTTGCAATAGAGATCGAGAGGAGGAAACTCCTCGGGTTCAGGGATCTTCAGCTCGTCTTCCCCGACCATTACTCTGCAGGTAAAGCGTCTTTTTTTCGGGGTGGTTCTCATCATTCGTGGCCAGAAACTCCACAGAAGGCCCTCAACGATCTTTTGACCGATGACCGCGAGCTCCTCGCCATCCGTCTGGAGGTCGAGGATCATGATGGATGTGCCCGACTGGTTCTCCTCACGCCCCGGAAAGCCGATCGCTGCGGCCAGCTGGGCAGCCTGTTTTCCACGCGCTGGATCAGCAATTCCGTCACTGCGATCGGCGACACCCCACCAGTGACGGCCGGTGAACTGCTTTAGCATTCTTCTTTCTTCAGTCTCGAAGCGAGCGCCGATGTGACACCCGATGAAACGCCGTTCACCCTCCTCAGTCAGGGTATCAACAAGGATAGTCCGGCACTTGCTCGCGCCATAGAGAGCCGCCTTGCCGAAGCCATAGGTCCCGCCGCCATATTCGGTGTCGCGTGGCGTGCCGATATTGCGAAGGAAATGGATAAAATCGGTCCTGTTCGTTCCGATCGGGATTTTGTCGGCCCGGGTGGGACCACCAAGTCCTGTCGTTCCGAAGTCGCATATCTCAAGTACGACCGAATTCTTTGTCTCGAGGAAACTCGACAGACTCTGGTGGGACCTTGTTTCAGCAGGAAGCTCCGCCAGCAGCTTTTCTCTGCAGCACCGCATTTCAGCCGCGTTGAGACGCCTCAGGCGCAGCAGTATCTCCGGTCCTGTGCCAAGCTTGGCAGCATCGGCGATGTTCTGCACGGACTCACGAATAACAGTCTGTAGCTGGCTGAGTGCCGGCGTTCCCAGAAGACGAAGAAAATTCTCTCCGATGTTTCCGGTGACGCCGTAACTTTCACTGTGGAGGCTGAGGCGGGTCATGGCAGGAACAGATCCTCGACCTCACGCGCGCGGGATGTGTCCAGTCTGAAGGGACCGGCGAAAGCGAGGTCAGTTGTGTAGGTTACATCAGAAATGCCCGACGGCGTGATCCCTCCGGGAAAAGAGGATGAGACCAGCCGGGGAAAGCCATCTGCGACGGCATACAGGGTTTCCCGTTCGAGCCGGAACGAAGCTGTATTCCAGAGCGGATCATCGATGTCGTGGCACCCGACCGCTACCAGAAGCATTTTGACCTCATCCGGCTGGCTGGCGGCGTCCAGCACCGCATGACCGAGGCTGGAGATCGAAAGCATTGCCGCTTCAGCAACCTCCAGTTCAAAATGCTGTAAGAAGAGCAGCCCTTCTGCCGGCTCCGAAAGCTGTTCGAGACCGTTGATGGTGATCCTGGTGCGTCCTTTACCCAGACACACCTTCACTTCGAGCGAATTATTAGCCCGCATGAAGTCATGTCGGGCCATTGCCGGACCACGCCAGCTTTTCCAGGCATCAGGAGACCTGTCGAGCAGGCGCTTGAGGACAAGCAACTCTCCTACGAGCCCGGCAATCTGTTCTCTGGATACATCGCTCCCGGCTGGGCGGACAAGGAGCGCCCGGAATTCTGCTATCGTTGCTCGGGCAGCATCCAGACAACGCGTACCACTCTCGACACTCGCGAGGATGTGTCCGGCAACCTCGGCAAATACGCTATCGAGATCACGCTGAAGGCAGGTCAGATCAAGGAACCGCTGTGGCTTGCCTGCTGTTCCAAACACCGAAACACGAACGTCGAGCGCGGGAGCGCCCTGAACAACGTTTCCCTTTTCTGCGGTTCCGAGTGGAAGCAAAAGACGAGCCTCTCCGTTCTGCCCAAGTGCAAAGCGGACAACGCCCTGACCGGTCGTAACAGACGAGGCTTTCGTCGGAATTCCGAGCCCGGCAGGCTCGTTCCCGCCCGCCCGCAGTACAGTCCACGCCGCCCGGGCAGTTTTTTCCCCGATGTCCACTATGCACGTCCCCCGGCTGTGGCCCTGCCTTCCTCGGCGTCGATCAAGGCAATCTCGGCAGCTTCTTCCGCCTCCATTCTTGCGACGTCTTCAGTCGAAAGAGATGGAAGGTCTACAGCGACAAACTCACCACCCTCAGTCACGCTGCCAGGAAAGACGATGCCAACGCCCAGCACATCTTCGATCGCATCGAGTGAAACGCGCGTACTTCCTTTATTCATTGGGGGCGACTGGCGGTCGATCGGATATAGCAATAGCAGCGGGACCTGTCCCAACTCGCGCTGACGCAACTGCTTGAGCTCTTCCCAGCCTTCACTCGAGGGTGCAGCCCCTTCGCAATCCAGCCACAGGTCGGTTTTGGACATAAGCGCCTTGATATCGGCCGAAGGCCCCTCTTCATCGAGGCGCGCGCGATTGACAAGGCCGGCTTCAACGACCGGACCAAGAGGTTTGTCCGCAGCTTTACCTTTACCGGATGTCACGACCGCAACGTTCCACAGTGCCAGTCGCGGATCTGCCTGTTTCAGAAATGGCAACAGGACGTGTGCCTGAAGTTCACCGTGGTCGGGGTGAAAGGCATATTTCTGGATGAAGTCCAGCACGAGCTCCTTTGGAACCTTTCTCCAGAGTTCCGGCTGTCCCTGCACTTGCAGACCTTGCGCTGTTGCAGCCTTGAGGAGGCCTCCGCCCGCGGCCCAGTTGCCGTTGAGCACGTCGCGATTCCGGTGATCGAACCGGAAGGTTTGCCGATGCGTTCCCCAATAGCTTATTGCTGCAGTCCTGGCCGCACGCATCTTGGTGGCACTGGTGATAGCCATCCCCGGGATCGCACGGATGCGGACGGCGATATCCATCGGGGTCTTGTTTTCAAGATGGTAGCGGCCGATGTCTTCTCGTATCTCACGCTCGACCCTTGCCAGCGCCCTGAAAGCAAGCTTGAGATCCAGCGGCATCCAGATGCGGGGCAGGTCCTCGTAACCAGCACGATAACCGAACCAGCGGCCCATCTGCAGGAGGGTGTCATACTGTTTGGCACTTCGGAGAAAGTAGCTGACCATAAGACCGTCGAGGGTGAGACCACGTGCAAGGATTGATCCGCCAACGACGATGTATGTCCGGGCCGGAAGTTCATAGTTGATCCTGCTGTCGCTCGGGCCGTTCTCAACGGGAAATTCAAGTGCTTCCAGCACCTCCGGCAAATGCACAAAAATCTGTTCGAGAGTAACGGGCGCGGCTGACGTGATATCAGAAGGCAAACGGCCTTGTTCACTCGTCCACACCGAAGCAAGCTGCTTGCCAGCCTCGCTTTCCGGGTCCGTCAGCGTCGAACGTACCGAGCTGACCCATTTTTCTATAGCCGCAGCAACCTTTTCATGCGCCAGAATGTAAGCAGACGAATGAACGAGCATCGTCATATGCTCTCCGCCATCGCCGCGCGCGCGTCGCGCTGCACAGCAGGCAAGATAATAAAGTATGGCATTGACCAGCGTCGGCGCTACCTCAGGCTGGAATGTATCACGCCCGGCGACACTGGCCGGCTGCATTGCCGTCGCGTCAGCATCGGGAATGTCCCGGATCATGTCGAGTGGCTCATCTTCAGGGCGCACATTTTCGGGATCATCGGGGATACGCCCAAACAGCTTTTCCGTACCGAAGTAGTTTGGTGATGAAGGCAATGCCGTGATGAAGTCACGAGGATAGAGATCGTCGAGGTTATTCCCGCCCCGCACATCCTTACGGAACGGATCGACCAGAACATTGGCAAACGGGGTCGCGGTGTATCCGATATAGGAGACAGCCGGGATCATCGCGAGCAACTCCCGGATGTGGGCATTGATCGCAGTTACATCGAACTCTCCACGCGCGCTGTTTACACTTGCCTGATCACACTCGTCATCAATGACGAGAACGCGCAGGCGTTTCAGCGCCATCGGATGTGTCCCCCTGACCGCGATCTTGAGCTGTTTCAATGGTGACGGGTTCTTCTTGACAACCGCAATCTGGGCCTTGTCGGTATGCGCCAGGAAGCCTCCCTGGGGTGGGGCCCTGAAATCCAGGTGCTCGACATTCGGAGTCAAGGGGTGCCAGTCCAGTGGATGTCGGGAGACCAGATCCTTATACATCCGCATCTGGGTCTGGTAACGAAGTTTATTCGTCAGGCCCGCCAGTACGATGACCGTGTCGTAGCCGGCATCCAGCGCCTTTGCGATGACCGCAGTCATATTTGCGGTCTTGCCTGACTGAACATGACCTACAACAAGGCCGCGGCACTGGAAGTCTTCCTTGCGGGGATTTTCAAGCAGCGACACGACCTCGCTGGATGCTTCGTCGATTGTCTCGACATCGTTCTCATCAAGACCTTTCGCGATGAGATATGCACGAAGCGCCGGCCAGTGTCTGTCGCTTGGTTTTGCCCCGAAGTACCAGCGGTCACGCTTTCGCATCACCGAGTGACGATGAAGAATCTCGACATCTTCCATCTGGCGCGCAACGATGGTGCGAGCCTCGGCTATCTCCTCTACCATGCGCTCGGCAAAATCGGGTATGAACGCCGACATATTTGCGACGACGGCTGCCAGGGCATGATCGAGTTCGGGGTTGCGAGGAAGCTGGACCAGAATTTCGTCTACCAATCTCTCAACCTGTGGACCCGGCATTATATTCCCTCTCGTTGCATTTCTTTGCATCGGGAGACCGAGGCTCTTCCAGCTGGCCTGATTCTCCTCCCTGCGGCCTCGCAACGTATGGGTGAATCGTTGAAATAGTCAAAACAGATATGAGCAAATAGCCGGCTCTAATCACAGCTTGACCAGTTGATCGTCTCCTGGATCTGTCTGCGATATTTCAGCACGCTCCTCGAAGTCGAAATCAAGCTTGTTTCTGCCGCCTGTATTATCGTGGGCTGGAACCGCGGGGAGAAATATTCAAGACTGGAGCAAGGCCCCCGATCGTCCGGTCGAAGCCCTCTAACAGGTGCGATACTTGAGCGGAGCTCGCAATTGACGAAAACAGGAAGCAGTATATGGCACCGCCCAAAACCATTCGATCCGAGAAAATTGGCAAGGTAACGTTCGACCTGGTCGAACGGGATGGCCGATTTTTCGGATTGGCAGACCGAAAGAGAGTTTCCGAGGAAGCCGATGCTGACACAGCGTGGCGAATTTTGTTGCAAACTGCCGGGGAGGCCATGGGTCGATATGCCGGAATGGATGGTGCGAAGAAGCTTTTCCTGCATTATTATCCTGGCGGCTTTCATAGTGATGCATTCAGTGAGCGGCCCTACAAGATCAAGGCCAAGCTGAACTTGGAAAAGACCAGCTCGCTTGAGAAGCATTGACGGGAGATGCAGACCCGGAGCAAGTCCTGTCAGCCTTCCGGGCGACAAACATGTTGTTTTCGATAGAACAGGCGAGGGTCCAGGACGTCCTCCGGAGCAGAGAGGCAAGGAATTTCATTCAAGCGGCCGCGATCTTCGCAGAAGGCGACAGGAAGCGATCGCTGGGAGAGCTTGACCGGATCCTGTCCCCGTTTCAGGCAAACAAGTGGACGATTGTGACTTATCTGCCCTTTCTCTGGAAACCGTCAGAACACATGTTCCTCAAGCCGGAAGCAACCAAGGATTTCGCTGAGCGGATCGGGCACCGCTTCGCAAGCCTTTACCGCCCTGAACTGGACCTACGTGTCTACGAAAGTCTTTTGGACCTTACGGCGGCAGCAAAGCTGGATCTCGCGGAGCTCGAACCGCGAGATAATATTGATGTTCAAAGCTTCATCTGGGTAATAAGCGGATCGTACGACGGGGAGCAGCCCAGGACCTAGTTTCGCTTGGTGGCGGGAACAGCTCCCGATCCCACTCCCAATTATAACAGTTCAGTTCGACACCGGCTTGCGATGGAAAGCGCGGAGGGCCTCATTCGGAAAGCGGCCAACGCACAGTGAACTTATCTCACTGGCAAATGGAACCGGGGATAACTCGCTAAGCGACTTAGGAAAGTTGAAGTCTTGACGAGACTATCCTCATCGCCTTGAACCAATTCGAACTGCCGACGCGTAGTTTAACGAACCGCACGCATTGATTTCTAACTAGAATCCGGTCGCACCAGTCTTAGCAGGGAAACTGTGAGTGTCGGCGGAAAATGTAGCTACCTGCGACTTAGCCGTAAGCGGGTAGGCCATCCCACGTAGCGCGGTATCGAAAGATCGCTCATTTTCGGCATGAATCATGCGGAGAAACCTCACATGGGAACCTCTGTGTCAAGTTAGTTAAAACATGTCGTCATCCTCAAAGTATCGGTTCCAGGTTCCAAGCCCGTCTGTGCGACACGGCTGAAACCTCACATGGGAACCTCTGTGTCAAGTTAGTTAAAACATGTCGTCATCCTCAAAGTATCGGTTCCAGGTTCCAAGCCCGTCTGTGCGACACGGCTCGTTTCGCCGAGCCTCATCCACCTCACATACGGTCGCCGTTTATTTCGGCTGCACCAACATCCCGCTTCCGGCGGGCAGGGCTCAGGTCGACAAAACCATTCTATGAGACGGCATTTCGCCAAAGTTTCTCTCGGTCGTCGGCCTGGAACCACCAGGGTTCATGAGGCCTTGGTGGTATCTTAAAGGGGAGAGTGAAAGCGTTATGCGGTCTTCATCACGGCGCCGTCGATGATGACCCCAGAGCTGACGTACTTCCAAAGTGCGACCAACAGCTTGCGCGCCAGCGCGACGATGGTCGTCTTCTTCATGCGACCACCATTATGTTCAACACGCCCCCTGAACCATTGCGCCAATGCCGAATCCGGCTGATGCCGCAACCAAAGCCAGGCTAGCTGGATTAAAGTCGTGCGCAGTCTCGGATTGCCTGCTTTCGACACGCCCTGTTCGCGGTTAATCGAGCCGCTTTGCCAAGGCGTCGGTGCCAATCCTGCATAGGCCGCGACCTGGCGGCGGTTGTCGAAAGGCCGGAACAGACCTTCCGACCATAGGATGTTCGCAAACTCCGCACCAACGCCTTTGATCCCAAGTAATATCGCGACCGGCGATGGTTTGGTCTTGTCTACCCGTTGCTCCGCGATAAGCGCGTCACGCTCATCCTCGACTACCTTGATTTGCTCCATAACCAGTTCCAACCGGTCCAGCTCACGGGCAATCTGAGCTTTCATATGTTGTGCCAACATATGACCGTCACCTGTTTGCAGTTCCTTGAGGCGCTGGCGTCGATCTTTCTGAAGGGGCTCGTAATCGCTGATACCCTGCGAGAAAAGAAGCCCCTTTATCCGATTGACGTGCCCGACACGTTCTACCATCAGCGCTTTTCGCTCCCGGCCGATCCGCCGCCGGTCTTCCTCTTCATGGGAAATGGCCCGCACCATCGCACAGACGCGCGGTTCCTTCCTCTTGAAGGCCAGCAGAACACGCAGCAGCGCCTCACCATCGACACGATCCGTCTTCACGCGCCGCCGGCGGCGAGGCGTAGCGATTGAAGCCGCATCAACGATGTGACTTTCGATACCTTCTTTCTCGAGCGATCGGTGGACCCAAAAACCATCGAGACCAGCTTCCTGGATCGTAATGATCGGATAGATCTGTCCGGTTCTGGCTCGGCTTCTTTCCTGCAGCTTCGAGAACAACTCAATTAGACCGACAATATTGCCAGCTGCTACCGAGTACTTCGACATCTTCTCGCCGTTCCCCGGTGACAGCGACGTGATGAGCCATGTCGAACGCGAAAGTTCCAAAGACAGAAATATTGCGGCAAGATTGGTTTGGACGGCGGTCGTCGGGATATCGGTCTTAAGCATCGCAGTCTCCTCAGATTAGGTGGTTGATCGGACGACCACTCATTCTGCAAAAAAACGGCGGCCGTGATCCAGCCCATGGGATCTAT
>NZ_LMFK01000035.1:0-17588 GCF_001426785.1 Ensifer sp. Root142
GTGATCGCTGCAGTCAGCGACGTCTTGCCATGGTCAACGTGGCCAATCGTGCCAATGTTAACGTGCGGCTTGTTGCGCTCAAATTTGCTCTTTGCCATTTTCGGCTCTCCGTTTCCTGTCCCCTGTCGGGGAAACCTTATCTATCTGTTTTCAGCGAAAGGGTATTCCGGTCACTTCTGACCGGAATACTTTGCCTGGATTTCCTGTGCGACGTTCGACGGGACCGGCGAGTAATGATCGAAGGTCATCGTGTACTGGGCGCGGCCCTGAGACATCGAGCGCAGGTTGTCCACGTACTTGAACATGTTCGCCAACGGGACGTTCGCATTGATGACGACGGCAACACCGCGTGCTTCCTGGCCCTGGATCTGGCCACGGCGCGAGTTCAGGTCGCCGATAACGTCACCGACGTAATCTTCCGGCGTTACGACTTCGACCTTCATCATCGGCTCGAGGAGCTGAGCGCCGGCCTTCTTGGCTGCTTCACGGAAGCAGGCACGCGAAGCGATTTCGAACGCCAGAACCGACGAGTCGACGTCGTGGAAGGCACCGTCGATGAGCGTCGCCTTGACGCCCAGCATCGGGAAGCCAGCCAGCGGACCCGAAGACAGAACGCTTTCGATGCCCTTCTGGACGCCGGGGATGTATTCCTTCGGAACAGCACCGCCAACGATCTTGGACTCGAACTTGAAGTCTTCGCCATCCGGGTTCGGTTCGAAGACGATCTTGACGCGCGCGAACTGGCCGGTACCACCGGACTGCTTCTTGTGCGTGTAGTCTTCTTCGTGCTGACGCGTGATGGTTTCGCGGTAGGCAACCTGCGGCGCGCCGACGGTTGCTTCGACCTTGAATTCGCGACGCATGCGGTCAACCAGGATGTCGAGGTGGAGTTCACCCATGCCTGCGATGATCGTCTGGCCGGACTCTTCGTCGGTCTTGACGCGGAACGACGGGTCTTCTGCAGCCAGGCGGTTGAGCGCGAGGCCCATCTTTTCCTGGTCGCCCTTGGTCTTCGGCTCGATCGCGATCTGGATAACCGGCTCCGGGAATTCCATGCGCTCGAGGATAACCGGCTTCAGCGGGTCGCAGAGCGTATCGCCAGTGGTGGTTTCCTTGAGGCCAGCCAGAGCAACGATGTCGCCAGCAAAGGCTTCTTCGATGTCTTCACGGCTGTTGGAATGCATCTGAAGCATACGGCCGACGCGCTCGCGCTTTTCCTTGACCGTGTTCATGACCGACGTGCCCTTTTCGAGCTTGCCGGAGTAGATACGGGCGAAGGTGAGCGAACCGACGAAGGGGTCGTTCATGATCTTAAAGGCGAGCATCGAAAGCGGCTCGCTGTCGTCAGCGTGGCGCTCGGTCTCGGCTTCGGTCTTGACGTCGATGCCCTTGATCGCCGGGATGTCCATCGGCGACGGCAGGTAGTCGACAACGGCGTCGAGAAGCGGCTGAACGCCCTTGTTCTTGAACGCGGTGCCGCAGAACATCGGGTGGAACTTCACGTCGATGGTGCCGCGGCGAACGAGCGCACGGATCTGGTCGTTATCAGGCAGGTTGCCTTCGAGATACGCTTCAGTCGCAGCTTCATCGATCTCGACAACGGTCTCGATCAGAAGTTCGCGGTACTTCTGCGCTTCTGCCTTCATGTCATCAGGAATTTCGACGACGTCCCACTGGGCGCCGAGCGATTCGTCGCGCCAGATGAGAGCGTTCATCTCGATCAGGTCGATGACGCCCTTGAACTCGGTCTCAGCGCCGATCGGCAGCTGCATGACGACCGGGATCGCACCGAGGCGCGACTTGATCATCGAGACAGAGCGGTAGAAGTCAGCGCCGGTCTTGTCCATCTTGTTGCAGAAGATCATGCGCGGAACGTTGTACTTCTCAGCCTGACGCCAGACGGTTTCCGTCTGAGGCTCAACACCGGCGTTGGCGTCGAGCAGCGCGATGGCGCCGTCGAGAACGCGCAGCGAACGCTCGACTTCGATGGTGAAGTCAACGTGGCCGGGGGTGTCGATGATGTTGAAGCGGCGGGTCTTGCCATCACGACCCTTCCAGAAGGTCGTGGTCGCAGCAGACGTGATAGTGATGCCGCGTTCCTGCTCCTGCTCCATCCAGTCCATGGTAGCGGCGCCGTCGTGGACTTCGCCGATCTTATGGGACTTACCGGTGTAGTAGAGAATACGTTCGGTCGTCGTCGTCTTGCCGGCGTCGATGTGCGCCATAATACCGAAATTGCGGTAGTCTTCGATTTTGTATTCGCGAGCCATAGGGACTCCCTTTCGAAATTGGTCGTCGATTACCAGCGGTAGTGCGAGAATGCACGGTTGGCGTCGGCCATCTTGTGCGTGTCTTCGCGCTTCTTGACGGCGCTGCCACGGTTGTTCGCAGCGTCCATGAGTTCGCCGCAGAGGCGATCAACCATGGTCGTTTCGTTGCGCTTGCGGGCAGCAGCAATCAGCCAGCGGATGGCGAGCGCCTGACGGCGTTCCGGACGAACGTCGACGGGAACCTGGTAGGTTGCACCACCAACGCGGCGCGAACGGACTTCGACGTGCGGAGCGATGTTGTCGAGGGCCGAATGGAACACGGCGATCGGCTCCTGCTTCAGCTTGCCCTGAACGGCATCGAAGGCACCGTAAACGATGCTTTCAGCAACCGACTTCTTACCATGAAGCATGATGGCGTTCATGAACTTGGTGACAACCAGATCGCCGAACTTCGGATCCGGGTTGATCTCGCGCTTTTCTGCACTGTGACGACGTGACATACGTTTTGTCTCTCAACTGTTGACTGGCGCCTTAACACGCGGAGAACCTCGCGCAGCGCCGAATTCGTGAAACCCGAAATTACTTCGGACGCTTCGCACCATACTTGGAGCGGCGCTGCTTGCGGTTCTTGACACCCTGCGTATCGAGAACGCCACGGATGATGTGGTAACGGACACCCGGAAGGTCCTTTACGCGGCCGCCGCGGATCATGACAACCGAGTGTTCCTGAAGGTTGTGACCTTCACCCGGGATATAGCCGATGACCTCGAAACCGTTGGTCAGGCGAATCTTGGCAACCTTACGCAGAGCCGAGTTCGGCTTCTTCGGGGTCGTCGTGTAGACGCGGGTGCAAACACCACGCTTCTGCGGGTTTTCCTGCAGAGCAGGAACCTTGTTGCGCTTTACCTGTGCCTGACGCGGCTTGCGGATCAGCTGGTTTACGGTAGGCATGTAACCATCCCTTGCAAAATCTTGTCTCGTTACCCTTGCGGGCGGATCGTTGCCGTCTCCGGCGATACGGACACCTGTAAAATGCGCAAACGAGGACCGATCCGCTTTGTCGCGGATGGCCCTACAAAAAGCAGAGGACACAGCATTTCGCGCGTCATGCGTGCAGCATTTTTTGTAGTCAGCGTGCGTTTCGAACCTTGTTTGAGGCGAACTCCAGAACGCGACGTTCCGAACCAGCCAGCCTCACATGGGCTCCGATGCGGCGGGGTGTACTGATTTCAAGGCCGACAGTCAAGGGCAATTAACAAATATTCTCCCGCCAACAGACCCGCCATGCCCGGAAAACAAGGCTTTGGCGGGTGTCGGGGTGGGTCCTGGCGACCCTGTCTGCACTTGAACACAGACAGCTTCGAACAGGGTTAAGGAATCGGCAACCAGTTTGTGACGGTTTTCCACCGCCATGATTCTGCCGAGTCGCCAAAGCCTGTGGCCTCGCAGCTATTTCTTTCGCGCTGCACTGAAAAGGGCGCTAAAGTCGGCCGCGCACTCGAAAGGATATTCAATGAGCGTCACGCCTGACAACGACAATGCACCGGACGAGCCGATGGTCTTCATCATCATCGGCAAGGCCTATGAGACCGACGGAGACGACGAAGGCGTGGACATTCACGTGATGTTGCGCGCACCCGACGACGATACGGCCGTGCGCGAGGCGCTGAACGCGCTCGCCGAGGAAGGCTTCCTGGAGGCCGACCTCGATCAGATCGGCACACTGACAGACGTGCCGAACGAGGAGCCGCATGCCTCGGCCTACCAGGGCGCCCTCGAAGGCGAAGTTGCGATCATCCGTTTCAGCTGAGGCCGTCGACGCCCCAACGTCGCCTCCCCTTCCAGCCTACCACAATGAAAAAGCCGCCCGGATCGCTCCGGGCGGCTTTTCTGATTTGAGGAAACGAGGGCGAGAACGCCCTCCTCCCATTATTCGGCCGCTGCGTTTTCCTTCGCGAGATCGGCGAGCATCGGGGTGGCAACATCTGCGCCCGTACCCTTGCGACGCTCTTCGAGAATCATCTCGTCGCGCGCCGTCGCGATGCGGCGGATCTGCGTCATCGTTCCGCCGGTACCAGCCGGGATCAGACGGCCGACGATGACGTTTTCCTTCAGACCCTGCAGGCCGTCGACCTTGCCGGCGATCGCCGCTTCGGTCAGCACCTTGGTGGTTTCCTGGAACGACGCCGCCGAGATGAACGACGGTGTCTGCAGCGAGGCCTTGGTGATGCCGAGCAGGACCGGATCGCCGTATGCCGGCTTCTTGCCCTGTTCGATCAGGCCGTCGTTGACGTCTTCGAGCTCGATGCGATCGACATTGTCACCGACGATGTAGGTCGAGTCGCCGGCATCGGTGATTTCCACCTTCTGCAGCATCTGACGAACGATGACTTCGATGTGCTTGTCGTTGATCACAACGCCCTGCAGTCGGTAGACTTCCTGGATTTCGTTGACCAGGTAGGAAGCGAGTGCTTCCACTCCCTTGATCGCCAGGATGTCGTGCGGCGCCGGGTTGCCGTCGAGGATGTAGTCGCCCTTTTCGATGTAGTCGCCATCCTGAAGATGGAAGGGCTTGCCCTTCGGGATCAGGTATTCGACCGGCTCAACACCGTCTTCAGCAGGCTCGATCAGAACGCGACGCTTGTTCTTGTAGTCGCGGCCGAAGCGGATCGTACCATCGATCTCAGCGATGACGGCGTGATCCTTCGGACGACGTGCTTCGAACAGTTCGGCAACGCGCGGCAGACCACCGGTGATATCCTTGGTCTTGGCGCTTTCCAGCGGCGAACGTGCCAGCACGTCACCCTGGGAAACCTTCGTGCCCGGTTCAACCGAGAGAATGGCGTCAACCGAAAGCATGAAGCGGGCGTCACCACCACGCGACAGCTTCAGGACCGCGCCGTTCTTGTCCTTGATGACGATCGCCGGCTTCAGGTCGGTACCGCGCGGCGTCGAACGCCAATCGATAACCTGACGCTTGGTGATGCCGGTGGACTCGTCGGTCGCTTCGAGCACGGAGATGCCGTCGACGACGTCTTCGAAGTGAACGGTACCTTCCACTTCCGTCATCATCGGACGGGTGTAGGGGTCCCACTCGGCAAGACGCTGACCGCGCTTCACCTTGTCACCATCGTCGACGAAGATCTTCGAACCGTAGGCGACACGCTGCGAGGAGCGCTCGACACCACGTTCGTCGAGGATCTGGACGGCCATGTTACGACCCATGGCGACAAGGATGCCGTCAGAGTTGCGCAGCATGTTGCGGTTCTTGATCTGTACCGTGCCTTCGTAGGACGCTTCCAGGAACGACTGGTCGACCACGGTCGCCGTACCGCCCAAGTGGAAGGTACGCATGGTGAGCTGGGTGCCCGGTTCACCGATCGACTGTGCAGCGATAACGCCAACCGCTTCGCCCATGTTGACCGGCGTACCACGTGCCAGGTCGCGGCCGTAGCAGACGCCGCAAACGCCCGTCTGGATTTCGCAGGTCAGCGCCGAACGGATGCGGATCGACTGGATACCAGCCTTTTCGATCTCGATGACGTCGGGTTCCAGGATCATCCGGCCGGCGTCGACGAGACGAACGCCCGTGACCGGGTGATCGATGTCGTCCAGAGCCGTACGGCCAAGAATACGAGCGCCAAGCGAAGCCACAACCTGACCGGCATCGACGATCGCCGTCATGGTGAGGCCATTCTCGGTGCCGCAATCGACGGAGTTGACGATGCAATCCTGCGCCACGTCGACGAGACGACGCGTCAGGTAGCCCGAGTTCGCGGTCTTCAAGGCGGTGTCGGCCAGACCCTTACGGGCACCGTGGGTCGAGTTGAAGTACTCGTTAACGGTCAGACCTTCCTTGAAGTTCGAGATGATCGGCGTCTCGATGATTTCACCCGACGGCTTGGCCATCAGGCCGCGCATGCCGCCCAGCTGACGCATCTGGTTCGGAGAACCACGGGCGCCGGAGTGCGACATCATGTAGATCGAGTTCATCGGCTTCTGACGGCCGTTGTCGTCAAACTCCACAGCCTTAATGCGGGCCATCATTTCGTCGGCGACCTTCTCGGTAGCCTTGCCCCAGGCGTCAACGACCTTGTTGTACTTTTCGCCCTGGGTGATGAGGCCGTCATTATACTGCTGCTCGTATTCCTTCACGAGCGCTTCAGTATCGCCGACGATCTTCACCTTGGTGTCCGGAATGACCATGTCGTCCTTGCCGAACGAAATGCCGGCGCGGCAAGCATGGGCAAAGCCGAGCTGCATGATGCGGTCGCAGAAGATGACCGTGTCTTTCTGACCGCAGTGACGGTAGACCGTGTCGATCATCTTGGAGATGTTCTTCTTGGTCATTTCCTGGTTGCAGGTCTCGAACGGCACGTTGACGTTGCGCGGCAACAGTTCACCGATGATCATGCGGCCAGGCGTGGTTTCGTAGATCTTCGAAACCGGGTTGCCCTCGGCATCGACGGTCTTGAAACGGCCACGGATCTTGGCGTGCAGTGTCACGGACTTGGTTTCGAGCGCGTGATGCAGCTCGCCCATGTCAGAAAACGCCATGCCTTCGCCGGGCTCGTTCTGGTTCAGGATCGACAGATAGTAGAGACCCAGAACCATGTCCTGCGACGGAACGATGATCGGCGCGCCGTTAGCCGGGTGCAGAATGTTGTTCGTCGACATCATCAGCACGCGTGCTTCGAGCTGCGCTTCGAGCGACAGCGGCACGTGAACGGCCATCTGGTCGCCGTCGAAGTCGGCGTTGAAGGCCGTGCAGACGAGCGGGTGCAGCTGGATGGCCTTGCCTTCGACCAGGGTCGGTTCGAAGGCCTGGATGCCCAGGCGGTGCAGCGTCGGTGCGCGGTTCAACAGAACCGGATGCTCGCGGATGACCTCGTCCAGGATATCCCAGACTTCCGGCTTTTCCTTTTCGACGAGCTTCTTGGCCTGCTTGACGGTCGAGGAATAACCCTTGGCGTCGAGGCGAGCGTAGATGAACGGCTTGAACAGCTCGAGCGCCATCTTCTTCGGAAGACCGCACTGGTGCAGCTTCAGCTCCGGACCGGTCACGATAACCGAGCGGCCGGAGTAGTCGACGCGCTTGCCGAGCAGGTTCTGACGGAAGCGGCCCTGCTTGCCCTTGAGCATGTCGGACAGCGACTTCAGCGGACGCTTGTTGGCGCCGGTGATGACGCGACCGCGACGGCCGTTGTCGAACAGCGCGTCCACAGATTCCTGCAGCATGCGCTTTTCGTTGCGGATGATGATGCCTGGAGCGCGCAGTTCGATCAGACGCTTCAGACGGTTGTTACGGTTGATCACGCGGCGATAGAGATCGTTCAGATCCGACGTCGCGAAACGGCCGCCGTCGAGCGGCACGAGCGGGCGCAGGTCCGGCGGGATCACCGGAACGACCTTCATGATCATCCATTCCGGGCGATTGCCGGAATCCATGAAGTTCTCGACGATCTTCAACCGCTTCATCAGCTTCTTCTGCTTCAGATCCGAGGTGGTCTCGGCCAGATCCGAACGCAGATCGCCAGCGATCTTCTCGAGGTTCATCGAAGCGAGCATTTCATAGATCGCTTCAGCACCGATCATCGCGGTGAACTGATCTTCGCCGAACTCGTCGACGGCGAGCATGTAGTCTTCTTCGCTGAGGAGCTGGTTTTCCTTCAGCGACGTCAGACCGGGCTCGGTGACGATGTAGTTCTCGAAGTAGAGAACGCGCTCGACATCCTTCAGCGTCATGTCGAGCAGCGTCGAAATGCGGCTCGGCAGCGACTTCAGGAACCAGATGTGGGCAACGGGAGCGGCGAGCTCAATATGGCCCATGCGCTCACGGCGAACGCGCGACAGCGTAACTTCAACGCCGCACTTTTCGCAGATGATGCCCTTGTACTTCATGCGCTTGTACTTGCCGCACAGGCATTCGTAATCCTTGATCGGACCGAAGATACGAGCGCAGAAGAGACCGTCACGTTCCGGCTTGAACGTACGATAGTTGATCGTCTCCGGCTTCTTGATCTCACCGTAAGACCAGGAAAGAATCTTCTCCGGCGAGGCGATCGAAATCCGGATGGAATCGAAAGTCTGTGCAGGCACCTGCGGATTGAAAAGATTCATGACCTCTTGGTTCATGCCTGTCTCCTTTACGGGCTTAACGCCCTGAGCTTGGCGAGAGTGCCGACAAATCCCGGGCGCCGGCCCCTCTGCCCCATAAACAGCTAAAACCGCATTTGATGCGGCCCCGTTCCTCTCGCTTGCCAATGAAGCCTTGCGGAGGAAGCGGTGCGCGCCGCGACGCGGCACGCACCTTGATGTTTCTTATTCGGCTGCGTCAGGCAGCTGCGCTGCACCGAGTTCGTCGACCTTGGTGTTCTCGAGTTCGACCGAGAGGCCCAGCGAGCGCATTTCCTTGACGAGAACGTTGAAGCTCTCGGGAATGCCCGCTTCGAAGGTATCGTCGCCACGGACGATCGCTTCGTAGACCTTCGTACGACCGGCCACGTCGTCCGACTTCACCGTCAGCATTTCCTGCAGGGTGTAGGCGGCGCCGTAGGCTTCGAGCGCCCAGACTTCCATTTCCCCGAAGCGCTGACCGCCGAACTGCGCCTTGCCGCCCAGCGGCTGCTGGGTGACGAGCGAGTAAGGACCGATCGAACGGGCGTGGATCTTGTCGTCGACAAGGTGGTTCAGCTTCAGCATGTAGATGTAGCCGACGGTCACCTGGCGGTCGAATTGATCGCCGGTACGGCCATCATAAAGCGTCGACTGACCGGTTACCTTCAGGCCCGCCTGCTCCAGCATCTCGTTGACGTCAGCTTCGACAGCACCGTCGAAGACCGGCGTCGCGATCGAAACGCCACGACGGGTCTGCTCGGCAAGCCGTACGATCGACTCGTCGTCGTACTGCTTGATCGGCTCACCCTTCGGGCCCGACCCGATGACGCTGTCGATGGTGTCGCGCAGCGGCTGGATATCGGCACCTGCCTTGTAGGCATCGAGCATCGCGCCGATCTTCTTGCCCATGCCGGCGCAAGCCCAGCCAAGATGGGTTTCGAGGATCTGGCCGACGTTCATGCGCGAAGGCACGCCGAGCGGGTTCAGAACGACGTCGACGTGCGTACCATCTTCCAGGAACGGCATGTCTTCGATCGGCACGATACGCGACACGACACCCTTGTTGCCGTGACGGCCGGCCATCTTGTCGCCCGGCTGGATCTTGCGCTTAACAGCGACGAAGACCTTGACCATCTTCATGACGCCCGGAGGCATTTCGTCGCCGCGCTGGACCTTTTCGACCTTGTCCATGAAGCGCTGTTCAAGGCGCGACTTGGATTCGTCGTACTGGGCGCGAAGCGCTTCGATCTCGCCCTGAGCCTTCTCGTCTTCGATGGCAAACATCCACCACTGCGAGCGGGGATATTCGCTGACGACGAGGTTGGACAGCTCAGTGCCCTTCTTGAAGCCCTTCGGACCTGCAACCGCGGTGTGACCGCGCAGCATGTCGACGAGACGTGCGTAGACGTTACGATCGAGGATCGCCTGTTCGTCGTCGCGGTCCTTGGCCAGTCGTTCGATTTCCTCGCGCTCGATCGCCATCGCGCGCTCGTCCTTCTCAACGCCGTGGCGATTGAAGACGCGAACTTCGACGACGGTGCCGAACGTGCCCGGGGGCATGCGCATGGACGTGTCGCGCACGTCGGAAGCCTTTTCACCGAAGATGGCGCGCAGAAGCTTTTCTTCCGGCGTCATCGGGCTTTCGCCCTTCGGCGTGATCTTGCCGACCAGGATATCGCCCGGCTGAACCTCAGCACCGATGTAGACGATGCCGGCTTCGTCGAGATTACGCAGCGCTTCTTCCGAAACGTTCGGAATGTCGCGGGTAATTTCTTCCGGACCCAGCTTGGTGTCACGCGCCATCACTTCGAATTCTTCGATGTGGATGGAGGTGAACACGTCGTCACGCACGATGCGCTCGGACAACAGGATCGAGTCTTCGTAGTTGTAGCCGTTCCACGGCATGAACGCGACGAGCGCGTTGCGGCCGAGTGCCAGATCGCCGAGATCGGTCGACGGACCATCAGCAATGATGTCGCCCTTGTTCAGAACGTCACCGACGGTGACCAGCGGGCGCTGGTTGACGCAGGTGTTCTGGTTCGAACGCTGGAACTTCTGCAGACGGTAGATATCGACGCCCGACTTCGACGGATCGAGGTCTTCGGTGGCGCGGATAACGATACGGGTCGCATCGACCTGGTCGACGACACCGCCACGACGGGCTGCAATGGCAGCGCCGGAGTCGCGGGCAACGACCGGTTCCATGCCGGTACCGACGAACGGAGCTTCGGCGCGCAGCAGAGGCACGGCCTGACGCTGCATGTTCGAGCCCATCAGTGCGCGGTTGGCGTCGTCGTTCTCCAGGAACGGGATGAGCGCCGCGGCGACCGAAACGAGCTGCTTCGGCGAAACGTCCATCAGGTTGATGTTGTCACGCGGTGCCAGCATAACTTCGCCGGCATGACGGCAAACGACGAACTCTTCCGAGAACGCACCATCGCTATCGAGAACCGAGTTTGCCTGGGCGACGTGGTACTTCGCTTCTTCCATTGCGGAGAGATAAACGACGTCGTTCGTCACCTTGCCGTCAACGATCTTACGGTACGGGCTTTCGATGAAGCCGTACTTGTTGACGCGGGCAAAGGTTGCAAGCGAGTTGATCAGACCGATGTTCGGGCCTTCCGGCGTTTCAATCGGGCAGATACGGCCGTAGTGCGTCGGGTGAACGTCACGGACTTCGAAGCCTGCGCGCTCGCGGGTCAGACCACCCGGGCCAAGTGCCGAAAGACGGCGCTTGTGGGTGATTTCCGAAAGCGGGTTCACCTGGTCCATGAACTGCGACAGCTGCGAGGAGCCGAAGAATTCGCGGACGGCGGCGGCAGCCGGCTTGGCGTTGATCAGGTCCTGCGGCATGACGGTATCGATTTCGATCGACGACATGCGTTCCTTGATCGCGCGCTCCATGCGCAACAGACCAAGGCGGTACTGGTTTTCCATCAGTTCGCCGACAGAACGAACACGGCGGTTGCCGAGGTTGTCAATGTCGTCGATTTCGCCCTTGCCGTCACGCAGCTCGACCAGCATCTTGACGACAGCCAGGATGTCTTCCTTGCGCAGGATACGAACGGTATCAGCCACTTCAAGGTCGAGACGCATGTTCATCTTCACGCGACCGACGGCCGAGAGGTCGTAACGCTCGGCATCGAAGAACAACGTGTTGAACATGGCTTCCGCAGAATCCATGGTCGGCGGTTCGCCCGGACGCATTACGCGGTAGATATCGAACAGAGCATCCTGACGGTTCTCGTTCTTGTCTACGGTCAGCGTGTTGCGGATGTAGGCGCCGACATTGATATGGTCGATGTCGAGAACCGGGATTTCGTCGAAGCCGGCCGACAGGATGACGGGAAGCGTCTTCTCGTCGATCTCGTCGCCTGCTTCGAGGTAGATTTCACCGGTCGAGAAGTTGACGATGTCTTCGGCAAGGTAGTTGCCATAGAGGTCGTCATCGGTCGCTTTCAGGGCCTTGAGACCCTTGTCCTGCAACTGGCGCAGCAGGCGCGGCGTCAGCTTCTTGCCAGCTTCGACAACCACTTCGCCGGTATCGGCGTCGACCATCTCGGTGATCGCCTTCTGGCCCTTCAGCGCATCCGGCTGGAACGGCACGCGCCAGCCAGCGCCGTCGCGCTGGTAGAGCGACTTCGTGTAGAAGGTGTCGAGGATCTCCTCGCCGTCCATGCCGAGCGCCATCAAAAGCGAAGACACGGGGATCTTGCGGCGGCGGTCGATACGGGCGTGGACGATATCCTTGGCATCGAACTCGATGTCGAGCCAGGAACCGCGATACGGGATCACGCGGGCAGCGAAGAGCAGCTTGCCGGAAGAGTGGCTCTTGCCCTTGTCATGGTCGAAGAACACGCCCGGAGAGCGGTGCATCTGCGAAACGATAACGCGCTCGGTGCCATTGACGATGAAGGTACCGTTGTCGGTCATGAGCGGCATATCGCCCATGTAGACGTTCTGTTCCTTGATGTCCTTGATCGACTTCGCGCCGGTATCCTCGTCAATATCGAACACGATCAGGCGCAGGGTCACCTTGAGCGGTGCTGCGTAGGTCAGATCGCGCTGACGGCATTCTTCGACGTCGAACTTCGGCTGTTCGAATTCGTAGGACACGAACTCGAGCATCGAAGCGCCGGAGAAATCCTTGATCGGGAAAACCGATTTGAAAACGGCTTGAAGGCCCTCATCAGGGCGTCCGCCCTTGGGCTCTTCAACCATAAGAAACTGGTCGTAGGATGCCTTCTGAACCTCGATGAGGTTCGGCATTTCTGCGACTTCTGGAATTTTACCAAAAAACTTGCGTACGCGCCTGCGACCGTTAAACGAAAGGGTCTGAGCCATCGTCGCTCCTTGTCAATCTTGCATCCGGGCCTGCAACGGACGGGAACCGATGGCCAGTCGACCCCGTCAATCAATGAGTAGTTCAATCTCGTCTAACTTGCGGAAAACGCCCAGCGCGGATTGCTGTGCTGAATTCCGTTCGAGACCATCCTCTTGAAGAACCCATTACCCAAAAGCCGTTTTGCGACAGGCTTTTGGGTAATATGTTCTAAAAACGGTCAAAGAGAGGCGGCCGAAATGGCCACCTCCCCTTGCAAAATGCCGAATTACTTGACGTCAACCTTGGCGCCAGCGTCTTCGAGCTTCTTCTTGAGGTCAGCAGCTTCAGCCTTCGAAACGGCTTCCTTGACCGGCTTCGGAGCGCCTTCGACCAGGTCCTTGGCTTCCTTGAGGCCGAGACCGGTGATGGCGCGGACTTCCTTGATGACGTTGATCTTGTTGGCGCCAGCGTCAACGAGGATAACGTCAAATTCGGTCTTTTCTTCTTCGACCGGAGCAGCAGCACCGGCGCCGCCAGCAGCAGCAACAGCTACCGGAGCAGCTGCAGAAACGCCCCACTTCTCTTCGAGCAGCTTGGAAAGCTCAGCAGCTTCCAGGACGGTCAGCGAGGAGAGGTCTTCAACGATCTTTGCGAGATCAGCCATTTTACTTTTCCTTTTGTTCGGTTCGAACTGGTTTTAAATACAACAGCGAAAATCCGCCTTAGGCGGCTTCGTCCTTCTTGGCATAGGCGGCGAACACGCGGGCAAGCTGGCTTGCCGGTGCTGCAACAACCGTAGCAACGCGGGTTGCCGGGGCATTGAGAAGGCCCAGCAGCTTTGCGCGCAGCTCGTCCAGCGAAGGCAGGGTCGCAAGCGACTTGACTGCTTCGGCGGTGAGCGTGGTTGTTCCCATGGAACCACCGAGAACAACGAGCTTGTCGTTGGTCTTGGCGAAATCCATGACGACCTTAGGAGCCGTGATCGGGTCTTGGCTGAATGCGATCAGCGTCTGACCCTTGAAGAGATTTGTCATCCCTTCCGACTCGGTGCCCTGAAGAGCGATCTTGGCCAGGCGGTTTTTCGCGACTTTGACGGTGCCGCCAGCAGCGCGCATCTTCGAACGGAAGTCGTTCATCTGCGCAACTGTGACACCAGCATAGTGGGCCACGACAACCGAACCGGAAGCCTTGAAGACTTCGTTCAGCTCCGTGACGAATTCGCGTTTTTCCGCTCTTTCCACTGTCTGTCTCCAGTTGACAGGGTTGCATGAACTGCAGCCCCTGCCGGGTTTGCCTTTGTCACCAGGGATCTCAAAAAAGATCCCAAGTAACGCTTGAGGATCCTGTCCCTTGGCGTTCCCGGAAAGCCGGGTCTGACACAAGGCAAGCGAGGCTCGAACCGAATTTCGACGCCTCCGGCGTCATCGTGAAATTCAGATCTTACCCGTCTCATGCAGGCCGAAGTGATTAAGGTAAAACCACCCGCAATCTCGGACAGGAGTTCCGGATCGAGATCCGGATTTCCGGCCCCGAAGGGCCGGAAATTATTGCTCGGGCCGAAGCCCGAAATTCATTAGGCGACGCTGAGCGTTGCCGGGTCGATCTTCAGGCCCGGGCCCATGGTCGACGAAATCGCTACGCGCTTGACGTAGTTGCCCTTGGCGCCAGCAGGCTTCGCCTTGACGACCGCGTCAGCGAAGGCGCGGATGTTTTCTTCCAAAGCCTTGGCGTCGAACGAAGCCTTGCCGATGCCGGCGTGGATGATACCAGCCTTCTCGACGCGGAATTCGACGGCGCCGCCCTTGGATGCCTTGACGGCACCGGCAACGTCCATGGTGACCGTTCCGACCTTCGGGTTCGGCATCATGCCGCGCGGGCCGAGAACCTTACCGAGGCGGCCGACGAGCGGCATCATGTCCGGGGTCGCGATGCAACGATCGAAGTCGATCTTGCCGCCCTGAACGATTTCGACGAGCTCTTCAGCGCCGACGATGTCTGCACCGGCAGCCTTGGCTTCATCAGCCTTGGCACCACGTGCGAACACGGCAACACGAACCGTGCGGCCCGTGCCGTTCGGCAGGTTGACGACGCCGCGAACCATCTGGTCGGCGTGGCGCGGGTCAACGCCAAGGTTCATCGCGACTTCAACAGTCTCGTCGAACTTGGCAGTTGCACGTTCCTTGACCAGCGATACGGCTTCGGTGAGGCCGTAGATCTTCGTCGGGTCGATGCCCTCGCGGGACTTCTGTACACGCTTTGCAATCTTCGCCATGGTCTTAGCCCGCCACTTCCAGGCCCATGGAGCGGGCAGAGCCCTCGACCATTGCCATTGCGCCTTCGATATCGGCCGCGTTGAGGTCCTTCATCTTGGCCTCTGCGATCGTGCGGATCTGAGCCTTGGTGATCGAGCCAGCCTTGGCCTTACCTGGGGTCTTCGAACCGGACGTGATCTTCGATTCACGCTTCAGGAAGTAGCTGACCGGCGGCTGCTTCATGACGAAGGTGAACGACTTGTCCTGGTAATAGGTGATGACGACCGGGATCGGCATACCCTTTTCCATTTCCTGCGTGGCGGCATTGAACGCCTTGCAGAATTCCATGATGTTAATGCCACGCTGACCGAGTGCAGGACCGATCGGCGGGGACGGATTGGCCGACCCTGCCTTCACCTGCAGCTTGAGCTGGCCTGCAACTTTCTTAGCCATTTCTCTCTGCCTCTCATTGCCTCATCGCGACGGATCGAAACGAGGAACTGTTGCGCCGGTTTCCCGGCATGTAGCCGATCAGGGATCGGCGGCTGCGGTTGCGTGGTGCGGACCCTTCGTCCCGGCTAAGGCCGACGTCCTTCCACGCGCATGCGGATTTCTCCGCCAGGGCAGGCCTAAACGACTTGCCCAATCTCTTTTGATCTTCTCAGACCTTCTCGACCTGGCCGTATTCCAGTTCGACCGGGGTCGCACGACCGAAGATCGAAACCTCGACCTTCAGGCGCGACCGCTCCTCGTCGACATCCTGAACGATGCCGTTGAACGAGGCGAACGGACCATCCGAGACGCGAACCTGCTCGCCGATCTCAAAGGAGACGGACGGCTTCGGACGCTCGACGCCATCCTGGACCTGGCCGAGGATACGATCGGCTTCATGATCCGGAATCGGAACCGGCTTGCTGTCGGTCCCGAGGAAACCGGTGACCTTCGGCGTGTTCTTGATGAGGTGAAAGGCCTCATCCGTCAGGTTGGCGCGCACCAGGACGTAACCCGGGAAAAACTTGCGCTCGGCATCAACCTTGCGGCCGCGGCGAATCTCGACAACCTTTTCGGTCGGAACAAGGATCTTCTCGAACAGATGCGAAAGACCTTTTTGCTTGGCCTTTTCCTCGATCGATTCAGCTACCTTCTTTTCGAAATTCGAATAGGCGTGAACAATATACCAGCGTGCAGCCATACTACCCTCCACCCAATCAAGCGCCAGCGTTGAGGACTAGGCCAATCAGCCAACCCATCAACTGGTCCGCAGCAAAGAAGAAGGCAGCGGCAAAAAAGACCATGACAAAAACCATCAGCGTCGAGATCATCGTCTCGCGCCTGGATGGCCAAGTTACTTTCGACGCCTCTGAGCGAACCTGCTGCAGAAACGTAAACGGATTCGTTTTGGATGCCATGTAATGCTCACGCCATTACGGCGCGTAAAGCCGATGATTCAGCCCCACGCACCGCGTGTCTGTTTGGACCCTACATAAAGACCGATTCTACAAATCACAAGAGGCATTCGGTCTTTTCTGTGAATTTCGATGGTCGGCTTATCCGACCTCCTTCCACCTTACCCGGCTTTGAGCCGCTTGCAAAGGCGAAGGCAATGGCAGGGGCAGCCGGGCTTGAACCGACGACCTGCGGTTTTGGAGACCGCCGCTCTACCAACTGAGCTATACCCCTAGATCGCTTCAGCCGGTCATTCTCGAACCGGTCAGCGCATCAAGTCAGCGGCTTATTATTCAGTTTATCGGGCGATGACAAGCGTCTTTGACGGAAAAGAGCAAAAATCCTCAATCAAGTCTTCCCCCCTCCGCCCAGACGGCCGCTCGCCCGCCATATGACCTAGCGAAAACGCATTGTTTTCAATGATGCCACCTCCTCCTCTGCGATTTTCGAGCACCGTTTCGAAGCCAACAGATAGGATTGCGAATCGGTCGAGTGCGACAAGGCAAACCTATGACTGATATCCGCCTGGTTGAATATGATCCGTTCTGGCCAGAGGATTTTGCAGCGCGTCGCCGCGTCATCGCAGGCCTCCTGGCGCCACTCATTGCCGACATTCAACACGTTGGCAGCACAGCCGTACCCGGACTGGCGGCCAAGCCGAAGATAGATATCGACGCCGTCCTTCAATCTGAAGGCGACATTCCGGTAGCGCTCGAAAGCGCGGCTACGGCCGGCTATCACTTCCACGGAGATCCCTACGGCAATGGCCTATGGACACTCACCATGAGCGGGGCGCCCTATGGTACCCGCCTCTATATATGCGGGCCTGACAACCACGCGCATCAAGCGCGCATCCTGTTTCGCGACTACCTGCGCCGACACACGGGAGTCGCGCGACAGTACGAACTGCTCAAACGGAAACTGATCATCCAGGCAAGAGGCAATTGGGACATCTACGCCAGCGGAAAGAGCGAGTTCATCGCCGGCGTCCTGCGTCGGGCTCAAAACGAAAAGCCCCGCTGTTTCCAGCGGGGCCTTTTTGAAGCGAAATAATCCTGAGATTACTCGACGATCGAAGCAACGATGCCGGCGCCGACGGTACGGCCACCTTCGCGGATAGCGAAGCGCAGCTTTTCTTCCATCGCGATCGGAACGATCAGCTCAACGGCAACCGTGACG